>JALHSQ010000016.1 GCA_022865885.1 Candidatus Bathyarchaeota archaeon | reverse complement strand
GTCCACCACTTTTACGGGCATCTTGGTTACCGGGATCAGCGCGGCTATCATCAGGAACAACACCACCAATGCGGCAACGATCATCGGCTACCAGGCGACCACGGCGGATGCGTCTACGATGACCGAACATGAAGTCATCCCCATTTCCGGGGATTATGACGCACGTTGCCGGGACGAGATCATTTCCGTAGACGCAACGGCGGCGACGCGGACCATTGCCCTACCGGAAAAGACCAACCGGGACCTGATAGGCCATCAGATTGAGGTCTTCCGTGCCGCCGGGACAAACCAAATCGCCCTTACGGTCCGCAGTGCAGACGGCACCATCAATGGGGGGACGACAATCCTGCTCCCCATAGAACTCTACTCGCGGGCCATCTGCCGCAATCTCGGCACGGGGAATTGGGACGTCACCATTCTTCGCCCATCGGTGAATCCGTCCTTCTTCACCCTGTCCGACTTGGCCACCACGCCCAACGTGAAGAACATGACCCACTTCTGGGCATCATCCTCCGTTGCCACAAGCATCATCCGATTCGACAACGGCGACCTAGGGCAGGTCATCACCGTCGTGGCCACCAATGGGAACACCACGCTCAAGAATGGGGCCACGATCATCAATCGGTCCGCAGGCGATTACGCCATGGCAGCAAACTCTGCCCGTCGGTACATCTGCATCGACGCCGCTGTGGCAACGGCGTGCGTCTGGACGGAAATCTGATGGGTACACAATCAACAAACAGTCTCGGTAGTACCCCCTCACGACCTGGTCGTGATGAGGAGGTTCGTCTGATGTCCGCAACCCATCAACCCAAGAAAGGGGAATCCGATGGCGACCACTCTCTATGACACCGCGAGGGCCGCCAGTGCTAGTGGCATTGGCGAACTCCTCAGCAGCGGTACGGGCGGAACCTTGGAGTTCCGCGCAGGCGCGTCCGGAACGGGAGCGGTGTTGCTCCTGGCGGCCGCTGCCTTCGCCTCCAATGCGAGCGGGGTCTGCACCTTCGCTGCCATCACCACCGACACTGCCGCAACGGGCACCGGGGTGATCGAGAAGGCCATGACCGGCGCCTTCTACGACAGCGCCGGCACCCTCATCCTTGAGGGCGACTGCACCGGCAGCGGTGGCGTTGCAGACTTCGTCTTCGCCACCACCACCACCGTCATCCCTCGTGGGGCTGACGTGAGCATCACTTCCCTCACCTACACTCAGCCGGCCTGAGTAGAAAGGAGCCTCACATGACCACAACCTTACAGGCCATTGCTCGCCAGAACTGCGCCAGCGGATTGCACATCCGACTGACCAGCGGTGTTGGCAGCGGCTACATCCACATGCGCGCCAGCGGTTCGGGAACCGGCGCCACCCTGAGACTCGACCTGGCGCCATTCAGCGGCGTCACGGCGAACGGCACCGGGCAGTTCGGTGCCATCAAGACAGCTTCTGGCTGTACCGGGACGGGAGATGTCGAACTCTTCCTGACCGGTCTGGTCACCAGCAGCGACGGGTCGGGCATCATGTCCTTCACCTGCACGGGCAGCGGTGGGGCGGCGGGCAATCTGGTCCTCAGCACGGCCACCACGGCGGTGCCGAAGGGCAGTGACTTCAGCATCACCACCCTGAGCTACAACCAGCCGGCGAGTTGAAGATGGTCAACATCGCACTCACGATCAAGCCCGGAATCGTCAAAGGGGGGACCGCCGTCGGTCTCCCCTGGGACAAACTCGGGATCACCAAGGCGGCCTGGTACGACATGCCTGATGCCGAACGGGAGGCGCAGATCCTCCGTTGGCGTGAGGCATCCAGGCCGGTAGCCAAGAAGGTCGGCTGATCAGTCACACTGCTTGAACAAAGGAGAATCGAATGGCACTCATAACCGCCGAAGGGGATCTGACCGGTGCGTCGCCGGCGATGGCCGCCACGGCCGGAATGTCCATTGGTGCTACCGGCGCCCTGACGGTATCGGCGGGTGCCCTCGCTGGGACGGCCGGTACTTCGATCGGAAGTACCGGCGCCCTGACGGTATCGGCGTCCAGTCTGACTGGTTGGCCTCGCGGATCCATCAGCGCCACAGGTGCGCTGACGGTGACGGCCGGAACCTTCGCCGGCGCCGAACGGACGATGGTTGGCTCGGCAGGCGCTCTGACCGGAAGTGCCGGCGATCTGACCGGCGCCGAACGGACGATGATCAACGCCACTGGTGCGCTGACGGGTTCGTCCGGCGATCTGGCCGGGACGGAGCGGACGATGATCAACGCGACCGGCGCCCTGACCGTCACGGCGGGCGACCTGGCCGGAAGTCTGCCCATCCTGACAGACGTCCACTGGGACTTCCTCGAACCTGACACACCCGCAGAGGCGGCGATGTTCGGTTCGGACGTCATCCGCATTGACGTCACCGGGAGTTACAACATCATCGGGAAGAACCTGGTCTGTCTCTGCACAACGGCATGGAAGTACGGTGGACCTTTGTCGACGGCCATCGACTCAGGCTTCTACGTCGACGTCCCAGCCAACTCGTACATCCCGATCAGCATGAAGACAGACGTGTTCACCTTCTATGCGAAGGGGACGGCAGGCACCTTCCTGACTGGATTCGTAACGGGGTTGTAAGATGAACTATGCCCACCGATTGGTACGTCCATGGTTATGGCCGGCGAAGAACCAGGCGGTGGCAGGGCACGACTCTGTCACCGCTGCCGGACAGTTGACCACGTCGGTGGGCCTATTGGACGGTGAGGTCAGAGAGACATCTACGTCCGTCGGAGAACTGACAGTAAGTCCGGCCGTCCTGTCCGATGAGGCCTACTTGGTCGTCACAGCCGTCGGTGCCCTGACGGCGACGGCGGGCGACCTGGTCGGTGCGGAGCGGACGTCCATCGGTTCCACCGGCGCTCTGACGGGTAGTGCAGGTGACCTAGCGGGTGCGGAGCGGACGACCGTTGGAGCCACCGGGAACTTGACGGTAACGGGGGGGGGACTGTCCGGTGGAGTGGCGACTGCGGTTGCCTCCGGTCCGGCGGTCTGGATCGAATACGACGACACCTATGTCAGCACGCCAACGCGGGACTTGGGAACCGGGCCATTCACAGACCTGTCAGCGTCATTTTGGATGAAGACCGACGACTACGCGGGCATTTCACTGGGGATGATCAATGGTCACGGGACCAACGGTAGCACCATCTTTCTGTATATCTCGAGTGGCTATTTGGGCTATCAGGAGGGCGACGACGGTGGCCAACATGAGAATGACTGGCGCGCCGAACTGGCTACAGACGGGGAGCGGCACCATTACGGCATGAAAGCCGGGCAATTCTATATCGATGGTGTCCCAGTGACGATGACGAACAGCAGCGGCGGCC
>JALHSQ010000120.1 GCA_022865885.1 Candidatus Bathyarchaeota archaeon | reverse complement strand
GATATCCTTGAAGGCTGCATAGGTTTCATGGAGCTTTCGCTGTTTAACATTGGTTAGAGGTTGAAGGTTGAGTTGCAGTATCTTCTCCGTCGCTACCTACCAACAGGAAAATGTTCTCCCAACCATTTAATGCAGAGAGTTGCGTGAAAGTGCCCCGCAATTCCTCCCCCGAATCAATTCGGGGGTTTCCTTGCGGTGTTTTCTATGATTGACTATGCTTAAGTAATCCCTCTCTAGATGAAGCGTTATCTTTATCTAGATAGCTAGAGAGCATGTATCTATAGATGAAACATGCCTCTTATTCTGAACGAGTGTGATACTGGGTGGTTGGCAGGACTTATTGATGGCGAAGGTTGTCTCTGTCTTAACAAACATAAGGATAAGCACTCGCGGGCTGGCTACTCAATGGTGCCAACCCTTCAAATCACAAACAACTGCTTGCCACTACTTCAACGTGTCCGAGAAACAATAGGTGCAGGTTCAATTCATCGCCAACACAATTCGTTCAACTATGCGCTTACGTCTTCTGAGAGACTCTTCGAGGTTTTGATTCAGGTCAAACCCTTTCTTATCGTAAAGCAGAAGCAGGCGGAAATTCTCTTGAAGGCCCATGCTCTCAATCAACAGCACTATCATGGACACACGCCGCACAAAGAACGGTTACTAACATTGCACGGGATTATGAGGGGTTTGAATGGCAAAAAGGTCTAGAGAGGCATGACTGAACGGAAAGGTTTACGGCAAGAGACCGCAGAGACAATAGTCGACGTAGTCGAAAGCACGCGGCGTCACGCTTCGTTTAGCAGGATTCTGTTGGAATGTAGACGACGTGGAGCAGCAAAGTGGGATAGGACACTACGGAAATATCTCGATTTATTGGTTCAAGGTGAGGTATTACGGAAGAATACTCGGAATGTCGGCTCTGTTTTTCCAATGGAGCTATACGCCGTTAAGTCTACGCGGGCGCGAATCCAAATCGGCTTATCTGTCCTCATTTACCATGGTCTTAACTGGGAAATTGAGAAACCCGACATAGTATCGGTCTATTCCGACATCAGCGCCTTGGTACGCGCGAAGTCAGTTCGCTTATCGTCCAAGATGATTCTCGCTGGATGTCTGGAGGATTGTCTTGCCTACGAGCTGAAACGAGACGCGCGCGCGAAAAGAGGTACTTCAGAACTATTAGTGCCCATTCTTGCAACCAGACGGCTTGATCTACCTTACGTGTTTGACCGAGCGGATCGGATTGGAGTAGGCAGAACCATTCGTGTGCTTTTCAGAAGAATCTCCAAGACGTTCTTCTCTCCAAGCAGCATTTCGGATGGTCGCGCATTTCTCGCTACGAGAGGTACGTTTCTGAGACTTATGCGGCAGTATTCCAGATCTGGTGCAATCAAGCTGCTGGATGAGAAAGGGAAAGGATCCGACGGGATTGACAACGTCAGCGGTCTATCGGAGAGTGTGATCGTAAACTTGGCAGCAAAACAACTGGGTGTAATAGGATGAAAAGACCGATGGAAGTCCGAGCCAGTCCCAGCGAATGGGTCGAAGTCCTGAGAGCTGCGTATCCGTTCTTAGTCAGTGGAGGTATTGGCAATCTTATCCTCTTCGGATCGCAGGCCATGTCATTCTACATGAAGAATCCACTTCGATCCAAGGATCTTGATCTCGTTACGGACCAGTTAGGCCCGAAACTTTTCGAAGATTTGACCAACCACTTGAAAAACACTCGTCCTGCTGGCGCTGAGTTCCGAACAACTAATGTGCAGACGAGGCCCTTCGACGGACGCATGATGACAACTTACTCTGTGGAGATGCAAATCTCGAAGCGTCCGTTTATTCTTGAAATATTTGATGCCGTTCTCGACGGACGATCACCCTCTATCTTGACAGAACATGCCCAGAAAGACGTGAGATGGGGAGTAAATGTCTGGGTTCCCTCGCGTGACGCTGTAATTGCATTGCGACTATGTTTTCGTCAACCTGAGGGAATTAATCGGCTCAATGCAACTCGACTTAACAGTTTCATACGAGATAACAAGGCGCGAATCCATCATCGAAAGGTTGGCGAAATAGTGGTTTCCTGGGGAAAGGCTGATTTAGTGAAAACAAATCTCCAGCAGCTACATAAGCAGTACAAGCAGAAGATAACTGATCAAGAGAAATTTCTGGCAGCGATTAAGATCGCGGAACAAAAGCACTAACGTATCGCACATCGAACTTGGATGGGAGCAGAAAAGAATGTTCAATTCCCATTAGTGGTCTAGCGGAGACTAGGCTATGCGGAACTGATTTGAATTTCTACTTGTACTGAAAAAAGCCTTTGGACACTCGTATTTGTAGTAATATCTGTGTAAGTGAGAATTGCAAGCGCTGAACCAAGCCCTGTTACCATATCCGCGCAAGAAAGCTCCTGAATTTATTCATGGAGATGAATTGCGCTGAGAACAGTTT
>JALHSQ010000119.1 GCA_022865885.1 Candidatus Bathyarchaeota archaeon | reverse complement strand
ATCTATATCATGGTAGAAGTAATTCGGGATGTCTCCCCAAATGAAGAAGTTGCGTTTATTATCACTCATTAAGTTGTTCCTAAGCGTGTTCCAAACCGAATACTGGAGAACGATGCCATAGTAGTTGTTGGTTATGTTGTTTTCAGAAATGCTGTTATACAAGGAGGACCAGACATCTATGCCTGCCAAGTCGTTGTTTTTGATGGTGTTGTTTCGAATCGTAACATTTGCGCAGTCTCCAACGTAGATGCCGCTTGCATCATAATCACTGTTTTGTATAGTGAATCCTGTAATGTTGACATTGTTCACGGTTATCGTGACGACGCTTCCTGTCTTGTTGCCATCAATTATCGTAGTCTCGCTGTTCTCTCCAATAAGCGACAAGGTCTTATTCACAACCACGTTTTCATAGTATGTTGCTGATTCAACGAACAGTGTGTGTCGGTCAAGGGTTTCTGGAGCGTTTATGGCTTCTTGAATTGTGGCGTAGCCTAATCCTGTGTTGATGTTATGAACTGGAAGAGGACTCCAAAGATGCATAAGGGGATAACGGTCTTGATTACCAGCATCAATAACGTATGGAGTATCGCCTATTCCATCACCATTAGCGTCTACACCTGCATAGTCGCTCCAGTAGTTACCACCAGAAGGATAACCATCATCCCATGCGTTGTAGCCATCTGGATCGATCTTTGTTTGCTGTGTGTTATTGTTGAAGTTATTATGAAAAATCCTGGTGTTTGAAGAGCAATAAAGCCAGATGCCAACAAAGTTATCCGATATATTGTTTCCTGATATGGTGTTGTTTAAAGAAACCCAGAGATACATACTGACTAAGTTATTCGCCAACTTGTTTTCTGCTATTATGCTGCTGTTTGTCTCAAGTAACTGTATGCCAATGTCCGTTTCTGATATGCTGAGGCCGTCCACCATGATGTTGTGGCATCTGACCAATATTACCTGTCCTGCCTCTTGTACATTGTAATCTGACACATCCTCAAGGTAGACAAGTGGTCTACCGTTCACCGTGTTGTTCTCTACGGAGTTCGCATAGGACATGCGAACACACAGTCCATCATTGGTGAAAATGTTTCCGTGTATCCTATTGTTCGAAGAAACCTCAAGCGATATGCCGTACACGTTACCTGCCACGTTGTTTCCGAGCATCGAATTGTTTGAAGAGTAGTATAGATCTATGCCAACTCTGCCGCTTGCTGTTACGTTGCTACTGGCTATAGTGTTGTTTGAAGAGTAGTAAAGCCTTATACCATAACTAAACCCCGTGATTTCCATATTGACAAGAGTCACATTACTACTGCCAGAAAGGTACATCCCAATGCTTCCTTCCGCTCCTATGCCCATAACTCTTTGGCCTGCCCCTTCAACCACAATGCTACTCCTCTCTATCACCACGGGATCGCTGATGTCACCAGTCAAGGTGTAGGTAACATTGTCGAGCGTAGAAATCGGTGCTGTCGGTGGATCTATTGAGCCGTCAGCCCTAATGTAAATGGTTCCTTCTGCTTTGACTGACTGAATGTTAAACGCCATCATCAACATGCTCATTAAGAGCAGTGTGAGCGTTATTGCTGAAGCTGCCTTCTTGACAAACAGTGTTCTCCCTTCTCCTGCACAACCATAGAGTATACTCTTCAGGCAATTTAGGTCTTGTGAAGAAAAGTTCTATGCATATTCAACCAGTTTCTTTAATCCTCTGACGAACACTCAATTCAGGTATTGGTGCGATGGACGCGCGCTGGTTTGTTCACTTTCAAGAGCGGGCTTTGGCCTTGTAGGTTATCCTCATCATAGGCTGTGTGTCAGGGTGACAAACGAATATGACAGAGCACGTGCTGTTTTCACAGTAATACTTGGACTTGCCCTTATTTTTCTTCAATGGCTTTCCGCATTCTGGACAATCAACCATCTTCAAATTCCCATTTCAAGAATAGGAAGAGACTATGTAAAACTGTTGTGAATCTCAGATAGTGATGTAAGCTCTGTTTCCGCCAATCTGTTTCCCCATATTCAGGAAGAGAGAAAAAAGGGGGATTGTGCGGGAGGCATCTCCAAACCTGATGAATGTATGTGTTTCGCATCACTCATCAACATCGCGCGCGCCATCTTCCTAACTCCATCTATCCCGTTGAATATTATGACTTTTCCATTCTCAGTGTCAGGTTTCTTAATGTTCAGCCCTAAGTTGCTTCCTGCGCGCGCATGGCTTCTCATGCGTTGCCAATTCTTTGTCGATCGATCGGCAATCTTCATGAATTCTGAGTCAGGATTAAAAATCATGATCTAGAATCCGCACAGTTGTCGAAGTCATCCTTAACCAAGATTTTCAGACACTGCAAAATAGACAAGAACAGTTCAAATGAATCGACCAAAAACAGCCACTATCCCGTGAAATAGGCGGAAATCCACGGTAATCCACATTCATAAAAGGTTTATAGTCAAAATCCACTACAAGGGAAGACACACGAGCAAAAGGGTTTAACAATGAGACGCTCCAAACTTGAAATGTACATAGACATCCTTAAAGTGCTAGCTCAACGCGGACCATTAAAACTCACTCACATAATGT
>JALHSQ010000118.1 GCA_022865885.1 Candidatus Bathyarchaeota archaeon | reverse complement strand
CTTGTTCTAGACCAGTTCTCTTCGAGTTGAGATCACTCAAAGATTCTTCAATTTCCATTGCATGCCAAGGTCTTGACGTATAGTTCACCACATCGGATGCGCGTTAGCGCGCCGATCATTTCAGCTTCCTCAACTCTTTCATGCTTAATCAATGTTTAGCAAGATTTCTTGAGATTCTCCGTTTCTATACAGTCCTCACGGCACGCGTTGAGTCTTGAGCGCGCGCGCTTTCTTGACTCTTTGTCTTGAACGAATAGTCTGCTGCATCCTCTTCCTTTTTCAGGGTATGAGCAGACAAAAACTCCACGGTTTTTCTCATCTTCGGTCTCGGGATAGACGGTCCAATAGATTTCTTTTATGGTACCAGTCGGGCTCACCTCGCCAATTTCAGCGCTGGCATCGCTTCCCAATTCCCACCCATGCCTAGTAGCCGGGCGGATATCGCGGTCGGCGACAATTTCCTCGCCGACTTGGGAGTAAAGGAAACTTTTCAACTGCTTGACATCTGGGTAAACGCTGAAGTAGACAACTCTGGACACGTATCCGTCAGGACAGACATATGCCCCGATGACATTGTTCAAATCGGATCGCAGATCCATGAAAGAGGAAATTTGATCACAGTGTCTGTAGCATCGTCCTTGGAACGTGAGGTATTTCTCTACAAACTCCTTCAGCGGCTTGCGCGGATACGGTGAGGGGGTATGCGAGATAGCCGTTTGTCCATGTACAAGGCTTTGGTAGTAGGTATTTGAAAAGAGAGCTTTCCAAGAAGCTTCTGTCACCGAAACTGCCTCTGAAAAACCAGTCAATACATGATTGACTTTCCCGTCCGTATATTCAACAAATACTTGAGGTATAAGATAGTCCTCCGACCAATCGCCATGTTCTTCGACAAGCCTGTCAGCTGCCTCAAGCTGCTCAGGCACTTCTATGTCAAGAGAAAGGAGCGAAACGCCGAGGTCTTCAGCCATCTTATTTGCATAGCGCAGAGAGAAGGGAACACAGTGCGGACAATAATTGGCCAGAACGATAATGACTCGCTTGATCAACACTTCCGACGCGCCTTCCCCAGTTGGGCAACGAGGCTCATGGCCAAACATGATTATAGACTTTGCTCTGAGAAGCGCGCGCTGCTACCGAAGAAGATTATGCCGGGGAAAAGTTCTGACGCAAATCAACAAGACTATCAACTCTTTTTTGACATTTTTCCACGCGCGCACGGTTTTGCTCTAACGCGATGTACGTCGGCTTTGGCGATGTCTGAGAATTGAGAAGCCTGCCAACACTGTGATCATGGCGAGTAGCAGTGCGATTATGCCGCCAGGTGCTACTGGGACCGGAAGTTGTGGGATGTCATAGATTATTGATATGGGTTGGGTGCTGAGATGGAATTCGAAGTAGATGAACCAGTGTGTTCCGTTTGTGTTTATTGTTGGAAAAGGCGAAGTCGGCGGGTTGCCATTTATACGGATTTGGATTGCAGTGTTGTTGACATTGGGAAATGTGATTAGCGTGTAGCCGGT
>JALHSQ010000117.1 GCA_022865885.1 Candidatus Bathyarchaeota archaeon | reverse complement strand
GTTTGGGTCGCCTATGTTGAGATAGTAGATTTTCTTCCCAGTCTTTGCGACTTGTTTGGCGTAAGGGATTATGTCGCGGATTGCATATTCTATTTTTTGCACTCTTTCGGTGGGCTTTATGGTGGACATTGCTATCACAATCAAGGCTGTGAGTCTGTTTGAAAATGAGATAAAGATTTTGGGTGCGTTACTGCACTTTGTATGTTGCTAACGTTTGCAGCCCGTCTATGGTTGTCACGATAATGGTCACATCTTTGCCGACGTACGGATTCCAATCCCAACGGTAGACTATTGAGCTTTCCGATCCGATTGTGACTTGGAATCCTGTTGATCCAACGACCAGTAACGGCGCGGTCTCGTTTCTTATGAGTATTGAGGTTATTGTGGCGTTGACTCTTGAGAACTCGCTGTTTCGGATTGTGATGTTTATGTATGGGTTCTCTGGCGTCAAATTGAAGAAGGATGCATTCGTTATCTTAAGGTAGGGAAGTTTGAGATTATAAGTGATTTGAGTTTCATTTGACCCGTATTTCAAATATGCTCTTATAGTGACGTTGGCTCCGACGAAGCTTGACCAGTTGTAGATGCAATCTAATGTTGCGCGTTGCCCAGGGTCTATGAGCGTTATTGTTATGTTGGCGGGGGCTTGATTGACGTAGATCGCTGTTACGTTCGCTGTTTGGAGCGAATATGCGAGGTTCGTAACATTTATGGCAAAGTGTCCTGTGTCGTCTAGGTCAAAATATACATCGTCTATTCTTCCCGCATTTGCGGTCGGTGTTCGTACCGTTAGGGATGTTGAGTTGAACCCCTGTTTAGTATGGGCTGTCACCGTGAGGTCGATGTTTCGGTACTTTGCGTCTGTCCAGTCCCAGAAGCAAATTATGGACGTGTTTTTACCTGTTTCAAGCGTGACTGGAAGAGCTGGGCTTGACAGTGTTCCGCCTATTTGATCGGTTATGTTGCCGTATTTGAAATCGATGGTTGTGATGTTTACGTAGGTTGCTGAGTCAGCAGAATTGGAGAATGTGACATTGACTTGGTTTGTGTTGGTTTCGTTGAAGTTGACTCGTATCACCTGTAGACTGACTGTTGAGGGTGCGTCCCTTCTTATTTCAGCTGTGAATCCTTCGAGAGTTTCGACTTGAACGAGTGGCTTCACATGCCCTTGCCAGTCGGCGTAGCAGATGATCGAGATGGTTTCGTTTGGTTGGATGATTCTGGGCAAGGTAATGTTTAGGTTGGTGACAGGGTTGTAGTCGAGTAGTATGCGGCTCAGGGTCAGGTTAATTGGGGAGTTCGAATTTGTCACTGTGACGTTGAAGCGCTGAATGCTGTCTGACGCGTCAAAAGCGCTGCTTAGGCTGATCGCAACGGACGGAAGAGTAACAGACCGACCAGCTTCTGTGCCGTTCAATGATGTTACGTGCACCGTAATGATTCTGCCTGCAAATACACCCCAGTCGAGTGAACAGTTGAAAGTCCGCACCGTTCCTCTCGGCAGCGGAAATGGAAGGCTTGGATCGCTGCTCCTTATGCTGGTTCTGTTTAGACCAAATGAGTCTATGTAAATGTCCGTTATGTTGGTTTCTGCAAACGAGTGTGAGGGGTTCATGACCGTCAGGCCGAAGCTGGTTGCATGATCCACTGGGAAATTGACGCCCGTGATGAGAAGGTCAAACGTGTCTTCAGGCTCCACTATAAACGGTGCCACTGTCCACATATACGCTATAAGTGCGCCGACAATGGCTGACAACAATATGAGGAGTATTGTGAGAAGAGTGGAGATCGCCTTAGTCTTTTTTGTGAAGTGCAATTGATTCCCTCGTTCAATATGGTTGGTGTAGAACATATTTCTCGGTGGTAAATAAGCATTTCAGCACTCGATAAGAAGATCATGTGCGGCTTCGGGACAGGTGAATCTGTGGGTTTTTGTGCTATTTTCGGCTTGGCAAGCTTGCTCAATAGAGTATGCTGCCGCTGATTCTGATTCTGCCGCGTTGGATTGGAACGCCTTCTTTTTCCACGAGTTTCATTCTAGATTGCGCTGCATTCTTTGGTCCTCCGAACGCGCCGTCTGATCTGACGACGCGGTGGCATGGTACGATGGGGCAGAGGGGGTTCTTGTGGAGAGCGTTGGCTACCGCTCGATATGCGTT
>JALHSQ010000116.1 GCA_022865885.1 Candidatus Bathyarchaeota archaeon | reverse complement strand
AACCACTCTTCTGTTTTGTCTCAAATCTATTCACCTTTTTTTAGAGTGCTTACGATGAATCTTTCGAGTTTTTCGATTACTTCGCTTATAAGTCATTTTTCAATCTTCTTTGTTTTCTTATTTCACTATTCCGACGATTATTTTGTAGAATGCTGTATTGTCCATAGTGCTTAATAATTATTCGCGCGCGGATTTTGAAGTGAAAACGCTCAAATATCCGATGAGATCCATGGCAAGTTGAGCGCGTTATGCTCGATGCATCTGTTCAGTTTGTAGTACGATGCCGTTCTCAAGAGTAGTATTTTACCTTGGAAAAACTAATACTACGAGTTGAGTAGAGAAAGTGAAGATTGCATGTTCCGAGGTATAGGTAGCCAATTCAGAAAAGGCATCCACTATGTTCAAAACTCTAGAATTTGGAAATTCATATACGATCCTGATGCGGGAGGTAGAGCCTCTATAACGGCAATAGGACTGAGAAATGCTGCTGTGAGAATCGAAAAAGAGATAGCGAGACGAGAAGCTTATTTAGACGTAAAACATGCCACACGCAACGTAGTTGTTCATGGAGTCGTAGCGCCTGCTGTCGGTCTTGCGCTTACAAAGCTGGCTGAAAACATACCTTATGATCTGAACGGTTATCTACGAGGGAGTGATGCAATTGGCTATGGCTTTCCTCTGATTTGGAAAGAAGTCTACAGCACGGTTGTTGCAAACCCTGTCACTGAAGTAATCTACCAGCCATGGTGTCTCGTTGAAAACGCCATCTTCTGGGTCGCTATTAGTGAAGCTGCTTTTTTCGCGTTGCTTAAAGGAATTAATCATTATCAATTATGGCAATTGAGAAAGAGATGGAGAAAATTGACGTTAGCGCCAAGTACTCGCGTGCTGAACAGAATGCATAATGCGCGCTAAGTAACTTGTTACATTTGACGTACTTTCCAACATTACCATAAGTGGCTTCAAGTTACACTTTGTTACAAAAACGTCGTCGTCAAAAAAAATTCAAGGTTGTCCTTCAAGTCTTCATGGAGATTGCGCGCTACTCTATGCTTTTATAGATGAAATCCGACAAGGCCTTATGGACCCTCTGGTATTTTATTCCCAACCTGGCATAATAACCAATACAGGCAAATACGCCTCTCTTCTGGTAGATCTTTCTGACGATCTGGCCTCTCTTTGCTCAGTTGTTCAAAGTAATATGGTCCACGTCTTCTCGGCCGAGCGATTGGGACTGAATCTCACTGAGGATCAGAAGAGTACTTTGCAGATTCGCCCAATTGCTGATAAACTTGCTCTTATGACAGAAACAAATGATCAACCCCTCAGCGTATCTAAACCCCTTGGTCAGCGCCAAGTTGGAAATTGTCGCGACTTCACTGTCTTTCTCTGTTCAATATTGCGCCACAAGGGCATCCCAGCGAGGGCTCGCTGCGGCTTCGGCAAATATTTCGACCCAGGTCAATATGTAGATCATTGGGTTTGCGAGTACTGGAATTCTGCAAAGAAACGTTGGACGATGGTTGATTCAGAGCTAGACGCATCTGCAATGGAATTCTTCAATATCAAATTCGACCCATTGGATGTTCCGTCTGAGGAGTTTATGACCGCTGGCAGGGCTTGGGAATTGTGTCGCCAAAGAAAGGCTGACCCCGATAAGTTTGGTATTTTTGACATGCATGGGATCAGGTTCATCTGGGGTGACGTTGTACGGGATTTCCTGGCTCTGAACAAAATCGAAATTTTGCCTTGGGACGGAGGCTGGGGCTTTCTCAACCAAAAACTATCGGACCCGCTTCCCGATGAAGAGACCCTAGTACTTTATGATCAAATAGCCGCGATGACCCTCGAAATCAACGAAAAATTTCCTGAAATCCGAGCCTACTACAAGAGCGAACCTAGGTTCCACATACCCTCCGAATGGGGGTTAAAGGAAGAATAGCGCGTATGTACGTTCCCGAATTCCCTTTTCCAGTCCCTGGGAATTCTAGCCCTGCCCCTTCAATGACGCTCTTTTGTCTCGAACCTGCAGTCGCCGCAAAAAAAGAATCCTTTTTTTCCTAAGCCCTTGAGACTACGTTTCTCACGTCCCTGACACGCAATCACCTAGGAACGAAACAAGATCACAACGCAACCCAGCCGGCAGACGAACTGGGGAATGAGCGTTCATATGAAAGGGACACCAGATTTGGTGTGAAGTGATATGGAGCCTCGGGCGGGATTTGAACCCGCGACCTACAGCTTACAAGGCTGTTGCTCTAGCCACTGAGCTATCGAGGCATCCGTCTATAGCATCTGAGCAGTAAATAATAAAAATATTGGCTGATCAAAACCGTGTTTAGGCTATCTTTTCAGCATCTCGATTGCCTTTGCTAAGATTTTTCGTTCGCTTGGGTAGGCCATAACTCGAAGAGCATCCGAGAATGGAAACCATTTGACTTCTTCCGCTTCAAAATCATGCTTACCAATAGATCCACCAACGTGTTTTAGAAGGTAAAAATGAACCGTCTTGGAATACCGTCTTCCTCTGAAGAAACTGTAGTTTATGTCACCTATTTCTCCAACCAGTTCACTCTCTAAACCTGTCTCTTCCTTCACCTCCCTCAGAGCGGTCTCTTCGAAAGTCTCGTTCTCCTCAACCAAGCCCTTGGGCAAGCACCAAACGCCACCTGTGAATATCAAGGCTACTTCAAAATCCCTATCAACCGTTCTGAAAACTACCCCACCAGCTGACACCACATGTTGAGTCTCCAATTCGTTGTGACTCGTGCTTTCGTTTTTGCGTTTCATATCCAGCTAATTAGCGCGCTCGCCATTTAAAATGTGCAATCACAAGACATACTCTATAAGACGTAACCCTTATATTTCCGAAAGACGCTTCTCAAATACCTTGGCTATCTACTGATAGCCATAAACAATAGATGCAGCTCCCATCAAAAGCGATAAGGAGCGAAGGGTGAATGAGCCCACAAACGCTCATGATGACACCATGCATAGGCCAAAAGACCGCACAAGTTTCACCGAATACGTTATACAGACACTGCCGAAAGGCCCGATATAAGACGCCGTCTGGAGAATGGCTCGGCTTGAGCACCGAAGAAGGGCGCGGCAAACCGCGAAAGTGCCCCGGGTAAGCGCATGCAGCCGTAGAACCGGGGATACCTCAATGGGACTTCCTACCATGGTTCTTCGGAACCGTGGTGCTCCCTCATGGGAGCGGCAACCCGCCGAACGGAAGCTTCTTAGTAGGCGGAGGAAAAGAAACCTAACGGGATTCCCTTATTAGCAGCGAGCGAAACGGGAACAGTCCAAACCGAATCCCATAGGGAAACTTATGGGAGATGTAGAGTGATGGGCCCGACTTCCTCCTCGCCGGTCAAGCTGAAGTGGCCTGAAAAGGCCTGCCAAAGAGGGTGAAAGCCCCGTAAGCATAAGCCGGAAGGAGCTGAGTTGGAGCCCCGAGTAGCGTACCCTGGCTTGGGTGCGCAAAGTTGGTGGTCACCAACTGCCAAGACTAAATACGCCTCAAGACCGATAGCGCACTAGTACGGTGACGGAAAACTGAAAAGTACCCCGGAAGGGGGGTCAAAAGTGCCTGAAACCAGACGGCAATAGACGTGTGCAGCCTAGAAGGGTAGACTCCTTTCGAAGGAACGCGCGGCAACGCGTCAGTACGAGAGAGGACGACCAGGGTTGCACTTTCCGTTTAGAAACACGGGCCGGGGAGTTCATTGTT
>JALHSQ010000115.1 GCA_022865885.1 Candidatus Bathyarchaeota archaeon | reverse complement strand
TGGGTATATTCAATGCCGCAATGACCCAAAATCGTCGGCATTATATCAACAAGACTGACGGGGAAACCAATCTCTTTTATCGAAGGGTCATAGTTTTCTTGATTCGACGGTTTTATTATGACGGGAATTCTGATCTGATCAGGAGTAACTGTTAGGCCGTGATAGAAAAATATATCATTTTCGCCAAAAGATTCTCCATGGTCTGAAATGAGTATGATAAAACAATCATCGTAAATTTCACTATTTTTAAGAAAGCGCGTTAATTCTCCTATCAAAAAGTCTGTATACCGTATGCAAGCATCGTACTGTGTTACATAATACGAAACGTCTTTTTCAAAGGAAACGATCTCACCGTTATCATTTTTAACTGGGTCAAGTAGTTGATATGATGGTATAGCGCAAATCAGATCATCGTATCCGTTTATTCTGGTGAGTTTAATTTTAGGGCTCTGGAACATATCCTCCGTGAAAAGATGTTTGAATCTTAAAGGTGGTAAATACGGTCCGTGAACATCAAAAAAATGGAGAAAAATAAAAAAATTATCGGATAAATGGTCTTTGATCCATTGAATTGCTTTATTCAAAGTTTCCGAACCATCTCTTATAAGCTGATCCTCACGGTTCTGCTCATGCGACGTCATCTCGTCATCATAATGATCAAAACCAATATCCAGTCTGGACTCATGTCTTAAGACCATTGACCCTACAAATGCTGCAGTTTTATATTTGTTTAAACGCAAGATCTCGGAGAGAGTGATGTCCGAATCCACGTTAAGTTTGCCAAAATTATTATCAAACTTAACTGAGTGGTGATGTGGATATTGGGACGTAAACAACGAAGCATGGGAGGGTAAAGTAAAAGAGCACGGAGAAAAACCGTACTTAAAAAGAACGCCCTCATAGGCGAGCTGATCAATATGGGGACTCGTATCTCTTTGATACCCATAACACCCAAGATGATCTGCACGTAACGTATCGATCGAAATGAGAATAATTTTTTTGGGCTGTGTCATAGATACCCTAATTTTTTCAATTTCTCTTTAATTATTTCTTCATCATCCTGTATAAGGGTATTTTCTGGAATCTTATTCCTATGGCTGCATGATACACAATCGATCTTCTGATATCCTTTTTCATAAAGAGAGCAATGGGGAAGATTGTGTTCCCTTATATGGTTCCAGATATCATTGCTTGTGAATTGGAAGAGTGGTTTGACAATAACCGATAATAATTCAGGATAAGAAATAACCGCGTTCGATAAAGAAGTCAGTGATTCAGAAGTATCTCCGATAAAAACACAATCGTAATTTTTTTGTGAAAGTATTCTTACAATCGTTTCTTTTTTTCGATGATCGCAAGGACAATCATTATTTTTAGGAGTTTCATTGAATTGTTCTTCTGGTTTTACAACAATGAGATTCAATTTCCATAATTTTTTCATTTTCTGTATATATGACTGTACTTCAGGAAATTCCAAACCTGTGTCAATGTAGATAATCAGAAGATCAGGAGGGCCGTGTTCTATTAAATAATTCATTAATACAAGCGAGTTTTTCCCTCCGGAAAAGCACAGACAGGGATTTTTTGATTTTGCGAGGGCAGAGCGAATAATGTCTATTGCTTTTATCTCTTTATCCTTATTGATCATTGTCATATCATAATCCCGTGAAGAAAAAGCATACACATGTTGTTCAAAATATTCGTTTTTTTTACGATATAATCATATCTTCCTTTTAAGAAGAACAAAATACGCAATTGGGCCTCCATCTGATGTTCGAATACAGAGAATTTAGGGAATTTGAACAAAGATTATGTTACCCAAATACTCCTTCAAGATATGCTTTTGTACGAGGATCTTTTGGAGTGGTAAAGAAGATCTCGGCAGGACCGCACTCAACAATCTCCCCTAGGTAAATAAAAATGACATAGTCAGCAAGTCGTTTTGCCTGCCGCAAAATGTGTGTAACGAATACGATGGTGTATTTATTTTTTAACGACAGCAATTCCGATTCTATATGACCTGCTGAAATGGGATCAAGTGCTGATGTCATTTCGTCACACAACAAAGCTTCCGGCTCTACCGCAAGAGCCCGTGCAAGACACAGTCGCTGCTGCTGCCCGATCGAAAGTGTGGCTGCCGGAGCATCA
>JALHSQ010000114.1 GCA_022865885.1 Candidatus Bathyarchaeota archaeon | reverse complement strand
TTCAATTTTCTATATGGCCCGATTAGAGAGCAAAACATGGTTTTGATATTGCCCACAAATGGCGAAGCTGATTATATAATGAAAACCCAAAGAGTATCAAAGGATATTGCAGTTAAGCGTTATTTTGAAAAATGGGTTGAAGCCATAAATATTATCGCTGATAAATTTCCTTCGCATAAAATTGGCATAAAATTTAAGTCTTATGAAGACTACGAATTGTTCAAGCATTCCTGCTATCGGTTGGGATTAGATAAAAAAACTGTCGTTATATCACCAGGAGAGGACACTAACGCTCTGATCTTGAAATCAAATGTCATTGTAAGCACTATTTCGACAGTTCTTTGGTGGGCGAACTTTTTACAGTCGAGAAAATGCCTGATTAGTCTGGATTTGTTTAACCAACCTTCCGGCAATTACTATGAAAATGTCAATGGGATTCTGTATTTTAAGGACACCGAATCTTTGAAAGCGTTTGACTTTTCAGAAGTTCCACCGCAGTCCGACAAACCCACATCCGGTGTTACGCTAACCGAGTTCATGCAGACACATGTGAGGCTCTGAGTAAGTAAGGCTGCTTTTCGAGGCGTCAATGTTTGAAGATTTAATTTCAGTTCGTAAACCGAAAATCTCAGTTATTACTCCATCGTTAAATCACGGCAGGTTTCTGGTAGATACAATAGAATCAATTCTCAGCCAGTCCTATAGAAATTTCGAGCACATAGTTGTTGACGGAGGTTCTAAGGATAACACAGTCGATATTCTCAAGCGATATCCTCATATCAAATGGATTTCTGAAAAAGACGAGAACATCACGGAAGCGTTCAGGAAAGGGTTTGATATGAGCAGGGGGGAATATATTATTCAGTGCTGTGTTTCGGATGGTTTTTTAGATAAAGACTGGTTCAAACGATGTGTTAAAGTGTTGGAATCAGATATAGAGGTATCATTAGTATGGGGGCTGCCCCAATACATGTTGGAAGACGGCAGCCTTTCTGCTATCGCGCACGCAGGACTCTTGGACCTGCCGGTGCCTCAGAAAACTGATTTCCTGCCCTTTTGGCTGGCGACGGGTTTTTTACTGCCTGAAGGCAACTACTGTATGCGTCGTGGGGTTTTCGATATGTGTTTCCCCAGGTGTCAGCCGGACGATCCTTACCGGGAACACCCGGTATCGAGGGTTATTTATAATTTTAATTCCCTCGGTTATCTGCCCTATTTTATTCCCGTCGTAGCTAATTACGGCAGAT
The DNA here is from genome assembly GCA_022865885.1 of Candidatus Bathyarchaeota archaeon. Taxonomy (GTDB): domain Archaea; phylum Thermoproteota; class Bathyarchaeia; order Bathyarchaeales; family Bathycorpusculaceae; genus DRUK01. The sequence continues at coordinate 674 of JALHSQ010000114.1, read as the reverse complement.
GGCACGAGGGCCAGCTAACTGTCAAATGCCGGCATATTGCAAAACCCTTCGAAATCAAATACTATAGAAGTATTAGGGCATATAGGAATGCGCTCTTTAAGGGAAAGACAAGGCACTGTTTTCGGAACGGTGCTTCTGAAGTGATTAAGACAGTAGATTCAGACGAACTTAAATACTGTAGAAACAAGACAAGAGAGTATCGCCTCACTCAATCTCTTCTCTGGCGTGCAAACCTTGCCCTGTTACATAAGAAAATACGACGGTATGGCCTTAAAAAATTCCTGCTTGTCCTGTGGGAAAAAATATTTAGGGGGGTATCTTGCTGAAAAGTGCCATAAAGAAACAGCTTATAAAAAAACCTTTGCTATATGAGTGGGCCCTTCGTGCTTTACAGAAATCTGAGGCACAGGAGGTCATGGTACTGCGCAAAATCGTCCGTTCCGGCGATACCGTATTTGACATTGGTGCCAATGTGGGGCAATTCACATGCTTACTGGCTCATCTGGCAGGATCGAAAGGTGCGGTTCACGCCTTTGAACCTATTCCTCCGGTGTTTCATAAACTTCAGAACAACATCAGTCGCAATGGATTGTCTTCTACGGTATTGCTTAATCAGTGCGCTTTGAGTGATAAAAAAGGCTTTGTACAAATGTATGTGCCGGCCTGTGATTTTA
>JALHSQ010000113.1 GCA_022865885.1 Candidatus Bathyarchaeota archaeon | reverse complement strand
ATTCCATTCTTCAAGATAGTCTTGCATAATTGCTTCTTTTCCTTAGTTCTATAAACTAAAGCAGATTCCCATGATTTCCCAGTCCAAATAACAGTGGATTTCTCTTGAGAATCACCAAGAAATTCATCAATCCTGGTAGCACCTTGATCAGTCCAAATAACAGTATCTCCAGCCAAACAATTGGAAACCCCTGATACACTAGATATCCATTGACGGCGAAACGCCTCAAGTTGATCTGGGGTCCAATTGTCACCCTTGAAATTGAGCAATCCTTTTGGGTGAGAACCTTGCTGAAAATAGAGACGATTATACTCTTCACTATATAACAAAGAAGTGACAATAGTAATTAACTGCTCGATCTCCCCATACCCGTAGCCCTGGATATAGAGATCAGTTCTCGGATTTCGTACACCAAACGCTAACTCATTCTCGCTATAAACATTCTCAATCTGACCATTAACAATTTGAACGTACTGAACATCATGGTCCGTAACTGGATCTACTTGATTGTATCCACCACCCATCAAAGCCCCATATTGTTTATTCTCATAAAGAGCAGAAAAACGACCTACCAAAGGAGCTACTGGATTTCTAGTGTGATAACTAAAACCAATTCCAGAATCACGATCTGTAGAGGCAATTCTTATTGTAGACGCATCAATGGCAAGAAACTCAAACGGGATTCCATTATTTCGTGGTACAATTTCGAGGCAATTATGACTCACAAATCCATTTGCTATGTAACTATGATCTTCCTCCACTTCAAAATTAAACACAGGAAGATCTTCAACCTCATATGTTTCTACAGAATTAACTTTAATGTAAAAAAACTCATCATCCTGCTCAGATAGTTTAGGTTTCGGATAAACTAAATAACAATCAGATGTTAAATTCTCCGCCAATACCCACTTAGGTTTTATATTTTTAGGTCTAGACGAAGACAATCTAAACCATTTATCAGTAACAGCAAGTAATGGATGCCCTAATGTAGCCTCTACTATTTGACACCCAGATTTTACTCTAATCATTCGACCAGAATAAAAACGACGTTTTAACTCCACAACCGGTTTTAAACAACCAGTATGTGTTCTCACAACATCTCCCACAACTATATCTTCGATGAATTTAATTGAACCACTATCTAACTCAATCTCAGTACCTGCGGGATGACAAAGCTGATCATAAACCAACGTGTCTCTTACAATTTTCTTTATGAACGTTTCGAAGTCATCTCTTGAAGTTCTACTGTAAGGATTCTTCCTTCCTGGTTCACCACAGTCAGAAATAAAAGCTTCAAGATGCTTTATGAACTCTCTTTCAGATTTTGTTGTCATATGCTCTGGGTCTTTATGCTTAACCATAAATCCCAGAGATTTTGTTGTTCGATACGGAGCAGCAAAAGAAGCTATTTGAGCAACTCGAGTATTGATAATTGCAGCAACAATTGACAACTGACTAGCACATCTCTTCAAAACATCATATGTCAATGAATACCGACGGTCCTTGTACCCCATCGCATATTGAAGCGAGAGTGGATCAAAAAAAGCAGATTTTGGACCACGACTTGGTCCTTGGTCAGATAGATTACGATATGCCTTCTCAAAACCACCTGACTCTTTCCTAGCAGCAATGGGAATATGAGCTGTAAGTTCCTTCAGTCGATTAACTTCACGATACATATCTTCCATATCATATGTTGAAATAGACTTCTGAATCTCAGTATAATCTACCGAAGGAACAACCATATTATCTCTCCATCAGCCTGCCAAAGGACTTCCTGATAGTTCCCTGAAGCCAGCGATTAAACTCTCCCCTCATTCTGGAATTGATTTGCACCTGACCAGACATCACTTCCTCTGGGGAATATCCCTGAGTCAAAAGCCAGTCCTTTTCTCTTGGAGGAACCAAAGGACCCTGGGCGAACCTAGGAGCCCCTGAGAACGCCTTGATAGCTGCTTCTGTCAGACTCTTTACAGCAGAAGCCTGTTGTTCTTGGTTCTCTACAGGTTTCTTAGACCCACT
>JALHSQ010000015.1 GCA_022865885.1 Candidatus Bathyarchaeota archaeon | reverse complement strand
TCAAGAATGTTAGAATCTTTGGGCAACGATTGCCTCATACATGTAACATCCTAAATCTGCCTGAACCTTAGGAAAAATAAATGTGCCGAGATTTAACGTTATTGTTACATTTATTTGTCGTCTTCTCTGCTTCTTGGTGATCGGTTTGCGTAGGGGGAGGAGGCGTTTGGCTTACGGTGTCTTGGTTGACAAGGTTGATGGTTTCGTGGGTTCTGACTCGTTCCCAAGTACCGCACTGTGGGGCTTGGCGCGAAGCTGGTTGGAGGAGACTATTCCGCTTGCCGGCACTGACTACGTGGAGACGTCAGCCTTCATGGCCAAGCATAACCCCGTTCGCGGAGAGGGCTGGCATGCGGAGAGTGGCCTTACAGGCTCCGGCTAGGCAGGTGCTGGAGCTTGCTAAGATCCTGGAGTCTGTTTGCTTGGACCGCAGACTATTCGGGAGCGTGGGCCACGTGGAGCACCAGTTAAAGGCCATGAGCAAAAAGAATATTGGTCTCGTTCACGCTGGCTTCGTCCGGCACAAGCACGGCCGTTTCCTGAAGGAGTTCTTCAGTGACGTGCCTTTCGGGCGCGCAGCGGACTACGAAAAATGCGCCAAGAAGGCTAGTGTCGAGCAGCTGGCTAGGCTCATTAAGGCGTGCGGCTTTCTGCTGCAGGAGAAAGCATATCTATTCTGGTCATAGAACCATGAACCTAGCGCGCATGTGTGTTCCTAAATCCCCTTTTTCAAGTGTGATATGGTTGGGTCGCGCTCTCTAGGCGATGCTTCTCGTATTCCAAGGCACACAATCATCCATAGGCGAAGCAAAGCCACAAGCATAAGCTACTTCGCAAACGAATTTAGGAACAGGCATGCGCGCTACCACGAATATGCCAAAAAAGGAAAAGGCAATATTCAGCAAAACACTTTTCATTATGTAGAAAAGTGTTTAAAGTGTCAGCACAGAATAGACCGTTGAGAACAATAGCTACAGATAATCCTATCACTGAAATGTGGTCTATGCTGAGTTTTTTTGAAAGTGGCTTTAACGTAGAGAGTTATTTGAAGGAAAAGTTCGGCTCTTCTATTACCAATATCGGAGAAATCTCAAGCAATATTGCGCTTTCCATGAAAACAGCAAGAGAATATTACAGGGCAGCAGAAGAGGTTACCATTCTGACTGAACCACTCTTACTTTTCTATGGTATGTCTGCACTGTCCAAAGTGCTCTTCGGAACGACCCACGGAAAAGAATCTCCAAGCCGAAGCCATGGTCTTCAAGAAGTTGAAGGCTGGAACGGCATTTCGTCAGACCTATCTGTCAGGATACTGAAAAATGGCACTTTCCCCCAGTTTCATGGTTGTTTCTGCAAGGAATCATTTCGGAATCAGGTTTTCTCCCTCAAGGAATTATTCTCTTTAGTTCCCGAAGCCAAAGTCAGTTTTGAAACCGTATATAAAGAAAAATCGAAAGCTCTCAAGGCCACCCGCATTCTTTATGGAATTAGCCTTATTGACTCAGAACTTCAGAAATATACAGATTTAGAAGACCTAATCAGAAGTATTCCAAATGTTAATAAGAGATACGGCATTATGCAGCGATCCATAGATAGGATTCACCTCTTCTGTGCCAACGGAAACGCTCCAGACTCAACGATACGTGCTATATCAGGGGAAGAATACATCGTTCTGCCTTTGAAAAAGGGAACAACAACCGTGATTGTTCCTGAAATGAGTCTGCATTATCTAATAGCTTATTTGCTCGGAATGTTCGCAAGATATCATCTAAAAGAGTGGGCAGAACTTGTGAAAGGAGAGAAATCTGGGGAAATCTACGTAATCCAGAAGTTTCTCGATACAACAAAACGCAAGTTCCCGAACATGATTCTAGATGAAATGCATAACCGCAACTTCCTTTTTACAAGTCCCAAGATTGAGGTTGAAGAAAAGGGACTGAGCCGAGAACAACTCAGGCAGATATACAAATACGTCATAGATGAGATGGGAAGTGAACTCAGACGAAGCGGTCTTTGACAGATCAGGTCGTGCCTAAATCCGCTTGTTTTCAATCACTACCTTGATGTTCTCAAGCATGACAACGATTCCCTAACTCGTGTCTGTGTTACCCAGATGGGTAATTTCTGGCTTTCGTTAGGTTTGTGCGCGCGCTTAATGTTCGCAAAATGTCAGTAGGAAGTTTGTTTATCGTTTGCTCAATATCTCACGCTAGAATACAGGAAAGTTTTCAAGTTCCCTTACAATGTCTTTCCTAGCATCTTCAGTGAAGAAAGGTTTGTAGCTTAATGATTTCGGCGGCTCATCCATTTGGGCTATTCTTGTCATTTCATCTATGAGATACTCCGCACCTTTACTCAATTTCTCGCCAATTCGTGCGTGACTCTGGAGGGCAACGATATATTTGTCAAGATCCCCACTCAACCCTTTAGACAATTTGCCTGCGACAATGGCTGCAGAGAGCATGACGAGGTTTCTCTCGATAAATCTCAGGCTGTCCCAAAATTCGAAGAGATCAAACCAAAGCGTATTTGGCCTAATGAGTCGCGAATTTTTCCTTAACATACCTTCAATCGTCTGGTTTTGGTCATTTCTTACGAGTTCCAAGAGGCGCGGTATAAGAGTCACGGCTTCTTCTTTGTCATATTTCTCCAATAGTGCTGGAATTTGTTTGCTCATAACCCTTAGGGTTTGTAGAGTTCCCCAATCTTTAATTGAACGAAGGTCAAAAATAAGAGGGGAATAAACCTCTTCCACAACCTTATTCCAATCCTCAATTGTTCTCTTGCGATTTTCTCGACGTTCACCAAGATAATAATTGGACAGTGTGCCGACCAGAGTTCCTGCTAGAGTTCCGCCCACTCCTATCAACCCTATCAGCAATTCAGTATCCATACAAGTTCAGTTGTTTATTTACAGGAGCAAGAAAGATAAGCCTTGCGAGCGCGTGTTTGGCTGCTTCGTTGAAGTCTGAACTCGTACACTGTCACGATTTGGTCTGGGTTCCATTTGCCGTAGATCGTGGCCCACGCCTTCCTGAACTCCTTCATACTCGTGTACCCTTATTTCTCCATGTCCTCAGGGCTTATGTCTCCTAGGCGCCGCTTGAACCGTCTAAGTATCAGTATTCTTGCCTCTGTCCATTCTCTCACTCTCTACTCATCAAGGCCTAAAGCTTGGAAACTGGAGGAGAAGCTGCTTTAACGTTTGCTTCTTGCATTATGCTCTATGTCGTTCTCTTCCTCCACGTCCAGCCTTATAAACGTCTGGAGCAGCCAACCCTGCGAAGCTTAGTCGGGATGAAGCTTTTGCCTATGGTTTTAGAGGCATAGTACATGCGAACCCTGTTTTGACAAAGCCTATAAACACGATTGAAGAGAGAGAAGCCTATGTCTCCGCCTTTGAGCGTTCTTGCAACATTCGTTAGCATTACTGTTGCCACTATTGGAATCATAAACTCCCTTGTTCTCTCAAAATTCAACGAACGGAAGCTCGAGAAAAGGTCTCTTCTTAGCCGATACATCTCCAAACTAGAGGACAGAGCCACACTTCCAACACAGGCCACCAAACACAGCCTCATGGAGAAATCTATAAAGATACTGAAATCTAAACGTGAGAAGACCAGAATACTGAATCCAAGGAGTTACGAGAACTTCATTGGTCTTCTCCCATTCGCACTGTTTCTGACAAGTTTCTTAGTTTCCTACGTAGTCGAAAATGGATTAATCACGTACTCTGGATTCAGAATCGATGCTAATTTACTTGATCTAACGTTGCATTGGCTTTTCATATTTGGAGTCATCTTCTTGGTTCCCTACGTTTTTGTCATCGTAAAACTTCTTCAAGAGTATCTGGAGTTATCCTCCCCTAAGCGTTGTGATGGCGAGTTGAATTGGGTTGACTTCCGTAGTAAAGAGATAAGCAGAAGCTTCAGTGAAGAAAACATGCTAAGGGTGAGGGTTCGTTTTAGGGGCGTCGTTGCAAACGGCTTCATAGACACTCTACTGATATATACCAATCCCGACGGCGAAAGAGAATTTATGATGTGGGTGCCAGACAAGTCTACATATATGTCTCCTACAAGTTATGATCAGTACGGAATCTTGCATGTAGACCCTAACTTGGATACTGGCCTTCTGCAGGGTCCTGTTGACGAGATCTTCGACTTGGAATTTCGGGTTGGAGCATCTGCCTATAATCGATCAGCAGCAAATCCCATTAGTGATGGTAGAGGAGGAATTCATTACGAAAACTACCTTCTGCCTCAAGGCTTCCGCATAAAGCAAGTGAAAATCAGAATGTATGTAGATCCCGTATTTGTTCCAAGGCTGGAAAGAACGCTCCTGCCTAATTGCGAACTCGTAATTAGAAACAACGATGTATCGCGCACGCCCCAGAGTTAGAGTCAATCTGATAGACTAACGCAACTGGCAAACGTTCGTATGCAGTCATATTTCTGCATTGAAATCACGGAACTAGCCCCACTCCAAGTTATCCCGACCAACTGGACAGTATCGAGACAGCCAAAACGAGCCAGAAACCGAGAAGCGCCAAGGCCTGAGCCACAAACAAAACGCCTATTGAGGTAGAGCGTAATGCAAGCAGGCCCAGGCCAAGACAACAAAACTAGCACTGGAATCGCAAGTTTTTCGCATGTGCTTTCGTGTATGCTAATAGAATCTTTGATGTAGACTTAATAATCTGGGGCGTCAAGGATGATTAGTTGAACCAGGGGGTCAGTTGTTTGAGTGGAAATTCTTCACCTTGGTCTGAATTATTGTCTGGGGTATTTGCGGTTTTAACAGCGATAGCCACGTATCTTGGCACGCAACCGTTTAGCACCCTTTTTGCAGTGCTGCTTGGAGCGGCTGTAACCTACTCAGTGCAAAAGAGGCTTCAAAGAGAGTCTGAGAAAAGAAGCAAGAATGCAGAATACGTTGAAGAATACTATGGACCATTGTTATTGGAGATCCAGAAAATACAGCGCGTAGTTCTGATTGATGTTTCCGAACGGTATGATTTTGGCAACCTCGAAGAGTTCAAGGCGCGTCCACAAATCTACACCATGGGGGGAAAATTCAGTGCAGATTTCCTAGCCTTTTCTGATGAAATCATGAAATTCCCCGAAAAAACAAGGTACTACAGAGACAGAATAAGGAAACTCATCCATGAAATGGGCAATGACTTTTTGGCTAATCCTGCAGGAGGACATCGTAGCTTCGTGTCTGACCTTAGCTATGCTCCAGTTTCCCTCAAGTATAGTTTTGAGTCAGACTGGTTTGAGGTCCCGCTTGATTCTTGTGTCTTGCGCGGTAAGAGCCCAATTGATATTATCAAGGATAAGGCGACTAGCTTCAATGAAGAGAGTTTGGGAGTAGTACTCTATCTTGTTGTTGATGACCGAAGGGGGGGCTTCAGTAATGAATATGATGTCAAGAGCTTCACAGAAAGAAAGGAGATGCTAAACGAAATCCTGTCAAGAGTCAATGCTGAACTGGACAAAGACGTTGGTTACAATAATTTCAGATCCGAGCTCACCGAGCTTCGGAAGACGGCAGCATCACTTTCCAATCGTTTGGCCAAGTACGTTGAGAAATATGTTTCGACAGTGGACATCTAGGAATAAACGGGCGCTCCTTGATAGAATGCTAAAATAGGTGAAAAGCCAGCCCTTCAACCTAGACAACTTCCTTGTACATTACTGGCGTATCCGCAAAACCCAAGCCGGAAATCCCTAACAAACGTGCCTGAAGTCACCGAGATAGAATCACAGTTTTAGGATAATTGTTATATTTGTTTGGCATTTTCTTTGTGTTTTGATGCTGCATGAAGTGGAATGAGTCGCGTCTCGATTATGGCGTTGGTGGGGAGGATGTCAAGCGGTTTGTGGGCAGCGATGAAGCTGTGAGGGAGTTCTTGTCGCGGCTTGTATGATAGGGAGACCTTTATCGTTCAAGGCAACATTCTTCGATGTTTAGGGGAGGGGGTAGGCATCTTTTTGCGAGGTCGTCTTACTGTTAAAAAGAGGATATCCCATCGGGTGACTGAGCTTCGCAGGACTATTAATGTTAACACGCAGAAGCTGCGTCACAAAGCGATTACCTGTCGATTTTTGGCACGATGAAGAACCAGTCTCAGACTATGGCAAAAAATGTGATAAGCGAAATGATGTCAAAGCATCACCCGACAGTTAACAGGCACAACAATCACCCGGAGAGTTACCATAACCATGATTCACAAGAGAAAAAGGCACCAACCGACAAGTTTACGGAATCTGCATTGCAAGCTTCTTTAACAGCTGGTTCCCAGATTCACCTTTTTCAAAAATCACTTTCTAATATTCTAATGCTAATTTTCAAAAGTTCTTATTTAACAAACCCCATGAAGACAAATAGAACCACACAAGACACAAACTACTTATACCAATAGATAACAGTTACCCTCAAGGGTTTAGGGGAGCTGGGGACATGACCCGGCTGAGAGGACGGCTGAAACCGCCGTCGACCCACAGAACCTGAACCAGATAATACTGGCGGAGGGAAAAGAACATGAAACCAAACACATCTTCAAGTACAACCACAACCAAAATTCTGGCTGAAATGATCGTCTTCATCGCACTCGCAAACG
>JALHSQ010000112.1 GCA_022865885.1 Candidatus Bathyarchaeota archaeon | reverse complement strand
TAGCCTATCTCCTTGAAATCTCCTAGTTCTTTGCAACCTCTCTGTTATGATAGCGCTATTCAATCACTACTCTTATTCACACATTCAGCTACTGCATTTCATCAATTAAGGTAACGCAAATGATTTTCCAAAATTCTACTTTCTAAGCGGAGAGAAGAATGAGAATTTCTAAGATTTTTTCTTGTTTAGAAATAGAAATTAGAAGAATTCAGGCGATTGCGAGGGCACAGTTCTGTGTTATAAGTTTGGTGCTTATCGTTTCGAGAGAACATATTAAAACTAGAGCGAGTGCTTTTTTCTGTAGACTATGACTGCAAGGAGTGTTGTCATCATGAATCTTAGGCTGTGAGCAGTTTCTTCTTGGCTATTATTTTCTCTATTTTCTTTTTTGCATCCATTTTTTGGTATATTTCAAGGGCTTGGTCTAGAAGGAGGTAAGCTTTTTCCTTGTCGTCTTCTTGGTTTCTATCCAGATACAACAAACCGTATTCGTACAGAAGTTCAGCGTACTGGTAGACGTACCATTTTTGCGCGTTCAGGGACTTGTATCCTTGAAGACTTTTTTCAAAGTGCTGTACGGATTGTTCCCAGTTCTTCTGTCCTCTGAAAAGCATTGCTTTCAGCATATCAGCGTGAGAGATGTGTAATCTGTTCTTTGTTTTTGCTGCGTGTTCGGAGGTTTTCTCAATCAGTTCCCTGGCCTTTTCAATCTCTCCCTTTCTCAGGTATAATTTCGAAAGGGCTGGAAATAAGTCGAGCAGCTGACCAGAGGTATCTCCTGCCTTTTCCCAGATGCTGTTGCTTTCATTGAGGTATTTCTCGGCTTCCGCGTAGTCTTCCATTTCCATGAAAAGTTCTCCAAGCGATTGAGTGACATTTCCAGAGGATTGGTATTCCCCGATTTCGTATGCCATGTCACGGGCTTCCATTAGGCATTGAAGACTCTTGTCCCACTCTCCCAACCAACAATAGACTTGTCCAAGAGCACACACGGCGTAGGAGAGGTGACTGGTGTTTTTGGTTCTCTTATCTAATACTACAATGTCTTCTACCACTGAGAGGGCTTTCTGCATCTCTCCCATGAACGCGTAACTTGCCGCTAGCTCTATGTCAATCCATACTAGAGTGTAAAGGGCACCAGATTTTCTTGCCAGCTCCGATCCTTCTTTAGCGGTTTCGAACATCTTTTGAAACTCTCCTATGCCCCAGTATGAATCGCAAAGGTTGTTGTAAACAGTAACAGCAGGCACTACAAGATTCCTTTCCAGAGCTATTCTAAGTCCCTGCTCATAGTATTGTGACGCCTTTTCGCATTCCCCTAACTTCAAACTCAGGACTCCCAGATCGTTATAGCACCATGCAAGAACTTCTGAGGCGCCTAATCGCTCTGCAAGTCCAAGGGCTTTCTGTGCCCAAGACAGAGCTTCAGCAGACCTGCCAGTTCGCCAGAGCATGTGCGAAATGTCTTCATACAAACTGGCTAATTCAACGCTTTCAGGTTCCTTCTCAAGTATTTCTAAAGCCACGCGATGATGCTCAGCAGCCTTGTTCTTGTTACCACTGACCCGCCAGAGCCACGATGCCATTTTGGCGTGAAGCCCTGCAATATTTTTCTTGTCTCCCAGCTTGTTCCACAATGTTAACGATTTATTCCAATATCCCATACTGGCGTCAACTTCGCCCATCCATGCTTTAAGATCGCCAAGCTTCTCAATTATTTTGACCTTCTGTTCAAGATTATTTCCCTTCTCTTCAAGAAGCTCAAGAGCATGCTGAAGATAAGAGAAGGCCTCATTATGAGCATAGACCTTCTGCGCCTTTTCGCTCGCCTTCATAAAGTAGTCAAGCGCCTTCGCCTTGTCACCGCCTTCCAGAAAGTGATAAGCCAGCTCGCCAAAATGCTGTTCAATGTTCTTATCGTAGACCTTTTCCAAAGCATTTCCAACAGAATTGTGAAGCTTATTATGCCTTAAATGACTGACTTCCT
>JALHSQ010000111.1 GCA_022865885.1 Candidatus Bathyarchaeota archaeon | reverse complement strand
TCTGGTATGGCGTTGGCGTAAAGCATAGTGTTACATGGTTTGGAGATCTTGCTTACAATAAACTACCTATGCCAAGTAAAATCAATGAAAAATGCTGTTGTCCTTATTGCGGATCTAAAATAAGGCCTGTTGTGTGGATTGGGGATCATATCCCTCTCCCTAATGCTAGTTTTGGCGGTATTGACCCTGATCTTGAAGGTATTGACGACTTTTTCCTTGCTCCTTGCGAAATTAAAGATGGAAATAACAAAGGTTTTTGGATTGAATCCAGTTTCCTTAGATTGGAGTCTTTTCTCCCTAAAGGCTTCGGGTTTGCTCGTGATTGACTGCAAAAATACCTTGTTCTGCTTAAATAATACCCTACACTTCATCCGATTTGGGCTTCTTTTCGTGGTTTAAAATACCGCATCATACGCAAACCCATATCAATATTGAGTTAATTTGCTCAAACCACACGCAAACCTTGAGTTAAAATAGGCTATTCCTGAGTTAATTTAGGCAAAATTCGATGAAAAATGCTTCTTTTTTGCTTGTTTTCATGTATTTTTAGCCCTGTTTTAGCTTGTTTTATCGCCTTATAATATTTGATTCCTTTTCGTGTGAAACAAGCCTTGCATTTCACGTTGTTTTGATTTGGACGGCATTGTCCAAATGATTTTGTGGTGTATGATGTGCCTAACCATGAATTGTTAGTAATGGTCTTGTAGCAGTAAAATACTCCATTTACCTCTTTCGGATGCATGAATAATCAAATGGTTCTTCTTCTTTTTTTACCTTTTAAGGGAATGCTTTATAAGTTACGTGCGGTTACCTTATTAATATGCCAACAGCTGTAAAAGCTCGTGATAAAGACTATGCTAGATTAAAGAAATATAGTGAAAAACATGGTGTTTCTCTCACTGAAGCTTTAGCTAAGGCTATTTCAACAATGGAGGCAAAAAAATTGGAATCTGAAGTTGAGGGGATTGAAGGCTTTACGTGTGATGAATGTGGGGCAACCTTTGTCGAAGAAGACGCTGATTACTGCCCATATTGTGGCGTGGAATTTGAGGACGAGGACAAAGACGAAGATGAGGAGGATTAGTTAAGATTCTAAAAAGAGATCTCTCAGCCTCATAGATCTTGTAAATCTTGGCTAAGAGAGGTGTTACCCATGAATGATGTTGTTTCTGGTATAAAAAAGCTTTCTCATATTTCATCAAAGACCCTACCCTTCTCGCCTAGGAATTCCCTTGTGTACGGGTCTAAAGCATGGTCTAATGCCGTTTTAAGAGCGTCCATTAAAGAGCTCAACAATGTCGACCGTGTCCTTTCTGCTAGAAGCCTTGAGGTCTTTTACTTCCTTGCTGAACTTGAAAAACATGGTTTCAGATGGCAAAATGCTAGGCTGAGAAACCATATCAACTTGGCTGTTAAGCGTGGTCGTTTTACGCTTGAGCAAAGCGAAAGCGACCCTAAAGAGGTGGTGGGGGGGGCTTCATGACAAAGAGGGTCAAATGGTCTCCCTTAATCCTTAGCGGTCTTGACCAGAGTACTGACGGTATCCTGCCTTTAAGACAAGTAGTTGTCGAGAGCTTGACCATCGATGAGGTTACTGGTGATGAGATTCTTGATTGGGTGTTGCCAAATTTTAAATTCAATGGTTGGGGTTTGCCTAGTCATGGCATCGCTAAGGATGATTGCGGTACTTACGGCATGAAGGCTTGTCTCAATGTGGATGAGCATCCTGATGGTTTAGCTGTTTTCAAGCCTTACATGAAAAGCTGTTTCAGTCCTAAGTGTCCGACTTGTTGGAATAGTTGGGCTAAAAGGGAGGCTAACCGCATTGAAAGGCGTATCCTTCACGCCATGAAAAAGCATCCTCATTGTGGTTTGCCAATTCATTTCATGCTTTCAGTTCCTAAGTCTCAATGGCATCTTAGCGTTGCTGAACTCCGTAAGATTGCGATCTCAATCTGTATTAAGGTTGGCTTTCGTGGTGGCAGTTTGATTGTGCATCCTTTCCGTGAAACTGATGATGGCAGATGGTATGTTAGCGTTCATTTTCACATGATTGGCTTTGGTTGGATTGAATGCGTTGCTGATGAATACAAATCTAGCGGTTGGATAGCTAAAAACCTTGGCATACGCAAATCTGTATTTGGAACTGCCTATTATCAGCTTACTCATTGCGGTGTCTGGTATGGCGTTGGCGTAAAGCATAGTGTTACATGGTTTGGAGATCTTGCTTACAATAAACTACCTATGCCAAGTAAAATCAATGAAAAATGCTGTTGTCCTTATTGCGGATCTAAAATAAGGCCTGTTGTGTGGATTG
>JALHSQ010000110.1 GCA_022865885.1 Candidatus Bathyarchaeota archaeon | reverse complement strand
TGCTTTTTCGTGTGAGATCTTGGAGTTAAAACTACCCTCGTCCTCTGAGTGTATTGCTTTGTAGTATTCATTGAAATTATTTTTCACAGCATCGTATATATCTTCGAGAACAGAATCCCTAGCTTTCTCGAAGTAATCTAGTGCAGCTTCTGCTCTTCCCTTGAAATTCACTTCTACTTCTTTTCTCTTGAGTGCTTCTTGGTATCGTTTCCATTGCACTTCCATTTTAGTCAGAGTATCCCATGCTCTCTGCTGTTCAGAGAATTGCTCCCCCACTTTTTTCAAGGTTTTTTCCAAAGGAAGCAGTATCTGCTTTGCCAAAAAAGGCGTTTCAAGCAAATCATGTAAACTCAGAGTGGGCCACTTGCCAGCTTCAAATGACTCTAAGGGTCTAATCATGACCTCAGACCAAGAATCGAGAGAAAATGTGCACCCATCCAATTCCTTCTTATCAACAACTTTCAGGTCAAACTGTTTATGAGCCTTGATAAGATCAATAATTTCATTTTTCAGCAAATCTACCTTGTTTTTGATGAAAGTGGAAATTTCGCCAATTTCCTTCTCTTTCTCTTCAGCCAGCTTTGTCTCCTTTGCCCTCTCCTCCAAGAACGACTTAAAATCTCCTTGTTCCCATTCTCTACCGCACAAAGGGCAAACATTAGACTCTTCTACGAGAATTATGCCTGCTTCAAATAGTTTCTTGTATACTGAGTACTGCTTCAACTTCGCCTCCTTCGTTATTTCTTCCAGCAATGTCTTCAGTCTTGATTCATTGGCCTCGAATTCATCCTTTGCCTCGATTGACTTTCTCACTTCTCCAATAATGTTCTCTATCTGTGTCATAGTCAATGCCTCTTGGGGTATGCCGAATGGTTTAGGTGTCAGATCCTTCTTGATCTTTTCTGGAGATAATTCATCTATTCTGGAACCGTTCAAAATCAACCTAAGTTCATTTACTTTGTCAAGAGAAGTCTTTTCGGAAAAATCCTTTAAAGAAAGAAGATTAGAGACATCGCTTACTGCTATCCCGAGATTACTCTCGGCATTTTTGAGAGAACTTTCAGCTTCATTCTTGATAGCTACAAAAGTAGCACGTAGATTTTCTATATCTTCCAAGTTTAGTAAGCTCTGAATCTCTTTGGCTCGCTTTCCTGCTTCAGCCGTGATATACTTCAAAATCTCTCTTCTAGACAATATATGTTGACCAAGTGCAGCAATTTCCAAGCAAGAATCGACTAGTGTCTTATCTTCCTCAGGTTTAACTTTCAAAGAAGAAGGCCTCTTAATACTGCGTTCTATTTGAACCACTTTGCCTTCGACCTCAACTTCCGCGCTCACAACAGTGTTTTCCAAGTCCTTCCTTGAATCAATATGGCAACCATGTTCCTTTAACCTCAAAAGCTTGGCTCCTTCACCTGTAAGCCTGGAAATGCGACCTGTAAGCAGAAAATCAATGGCATCTACAATGGCGCTCTTTCCGGTTCCATTAGGTCCGAATACTACAACATTCTTTCCATCAGGCTTGATTTTGATGTACTTTATTCCTCTGATGTTACTAACTTCTAGACTCAGGATCTTCATCTTTCCTT
>JALHSQ010000014.1 GCA_022865885.1 Candidatus Bathyarchaeota archaeon | reverse complement strand
TTTGAGGGGGAAGCCTAGAAATGATGCAGGGGCGGGTTCTTCTCTCGCCTTTTGTCCTATCATCGGCTACGTTTTTGGACCTTCTCCTTTCTCGCGGCCAAACCAATTCCTGCATCAATCGGGCAAATTCCCTCCCCAAACCCCCAAAGAGGCATTTTAAATGTGGGATAAAGTGAAAATCTGGAAGCTAGCAACCTCCGCTCCAAACGACTATGAAATCGTGTCGCTGAACGGAAGAATCGCAAACATCCGACCCCTACCAAAGGGGGTGGTTGATGAATGAAATGCGAATATCAATCCTTCTGTCGCTTTTTCAGACCTAGCAAGTTTGACGCATCAATCTGTCAAAGAGAACAATGCAAAATAAAGGTGACAACATGAAAGTGTTGAAAGGAACGCTGCTACTCTGTGGACATTTTCACCGTTTCCGCATAACAATCTATGCAGAAACCAAAGAGGCAACTGCACAGATCGCGGAGGTTTTGCAGCGGAAAATGCAGCAGAAAGGATGGATGCCCAATGCGCTATGACATGGAAGTCTACTGTAGAGAAACCAACAAACAAGTCAACATCACAATCGAAAGCAAAGACCAGATGAAAGGCCAAATCGCCCAAGGAAAACCTGTCATCTGCTCCCATGAAGCAGGCTGCCGAGAAAGAAGAAACGGCGTTCAATGCTTCCTAAACTGCGAACTCTTGGAAGGGAAGATTGAAAAATGATTCGAAAATCAAAAGACCTGTCGGAAATTGAGCCTGTGAGCATAAAAATAACGGTCAAATCAAGAGGCATCGACGTTCTAGTCCATACCTTAGACCCATGCGACGCACTAGAAATAAGCGGCGTAGTCGCTCGACACCTTAGAATCATGGGAACAGAACCAAAAAGCCTAGTGTTGCCATGAAAATCGAATACAGAGGCCTCTATTTCTATGTCGGGCGAAACGGCATCATCTTTGAGTTAGAATTCGATTTCAGAGGCAAGCACTATTGCATTGAATCATTGCCGATATTCTTTTGTCGGTTCGGCATCATAGAGGATTGATTGCATGAACCCTTGGAAGATAGACAAAGAAAGTACGGCTCAAGGGGTTCAGATCGACACAGAGAAAAGGATCCTTCGCTTCAATGC
Organism: Candidatus Bathyarchaeota archaeon; assembly: GCA_022865885.1. Taxonomy (GTDB): domain Archaea; phylum Thermoproteota; class Bathyarchaeia; order Bathyarchaeales; family Bathycorpusculaceae; genus DRUK01. The sequence goes on along the minus strand of JALHSQ010000014.1, from coordinate 3,917 downwards.
TAAGAAATACATGGTTCGGATCGCTGGATCCAACGGTTCAGAGATCTATATCTACAATCTGAGGGATCCTTAATGAACCCTTTCTGTCCTTATGACCACATGCTTCTTAGACAAACAAGAAACGATTGGAAATGCAGATATTGCGGCAGAACATGGAAGAAAGGCAAGACAATCATTCAAACGGAAGAGGCCGACCCAATTCTGTTTCTGCGAAGACTTTTCAAAGTGCTTTTGCTATGAGTCCGTGTTGGGAATGCCAGAGACTAAAGAAAAGAAACTCTGTCCTACTTGCGGTAGAGTCATCAAGCAGAAATACTTTAAGAAGTGCATCCACTGTCGGCAAGCAGACAAAAGAGCCAAACGCAGGGCCAAAGAACTGACGAAAGCAGTGAAAGAAGCGATAGGCTAGAGGCCGACCCCAACAAGTAACCTTCTCAATATCGCCGCAACTGCTCCAGATGTCCATGTGAAGTCGGTTATTCTGCTCGGATAAGTGCTTGAGCCATAGTGGAATAACACGGCTGTTCCTGACACGTAGAGGCAATAATGGACTGTCCACGTTGCACCGTCCATCTTGCTTGCTCCCAACTGCTCAGTTATGAATGTCTGAAGCAACTGCCATGTGGTAGGCGTTACCCTGCTTGAATAGACTCTAACGACTATGCGGTCAGTTGAAGCCAAAACCGTTTCTGGGCAGGCCCAAGTAGCATCAAATTCGCCGTCATCACCCACATCTCCATTATGGATTACTGTTGCCACTGGTGTTCCAGCCGTGATTTCTGTTTCTACTTCGCTTGTGTCGGTTTTCCAAACCCTAATGCCAAACCTTCCGCCGTATGCTGTGCTTGCACTTAACGAGCTTGAAGTGTTAGCTGTCAAAAGCTTCTTGACTGTTATTCCCTTGTAGCTTTCTGAAGTGCTTGTGAAGTAACGCGTTTCAACAGTCACTAGCTTGCATCATCCGCACTGTAGACTATTTCCCAATAAACCTGTTTTGCCGCTGCGTTTTTGAGGAGGACTTTCTTGTTTTGGGTTGTGGTTTGTCCTATGCAGGCGGGCGCGGGAACGAAAGCCGATTCTCTGCCTTCTCTCGCGTTTAATGTTGTGTTGACCGTGACTAGGTTGCCGCTTGTTTCTTCATAGAGATAGACGTTCGTAGCCGCGTCAACGGTTGATTGGAGAAATATTCTATGTATTTTTATGACTTTGTTGGCTACGTTGTTTATTACGGTTGCTCCGTCGGCGGCTGAGCCTGCGGCTGTGCACAGATAGGTTTTAGCGTCATGTTTTGTGCTTTGAGTCAGCGACCCCGCTACCGCGCCAGTGTTGCAAGCCGTGATTTTGCCGTCTATGCTTCCGATGTGAGCATGAACTAAAGCTAAATCCGTTTCTATCGCGTCAACGTGGCCGTGAATCGTTGCAAGAGTGGCCTCTGTTGCTAGCAGGTCTGCTCTAGTCTTCAACAATGCGAGAGTGGTTTGTGTTGCGTAGTCTTTCGCCACTAGAGCAGCTAGGTTTCCTCCTGCTTCAAGAGCCAACAATGAAGTATTGAGGTTTGTTCCAGCGTTCGCCGTGACCTGCCCAATACTGTTGGTCCCAGTCGGCAAAGCATCTTCAATATTCCCTAGAGTTTGGACTCGTTCCATGAACTTCGCGCTAATCAAAGCTACAATTTCAGAAGCGGAAGGTAGTTCTTCTCTCCTGCCCGAAAAAGTGATCGTGTCTATAAACTCGTCCTGCGCAAAATTAAACTGAAGCTGAACTTTCTTAGCATTTCCCTTGTAAATTGTAATCTTCAGAAGTCTTCCGTTGTCATCTCTGCTAGTCTCAACACGCATCGTCATCTAATCTTTCCCCAAGAATAACAAAGCAGCGCCCAACTGCCAATGATGGAGCCTATCAATTTTAGGAACGTCTTTCCAGTCAGTCAAAATAAGGAAAGCTCCAATCCACTGCAGAATATTCATGAACAGGTCACGCTTGCCCTGCAAACTGCAACAGGATTAACAGGACAATCCGTGTAGGGCGGCGAGCAGCCTTCACGCTTTTCAACCTTCTTAATGCAGCTCTGAAGTTTATGAACTACGTTAGGATGCGACTGTTCACACTCAGTCAGGCCATGCAGCTCATATTTTCGCGGATAAGGATTTAACCCTGCCTCATGCAGCACTTCCAGCATGTCAAAGTTATCGCCTTCCATGTTCTTTCGAAGGCTGCGCGTCAAGTTTCCAAGCCTGTCATAAAACTCTTTTTCTTTTTCACTCACTGCGAACCCCTTGCCTTCCTCTGCAAGACCCTCAATAATGTGCAGATGCTTTCCTTCAATGCAACTGCATCCAGCATCAAGAGCAGAGCCATCCTTACTGTGAAGTTCAATAAGCGCGGCCTGCTTAATAACCGCGTCTTGTGTGTAGTCTCTGTCATTGAAAACCATCTCACTGCGCGCCTGCCTTCATAACGACTTCAGCCATAACCTTCGCCTTTGCCTTTGCGATTTCATCTTCAAAATACTGTGTAAAGCGGTCAGGCTGCGTCATTTTGTTCAATGCGTTATCTAAGACTTTCTCACTAAACGTCAAAAGTTTTTGTTGAAGTGGATTTTCAGATGCGCCCCCGCCTATAATACCCATCTCTCTTGCGATCTTTGCATATTCAAGGATTCCTCCTCCTCCTTGGGCTGCGCCTTGCGGCACATCCTTCATTTTCTCTGTAAGCTCAGCTCTCTGCTTTGCCGCGCCTGCCTGAAGTTTCTGGTTTAGCGCTTCAGCAATTCCCTCGTTTGAGACTCCCTTTATCGCGTCTGCAAGGGCTTTTTCGTTATGATCTACTTTCGCGGCCCAAGCATTGATTTTTGTAAACGCATTAGTGATAGAATCCCAACTGAAACCCGCCTTTTGCAGCATTCTTTTTGTGTCTTCGTCTATCTGCGGGATTTCAATGAGTGCTTCCACTGGTTGAGCTGCTTCTTTATCGCCATTCGTAAGAGCTTCTTCTTTACTAACCACTTGAGCAGGCTCAGGGCTAGGCTCGTTTTTTGGCTTTGGTTCCGTGGCATCTTGGACAACTGGTTTCTTCAACTAATACACCTTCTCCACATTTTTCATCTGCGCACACATTAGGAAGTTTGTCTCTCCAATGGGCTTCTAAGTATGGCTTTCCGAAAGCTTCTTTCAGTTTGTCTCTCTCCGCTTTGCACTCTGGACAGTCATCGCTAGCTTTTGTGATTTCTTCGGCCCTCCAATGCTTCAATAGGTCAGGCTGTGGCTCTGAGATAGGTGAGGTATTCTTCGAGGTCTGAGCCGTGTTCTGTGGTTGAGATAGGGCCTGCTTGAGTTCCTCCCTGAATATCCGTCTCAGCTCCTCTTCCCCCTTTCTCAGCGTTTCTTCCGCTTTCGGTTTCGGGTTCTCTTTCTGGGTTTCCTCCGTCATGTTCAACTTCCTTCTTTAATCTGCTCTCACAATATTCGTGGAGTGCATCCTTGAACAGCCTATACTTAGTGATTCCTGTTTTCTTGAGTGTTTCTTCAATCATCTGAACTTCTTTTTGGCTCAAGAATGTTCCAATATGTTGCGAGGGCATGATAATTCTATGCTAGTTAGTAAGTTAATAAGTTTTATGTTTTGAAGCATATCGTATGTTACAGAATATGCTCTTAAATATATAGTTAGTAGTAATATTTTCTGAAGGAATCCCAAATGGGAAGAAAACGAACTTGTAAGCACGGAAGAACCAAAGCAGGCACATGCAGAAAGAAGGCGCGATAAACATGGACTTAAACATTGACTCAATAATCGGAAAAATAGAACACAACGCAGACAAAGTAGGCACGTTAGTAGGCGCGCTCAGTGGACTTCGAGAACACACTTGGGGTCAAGACGTTATGGCAGGGTTCAACACCATCATAAACGGCTTGATA
>JALHSQ010000109.1 GCA_022865885.1 Candidatus Bathyarchaeota archaeon | reverse complement strand
TAGCTGCCTGTTGGAGTATGTTAAAGTCGCCTATTATTTCAGTGTTGTCAAAATATCCATCTTCGTCGAACTTTATTCTGCTGCGGAGTTCAGGCTCTAACCCCACGAGTTTTGTTAGAACTCTCCACAACTGTTTGGCTCTGGCCGTGTTCGGAAGAACATGCCCCTTTGCGTATCTACTCAGAACCGTAACAGGCAGGCCAGTCTTTGACGACAATTCGCGGTAGGTTATGTTTCTCTTGTACTTCGCCGTTCTAAGCAGGTCAATTGTCATTAACCGTAACTTCAAATCCTCTGCGTGTGTACTCATAAACATCCCTTATACATCGATAAATCAAATATCATCATGTCCCTCATTTATTATTGACTTGGCAATTTAAAATTTCCGTTCGCGTTGCGAGCATGGAAGATGATGATCTGCTGTTTCATCAAGAGACTGGATTTGAAGCTTGGCGGGTCCGCTGGTATGCGCTCAATACACTGGGCGAATTCTCGACGTAATCCCTTCAGACATTTTTCATGTTTCATTTTTGGATAATCATTTCGTTCGATGCGCATCTTCAATTCGCACACCGTGAAATAGTATATCTACAAGAAAGATGTATTCAAGGTTTTTGCAGCTACATGTTGATGCGCAGCTAGCAACAGCCTTATGGGGGTTAGCACCTAGACGGGTTCAAGTCAGCCTCCTTTCCAAGACCTGCGTGTGAGAGAGTTCGAATCTCTCCAGGGCTACCAACGCTCAAGCGTGAATTTATACTGAATTCCCTCCTTTTTTGGAAGTCTAGCCTTGAAGTGAGCTAGCCGCTATGCTCGGCAGGGGCTGGAGCACCGCGGAGATAGCGCGCATGCGTGTTCCTAGAATGGCTAAAAAATGGTCAAAATTCGCGTTTGCACGTTTCTGCCGGGTTCGATAGAGACAGATGTCCAAAGAAATCAAGAACAGATATGAATTCCAAAACTGCCCTTAAATCATAAATGGCGAATAAAAACCATTTTAGGCCAATTTCGGAACAAGCATGCGCGCTACGGGCACAAGAGATGCTTCGAGCCACATCATTCAAACTTCAATACTTGAAAGCTTTCTCGAAGCAAACTACGTCTTCATTCAGACTGAAGATCACTCATGCTCTTTTCTATGTATTCAACGAATTGTGGAAACTTTTTGTCCAGCTGTCTCTTCTTCCAACTCTCGACAAGATACTTCCCTATCAGATTGGCGACTTCCTCCTTTCCCTCACGTCTCAAACGATTGAAAACTGCTACGACTTCATTGACAACGATAGCATGGATATGCAAACCATGTTCTAGAGAGACTATGCATGCTTCGGAGAAACGGTCTAGGGCTTCGTCCATTCTGCCCTTTGTCAAAGATACTTGGCCCTGAAGAACCAAAGCTCTATCGTGAATAGCGGGAAGATCATTTTCGTTGGCTATTCGAAGAGCCTCTGCCAGGGCTTCCTCAGTCTTGATGTTGTCTTTCCTGACTAGTTGGAGCCCTGCGAGCCGCAAGAATCCCTCTGCCTCGCCTTCGGCGTAGAGCATATGCCTTGACTGATCGATAGCGGACTGCGCTGTTCCAATAGCCTGTTCTACGTCATCTCTTTTTTCAAACGTGGAGGACATTGCGAGTAGTGTACTGACCGCTCGCTGCTTGTATACAGGGTTTTCCAGATCATTTTCATGAAGATTCTTTAACATCTCTTGGGCTTCTTTGTAGCTGTTTAAGGCATCGTCAAACCTGCCCGTACTACGCTGAAGATTGCCCAGGTTGTTGAGGGTCATAGCCACGTCCGATTGGTATATAACGTTGTTTGGATCAGATTTCAACAGAGTTCTATACATCTCTTGGGCTTCTTTGTAGCTGTTTAAGGCATCGTCAAACCTGCCCGTTTCAGACTGAAGATTGCCCAGGTTGTTGAGGATCGTAGCCACGTCCGATTGGTATATAACGTTGTTTGGATCAGATTTGAGGAGATTTCTACGCATTTCTAGGGCTTCTTTGTAGCTGTTTACGGCATCATCAAACCTGCCCATACTACGCTGAAGAGCGCCCAGGTTGTTGAGGGTCGTAGCCACATGTGATTGGTATGTAGCGTTGTTTGGATCAGATTTGAGGAGATTTCTACGCATTTCTAGGGCTTCTTTGTAGCTGTTTAAGGCATCGTCAAACCTGCCCGTTTCAGACTGAAGATTGCCCAGGTTGTTGAGGGTCATAGCCACGTCCGATTGGTATGTAGCGTTGTTTGGATCAGATTTCAACAGAGTTCTATACATCTCTTGGGCTTCTTTGTAGCTGTTTACGGCATCGTCAAACCTGCCCATATCCGACTGAAGAATGCCCAGGTTGTTGAGGATCGTAGCCACATCCGATTGGTATTCAGTATTTCTGGGATCATGTGTTAGCATGCTTTTTTGGATACGTAGAGCTCCCTTGGATTCAACCAATGCTTCGTCGTATCTTCCTTGCGCGACTAAGGCCAAACTGGAATTCTCTAATGAATGCGCTTGAAGCTGTGAACCCAGAAGCTTCTCTGCAGCTACTTTGGCAGCCGCTTTCAATCTTGGCACAAGCTCTCCGGCAAGCCCATAAGAACTAAGACTTGTAGCGGCATTTATCGTTTCTACGGCTTCTTTCCAGCGTTCCGCAATGATGAGATGATCAAAGGCTCTAAATGGATCAGATCCTTTCGAAGATAAGTAGTGATCTGCAGCAATACTATGCCATTTCTTAGGTTCTATAAGGTGTTCAGAAGCCAGTTGTCGAGTCATGGTAAGCATAGAAAACAGGTTTCTACTGAACGAAAGAAGGGCTCTTCTTCTAAGCTCGCTCATGCAGTTCTTCCAGTCCGCGAGTTGTAGGTTAGATTCCGTTGGGACTGCCACAGCTTTTATGGCATTTGTGTCAAATGATCTTTTTAAGACTGAAAGTCGAGCTAGAAGCTCTTGAGCGTTCACAGAAAGCTTTCCATACGCATATTCGAAACCTGCCTTGACTGGGTCTGGAGGGTTCTCGCTCAACTCGCCTATAGCATCTTCCAGAGTTCCTGTGATCGATCCTGCAATGTAGGTTATCGCAATGGGATAGTAGTCTACTCGACGGCAAATCTCCAAGACATTCTGTAGATCTGAGACACTAAAGTGTCTATCCGCTCTCTCTGCAATAGTTAGAAACAGATGCAACGCATCATCACGATCCATCTCTCTTAATTCGTATCTTCTCCATGCCATTTGCTGCGGTTCATCTCGGCTCGTTAACAATACCTTGCTCGAACCTCTAACTTTGTTCAGAAAACTGACGATCTCCAGGTCTGATTCAACGTCTTCAAAGTTGTCCAACAAAAGCAGCGTCTTGGTTTGCGCCAGTCGATCCAACACGAGATCCTCTTTTCTCTCCAATATCAACTCTGACGAAATCCCCATGCTTTTGCACAGTTCCGAAAGGACAGAGTCAAGCGTCTTTCCTCCCCGAAGCTCCACATACCAAGCACCGTCGGGGAAACGCCATAAAAGCCGCTCGTAAACTCCTCGAATAGCTAACGCTGTCTTGCCAACTCCACAAAAACCCCACAGAGCAAATACTGTTTCCTGTGAAGCCAACCCCCTTGATAATTCCCGCAAATCGCGGAATCTGCCCACAAGCAGGTTGTGAATTCCAAGAGGCTCGGCAAAGTTGTTCTTGGGTTCTTCATATGGCGGCTGAAGAGCCTCATCACCCCACGGGCACGTTGAGATTAGTCTGTCGTCCAGAGTCCTTTCAAAAAGCATTGGGAAATGTGCTGTTCCACGACTATACAGTGCCCTTCTCGCTTGAGCTACGGCTCTTCTCACTGAAGGCTGGTCTGAGCTCGCAAGCGTTGCATAGAATTGCTGCATAAAGGCCAATGCAGTGTCAACTGGAACGGCGAAGCTCCATCCAACCACTGCCGGAACACAAGCACCCACCAAAGATTGAGCTACCCCAGTGAATATGCTGTGAGAAGTGGTTTCACCAGAATGGCATGCGCAAAGAACCATCAATTGGACCCCGGCTCCTCGAAGAACTACAGCTAGCTCATCCGCACTGACGAGTTGTGTCAAGCCCAGCTCATCCTCAAAGGCCAGACATCCCTTTCCTCCAGAAAAGCCTCCGTGTCCGTAGAACTGCACTACATCGTAGCCCTTCCCGAGCCATTTAACCAACATGTCAAAGGTTGGCGGCATTAAGAAATGAACCACATACTCTTTCTTGACCGTCTTTCTCCTCAGTTCATCTTTCAGCTTGTCCATGGGAGGCGTCTTCTCTAGGAAAGGTTGATCTAGGGGTTGTGCCACAACTGCCAAGATTTTCAAAGGTGAGTGCACACTTATGCTTTTGAAAGGCTCCTGAAGCTCAAGAACGCGCACCAAACCAAGCTTGTCTGATGCGACAAGCGGAATCGTTCCATCGTGGAGAAGTTCCCAGGGTACCCGCCCGATCTCTGGATCATTGTATTTCAGATCCATGTCTACTGCTCCTCCGGAGCTGTCGAGACATCGCGTCACAATGCTACGAATTGCTTCGGTTGGAAACAGTGATTTGTGAAGTTTCAATCCTATGTTCCGCAATTGCTCATTCGAAGCTCTCAAATTGCCTTCATCGTCAAAGCCGCCTACATGTCTGGATAAGTCGCTCAATTCTGCTTGTGAGTAAGGCGGGATGAAGTCAGAACTGCCTCTTGTGCCTCGCCAAGATACAGTTACAGAGTATTTCGAATTCTGCTTGTCTACCATTACTTCAAGTTTTTCGTGACCTGACAAGGCGAACACCACGATGGGTCAAATGCCCAGTAGAAGTCAGCATGCTTAAACCCATAAGACTTTGGGTGCAAGCACGTTACGCGCGCGCTCAAGTCACCTATCTTCAAGATACGCGTTAAGTTCATTTTCCTTTACGCCAGCATCTAGCAGGACTTTTCTCCACAGTCGGGCAACTCTCAACGGTCCAGGCCTGACTCGGCCTGTCAGGGGCGACATTACTCCCACAGCTTTCGATATGCTGACCAGTGGTCGTTCAGTGCTGCCAATGATCTGCCTAATCTCATTTACTGCGGATTCAAACTGCTGATACTCTACGACTGCCCTGCTTTTGCAGCGGGAACACTGTCTTTCTTTAGCCATGTCCATTCTTTCATGCCATCTGTGAAAGCACAAGAGGCAAATGTATTCCATGACGAATTCTATCCCCGTGTTGGGATAAAATGTTTGCCCCTCTGGCTTCTAACGCGCGCTGAACCGTTTGATACGCTCCCAGATACGCCAGAGGCTCTGCCTGAATTCTCGAGAGGTTCCAGAAGAGATTTGCGAGGCACTAGCGAAACATCTTCGAGAAGATACGAGTATCTCGAAACGTTTAGTTCCACACGCACCCGCTCTAGTGCCTCCTGATGTCCGGGAAACATTGCAGAAGCTTATTATCGGTTCTCCTGATGTCTAAAATGGCTCTCGAGAAACCTCGCCTAATGTAACCTTGGATTGGAATGCTTTGTCTCGTGGTATCACGGGAGGAGGCGCAGTGCCTTTCTGAGCTCTCAAATATCCCTGGGATCATCTCTTCGAGTTTCGAGAGCCTCTGGGAAGAACACTCCAGAAGCCTCTCGAGACCACTCTCCAGGTCTTCCCTGATATCTGACAGGCATCTGGAAGAAGCCTTCGGCACGTCTCGGCAATGTTGATAATGCGACTCGAGGCTTGGTTGATCTGTGTGATTGGTCGTCGTATCGTAACTTGGCAGCGACTGGGAGTTCTATGACACTGCTTTTTGGGCAGGGTGGGTTCGTCTGACTATGATCTGCCTGTTGTCAAGTTGGGCGATGAATATCCATCCTTCGCCCAGATGTTTCTGCAGTTCATCCGATCCTATGAGCTTGTCCACTGACGGTGTGATTAGTGAATCGAAGAAGTTTAGCTTTTCATACTCGTTGCGGTGGAAGTCTATCTTGTCTTTGTCATAGTATGCGTCTTGGCTGCCGGGAAGTATGTGACCAAAGAAAAATTGCTGGGTTGCCATATCCATTCTGCTGCCATCGATCGTGGGATTTCTCAAGACCGACTCAAACGCCTTACGCAACGTATGCGGCGTTATGAATGCCCATTGACTAATCCCTGAAAGTTTTGCAGCTCGTCGAATGATCTTTGCTACGGTTCTTCTGCCGAGCCTCTTGCTTGATCTCTCATCTCTTCCCCAGAGATTCCATTCCGCGTGAAATAGTGGAGCCTCAGAAGTCATCAGGCCATATTTTTCATTCCTGTCTCGAAGATATGCTCTCAGGGCTTCTACGGCTTCTCGACAAATGAAGGTATAATAGGGAATTTTCCCCTTGCATGCGTTTGGAAGTCTCTTTTTCATCTCTGGATAGACCGGGACCAGTGCGCTAGTGTGTCCTGCGTTCAAATCCTTTTCCAAGTCACCGTAGTTCAGAGCACAGAGGGTGCTGACTCTTAGCCCACTGCTCCAAGCAGCTAGGATCAGAGCTCTGTTTCTCAGGCTTCCAGCACATGCGGCCATTGCGCGAACTTCAGCAATGGTTGGTATGTACTCGTTGCGTTTTCTGTAACGAGGGGGAATGGAAAACGTGTGAAGCCTTAGGCTTTTGCCATTAACTCGGAAGAAGGTTCTTAGCTGTTTCGTCATAGAGTTGACATATGCTCTGCTTCTATTCAGATCCGCAGCTTCGTCCACAAACTTCTGAAGGAGTGTCTCCGCCTTGCGTTTGGGCAGGTTGACCAGACGATCTGGATCGGCATTTGACCACTCGCAGAGTCTCCGAAGCCGGTTGAGATAAACCTCCTTCGAGCCCTCGCTTCTGCCAAACCTGTTCAGATGGTCAAGCAAGTTCTGCACACTTTTGTACTTGCTCTTCCAAGCTTCTGGGCCTTCTCTCGCCGTTATCCCGAAGAAGTGCTCAAACCGCCTTAGTTCAAGAGGTTTGGAGAAGTCAAGTTTTCCGAAGGCCTTTCCCAAGGTTTTATCCCTAAAATGGGATATCCCGAAAGTGGGATAAAAATCTTTCGCACAACACCGCTCTGCTCTGGCAGTGAGGTATCCGCTTGGTGTAATTGGCGGGTCCGCTGGGATTTGAACCCAGGACCTGCGGCTATCTTCGACATTGCTCTTAGAAGGCCGCCGCGCTTTCTGGGATTTGTCTATCCATGCTGCGCTACGGACCCCGCCAACAGTGATATAAAATGTCGGATATAGTTTTATCTGTCTGTGAATGTGTTAGTTTCTCTAAAGAAGAATGTTCCTTAAGCCTTTTAAATAACTGAAAGACTCTGTGTTATGGGGGAGGATCAAGTGTCTGACGTTCCAGTTCCTCTCGTGAACTATATATATTTGATAAAGAATCGGAAAAGACCGTATTACGAGATAGTAGAGTTTCTCATGAAAGATATGGAGATGCGCTATTACAGGACCGGACAAGGTTCTGAGGTTGTTTACACGATCAATCCGAGGATTCTGCAGGGAGAGATTGAGAAGAAACTTGAAGATGATAAACTAACGACGGTCAATGTTTGTCGGACGATTCTGGCAATGTTGTACGGTGCTAAACTTAATGAAGAGAAGGATTTCTTCGTGACGACGACCAGCAGTGGAAGACGGAACTACCACATCAAAATCAACGATCGCACTTTGAGTTCAATGTCAAGGATGTTGTAACCCCTTTTTTCTTTATTCCAAGTAAATGGCTGGCCTGTAAGGCATTGCTGTGTTAGCTTTCCGTTTGGGATCATAGCATTTGCTCTCCTCGTCGTAGACTCCGATCTGGGCTTTGAATCTCTCGGCCAGAAAGCCCTTAGCGTCTTCGATTATTGCTTTCTCTTCAAGCATTCTAATTTCTAACAGATGTTGCTTCCTTTCCTCAGGCATTCCACTTGTTTCTTTCACCATTTTTGGCACGAATTTTGCCACCTCTTTCATGTTGCTTCTCAAGTCTTTGTCGG
>JALHSQ010000108.1 GCA_022865885.1 Candidatus Bathyarchaeota archaeon | reverse complement strand
GATGTACTGTCCCACCACACCACTCATAATAGCCATTTTAACCCTAATCTATCCAAAGGTAAACATGCTTGTTCTAAGAACCACAAGTCTCGTTGGCCTAGTAATCGGTCTGTTTAATGCCATGTCATTTTTCATAATGCCCGGCTATACCTTATGGAATTTAGTCCTTCACACGCCACTCATCTTCATCTCAGCGTACGGCTTACTCATTCCAATCCTAGTGAAAAAGAATATTCCGCCGGAAACATTACAAAAGGAAAAGATAGAATAGAAAAAGAAAGGATTTGCGGGAGACAGTGGCGACATCGCCACCTGACGCCGGGTGCAAACCCCATCCCGCTCCACGATGTTGACAAAAAGATGGACCCGATAACTCCCAAAACTTATATGTTCTGCAATTCTCTGCAGCTGACTCGGTTGTTTGGATGATTATGCGTGAATTGGGCAAGACGGGCTTGGTGGTTGGCGAAATAGGATTAGGAACGGAGCACCTAGGAAGAACGAGCAAAGCGAAGGCGACGATCACTGATGTTGTTAACAAGGCTGTCAAGAATGGCATCAACTATTTCGATCTCATCTTCAACTTTGAGGAATATATCGACAATTATCGTGTTGCCTTCAAAGGCCACAGAAACAAACTCGTCATAGCCTGCCACCTAGGATCGGCTGAAAGAAGCGGACAGTATTTCAAAACCCGTAGCGTCGGGATTTGCGAAAAAGTGTTCACAAACACTCTTTCAAAGCTCGGCACGGACTACGTTGACATTGCCAACGTAACCTACGTGAAGGATATGGCAGAATATGAAGAGGTGACCAAAGCTGGCTCCGTTCTTGACTTGGCCAACCGCCTAAAGAAAGAAGGAAAAGCGCACCACGTAGGAATCAGCACGCACGACGCCTCAGTTGTCCAAATCGCGGCGAGAAGCGGCAAGTTCGAAGTCATAACATATCAGGTGAACATGGCAAACAACGCCTTGCCTGGAAGAAATGAAGCCTTGGCCACTTGCGTGCGCGAAGGTGTCGGTGTGGTGGCGATGAAACCTTTTGCAGGAGGTCGTCTTCTGATGCGAAACAAGACCGTTGGGATAATTCCGCTGAAGAAAGGCGGCGGCACAACAATCACGCTGAGAATTCCAGCGGCAATGACTCCTATTCGTTGCCTTGCTTACACTCTTTCGCAGATTGGAGTTTCCACCACTATTCCTGGAGTCAGCAGTCTAAACGAACTTGACGACATTCTCTCTTATCAGGACGCCACAGCCGCAGAGAAAGACTACTCAGAAATAGTGAAAAACTTCAAAGAGTACGAAGCCGGCCAATGCGTCTACTGCAATCACTGTTTGCCATGTCCTTCCAGCATAGACATAGGACGAATCACGCGTCTTCTAGACATCGCAAGGTCAACATTAAGTGATAATGCACAAGAAAAATATGATGAACTTGAGACGACAGCCTCTGAATGCACAAAGTGCGGCGCCTGCATGAGCCGCTGTCCTTTTGACGTAGACATAATCTCTAACATGGAAAAAGCTGCAAGACTATTCCGATAAATCAGTAAGTCGCAAAAAAAGAGGGTTCGCGGGGGACATCTCGTTTGGGGCCGGATGCATATTCCAGCGAGCGAGTGTGTGCGCTTACGCTAGGGCAATTTGTGCACAGGTAAGGAGACATTGAATAATGATCCTCAGAAACCAATTCGGTCGCACTGGGCATGCGAGTACCAGGATAATATTCGGAGGATGGGCTCTGAGCAGGGCAACCCAGGCCGAGGCCGACCGTGTACTCAGTATGCTGTTAGAGTATGGCGTAAATCACATTGACACAGCGCCCATGTATGGAAATGCAGAGAAATGCATCGGATCATGGATGAAGCAGCATCGTGCTGACTTCTTCCTCGCAACCAAGACCCGAAAACGTACATACAAAGAGGCCTGGAAAAACCTTCAGCGTTCCTTAAGCCGATTGAACGTTGACCAAATAGACCTCTGGCAGCTACATGGTCTAACTAACCCAGCGGGCTGGGAGAAAACTATGGGACCTGGGGGCGCCTTGGAAGCACTTGTGGAAGCACGTGACAAAGGCTTCGTGCGGTTTCTGGGCGTAACAGGTCACGGCAACAACGTGCCTGCAATGCATATACACAGTTTGGAGCGTTTTGATTTCGACTCGGTCTTATTGCCGTACAACTATCCGCTGATGCAGGATCCTCGTTACGCCGCTGACTTCAACGAGTTAGCCGGCTTGTGCCACAAACGCAACGTCGCATTGCAAACCATGAAATCTATCGCCAGATGGCCCTGCCGGGGTCACTCCAAGACTTACAATACATATTTCTACGAACCGTTAGAGACACAAGAGGCCATTGACAAATTAGCACATTGGTCATTGGGTCTCCAGAACAGCTTTCTGATCACGGCGGGCGACATGCAGCTTCTGCCAAAGGTACTGGACGCTGCCAATCGTTTTGAGAAACGACCATCTGATACAGAAATGAAAGCAGTTGTTGCCGAGTGTGACATCAAGCAGATCTTCCCGCGCGTGGCACAGCGCAAACGAGGGAAAGGGCCTCAAACTTGGGGCGGTCAGATGAGCCAGGCGCTTCAAGAACTGGTTCGTGAGGGATTCTTCAAACATCCAAACAAGAGAACGCCTGAGCATGTCGCCAATGCCTTAGAGTTAAAAGGCATCTCGACTAGAGGCAAAGAGGACAATATCTCAAATTCTCTCGCCGGGAGAGTCAAGAAAGGGATCTTGAAAAGAAGCAAGACATCAAGCGGATGGATTTACTGGACAGAATAGCTCAACTGTCGAAAAATGGGGGTTCGCGGGAGATATCTCCATTTGTCTTGGGTTCAAATCCCAATCCTCCACTTGCCCTCTGCGAAACAACCTATGTTCTTCCAATAATGAATAGATACGACGCCGGTGCCGAACCAGACGCCTCTATTGTTTCTTTGATTCTCTTTCCCTCTTCAATCAGGCGATTTCGGATTTCCGGATCGGATTGGTTCTCTATCCTTTTTGCGGCATCATCAATATCCTTGATCGAATTGTGGAGTGTTGCCTGATTCTTTGGATCTTTACACTCATTTCTTCTCTTACAGAAAAGACAGTCGATGGGATGCGCAGAATCGAAGACCTCCAACTCACTCAGCTTCAGACTGCCCGCAATGTCCATGATTCTCTGCTTGGTGAGGGTTTTGTTATGGGTGACACCAAGCAGAGAGTCGATCCTTGCTTCCCATTCATGCTCGAGTTCATCTGCTTTTTGCGCCTCAGTCTGGTCTCCATCACAGTAACACTCTTGAAGTATGAAATTGCCACCACTCTTCAACACACGCTTCATCTCTGCCAACACCCTGTCTATCTTGGCGAGATGATGAAGAGAATGGGACATGCAAGCAGTGTCAAAAGACGCGTTTTCGAACTTCAAATCCTCGGCGTTCATTTCAAAGAATCGCACGGGCTTTCCTTCAAATCGCTTCTTTGCGGATTCCATCTCCGCTTTTGACGTGGATGAAGCGCAATAATCTACTCCCACAAAAGAATCATAACTCTTCAAAGTCCTCATCAGAGTATCAATGAAACCGCCTCCAGCTGTGCCAACATCCAATACTTTACCGCCAGAAACAGATCCCAACCTTTTCGCTATTTTGCCAGCGTTGGATGCTGCGAACCCCTTCGGCAAATCTTCCGTTTTAAATGTCTCCCGTGTTCAGAGAAAAGCTCATAATTGAGATAAGCCTTGCGCATCACAGGGGCGCAGTGGGACCGAGCGACTGGATTATCGCCAATTGCGAAGAGAAAAAAGGGAGGGGTTGCGGGAGATACTGAGACGGCGAAGTTATCGCCATTTGAACCCGTGTTCAAGTCAATGTGTATATCAGATAATGCAGGGATTCGCCCTACACTCCCCACGATAAAACTCAGCGCACGCTTAAGCCTGCTAGACTGGTTCAACTGAGGCAAAATCTGAAATACGACAGTTGGTGCTTTTTGTCTAAGACATGTCAACCAAGCCGATGTAACATGGTAAACGCCGTGTCATCGTGGAGTGAGAATATGATAATGGAAAAAGAGTTCGGCAAGCTGCTTGAAAAACGAGGTTTGAACGCTAAAGCCATTGATTCCTCTATGGCTGCTGTCAAAGAGTTTGAGGATTATCTTCGAAAGAAGAAGACGACCTTTAAGACTGCAGATCTCGATGCGCTTAAGGGCTATGTTTCGTCGCTCATGGAGGCGGGCACCAACGATTTGGACAGGCTGCTGGCAATTGGCCGGTACTGCATTGTTACGCGCAAGAACGAGTTCTTGGTCTATCTTCTTTCGCTTTTTGGAGCGAGAAACGTGCTGCCAGACATGGGAGAGCGGCTAGCATCGATTGCAGGCGAAGAAATCAGAAAGAGAGTGTTTGATGGTTTCGAATTGCCGCCTTTAGGCTCGCCTCAAGAAGCCTATCCAAAACTGACAAAGACCATAATCGACAAAATGGAAACCCAGCTATCTCCGGAAACATGCAGAAAAGTCCTCACTTGGAACTATCACAAGGTACCCATCGAAGCTTTCAAGGACCATAAAGAACGTTTCGAGAAAGCCCGCAGCATTGACTCTTTCCTTGAGGATGAACACAGAAGATTAGTGGAAGAGCTTGAGGATTGCATGAAAAAAGGCCAGCTGTGGTACGAGCAGGAAATCACACCTGAAGTTCTGGAGTTCGTCAAGGCAAATCAGGAAATCTGCACCGGAGTCAGACATGGCGACAAAATATACATGACCAAAATACCATTTGCGCCCAAGCAGTACATAACTGAGAAAAACCCCACTATGAAGCGATATTACGCTTGTCACTGCCAGCTTGCAAGAACTGCCATACGTGACGGAAACCCAAGAATCTCGAGAAACTTCTGCTACTGCAGCGCAGGCTACGAGAAGGTTCGTCTTGATGCAATCTTCGGCGAATCTATCGAGGTTGAAGTCCTTGAAAGCGCCCTCGACGGAGACGAAAGATGCCGCTTCGCCAACAAGATCCCCAAAGGCAAAATCAAGTAAAGCTTCATTCTACGCAAGTCCAACAGATTCCTTGTTCAGCGCGCGCGAATTTGTGCCACAATCTGATGAGTAACAATGAAAAAAGAGGGAATTTGCGGGAGATAATTGTGCAGCGGTGTCTTCGCCATCTTAACCAAGGTGCAAACCCCATCCCCAACACTGAATTCCTGTCGAAAATGGTCTTGAGCAATTGTCTTATATGCCGGTCTTCTGGATACTTCCTTTTTCAGGATTCATGTTTGAAGGAGAAACCGGGATTATGAGTAGACCGAAAGTGGTTATCTATGGAGGAGCTTCTGTTGACGGAAGGCTCACAATAGCTTCTGGCGTGCTTCTCATGTTTGGAGACAAGAGATGGGACTCCATTGCAGCGACTCTCTCTCTCTCTCTCTCTCTCTTCAAATGGACAGATTCCAAAGACAGTGAATTCGTCTGTATCCTGATTGCCTTCCTTTGGGGTCGCCAAAAGCAGGGCGAAGCCTCCTCCATTTTGATATGCTCGATCTTTCGAAACAATGCTTATGCTGTCTATTCTGACTAGAAGACAGAAGTGTTGATGTGTGTAACAAGGAATAATATCCACATGCCATCTATCTTTCGAGTCAGGAATCTCAACCAGCTTGATCTCTGAACTGTCGATACGCGGAGCATATACTCCTAGTTTTGTTGATCGCAAGTAATCCCACGCAAGATGAGGCTCCCTTTTGATTTTTTCGATTTGGTCCGTACTCAAATGGAATATTCTCCTTGGTTGTTGACTCATCACTTCGCCAAGCGCGCGCGCTTTCGCGTCTGGAAGAACATCCTTGATTCGATATCCAGATGGAGCGGCACAGTCAAATACATCAACGGAGGCAACTCCAAAAACGCCAGTTCCCAGGTGTGTTGCCATTTCATGTTTTTCTTCCTTCAAAGTCATTTCAACTTCACTCATCCAGCACTGGATGATTTCAGAAGAGATTAAGGCTTTCCGTCGTCTGGGTTTGGTATGAAACTTTGCCTCCTTCCTTCCCTTTACTATGAGCGACAACGAAGCACGCGCGAGCTCGATTCGGACAAAGATTACCGATACGACAAGGTGGCCTTCAAGCGGCTTGTGAAGGAGAGGCTCTTCAAGGAATGACTGAAGGATGTGCGGTAAGTGTGGCGAGCGCTAAAAAGAAAAATGGGGGTCTTGCGGGAGACATTTCCACAACTTCATTTCATACTTAGACTATACGGTTTTTTTGTTTTATCTCGTAACTCTTCGCTCTAGTTACTGAGATGATCTGGTGCTTCTGATGTATCCTTGGTATTGATTGGTATGTCACAAGGGTTTTACCGTACATTTCTCACGGTCATTATACGATACATTACGGGATCAACTCATTATGGAGCAGAAGCTGAATGAATCTCCCAGATCAAGCCTCGATCAAGAAGTATACAGAAGTAAGTGTGAGACTAGCTGATCCTTCCTTGCTTCTT
>JALHSQ010000107.1 GCA_022865885.1 Candidatus Bathyarchaeota archaeon | reverse complement strand
TGATCAACTCTCCCGTCTGCATATTCAACGAAGACTTGAGGGATAAGATAGTCTTCTGACCAATCGCCGTGCTCTTCGACAAGCCTGTCAGCTTCCTCCAGTTGCTCAGGGATCTCTATGTCAAGAACTCGGAGCGGAACTCTGAGGTCTTCAGCCATCCTACTGGCGTTGCGCAGCGAGGAGGGCACACAGTGTGGACAGTATTTGGCGAGAACGATACTGACTCTCTTGATCAATAACGTGCACTCACTTTTCTCAGTTGACTAGAGATTACTTGTTCAGGTACTGAGTCCATCCCATGTGGGGAGGACTAACATCCATCTGCCAGAATAGGGCTATGAGCTCTCCTCTGTGATGCGTCTCTTCTTGGAAGAAATCGATCAAGATATTCTCCACGGTTACCGTGATGGTCGTCCCGTCTCTCTGCTTTCTCTCGATCTTCCTTGCAAGTTCTTGTGGGGTGACTTTGCTCAAATATGCGTTGGCCTTGGATTCCACCTGTTCTAAATAGGCATTGATTTTCTCAACATTGTCATAGGCATCATAGTTTATCATTGGATAGGCGGTATCGCCTTGTATGAGGTGATTTACATAGAAATCTAAGACAGTGACGCAATGTAAGTAAATATTTCTGAGAGAGTTAAAACTAGCACATCTGTCCTTTAAGACCTCCTCCCAAGGAAGCTTGCCCAGAGCCTCCAAGTATCTATGCCGCAAATATTGACTGTACCCTAACAGTTTAACTGCTTCCATGCTTTTTCACCAGTAAGGGATGTATCGTCAAATATAGTTAAAGATGTCGCAACTTCAAGATAGACATGTACCCGCGATCTTCTTTTAGACCCGCAGCGCGCGCTACAAGCGTGAACTATCGGAGAATTCGGAAAAGCATTTGATTTCTGTTCTTGCCGACATGCTTTATCGTTCCGATCTTCCTGAGTGAATAGCTCATTTTTCGAGATTGACTGATGGGTATTCTGAGGTTTTCGGCGAGATCTCTGTTCGAGAAGGGATTCGGTAGATCTTCTGGCATGACTCTGAGGAAATCCGTTTTGTTCTCAAATATCACTCTTTCAGAAACGCCGATGAGCTTTCTGTCTTCTATGCTTGCACCTTTCCTTCTCCAGCTTCCTCTTCCATCATTGCGCCATATTTCCTCCAGGTCAATCATTAGAACCTCGATGCTGAGATTGTTTGTGGAGAAGAGGTCAGGTATCCTAATCAATTCGCCGAAAAGATCATATATGCTGCCTCTCTTTGGGGATCTTCTTTTTCCAATGATTTCTCCATTGGGCATCGATTTGTGAACTATCCATTTTGTCTTGGGTATGGGGTGGACCAGACGAACCTTGTGATCTCTGAGCAGACATCTGAGCTTCGGTTTTATAGCTGAAAAGTTGGCGGTCTGTATTTCGATCAACAGGTCTCCTCGCACGATGTCCACAATGAAATCGTTCACGTTAGCTTCTAATCTGTCCCCTTCAAGAGAGTACCACTTCTTTATCGAAGAGTGAAGCGAGCTTTCCCTTCTTGATCTGGATGCATTTTCCTTCAAAGTTGAAGTCCGCCACGTTTTGAGTACAATGTGCCTCATGACCACATAAGAAGACTCATATCAGGGAGCATCGTTCGGAAGACCCGACTACCATTTGTTCCAATGTATTTTTTCTTTCTTACACCGCAAAGCTAGCGCGCGCTACTAGGATTTATGTTCCAACGGGGTTGAGGATTTTTCCCATGAATAGGATTGAGCCTGAGCGGTCATCCCTGATTTCAAAGAAGAACGGCCTATTGACCACAAAACTAGGTGGAGTGCGACCAGCCGATTCGCGCGCTATGCCTACAACTGTAACTGCGGCTGCTTCGGTTCCTTCTTCATTGACTTCAACAATGGCTTTGTGGTCTACATACGATATATAGAGGTTTCCCTGGTCTGTTGGAGCGATGCCACTGAAGTTGGCTTCGTTGGGATTGAAGGCTGTTTCCATCCCCAGGTTCTTCAGAACGCCATTGAGTCGTTTCACACCATATTCCACCCCGAATTTCGGCAGTTTGACAATTAGGTCAACCACAGGCTGAAGTCTGCTGACATACTCGTCGTGAGCAGTCTGGTTCAGGCTGGCAATAAATGAGTCAAGAGAGACATCTTGATTCGGCAGGAAGACGTACATTGCGACTTTGTCTCTTCCGTAGGGCAGTCTTGCCACTTGGCAGTCCCTCCCTGAGTAATAGCTGAAGTTACCTGAAGTCGACATCATGTCAACCTTCACAGTGTTTCCTCCAGGCAAGAAGAAATCTTGCGGCTGAGTCAAGGCCTTATCGAATCTTATCACCCATTCTCCCTTGAAATAGATCGCATTAATCAGAAGCATTACCAGCTCAGAACCTAGCTGCTGGACTATCTGTTTTATTTTGCCCTCCGTATTCCTATCTGCCCAACCATTGATCTCGTCAACAGTCTGGGGGTTCCCAAAATCTCGTGTGAATACTTCACTGCCATAAGAAGTTCCTACTCTTTGTAGGAAACTTGGCTTAACAATAGGTTCGAACTCCTTCTTCATCCAGACAGAGTTTCCAATGAGTAGCTTTACTGCTTGATCAACGTTCTCCAGGCTTTCTATCAATTTTGAGTATTCTCGGTTTATCTCTTCTAGAGTCATGTTTCCAAAATTGAGGGTCTTCGCCATCGCATCTTTCGTTGTTCCTTCTGCACCATTGTAGGTCATTGCCAAAGCCATCGAGATGCTCAAAGGAGAAATAAAAATGTCCGTATTCATATCCTCCGCAAGAAGCTCTCTGAAAAGACTGAGGGCAAACTGCGTGTTTGCAGAGACTAACGTCGGATCGACAGAGTAGGCTTTTTCGTCAGATGTAGCATATGCTGAACTTCGAATACTTGCTGGATAGTAAACTAGCGTCACATAGCCAACCAGAATAATGGACACCAACATTAGCGATATTGCAGTCAGCTTCCGACTTCCAACGGACTGCTTGCATTTCCTCCACATAAGCCATTCCCAAGTATACACTTGCAGTGTGCCAAATATATAGTTCTAACGACTGGAACAGACGGTTCCAACCGCTAGAACAGCAGCGTTTCATCCAAGGGCAGGCGGAACGACCCGAGAGTCGAGACGAAGCGCGCGCTATTTCTACCGCGCAATGCGGCGGTAAGGGCTTGGACTTGAGCCCGCGCGCTTACCTGCGCTATACTTGAGATGACCGCTTTTCGCTATTAACAAGACTGATATAGAACAAATCCAATGCGCTCAATGATTACGATGATCAAAACTTCGGAACCCGGGGACATAAAGAAAAGGGAAAAAATACAAAATCACTTCTGGAATGAAGTCGGCTCTATCGAACACATTTCGTTACCTAAGCTGAAAGACGCAGTAAGAAAAGAGTTCAGGTGCAAAGACGACAGATTTATCCAAGCACAAATCGAACTGATGCAAACAGAGGCGAGAATCAGAATGGAAAGCAAAGCCAAAATCTGGATTAAACGACCACACACTTCATAGATACCTAGAAAGGATGAGCCACATAGCGCGCGCTTATCCCCGCCTATCCTTCCTATTTCTTTTCCAAAGTAGGTATGCATTCAGCGCGCGCGATTGGACTTGAACCCGTTTGGGTATTAATCCCCACCAGTCCACCATAAATTTGGCGCGAGCATGTGTGCTCCGATTTCGCTTTTTCAGTCGCAATTGGTTTAACCGTATCTTCTGACGATGCCTCTCTTGACGCACAAACGCGGTCATGGCGAAAAAAAGAATCCTTTTTTTTCACATACGCTCATGCGACGCTTCCGTATATCGGTCCATGATTATCGGTTAGCCAACATTCCCAAGCCACAACTACCCCTGAAACGAATTCAGGGCAAGAATACACGTGTTTGTCAAGATTGTTGAAAAAGAGAAAAAGATAGGGTTGATGTTTTTGTTGAGCTTAGATTTTTCTCTTGTTTAGGACTGATCTGAAGGATTTTCCGCAGCATTGAAATAGACCGATCGTGAGCTCTGTCCTCTTTCCAGCCTTGTCTTTTCTTCCAGCCATCTTCCAAGTCTTCTTAGGAGTACTGACTTCTTTCTTACACTTTGGACATTTAGCCATATAGTTCCCTTTTTGCACATTACGTATCATTCAGAATAAAACACTTTCCATCAAAACGGAACCACAGGGAACTACTATAAGTTAAAACTCCATGAAACAAGGGAATTCATTATTGTTTTCTTCAGTTCCACGATTGATTTGGCGCGTATGAATGTTCCTAATTAATTCGAGGAGTATCTTATGCCTCTGGTTTTTCCGTCGTTGTGGATGGTTACGTGTGTTGGAGCATTGTTTGGAGTGTACGTTGAAAAAAAAGATTTCTTTTTTTTGTTGTGATGATTCCTTGCTGAGATATGAGAAACAGCAATCACAAGGCACGACTCAATACATCACACCTTAACAAGGCAGAACAAGCATGCGCACTGTGCACATAAGTCATAGACTTGAGCATACGCTTCAAGTTCGAAACCCACCAGAGAGCTTCTTAGGCTAAATGCTCGGCAAGTATTCTAACTCCAATCCCTATCAGGATCAGTCCACCAACTATTTCGATCTTATTCCCGAAAAAGCGACCAAGCCTACTGCCGAGGGAAACACCGAGAAATGACAACAGAAACGTGACGACCCCCATTACTATTATCGGGATGCCTATTGAGACCTCCAAGAATGCGAAACTCAATCCAACAGTCAATGCGTCAATGCTCGTGGCAATAGACAAAACCAACAATGTTTGAAAACGCAACTGACTAGATTCGTTGTTTCCCATCCCAGTCTTTCTTGACTCATACACCATCTTGCACCCGACAAAACACAGAAGCCCAAACGCGATCCAATGATCAAAGCTTGAAATCAAATCTCTCAACCCAAGTCCAGCCAACCACCCCAACACAGGCATCAACGCTTGAAACAAGCCGAACGACATTGCCATTTTCAAACCATCAATGTTCAAGTTTTTCGTCGAGATTCCTCTTGAGATAGACACTGCAAAGGCGTCCATTGCCAACCCGACCGCTACAAGAAAAATCACGACCAAATCCACGAGAACGTCTCCTTTCATGAACCAAGTAGCGTGGGTAACAAGTCACTATGCAACATATAAGCGCTTTTTCAAAGGCAGAGTCATTCCTTCAACAGCACTAGTGCAAACGCAACCAACGGGAGGATCAAGGTAACAGACATCAAGAAAGTGTAGAATGGTGATTGACTGAAAAGATAACCTCCAAGATAAGGCGCCGCGAAAGCAGCCAGCAAGCTCAGAGTCTGAGGAATAGAAACCCAAAGTCCTCGCTTACTTTCAGGCGCAATGGTGCCCACGTAAGAGCTGACAAGAGAGCCTACAACGACGGAGCTGCCGTAGAAGAAAGCTATAACCATCAAAATGGTTGGTTCGCCGACATAAAGCAAAGTGATCATTGACGAAATATACAAGAGTAGGCACATGCCCATTACACTCGACTTCCTACGCCTATCACCCAGACGTCCAGCTATGATGCCTATGAAAGTTATGCCGGCAAAATTGATTGAACCAAACAACCCCACATAGAACTCGCTTAGTCCAACATGTTCAGCTAAGAATGTCGGCACAAACGTCCTTCCAATAGTCACGAGGAAGGTTACAGCCATAAAGAAAAATGACCAAACCAACACTTTACGCCACAACCTCCTTTCTCCCCCTGAAGGCATCGGTTGTTCTCGTGTCATTGCTTTGTCCTTGCGTGGATGTTGACTGTGCAGGAATACGAAAACAGCTGTGGCCAAACCGCAAAGCAGCGCAGACAGTCGAAGTACCCATTGCATTCCGATAACCGTGGCTAGAAAAGCACCAAGCGTAGGAGCAAAAATGTAACTCAGGGAGTAGCTGGACCAGACAAGTGAGAGAGCAGTTGCCAGCTTCTTCTTGTCATTTACGGACGTGATTATGTAAGCATTGACGGCCGGAACGCCAATCATTGATAGGCCCCAGCAGATCGTTCCAGGGATCAGCTGTGTCCAGTTCTGGGCGAAAGAATAAAGCAGAGGCGCAATAGCCCACGGAGTCCAACCGAGGATCAGGATCTTTTTCCGGTCAAAGCGGTCAGCGAGGAAGCCCCCGGGAAGCAGCACCAAAGCTGAGGCTCCGTAGAGCGCAGAGAAGACTAGGCCTAATTGAACATAGTCTGCTTGCAGTTGTCGGATGTACAGGGGGAAAACCCAGAAGTAGAGTCCTTCGCCGAAGGCTCCTATGATGTTCGAGAGGCAGATTAGCCAAATGTCTCTGGGGAAGGCTTTGAATGGAAAACCATGGGACAAGAAACGAGCGTAGTCCGTTATCTTAGACAATCTGGTAGGCCTTCTTTCTCTTTCAGGTTTTATCGTAGGAAGTGCAAGCAAGTCTTTATTTTTTTGCCATTTTCAAAGCTAAGAAAGCTATTTCATGCCCCACGTGTTCATCGCCTTCTGCAGGGCCTCAAGAGCTTCTGACGGGTTTGGCTTGTCTGGGTTTATGGCACCAAGGCCCAGTCTGATCATGTTTGTTTTCTCAAGCCTGTAGCCGTTCTTGAAAAGAAAGAATGCACCCGGGACAGGAGCTACACTGTAGTGCGGTATTGCATGCCGGTTTATCCACTTGTACGTGTCTTTCATCGGCATCCCAACCCAATAGGTGACGCTGATATTGTTTCGGGAATATTCCAAATCATGCTGCCTTAACCATTTCTCAGTTTCACTCTTAACGTTCATCCATCTTTTCCTGTGTGCTTCAAGTTCCTCCATGCCCATCTCCAACAAGGTCGCGGCTATCATCTGGATAACGTTAGGGGAATTGCCAACAGTGTTCAGAACATCTACATATAGTTCATCGACAAGCTCCTTTTTGGCGAGTGCTACGCCGAGCTTCAATCCGCCAAGACCATACGCCTTCGTGAAACTTGTCGTAACTATACCATACTCGGGATTCACAGAGAAAAGTGTGGGAATAGTTTCTCGGTCAAATTCCGCATATATTTCATCGCAGACCACGTAGGAACCATAGTCGCTTGCCACATTCATTATCTCAGCTAGCTCGTTTCTGCTGGATATTGCTCCACTTGGTGCGTGAGGATTTGTCAGCACAATTAATCCTGTTCTCTTCGAGATGACTTTTCGGAGCGCGTCAGCATCAAGCCTATATCCTTCGTTCTCTTTTCGTTCCAGTCTCTTCAAGTGTGGAAAATACTCTTGTACATCGCGCAACAGTGGCTCATAGGTAGGGTATTCCACTATGGCTTCGTTTTTCTTCTTGTTCCTTTCAGCTAGGTACCTGATAACCCGTGCGTTCTGGCCTGAGGCGCCTTCACTTGAAATGAAAACGTTTTCAGGCCTTACACTGTACATTTTGGCTAAAAGGTCGGTTGTCTTTGGGTTGCCATGCCTATAGTTGGCGCTTAAGTCAATCTCGCCCAAATCGAGAGAGTACTTGAAGTTTGTCAAGCCGCTCGACCTGAAATCATACTTCACAGTAGGAACGTTAACGTACCAGTCCAGATACGACGACGGATGCTTCATTTTAGACTCCTGCACAAACTAGCCCGTGTTTTGCCCTTATTTCTTTCCGTTCAAACTCACCTAGCTTAGCCTTTTATCCTGATTAGAAGAGCATCTAGTGAAGAACGATGAAGATCATTGAAACGAAAGACGGGTTAATCTTGGAGATACTTGTGAAACCAAGATCTGCAGATTTCAGGATAGTAATTGAAGGAGAGGACGTTATCATTTCCTGCAGAGAAGAACCGGTCAAAGGAAAGGTTAACAAGGAAATAATCAAAGAGCTTTCCAAGATTCTAGAAAAGAAGGTTGAGCTTGTTTCTGGGTTCTTCTCTAAACAAAAGAGGCTGCTGATAAAGGGAGCCACGAGAAGCGAAGTGGAACACGTCTTGTTGAGTGAAACTGACTAACCTTGTGCACTGAAACGCAGCATCGCTGCTATTCCACCGAACGAATTCTTCAGCATCTGTCCTTCTTCTGTCTCACCAGATATTATCTCAACTTCGGCATTTGTGTATTCAGCCAGTTGCGCAAAGTTGTCTACAATATCTTGGGTTTCACCTATTCCGATTGCTGGCGCCTTGCATTTCGGGCACGGTTTTCCTTGCAGAGTCTGTCCAAGACTTACCAGGTTCTGATTTTTCAGCGTTTGCTGTTCTTGATAGCCGCATGCATTGCATTTCAATGTCACTCGTGAAAGATCGAGTTCATCAAAGAGCAGCAATGTTTTCACGGAGCCCGCTTCCAATGCTCTCCTGACGTATTCTTCACCGTAAGTAATCAGTCCCGTGTCATGCCCAACTTCATAAAGGAACTGCTGCATTATCTTCTTCTCTTCTATGTAACGTACCTTACGCATTATTTCTGGAGCTTTGTCCACAACTTCCTTCACACCTTGCTCCTCAACATAGGAAGTGTCAATTACATCTATGACCTTGTCCTTCAACATGTAATTCAGATATCCGCCCTTTTCAAAATCATACTTCGTTGGGCCCGGGCCACCGAGAATCATGCCTTTAAAATTCTCGATAGGCAGAAACTCGTCGTTGGCATGTTGACCCACCCGCGTGAAATACTCTTGAAGTCTCATATCTCTAAGTCTTTCATATCTTCTAGCTGATTGCCCTCCAGCACGCGTCTTTCCCGGCACCCCAGACGTCAACTTTCTAACTATCTCAAGCCGTCTGCCCTGAAGTGTGGCAAGCGTTGCGTCTGAAGTGTCTATGAGAAGTATACCATATGTTTCTTTTTCTCTCAGCATTTCTTGCAAGTATTCAGTATGGAATCTTGCATCGCACCTGTAAAGGTATATGTGGATCGGCTCTGGCGGCTGAATCACGTAAGTCTCGATTCTTTCACTTCCGGGCCCGTTTTGGGGTATTGCCCCGCAGAATATTACAAGGCCGTTTTCCGGTGGTTCCTTGAAAAGCTTGAGTCGCTGCTGGACCTTCACGATCGCATCCATGACGTTCTTGCGGGTGGTTGTGGATTTGATGTTTGATGCAGTACCGTACTCATCTCTCAGCGTGTTTATGACGTCACTTATCTGCTTTCCCGGTGGAACATAGACCGAAACTAGCTCAGTCCCACGCCCCTCTTTCTTGGTCAGCGATGCCAGTGTCTTTTTCAGTCTGAATAATTCGAGGGAGCTTTTCTTCGCCGTGCTCAATTGCCTTCACAAGTTTTTCTTTAGTCATAAGCTACATTACAGTGCATCAAATAAATAATTTGGGAACAAAGGATTAGACTGCGTGTAGAGCCTCTTTCAAGAATGCCTTATATGGGCCTATCTTACCGCCGTAATTGCCTGCCGAGATTCTGATAACGCCTGGCACGCTTGCAGCGGCCTTCACTCCCTCACTCATGGCTTTCTTGACTGCATCAACAGTCAAACCATCGATGACAACTTCGTAGACACAATTCACGTTTTCCGGCACCTGAGAATCAGATACAAGTGTCCTCAGTCTGGGACAGTAAGGATGGTTGGTAGAAGCCTTAAGCTTATACTTCAATGAACCAGCCTTCGAGCCTGAGCGGCAGATTCCTCCAGGAAAAGGCAAGATGACTTCACCTGCATTGCTTTTGATAGCCCGTACAGCCTCTTCAGCAGCCCTAAGCCCAGAAGACCTGTCCTTGGACAAAATCAGAAAGTTCCCGCCTGCAACAGCTTCCGTTGCACCGAAAACGTCTTCTACGATGAAGTCGCCTTCCATAACCGGAATCTTCCACACTTTTCTGCTTCCAACCAAACCCTTTCTTTGAAAGCCGTCACCAAAAAGCCGGATGCTTCTACCTACCTTCAGCTTCCTCTTAGCATTCGGCATCGCATCAAAAGCAGAAGTTGTCGGACAAGTCATTACACATTGCCCTATCCGAAGTATCATTTGATGTTTCAAATCAAACCTACTACGAGTGTAAATCTGAATCAGAACACCTGGTCGGTTGTCAGGCGTGTTACGCTCCGACACTATCCCTTCGACGCCTGCCTCTGCCGGAGACATAATAACGCTCGTAGCTAACCCTGTAGCAACTTCAGCTGCAGTTATAGCCCATTTCTCACTGTCGGCTGTAATCAGCACCCGACCAGCCCACATCGGAAACATCTCAGCGAAAGTGTCCGAAATCTTCAGAATGTACCCTATCGGAGACTTGACAATGAAGGCAGAACCCAGCGGGTCTTTCCCATCATAGCCGACAACGTCAAGCCTACCCTTCCCCGTTTCAGATTTTGACTCTGTCTTGCTCTGTGACATGTTTGACCCCTATTTTCAGTAGTTCCTCATTCTTTAAGCGTTTTCGCAACGGCAACGTAATATTCGCCTTTTTCAAAAACCGGTACAGGCGAGAAATCTGCTAGGGCAGCCAATGTTTCGGCGGTTCAGCCTTGCTGGTTTTCTTCTTCCCAAGCTTCTCGGCTATCATTTTCTTGGCTAAGTCAAAGGCTACTTCGTGATCGAATATGCCCTTCGACTGCTGCACAGCCTTCCTGATCAGTTCAGCTTCCAGTTTGTTCTTGAGCTTTCCAATAACCAACGCTCCAATTCCGAAAACATGCGGCAGTAATTCATCGCCATCAGCATTCGAATCCAATCCTTCTACGCCCAATGGTGGAATCGCATTCACATCAGCCACTATTCTGCATTTTCTTCCACATTCCCTCAAAGTATTCAGCTGAAGAAGCTCAGTCTTCGCAGCCCCTGCAGAAAGCACAATATCAGCATTTTCGATGGCTTTTCCAACGTCCTCAAGACTCTGAACCTCAGCACCTCGAACAGCTTCAACGCCAAACTCCTCGTTCACTTTTGCCGCCAATGACGAAGCCTTTTGAAGTGCCCTAGAAGTGACGACCACGTTCGCTTTTTCAGATGCGTAGAGCCTCGTGGCCATTTGCCCAACTGGTCCTGTTCCAGCTAAAACAGCCACCGTCTTGCTCTCCAAGTCACCAAAATTCTTGGCAAGCGAAAGCTCTAGAGTTTTTGCAACTGCAGCTGAAGCTGTTGTGTAGGCACCTCGCGGATCGACTATGACTGCAAGCTCAAATGGTGGAAACATGCATTCTTTCACTTTACCCAGAATAGCGCTTGCGCGATCAAAGTCCCGTCCGTTGATGAAGATTTTGGTGTGTCCCGCTCCTTCTGGGCCTCTTGGAAACATCGCATCATGAACTATTTGTTCTGCGTCCTCGACTGTCACATTTTCGTATTTCAGTATCTTGGCGTCTGGAAAGACGTCTATCGTAGTTAGAATGTCGAAAGGGCTAGCGTGTTTGTCTGTGTCTAGGAAAATGAACACGTTCTTGTACTGTTTTTCCGGCAAGAGAGAGACCTCTTCTCACTCTAAATACCTAGTATACCTTTAAGAATTGCCATGATCTTGCGGAAATGTTCAGCTAACGCTTCCGTGACAGGTTCAGTCCGGTTGATTCTTACTGACAATCCCGAACTTCAAAACGGTCAGCAGAAGTGGAACACCAACGAGAAAAGCGACAACAACAACCCTAAGATCCTCGACGTAAGAAAGCGCAGCACCAGCTATAAACGCGCCTTGAAGCATGTCGAAACTTCCAAAGAAGTCGAAAAGACTGTACAACCCGCATGGCACGAGTAGGAAGACCCTTACAAGCGAATCAGTGGCCACACAGACAAAAGAAGCCAGAACCGACACAACCGATAATCGTCTAACATTTGTCTTGAACAGTTCACCGCTGAACCTTGCAGTCGGATAGATCAATGCCAGAGCAACCAAGATGTCGAGAATTGTCCAAATTGGAAGCGCTCGTCCAAACGGATGAGCAAAATAAGCCAAAAGCATCATGGCGTACACTGCTAGAACTGGTTTCCATCTGCCTCTACTCAATAACCCCACCATAAAGACACTCAAAGGCTCGGCAACTATGCCAAACATCCAAAAGACGTCAGGTTTAATCATCCTAGCAATCGAACTGCCGAGAAATGCTGCTAGAAGACCCATACTTGGACCGAGAATAATCCCTTCAATCGCCTCAATGTAGATCCCCCAATTTCGCCAGTCAAATCCGGGCGAGACAACATACAGTGCAGCATGCAACGCTGCAAACACAACAACAAGATTCAACTGCAAACTTTTCCTCATCTAACCACAATCCCCAACACGAAACAAAGCACGAAACTCCTTACGCCTCTTCTTCTGACGTTCGCACCACAATCGTTTAATATAGAGTTCTACGATTCTTAAATACTCTTTAAGAGGAACACACGATGACGCTAATCGAAACCCTCGAAAAACTCTCAAAAGCTTCCGGCGTAACCGGCAGAGAAGAAGAAGTCGCCGACCTAATGAAGAAACTCCTGAAACCATACGTGGACGAAATCAAAGAGGACAGCCTCGGAAACGTTATCGGAATAAAGAAAGGAAAGAAAAACTCTCCGAAGATCATGCTAGCTGCTCACATGGATGAAATAGGCCTTGTCATAAAGACCATCACTAAGGAAGGCTTCTTATACTTCGCAAAAGTTGGCGGAATAGATGACCGCATCCTCCTAGCTCAGAAAGTCCTCGTCTACACCGAAAAGGGACCACTACACGGCATAATAGGTTCAAGACCCCCACACATCCAAAAAGAAGAAGAACGCAAGAAAGTCATCTCCTACGACGAACTGTTCATAGACATCGGCGCCGCAAACCAAGAAGAAGCAAAGAAAATGGGTGTAAAAATAGGGGACCCAGTAGGCTTCGACGTAGAATTCGCAAGAATCAAAAAGGACATCGTGATCGGAAAGGCTCTAGACGATCGCGTGGGCTGCGCCATCATGATTGAAGCACTAAAGCGTTTAGAAAAAACAGAATGCACCATATACGCAGTTGGAACAGTGCAAGAGGAAGTCGGCTTAAGAGGAGCAATGACATCTGCCTTCAGCATATCTCCAGACGTAGGTTTAGCCATCGACGTGACTGTCGCCGGCGACACACCGGGAGTGAAAGAGAATGAAGCACCAATAGCAATAAAAAAAGGGCCATCAATTACAATTGCTGATTCTGGAATGATCGTTCCCCCCAAGATTCTGCGACTTCTAACAGACGTAGCAGAAGAAAACAAAATCCCCTATCAACTTGAAACAGGGCTAGCAGGCTCTACAGACGCGGCACGCATACTCTTGACGAAAGAAGGAATACCCAGCGGAGTCATTTCCGTTCCGACACGCTACATTCACAGCCCAACATCTCTGCTTAGCCTTGAAGACGTCGAGAATGCCGTTAAGCTATTGGTCGCGACCATTCAAAAAATCCCAAAGTATTTCTAACTTTTTTCTCCATTCATGGAACCCTGCACTATGAAGCGAAAAACTGTTCTCCATGAAATGGCTGTGCAACGCTTCAAAGAGGGCTACAATTGCGCTCAAAGTGTGCTGCTGGCTTTCTTCGAACAGTGGGATGGAAAGAATGACCTAGTACCCAAGATTGCTTCAGGCTTTGGTGGTGGAATAGGTCGATGTGGCTCCATCTGTGGAGCTCTAGCAGGTGGCATAATGGCAATAGGGATTAAGTACGGCACTAATGAACCGTCAATTGAGAAACGAACGAAATCCTATGAGCTAGCTCAAATCCTCTACAAACGATTCAAATTGCAACATGGAAGCGTAATGTGCAGAGAACTCATCGGATATGATCTCTCTCATCCAAAGGGCTTGGAAATGGCACGCAATATGAAAGTATTCGAAGAAAAATGCCCACACCTCGTGAGAACCGTCACCGAAATCTTGCTTGAACTTGACAAGAATTCAAACTGATAATCTGTCTTCTTAGTTCTTCGCATCACACTCGATTGACGAGGTACTTCACAAAGAGAACCGTCACAGCCGCAGCCACCACTAGAGGCAAAATCGCCACTAGTACTTGACTTGATAGGGGGAACGTTGAAAAGTAATCCATTGTTACCTTTTTTTCTATTATCCATGGGAGAACACTGTCCCATAACCCATGAGCAAATACCAATGACACAAGACTCCCAGTTTTAGCGAAGAAGTAACCGAAAAGAAGACCCATCAAGAACGTCGATAACACGTACTGGGTCATAACGAAAGGATCAAATGGAGAGAGATTCCAGACAAAGTGCCACAATCCAAACAGGAACGCCTGAAAAAGTATAGCCGTTCTCAGACTGCAGACTTTCTGGAGACGCGCCTGTATATAGCCTCTGAAAAGCCCTTCCTCACTCAGACCCACACACAAAATCATAAAGGGCATAGATAACATGGAAGATACAGCATCATAGGATTCAACAGCGACTTGATTGACGAAACCATAAATCAAAACATAGGAAACAAGTGACATTAACCCCCCCAAAACAGCAAAGAACGCAAATCCATACAAAAGCGACTTTCCAAGTTTCTCTGTTCTAAAGCCAAAGGCCGAAAGATCAGTTTTCCCGATTATCAGCATAGTCAAGACAATAAGGTAAATCAATGGTGTCTTTTCGTACGGTATACCCATCATGAGAACAGATGGAATGCGAACTGACAACGCAAGAATGAACAACGCAAGAGAGCAGAAAATCACTGAACGCTTATCTTTTTCACTTATTTCTCTTAGGAGCCCCGTTCTTAAGCGATAGTTTCTCTGCCACATGTAAAGCGGAACCAGAAGCAAAACCGAAAGAAGTATCGGAACGTAAGTCACAAACTCGGTTCGTGCAGGAGCAAAGTAACCGCTCAGCAAGATAACAACGGCAACAGTATAGTATGCCAAGACTGTTTTCAACACAGCATTCCTAATCATGATGGCCTCAGTCCTGCCTGACCACGTAGATTGATTGACAATGAAATTAAAAGTCTTTTATTCAGTAGAGGAAGATGGTTCCTTGAGTGCAGGGAACCTGAACTCGTGTGGCAATGTTCATGAATGATAAGAAGCGTTTCGAGTTTCTGGAACATACGGCAGATGCATACATCGGTGCATACGGAAAGAATCTGGAAGAAGCTTTCGAAAATGCTGCGTTAGCACTGTTTGAAGTTATGACCAACGCGGAAACGATTCACCCGACAGTCGAGGATCAGGTTGAAGTTGAAGCTCTTGACGATAAGGCTCTCCTCTACAACTGGCTTGAAACATTACTCATAAGATTCGAACTCCAAGGTATGTTCTATTCCAAATTCAAGATTTCAACATTGAACGAAACCTCGACTGGGCTCAAACTCAAAGCCAAGATCTGGGGAGAAAAATACAATCCGAGGAAACATCTGCAGAAGGTTGGTGTGAAAGCAGTGACCTATCACCGCATGGAAATCCTAAGAAACCCAAACGAAGTCATACTAAGATTCATCCTTGACATATGAGCAATCACCATCCAATCAGTGAATCAGAAAAGTGATTTCCTTCACAAGGGTCTCTGGAGTCAAAGCTCTTCCCTTTCGCTTGCTTAACCTGACAAAACCAAACTTTCGGAGCGCCTCTAAATCCGGATAAACATTCTTAACGTCCCGTCTCACCTTTTTCGCAAGATCGTTAATCGACTCCACTCTCAGATCGGCGAGCCTATAGAGCAATTCTGTTCTTCTCGGCGTCAGCAAAGCAACCTCTTCCGGCTCGAAATCCTTGAGCTCTTCTGCAGTGTAGTCGAGTTCCCCATCCTCAACGTAACCCTTGAAGCTGTCCACAAGTTCTGCCCATTCAAGATACGCTTTCACAAGCTTGGGTTCAAGCTGCTGTTTGAGAAAAAAGCTCCTCAAATTCCTCAAAGCTCATTCCAAACCTTCTCTCAAACCTCTCTATTCTCTCTTCTACTTCCTCAGATGTTAAGTCTCGAACGATTCTAAGAAGCAGAAGATCCACAAACAGAAAGTGTGCAACAGATCGTTTAAAGCATTCACCATGAAAATCTTAAACTAGTCAAGACAATCTTAATGGTTCCAACCATCAACAAATGAGTGGCACCCATATGCAAGCTTCGAGAATCAATGAACACATCTATCTTATAGATACTGAAACCGCGGGAATAAGAAACTTCATTGCAAGCTACGTCTTGAAAGGCAAGAAGGCAGCGATTGTTGAGACAGGTCCGACTTCATCAATACCAAACGTGCTCATCGGTCTGAGACAATTAGATGTGAAACCAGAGAATGTGGCATACGTCGCAGTTTCACATGTACACCTTGATCATAGCGGAGGAGTCGGAACTCTACTGAAGCATCTACCCAATGCTAAGGTTATTGTTCACCCGAAAGGCGTACCTCACCTAGCTCATCCAGAGAAACTGTGGGAACAGTCAAGAATAGTCTTGGGCAGCATAACTGAATTGTATGGCGAGCCCCAACCAGTCCCTGAAGATCGAATAATGGGAACGACCGATGGCACGATTCTTAACCTTGGAAACGATCTCGAATTAAGAGTCGTTGAAACGCTCGGCCACGCCTCCCACCACCAGAGTTACTTCGAACCTCTCAGTCACGGAGTTTTTCCAGGCGACGCTGCAGGCATCTACCTAAACGAAATAGGAGTGGTAGTGCCAACTACTCCACCGCCTCTTCGATTGGACATAGTCCTTGCTTCTCTAGATAGACTAGTGAGCCTAAAACCTAGAAGCTTGTACTATAGTCATTTTGGAAAAGCAGCTGATGCCAATATCAGACTTCTGAACTATGCGCAGCAGCTTAAGCTCTGGGCGAAAATCGCAAAACAAGGAATTGATGGGAATGAAGATGTGGAGACAACAAGCAGAAGAATAGTTGAGAGTGATCCTGCTTTCCAAAAAGCCTTAGAATACGTTAAAATGCGTCCGGTGCTAGGCGAAACCGTTCTTAATCACAGCATTCGAGGCGTCATAGACTTCGTGAAGAAATTCGGAACAGTGCCAGAGTGAGCAAGTTTTGGTCTCAACGCCAAAATGGTTTATATTTCCGCCACCACTCTTGGTTGTAGGTGAAAAAAATGGGAGAAGAAGAAAGCTACTCGCCCACCGAAAGAATTCCGCTTGAGAAACTTGATGATTACTCTTGGCGAATTCCACAATTCAAGAGTGGCATGCGCGTTCCTGGCATGGTTTTTGCTGACAAAAGCTTGCTAGAGAAAATGCGGACTGACAGAACACTTGAGCAATGCGTGAACGTTTCACATTTGCCAGGCATCTACAAGTATGCAATAACATTGCCAGATGGTCACGAAGGCTACGGATTTCCAATAGGTGGCGTCGCTGCAACAGACTACGACGAAGGCGTTATCAGCCCAGGAGGAGTTGGCTACGACATAAACTGCGGGGTGCGCTTGCTAACCACGAACTTGTCAGAACAAGACATCAGACCAAAACTCACTCAACTAACGAACACCATTTTTGAAAATGTCCCATGTGGACTTGGAAGTCGACGAAATGACTTTCGAGTAACGCTTGGTGACCTTGAAAGGGCGGTTATTAATGGCGTAGAATGGGTTATCGAACAAGGATTGGGTTGGCACGACGACGCTGAGCACTGCGAAGAACAGGGATGCATGAAAAACGCAAACCCAGACAAAGTCTCTTCAACTGCTAAGAACAGAGGCCTACAACAGATTGGGACATTAGGCTCAGGAAACCATTTTTTGGAAATACAGAAAGTGGACAAAATCTACGATACAAGGATAGCCAAGATATTCGGACTCCAAAATGAAGGACAAGTAACAGTGATGATCCACTGCGGCTCTCGAGGCTTTGGACACCAAGTATGTTCAGACTACTTACGAGTCATGGAAAGGGCGGTTCAGAAATACAAAATTGTATTGCCTGATCGAGAACTTGCATGCGCACCTGGAAACAGCAACGAAGCAGAAGACTATTACCAAGCCATGGCATGTGCTGCCAACTACGCCTTCGCCAACCGGCAAGCCATTATGCACTGGGTAAGGCAAAGTTTCAAGCAGACTTTCAAAGAAGACCCAGAAAAGTTCGGCTTAAAACTCGTCTACGACGTTGCACATAACATTGCAAAGATAGAAACCCACAAGATCAATGGCGGACAGAGAAAGGTCTGGGTTCATAGAAAAGGCGCGACAAGAGCATTCCCACCAGGCAACCCCGAAATCCCCCAAGATTACAGTTCTGCAGGGCAACCAGTGCTCATACCTGGAAGCATGGGAACAAGTTCATGGATCTTGGTCGGCACCGAAAAGGCAATGCAAACAAGCTTCGGTTCTACTGCTCATGGTGCCGGCAGAATGATGAGCAGAACTGCCGCTAAACGGAATTATCGGGGTGTAGACATAAAGAAAGCCTTGGAGCAACGCGGAATCTACGTTAGAGCGGCAAGTTCAGTGGTGTTGGCTGAAGAGGCTGATCCTGCCTACAAGAATGTCGATGTCGTGGCAGAAGTCAGTGACAAGATTGGAATAGCCACAAAGGTAGCTAGGCTTGTCCCGATAGCTGTGGTAAAAGGCTAGGCATTAACCGTATCTTATTCTCCTTTTTGTTGATCTTCCATTCTCTCGCTTGCCTGTCACCTTCAAGGCAACTCCAGCATTGATGCCACAGCACCATCTTTCTTCATATCTGAATAGAATGCAATGGAACACAATCAGCCTTGATCGCGTCCCAATTAATATATATCAAACCGCCTTTTCAGTGATTAGCGCAGGTAACGCGTAGAATTTGTTAGGGTTCAAAATGCCATTCAAGGATGAATGCGGGATCTGTAGCCGAGTTCTCCCTTACAGCTACCTCGGGCGATGTCAAAGATGTCATAGGCTTTATTGCAGGGACTGCATGACTCCAGACGTAGCCACCGGCGATCCTACTAAGATGCTATGTCTTAATTGCGCAAGGAGAATAGTTTCTCCAAGAACGGTTTCCAAATATGATGGACTTGGCGGTTATCTGAAGTTTAGGGCGTCTTTCACAAACACCGTCAAGCTTGGCTTTGCAAGAATCGATGGAATAATAGGTGACAATTTACCGATGGAAGCATATAAAATCGAAAAATGGTGGGCCAACGTGCCTACGAACGTACATGCCAAAGCTTGGTTAGATGCTGGATGGGAAGCAAAGGAAGTGAATCTAAAAGAAGGACATGTAGTTTTCAAAAAAGTTAGAGATGCGCAAACGCCAAGCTCAAGAAGAAGACCCCGACGTAACCAAATCACAAAGCCATTTACGCCTGTCCACGTTCGCATTTCAAAACCGAAAACACCATCAAAGACAAAAGTGTCAAAGCTTTATGCAAGAATCAGAAACTTGGAACGCCAAAGAACATCAATACCGACGTATCGCGGTAACCTTAAGCCGAAGCCTAAACACGAGAAAAGACTTTTCAAACCTGACGAGAAACCTCACTAATTGGCCCGCAAAAAAGGCTTTATGTAGCCCGTTCAGATAATGTAGTGCCAAAACGCATGGGCGGTCGTCGTCTAGTTGGTTAGGACACAAAGCCTTGATGGCGGTGGAAGCCTTCCAAGCTTGCGATCCCGGGTTCGATCCCCGGCGACCGCACCACGAATGACGTGCCGCAGTTATGCTTCACGTGAGTCTCGTCGTGGAGTGAAACATCTTTCGTCAACAATCAGATTTGAGTACTAGAGCAGCTACTTCTATTTCAATAAGGCAATCGCGATTATAACAAAGGGGGATATTACGCTGAGTATAAACCCACTCGAAAACGCCAATATTAACGCGTCAGAACCACAGTAGTGGACTATCACTGGTAATGTTGTATCCATAGTGGTCGCGCCGCCTGAAGCGATCGGTCCATACTTGTCAATTTTGACTAACAACGAAATGGCGACTATAGTTAGAAGCTCTCTCAGAAAATTCACTACGAAGCCTAAGGCGCCCCACTCCGCACCGAGTACTTGACCAACCAAAGGTCCTGCTAACGTGTACCACCCGAAGCCAGCGCTCACCGCAGCTGAACCAGAGATGCTAATGCCGAGGACTAAGCCGCCGACAATTCCGCCCAGAATGCTGCCGCAAGCAATTGCGAAAGGCATAATCAGAATTCTAAGGCCTCTCTGTTTTGCCTTCGCTATAGAATCGCGATCCATTCCAAAAGCTAAGCCCATAACGAACAACAGTAGGAAAAGCGAATAGTTGAAAATATAGTTAGAAATCCATATGCTATCAAGAATCCGCCAATTACTGTTCAGATAACCCGCGGCTAAGCCCAGCGCTAGCACTGCAATAATGTGTTTGATCATTTGAGTCTCACTGTCTTTCTGATCGCCTTGACGAAGAGAAGACTGAAAGCGATAGTCAGTAATGCAATCACGATTGCATTTAATCCAACTTTAGGAAGTGAATCTAGCAGTTCTCCATTGGACCCTACACTAAAACCAAGTGAGAAAATCAAAATGACTATGACGGCAAAACTAGCGTTATTGAGGTTGATTCTTCTTCTGTTTCGCAAAATGTAGCCCATTGATGTCCCTGCAACCAGTGAAATGGTAAGGCCAACCATGTAGAGAATCAAATTCGAGTCGAACAATCATTAACACCTAGTCAGCTTGACTAACAATTACCCATATGCTCGACTCTTAAGCAATACGCGTGTTCGAAAGGTGAGAAGGAGCAGAAGCGTGAGCTGCTAGTGCTATGCGTCTTCGAAGAACTCTTCTGCTCTAGGCGGTGTTGGTGGCAAGCCGCGGCGTTCACGTATTTGCTCTACAATTTCTCCTTGCATCTGTTCTGGGACAGGAGCCCATCGGCTGAATTGAGTCGCCCAGAAGGCTCTGCCCTGCGTTGATGATCGCAATTCCTCCGCAAGCCCGAAAGATTCAGATACGGGCATCTCTGCGTTGACTATTATCATGTCTTCCTCATTGACCATGTCCAGTATTTTTCCACGCCGCTTCTGCACTATTGCGATGACGTTACTTACAAACTCGTTTGGAACCTTGCATTCGAAACTTATGAGCGGCTCCAAAAGCTTTGGATCGCTCAGAAGGAAAGCGCACCAGATTGGGCGCCAAGTCATAGGCAGTATTTGCGCTGGACCGCGATGCACTGGGTCTTCGTGAACTGTGACGTCTTCCAAGTTTACCTTTAGTCCAAACGTGGGTTCCTTTGCTAGCACTGAAGTGAAGACCGCTTCGCGGAAACCAGACTTCACGTGAGCCATGATTTCATCAACGTACTGTCTACCTTTGATCCTGTTCACAAGCAAGTTGTTGCCTTCGATAGCCACAACGCTACGAGCGTCATCCGTAGACCAGCCGAACGCTTTCAGAGCTTTCTGTCTGTCGTCTCGCGTCTGCATCTCACTTATCTTCCCGTTCTTGATGGCTTCAACGACATCGTCTGGCAGTTTTTCTAGCGTCACCCAGAGTTTGTTGTGCTTGTTTGGGCTTTTGCCCATTATTGGCGGTCCTTTGTAGTCGTGACTGATGGTTTCGCGGTAAATAACGATTGGCTTGCTGGTTTTGACTTTCAGTCCTGCTTCCTGCATTCTGTAAGCTGTGATTTCAAGGTGTAATTCGCCCATACCGCTGAGTAGATACTCCCCACTTTCCTTGTTTATCGTGAAATGCAAGTTCGGATCTTCAGTCGTTAGCCTGTGCATTACCTTGTCGAAAAGCGGCAAGTCCTTAACGTCTGCTGGTTCGACCGCCACAGTGACTACTGGATCAGAAACATATTTCAATCCTTCAAAGGCTTGGGTTTCAACACCATCCTCTGCAAGCGTTTCGCCCACATGTAACGTTGGCAATCCAGAAAGTGCGGCTATGTTACCTGCGGGAACCCTGTCAATTATTTCTCTGTCCGCAGCCATACTCATGTAGACTTGCTGGATCGTTCCCCTCGACCGAGCCGTTATCA
Organism: Candidatus Bathyarchaeota archaeon; assembly: GCA_022865885.1. Classification (GTDB taxonomy): domain Archaea; phylum Thermoproteota; class Bathyarchaeia; order Bathyarchaeales; family Bathycorpusculaceae; genus DRUK01. Next base: position 29,076 of record JALHSQ010000107.1, on the reverse strand, counting down.
ACTGAACGATTTTTCCCTTCTCCACCGTACCACTGAAGACCCGTCCAATGGCGATAACTCCGCTGTGAGGATCTACTTCAATTGTGGTCACACACATCAAGAGTGGGCCATTGGGGTCGACTTTTGCCATTGCCATGCCCACGGGGCCTTTCGGGTCGCCAGACCATATCTGGCTTTGCCTGAAGGGTTGAGCTTCAAGTGGGCTTGGCAAGTGCTCGCAGAACATGTCTAGGATAGGTTCATTGAGTGGCGCTTTCTTGCTTAGTGCGTCTACCTTTCTTCCAACGTCTTCGTATTCCCCAGTGTAGGCGTCAATGATTTCTTTGAAAGTTACGCCTTTCGCTTTCATGTGAGGCAGATTTAATCCCCACTTGTGGAGGGCAGAGCCAAATCCTACGCTTCCATTCTCAACTTTGACCTGCCAATCTTTCTTATGTTCAGGTGGCGCATATTTCTCAATCAGATTGTTTACCCTGAGTATGATTTTGGCGAATTTACGCTGGATGTCTTCCGGCGTCAGTTTTATTTCTTTTATGAGCCTGTCAACCTTGTTTATGAAGAGAATCGGCTTAACTCTCTCCCGTAAGGCCTGCATCAAAACCGTTTCGGTTTGAGTCATTGGGCCTTCCACAGCATCCACAACCACGAGCGCACCGTCAACAGCACGAAGGCTTCTGGTAACTGCTCCGCTGAAGTCTATGTGCCCAGGAGTATCAATCAGGTTAATCAGGTAATCTTGTTCCTTGAAAGTGTGAGCCAAGCTAATGTTCGAGGCGAAGACAGTCATCTGCCTCTTTTGCTCAAGATCCCAAGAGTCTAGAAAGAGTTTTTGACCGGCTGTTTTCTCACTGATTATGCCTGCGGCGGCCAAGAGACTGTCTGAAAGAGTGGTCTTGCCGTGATCTACGTGGGCAATTATGCTGGTGTTCCTAACCATTTCTCGGTTGCTCATCAACTTGACAATCTCATCAACTTGCCTGTAGCGACCCATAAACAATCCTTCTCTAGAGTAACATAACCCTCATGAAAGCATATGCTATTTGTAATCTTTGAAACATTCTAGACTTCACGCTCAAAAGAGCTACATGGAAATGAAAAATGCGACCTATTAACTTTATGCCAAACATTCTCAGAACGTTGTTGACACGTAAGAGGTCCATAGCGATGATTTGATTGCTAAGCAAGCGGTAGGTGTTTTGAGTTCTTGAGAAGATGACGTTAAGCTTATTTATTGTTCACTCCATTAGAGCAAGCAACTTGTCTGTCGTTCCTTTGTCAATGTAGAATCCTCTTCTTCCCCACCCTTTCGTACCTAGAAGAGAGAGAAAGTCTCTTAACGGTATTGGGTTTACTGCTTCACGTAAATTCTTGAATCTCACGAATGACGCCTTCTGGTAGTCTCGTAAAAATTCATCATATTTCTCTTTTGAGTTCAAGACGGATTCTGGTCCAAACTTGTTCCATAAATCATCAGTTTCTCCAACTTTTCGCTCAATAAACTCCGCATAACCTGCGATTTTGGCGACTGGTTTGGTTACGTAAAACAAGATCAGGCGAGTTTCCTTGGGTGGTCCCGCTCCTTTTTGGACATATGAATGCACCTCTTCACCTTGCTGATGGCGTTGGCGAAACTGGCCCCACCAACTGCCCTGAATCATCATAACAAAGGTATATCCTTCACTCATCAGACCACTCACGCGATAACCGCCAATGCATGGTTCTACACTTAAAGTTTCTCAGGCTGGAAACAGGTTTACCGTCCGATTGGTTTAAATTCGAGTTTCTATCAATGACAACAGCAAAATATTGAGGTTCCGCGAACTACTGCGTAAACCTATAAGAAGCGTATATTTTGCACAGATGGTTCAAATGCACGCCTTGAAGAAAGACTTACTGCAGACAAGCATATCACACGTTGCTGTTCTTTTAGCGGAGGGTATGAAGCAGAAGACCTTCACTCGGGAACTCTGATTTTCAAATAACTCCGAGTTTTATGTAGGTGATGCTCTTGAAAGATGTCGCGAGTCTGCATTTCAAGGAAGTCTTCGAGGTTCTTGCCACTTCGCCAGAAGGATTAACCAGCGAAGAAGCTACGAAAAGGCTGGTCAAATATGGGCCAAACATGCTGCTTGAGAAAAAACGCCCATCCATCATTTACAAGTTTCTGGTGCATCTCAAGGATTTGTTCAGCGTTCTATTGTTGTTTGCAAGCCTGCTCGCGGCGCTTGGAAGCATGTGGGAACTGAGTCTTATAATTCTAGCTGTGGTTCTGGTTAACACCTCTTTTAGCCTTTTCCAAGAATGGCGAGCAGAAAGAGCCATGGAGACTCTGAAAAGTTGGATGCCTGAATATGCTAAAGTCCTCCGTGACGGCGAACTGCAAAAGGCCCTAGTAAGGGAAATTGTCCCAGGCGACGTCATAGTTCTGGAAGAGGGTGACCGGGTCCCAGCCGACGCACGGTTGATTGAAGCGTTTGACTTGTGGACTAACAATGTTCCGTTAACAGGTGAGTCTGAACCGCAACCGCGAACTGTCGAACCTATAGAAGTCGTAGACTCGACATATCTTGACGTACCAAACCTCGTTTTCATGAGCACCAGCGTCGCCAAAGGACAAGGCAAAGCTGTTGTGATAAAGACCGGTATGGAAACAAAATTCGGACAGATCGCTGGATTGACTCTGGAAATAGAAGACCCACCTAGCCCCCTGCAAAAGGAAATCGCCTACACAGCAAAATACGACCTTGTCCTCGCTTTGACAGTTGGAATTGTCTTCTTCCTTGCAAGTTACATTTGGCTTCGAATAACTTTCATTGAAAGCATACTATTCATGATAGGAGTTATGGTTGCATGTGTCCCCGAGGGTCTGCAAGTCACTGTATCAAGTGCACTGGCGATAAACGTTCTCAACATGTTGAAGGAGAACGTCCTGGTCAAGCGATTGTCATCCGTCCAGACACTTGGTAGCGTCACAGTGATATGCACTGACAAAACTGGAACAATCACCAAAGGCGAGATGACGGTCAGAAAAATATGGGTTCAAGACCGAATCATCGAGGTTTCAGGCGTCGGTTACACCCCTGAAGGGGAATTCACACATAACGAAAAAACACTGAGAAAAGACGAGTCATATACAGTTGAGAAAATGCTCGAGATCTCTGCACTCTGCAATGGCGCCAAAGCTGAACCACCATCGGACAGGAACAGATCTTGGAGCATTGTCGGAGACCCAACGGACGGAGCACTCCTCGTCGCTGCCCTCAAATACGGCATAAATGTGCAAAGTGTCCTTGCACAGAAGCCGATTGTACACGTATTACCTTTTGACTCCGAAAGAAAGAGGATGACCACAATCCACGACAACAGTAAGAAAATGGCATACACCAAAGGCGCTCCGAGAAGCATTATTTCAATATGTGATAGGATACTTGCCAATGGCCAGATAGAAGCATTAACTGGGAAGTGCTTACAGTCATTGGAAACAAAGATTCTTGAGCTTGCAAATGAAGGCTTGCGCATAATAGCTGTCGCATACAAAGACTTGCCAGCCAATGAAGGTTTCAGTATCCAGAAAGTCGAGAAAAACATGATTCTAGTTGGACTAGCTGCCATGAAAGATCCACCCCGCCCAGAAGTCAAGGAGGCAGTAAGACGCGCAAAACAGGCAGGCATTAGAACTGTTATGATAACTGGAGACTATGGACCGACGGCACAAGCAATAGCCGCGGAAGTAGGCATAGTGAACACAGGAAATTGCCGGATAATCCGTGGAGTAGACTTAGAAACAAAGAGTCCGCAAGACATTGTGAATGAAGTCAGGAAGGGTGACGTAGTCTTTGCAAGGGTTTCACCAGAACAGAAACTTCGAATAGTTCAGATTCTCAAGAAGCACGGTGAAATAGTTGCAGTCACGGGAGATGGAGCCAACGATGCTCCTTCACTGAGAGAAGCCGACATTGGTGTAGCAATGGGAGCTTCTGGAACAGACGTTGCAAGAGAAGCGTCAGACATGGTTTTGTTAGACGACAGCTTTGCGTCAATAGTCAAAGCGGTGGAGTCCGGACGTGTCATATATGAGAATCTGAGAAAGTTCATCGTGTACGTCTTCGCGCATAACTGGGCAGAACTAGTCCCATACGTGCTCTATGCTACCCTAGGCTTACCTCTTCCTCTTCTAGTTGTCCAAATCCTAGCAATAGATTTGGGCATAGACGTCATTCCATCTCTAGCCTTGAGCCGCGAGCCTGCAGAAGCGGGGATAATGCAGGAACCACCACGCAGCATTGATGAACGATTGTTCAACAGCAGTGTCTTTCTGCGTTCGCTATACATAGGAGTGATCATCTCTATTGGAGCCATGTTTGGATGCTTAATGACTTGGTCTCAAGGAGGTTGGCATCTGGGCATGCATCTGGACTCGAGTGATCCTGTTTACGTAAAGGGCACGACAATGACTTTTGCGGGCATCGTTGTCGCACAGGTTGGCAACGTTCTAGCTTGCAGAACCAATAAAGTATCCATTTTCAAGGCAAGCCTGAAGAGCAACAAGTGGATCTGGTTTGGTATAGCCTCTCAGCTTCTTATCTTATCGGTCATCATTTACGTTCCATTTATGCAGGGATTATTTGGGACGACTGCCATAGGCATTGCAGACTGGGTCTTCCTAGTGATTCTTGCGTGCATAGTGATTTTTGCCGAGGAAATCAGGAAATGGTTTGCGAGAAAGATAACAAAGTAGTCTTGCAAACACCAGCTTTTTATGAGCAACACCTCTCATTAATGCTTAATGTTTGGCAAGGACTTTTTCGTCGGTCGCTATCTAGAACTAGGGTGGAAATATGAAGACGTTGAGCCAAGACAGGCTATTTGTGCAAACGTCACGAATACTAGAGGAACCGATGTCGCAGAAAGACTTGAATCCAGAGGCATAAAGCTAGAAAAAATACCTTTCCTTGAAAACGGTTATTGGGTCTGCAGGTCAAGATTTTCAGTTGGAGCAACTTCAGAATACCTATCAGGGTTATACTCGATCCAAGAGGCGGCAGCGCAGATCCCAGTCACGCTGTTCTCTGAAATCAGAGACAAAACCGTGCTTGATGCATGCGCCGCCCCCGGCGGCAAGACTACCCAGTTGGCGTCTCTGATGAAGAATACAGGCATTACAGTTGCCCTAGATGTTGATAAACGAAGACTCACTGCTCTATCAAACCAGCTAGAACGATGTCACGTTAAGAATACGATCGTCTATCAGATGGATGCTAGAAGAGTCGCCAAACTAGGAATCAGCTTTGACCGTATACTTCTGGACGTTCCTTGTTCCGGCAACTTTGTCACAGACAAGAAATGGTTCGAAAGAAGAACGATTGAAGACGTAAAAAGAAACGCGGCAGTCCAAAGAGAAATCCTAGCAGAAGCAGTCAAAGTCCTCAAGAATGACGGAGAGCTGATCTATTCTACGTGCTCATTGGAGCCAGAGGAGAACGAATTAAACATAGACTGGGCGATAAGAAACTTGGAACTGAAGACTATCAGAATCGAATGCTACGGACAAGAGGGACTAACGAGAGTCTTCACGCAAAAACTAGACAAATCAATAGAAAACTGCAAAAGAATCTGGCCTGGGCAAACCCAAGGTTTCTTCGTCACCAAACTCAGGAAGCGAACCTTTGCATGTTAAAGCTGGTATACGATTTCATAGGTCAATTCAACGCACATACAAGATTAGATGAGAGCCTTGTCATCAGGAAGAGTAACAGGTTCTTTCTTCTAAACAAAAGCATGAAGAAGATACTATCTGAGGACTTCTACTACGCTGGAACATATCTTGGAAAAATCAAAAAGAACCATTTCTTTCCAAGCTTCAATCTGCTCTCACTGATCGCCATGGGAAACGCAAACAAGATAACTGTTGACGAGAAAACAGAGTGGCTTTTCATCTGTGGAAGAGACGTGTTCAAACAAGGAATAACAAACATAGTCGGCTCAGGAAGCGAAGGTAATTACACGTTAATCATGAACCAACGTGAGGAATGCTTGGGCTTTGGCAGAATACTGCGCAACATCGCTGATGAAAGCAACTTGCACAGGGTCATCATAAAAAATGTTTTGGACATAGGCGATTTTCTAAGAAGGGAAAGATAAGCACCTATGTTTAGTCTTAAGAGAATTAGGAACCAGAATTGGCTGACGCGGCTTGAATGAATCAGAATTGTTATTCTTCAGGCTCCATTTCTTTGACTTTCCGGTCCGCAATTGCTGCAGCTTTTTCAAGAATCTTCTCCAGACTTTCGTCAGCAAGAATTCCCAGAGCATCGAGTTCGACAAGCTTTCTTTGAACCCCAGGAAGGAATGGTTCCTCTAAACTAAGGTAAACTTTAGGTGGCCTGAGCTTGTTATGGACAATATGGTGAATTTTGCCTCTTATTACCATTCGATCTGATTTTCTTCATATCCCTTGGAGAGTAGTTGAACACGTGTGTTTCATAGTCTTTCATACTGCTTTCTCTAGTGTTTCCATACTTGACCAAGTATGAAATGATTTCCTTCTCTATGTCCATGCAATCGCCTGATGAGCCTTTTTGTCGGCTCGTTGCCTTTGCACTGTTTCATGATTTAAGAATTAACGCAAGGAAAATAGTAGAATCAGTGCCAATCAACAGAGTCTTGCGTGCTACATTATCAAACTTCATCGGAACTGGAGCCTCAAAACAAAAACTAGACCCATTAGGCTAGTACAAAAGTGAATTGCACCGTCTACGTCGCCGCCTTCCATGAGAGTTGGATTATTCGCATTAACAATAGCACCGGTTTTCTCTCTCCGTTATGTCCCTTTTGATTAAGAGAATTCTTGTTTTTCCAACATGGAATTCAGCATTGTTTGATGTCATGCTCTTGCTGTTTCCGTATTTTCCATAAAGTGTTTTTGCAGTTCTACTACTTCGCTACTGTTGTCGGCGTTGGCGTAGCCGTCGAGTCGTTCCATGTTTAGCTCGAGGAAAGTGTGTCCCCATTTGAAAATAGAAAGCAGGTCAGCGGCTTCCTCTTTGAAGCCTGCGATATGTAATGCAGCTGCTAATGCCTCCACAGTAGAGAGCTTCGTCGGTTTGCCAAAGTTGGTTGGGTTCCCTGCGATCAAAAAGGGCAAACAGCGGGAGGTTCCTCTAACATGTCCCAACAGCACTTCTTGAGCATGTTCCCAACTGCAATCAAGAGCGACCAGACCATGGTCTTCTATACGCTTGCCGTCATTAGGAGAAAGCGCAATTTCTGAGAAGGGGTTAAGCACTACAGCCCTCTTTGGAAGAAACCTCATTTTGGGAACCAGTCGAACGAACCCGTGGCGATGAAGCTTTAGAGCCGTGCATTTTTTGGGGTCACATTGTCGAGCGTGGTAGATGACTATTCTAACTTGCTTTTGCACTTGTTTTTCGCACCTTCAGGTGGCTCATGGGATCGTTCAGAACCTTCGGAATCCAGTCGATGAGATCGGTTGCAACCATGTGAAAGCCCTTCTCTTCGAAGACAAAGTCTCCTGCGGCACCATTGACAAATGCCCCAGCTGTAGCCGCTTCAAACGGATCGATTCTCTGAGCGAGCAAAGCACCAACAATTCCTGAAAGAACGTCACCTGTTCCGCCAACTGTCATGCCTGGATTTCCCGTGAAATTGAATTTGACCTTCTGGCCATCACAGATAATGTCTGTAGCTCCCTTCAATAGTACAACTGCTCCTAAGGTCTGCGCGGTTCTCTGGACGTCCGCAGTCTTCTCATTCAAGCCCTCTGGCAGTACTTTGCCTGTCAAAATGGCGTACTCGCCAGCATGCGGCGTCAACACCAGAGGAACCCTCAGCTTTCTCTTGAATCTGGAAAAAGCCTTCAGCCCATCTGCATCCAAGAGCAAGGGTTTCGCTGAATCTTCAACAAGCTTAACCAAAGCATTGACCGCTTCTTCAGTCTTAGGATGCAAACCAAGCCCTGGACCCAAAACAACGGCATCTGCCTTTGCTATATACGGTTTCAGTTCAGACACATTGTCTGGGTTGAAGTGTTCTCCTTCCAATTTTATCGCAATCAGATCCGGTGCCATGCTGGAAATTGCTTCAGCGGTTCTTCTTGGGGCAGCGACATATACCAGATCGACTCCAGTGCGCATTGCGCCAAGGGCTACCAACGCCGGGGCGCCTGAGAATGTTTCGCTTCCACCTATGACTAGCAAACGTCCGAAGTCTCCCTTATGTGACTCCTTCGGGCGTGGGTTCACGACCATAGAAACATCGCCTGGACCTGCAAACTTCGCGAATTCTTCGGGCAAACCTATGTCCTTTACGATCAACTCACCTGAATACTCCTTCGAGTTTCCTAATCCTTCCTTGATCTTGTAGAAGGTTATTGTCAAATCAGCTTTCACTGCTTCATTCAGAACTTCGCCGGTATCAGAGTCGACGCCTGTAGGAGCATCTACTGCCACCCGAAAAGCATTCATACTGTTAGCTTTCCTGACGAGTTGCAGAATAGGCGGTCTTAGCTTTCCCTTTGCGCCTGTCCCGAGTAATGCATCTACGACTATCTTTGCTTTTATATCAGGTATCAAAGTGCTGTCATAGACTTCATAGATTGACACTGCTTCTCTCAGGCTCCGAAGTGCTGTCCAGTTCTCAATGGCGGCCCTATCCGAGATTTCCTTGCCTTTTCCAGCAAGAACCACTGCGACCTTGAAGCCCAATGAGGAAAGATGTCGAGCCGCAACAAAGCCGTCGCCACCGTTTCCACCTAGACCGCAGAAGATCGCAACTGTATCCGTTACTGTGAATCTTGATGCAATCTCCAGTGCTACACTGCGACCGGCATTCTCCATCAAAATGAGCCTAGAAACCCCAAAATACTCTGCGTTAAGTTCCAGGGCATGCATCTCGCGACTTGTTATGTCGTCTCTTTCCTCGATCTTTGCCCGCATATCTAGAGCCCAATTCTAGTGGTTGAAAACAGAAGATAAGCGTATCCATAATACTCTAGACTGAATGTTGATGGAGGCACGGTGTCTCAAACAAGTTGTCTGCAACATGCAGCAAAGTATTTTAATGCTCAGAAATAAACACTAAACGTGGAGATGCAAATGCCAACAGCATTCGTGTTGATAAACACTGAAATAGGCTCAGAAGCAGATGTGCTGAAAGATCTGAAAAAGGTAGAAGGAGTAGACGAAGCATTCGCTGTTTACGGAGTCTACGACATAATCGCACGGGTCAAAGCAGACACAATGGACAAGCTGAAGGAAACTGTGACTTGGCGTGTTAGAAGACTTGACAAGGTTAGATCAACTCTGACAATGATAGTTGTCGAAGAAATTGCAGGCGGGCGCAAGTAACAACTTTCCGCTTTTTTCTCATTTCCATTGGACGAACTGATGCTAGCCTCACACCGCACATATTTTGCCCAAGCAAAGGGCCAAGCATTCGCTCTATTCTACTCCCTTGATTATGAACAACCTTTTATAACGCATCTTTTGGTCTCTGATTCAGCAGAGAATGGGTTCCTTCAATGGTTAAGAAAACATTACACATAGGTTTGGATGATACAGATTCGACAAGAAAGGGATGCACCACATACATTGCGGCACTACTGGTGGAAAAACTTGCCAATCTGGGCGTCGAATTCATTGATTATCCAAACTTGGTCAGGTTAAACCCGAATGTGCCGTGGAAAACTAGGGGGAACGGGGCCTTATGTTTAAGGATAAACCATGACAATGGTCTTGAAGAAAAAATCAAAGACACGGTTACAAGCACGGTGGAGAAGCACGCTGATCTGGAATCTGAAGGCACGGATCCAGGCATCGTCTTTCTTGAACGGGGCAAGGTTCCGAAGGAGATTGAGGTTTTTGCGAAGAACACAGTCAGTAGAATTGTGACTCTTAAGGATGCGTTGAAACTCTTGGCCAAGTTCAAGGTTGAAGCCATCGGCTTCAAGAACGGCCGTGGAATCATAGGTGGTCTTGCGGCAATCGGTGAGACACTTCGGGAGGATCATACTTATGAGATCATTGCGTATCGCGTCAAAGAGAACTATGGTTTGAAACGAAAAGTGGATGAAGCGTCAATATTTGAAATGGATAAGGAAACGGAACCATACACGTTCAACAATGTTGACATGGAAAAGGAAAGAGTCATAATAACGCCTAGAGGATCGGATCCAATTCTCTTCGGCATCAGAGGTGAAACTCCGAGAATAGTGAAGAAGGCGTTTGAATTGATCAAACATGCTGAACCTGTGGAGAGATGGGTCATCTTCCGCACGAATCAAGGTACAGATGCCCATCTCAAGCGAATTCATGATTTGAGCCAAGCAGAGCAATTCAACTCCGTGATTGCGAGAGGAAGGGTATCATCAAACCCCAGAATAATTCCTCTGAGGCACGTTATCTTCTCGGTAGATGACGGAATTGCACAAGTGGACTGTGCGGCCTATGAACCCACAGGAGTTCTCCGCAAGATTGCGCGGGAACTTATTATAGGCGACAAGTTGGAGGTTTATGGTGGCGTCCGCCCTGCTTGTCAAGATAAGCCTTTAACGATAAACCTTGAGAAAATCCGCGTTCTTGAACTTGCACAGAAAAACTCCTATAGTAACCCTGTTTGTCCGAGTTGTGGCAGGCGATTGAAATCAATGGGTAAGAATAAGGGTTTCAGGTGTGAGAAATGTCGCTCGAGGTATGTTGAGCTTGGCAAGACTGAGATCAGAGAGAAACGGAGAATATGTGTTGGCTTATATATTGCTTCGTCAAGGTCTCAGAGGCATTTGACCAAGCCATTTAGACGATACGGAATGGAGAAACGCTGTGAGCCTGTCAATTTGATTAGCTGCTGGCATGTTCCTTAGGTTATTTGTCGTTGACCTTGAATACTTCGCACAAAAGCTGATACAGTTCGTCGCCGCCCTCCACTTTGGAGAACACGTCTTTTTCAGCTTTAAGTATGCGTCCCATAGTTTGATACGTCTGCCGCCATTCCAGCTCCTTCCACATCATCCGGTAATTTTTCAGCTCAATCCATGCGCGAAAGACCAACACGACGAACATGCCTAACGTGAGTATGATGTTCAGCAAGTAGATCTCAAGCAGATCCGTAGATCCTCACCTCCATGATGCGACGCGTGTTGTTATCTTATGAACAAAACGCATTTAAATCAAACTTGCGATAGCATGGGTAGGAGCGATATGAGTGAGCGATATTTTGCCGTCGTTGGGTTTTCAACTCGGCACTGGAGGAATAGGCGGTTTCATAGTTGGATATGCAATCAAAAAGATAAGCAAGCTCGTAGCCATTATCATAGGTTTGTTCTTGGTTGCTTTGATTTATTTGAGCACGCAGGGAATAATTAGCATTAATTACGGTGCACTCTGGGATTGGCTAGCTGGTTCATCTGGCTTGCTGGGATCGGCATTCTCATGGCTTGTCAGTGCAATCTCTCTTCTACCATTCGCTGCAAGTCTCATTGCGGGTCTCGTGCCCGGCTTCAAAGTCGGTTAGCAAAATAGTTTAAATTCGCGAAGACGTTTAGTTTTCTAAAAACTCCAGAATTATCTGATTATCGGAGCGAACAGAATTGGACAAGTTCTCAGCAAAGGAATACAGTCTTCCATTCTTCAAAGAAGCAGGTTACGTTAGAAAGCTCTGCCCCATATGTAGAGAGTACTTCTGGACGCAAAATCTGAGTCAGGAAACTTGTGGAGAATCGACTTCAGAAGGATGTGCAAACTACACCTTCATAGACGATGCTCCTACAAAAAAGAGCTATAACCTGCACGAAATGCGCGAAGCTTTTCTCACCTTCTTTGAGAAACAAGGACATACACGCATCAAGCCCTATCCAGTCGTGGCAAGGTGGCGAGACGACATCTATCTTACCCATGCAAGCATCATTGACTTTCAGCCATATGTTACAGAGGGAATCTCGCCGCCTCCTGCAAATCCTCTTGTCATTGCCCAGCCGTGTATTCGCATGGTTGACGTAGACAATACGGGCCCAACATTTGGCAGACACCTAACAATTTTCGAGATGGGAGGCGCTCACGCGTTCAATTATCCTAACAACGAGGTTTACTGGAAAGATCAAACCGTAAGATACCATCATGAATGGGTAACCAAGGATTTGGGCGTGAAATCCGAAGAGATAAGCTACAAAGAGGGCGTCTGGATTGGCGGCGGCAACGCTGGCCCTGACGTTGAATGCATCATTCGCGGACTAGAGGTTGCCACTCTCGTCTTCATGCAATTCAAAGTCGTCAACGACGAATTCGTGAAGCTGCCAATACGAACGGTTGACACTGGATACGGTATAGATCGTTACACATGGCTTTCCCAGGGTGTGCCAAGCGGCTTCCATGCAATCTATGGCAACTTACTTGACAAGATCCTCAAAATGGCTGGGTTAACCCACATCGATGGCAAACTGCTAACCAAGGTTGCCAGAGTGTCAGGTCTGGTAAACTTGGACAAGACGGCAAGCAGATCGGTAACCCGAAAGAAAGAAGCTGAACTCGTAGGGTTAACCGTAAGAGACCTAGATATATTCCTGCGTCCGATCGAAAATGCTTTTGCAGTCGCAGACCACACAAAGTGTCTAAGCTTCATACTATCTGAGGGCGTTGTGCCGTCAAACATTCAAGAAGGTTATCTGGCTAGGCTTCTTTTCCGTCGAGTCTACAGACTGCTGAAAATGCTCAGCATCTCTGATAAACTCTATGACATTGCGGAAATGCAGATCGATTATTGGTCCAAGGATTTCCCTCAGCTGAAAGTAATGCAAAGCGAAATCATGGAAATGCTCAAAGTGGAAGAGGAAAAATTCGAGGAAACTATCAGTAGAGGCGAGGGACTGGTCAAGCGTATCTCCAGCGAATTGAAGACAGAGAAGAAGAAAGAGATTCCGATCGAAACTCTGACTGAACTATACGATTCACATGGACTGCCGCCTGAAATCGTTAAGCAGGTGGGTGAAAAAGAAAACCTGAAAGTTGACATTCCAGACAACTTCTATGCTTTGATTGCTCAAAGACACATGCAAGTTACAAAACCTGTTGAAGAAGAAACCAAGCGCGAGGAGTGGCTCAAAAATGCAGTCTCGGAAATTCCAGAGACAAAACTGCTATTTTATCAAGACCAATATATGAAAGAGTTCAAAGCGCGAATCGTTAAAGTGTTGAAAGGCAAGTATGTTGTGCTTGATCAGACATGCTTCTATCCTGAAGGAGGAGGACAACCAGCTGACGATGGCTACCTCATAACAGACACTCACAAAATCGGAGTAGTTGACGTTCAGAAGATTGGCAAAGTTGTTGTTCACATAGTGAAAGATATTGCTCCTTTGAAGGAAGAAACCGTTGTCAAGGGGATTATTAACTGGGAAAAGCGATACAATCTGATGAAGAACCACACTGCAACACATGTGATCGGCGGGGCGGCAAAACGTGTACTCGGGCAGCATGTTTGGCAGTTTGGCACGCAAAAAGGCACAGAAAGCTCTAGGCTTGACATTTCCCACTATCGCAGATTGTCCTTGGAAGAGATACACAAAGTCGAGAGCTTGGCAAACCAAGCGATTCTGCAGAGCATTCCGGTTGAAACTACTTGGATGCCCCGTGGAGAAGCTGAGGATCGTTATGGATTCCGGCTCTATCAGGGCGGAGCAGTCCCAGGTAAGGAAATCCGTGTCGTGAGGGCTGGAGATTGGGATGTTGAAGCCTGTGCCGGGACGCACCTAAGGAACACGGGAGAAGTTGGATTCATTAAGATCACTCACACTGAAAGAGTTCAAGACGGGGTTGAAAGGTTCACGTATTCTGTCGGGCTTCCTGCCTTGAAAGCTGTGCAAGAGAATGAACGGGTGCTTGTGAATGTCGCTGGGACACTGAGTTCGTCACTAGAGAAACTGGAGCAAACAGCCGAGAAGCTGATAAGGGAACTGAAAGAAGCAAATGTACAAAGAAGAAGACTGATCAAGGAATTGGCGACACGTGAAAGCGCGAGTGTAGGAACGAAAGCTTTGGAGGAAACTGAAGAGATCTGCGGAGTGAGAGTTGTAAAGCGGGATTTTCAAGATTCAATTGACGTCAACCGCATGGTTCAAACAGCGAATGAGATAATGAAGGGAAACGATGCAGCAGTCGCACTTTTCTTCGGATCGGATGGGAAAAATGCGCGAATAATGATCATGGCTGGGAAGACAGCAGTTGAGAAAGGAGTAAACTCCGGTTCAGCGGTCAATGAAGCATCAGCAGCCTTGGGCGGGGGCGGAGGCGGCAGACCTAATTTCGCACAAGGCGGTGGCGTACATGTTAATAAACTGCCAGACGCAGTGAGAAAAGCCGAGGAAGCTCTTAGAAAGCAATTGAAACATTCATAGGAAGATTCGCGTCCCAACCATTCTCTCGCAAAACATGCCTTGTTGCAATGGCAAGCAACAGCCAAATGCCCGGACAGTTACGTGAGAAACGCAAAGGATTAATGTAAGGTTACATAGAATAGTCTTCAGTGTCAAATATGAGGGATAACGTTCTCTATTCGTGAAAACGAAATCCTTAATACCCCTCGAACCGCCTCAAAAGGCTTTATGGACTTTTTAAAACAAATAGAAGAAAAATGGCAGAGAAGCTGGGAAACCGCCAGAATATTCGAAGCCGATCCAGACAAGAATAAGCCCAAGTTCTTCGTGACTTTCCCATATGCCTACATGAACGGTCCTCTACATGCAGGCCATGCTTTTACAGCTTCGCGCGTTGACGCTTACGCACGGTTTAAGCGAATGCAAGGCTACAATGTGCTATTCCCATGGGCTTGGCACTGGACCGGGCAACCGCTAGTTGGCGCAAGTGAACGCGTCGCAAAGGGCGACAAGGAATTCATTCGAAGTCTAAGGGAAATTGACGGAGTCCCAGAAGAGGAGCTAAACAAGTTCGTTGATCCGCTTTACATGGCTGCCTACTATACCAATGAAGGCAGACTTGTTACCAAGAGAATGGGTTTTTCGGTTGATTGGCGAAGAGAGTTCAACACCGTAATGCCTACTTACCAGAAGTTCATCGAATGGCAATACACCAACTTGAGAGCTTTGGGATATGTGACCAAGGGAACGCATCCCGTTGTATGGTGTACTAAATGCAAAAGTCCCACAGGTGACCATGACCGGCAGGTTGGTGAAGGCGTCACACCTGAAGAATATACAATCATCAAGTTCAAACTTGACAAAGAAACAGTTCTGCCCGCAGCCACGTTCCGACCCGAAACAATCTATGGTGTCACAAACATCTGGATAAACCCCGATGCAGAGTACGTTGAAGCCAAAGTCGACGATGAAAAATGGATTATGAGCGAGCAAGCGGCTGAGAAACTGAAAGAACAGGGAAGAACAGTCAAAGTGCAGCGTCATGTAAAGGGTCGAGTGCTTATCGGGAAAAGCTTTGAGAATCCAGAAACAGGGGGTAAACTGTCAATCTTGCCAGGATGGTTTGTTGATCCGGCCCAAGCCACGGGCGTAGTATACAGTGTTCCCGCCCACGCGCCTTATGATTGGCTGGCTTTGAAAGATCTGAAAGAAAAACCAAAGCGTCTGGAGGAATTCGGCATAGACCCAGCAACCATAGAGGCGATCAAGCCGATTTCGCTGATTAAGATCGAAGGATACGGTGATTACCCAGCTATAGAAATCACAGAGCGGTTAGGTGTGAAAGACCAGAGTGATCCGAAGGCTGACGAGGCAACCAAGGAACTCTACAAGAAGGAATTTCATAATGGCGTATTGAAGGAGAACTGCAGGAAATACTCTGGACAACTAGTTAGAAACGTCAAAGAAATCCTGATAAGCGACTTCAAAACCCGCGGAATCGCGGACACCATGTACGACTTGCCGCAATCAGTTGTCTGCCGATGCATGACGCCATGTATAGTCAAAGTCCTACAGGATCAATGGTTTCTGAACTACTCGGACCTAGAATGGAAGGACAAGACCAAGAAAGCGCTGGGAAAAATGAGGATATATCCAGAAACAGCAAGACCATGGTTCATAACAGTGATTGAGTGGCTCAGAGAATGGGCTTGCGCCAGAACAACAGGATTCGGCACACCATTGCCTTGGGGTCAAGGCTGGATAATCGAAACCCTCAGCGACTCCACGATTTACATGGCTTTCTACACTATAAACAAGCACATAAAACAGTGCAACATAAAACCCGAAAAACTCACCAAGGAATTCTTCGACTATGTTTTCACAGGAAAGGGAAACGCAAAGGAGACAGCTTCGAAAACAGAGATGAGCGTCAAAAAGCTGGAGGAAATACGCGAGGAATTCCAGTACTGGTATCCAGTGGATCTTAGAGTCTCGGCTAAGGAGCTTGTCCCGAATCATCTGACGTTCTACGTGTTTCATCATACCGCACTGTTTTCACCAAACCAGTGGCCGAAAGCTATCGGCGTGAATGGCATGCTCATGACCGAAGGCAAACAAATGCACAAGTCAAAAGGAAACTTTGTGCCCATGAAGAAGATCATTGGAGAATACGGTGCAGACGCAGTAAGATGCGCGTTGTTGATGGGAGCTGAAGGCATGGACGATCCTGATTGGAGAAGCGAAAATGCAAGAGACATCCAAAGCAAGATTGAATCATTCTACAATTATGCGAAAATCATAATTGACAATGCGAAGAGCAGCGAAGCGGGGCATCTGGAAAAATGGTTAATGAGCATGTTGCAACGTCGCATCTCCGAAGTGACTGGGAATCTTGAGGAATTGAAAACGAGGACAGCCTTGGAGATAGCCTTGTTTGAAGTGTGGAATGACTTCCGATGGTATATACAAAGAAAAGGAAGCATGGAGTCAAAGATGCTGCTTGAAGCCTTGAAGGCGTGGCTGAAGCTGCTTGCACCATTTGCGCCACACGTATGTGAGGAGCTTTGGAGCCAGATACGTGAAAAAGGGTTTATAACGTTGGCCCCATGGCCACAACCAAGAACAGGGCAAGAGGACAGATTGGCAGAAGAACAGGAAGCTCTCGTGAAGGAAGTAGTTGAAGACACGCTGAATGTCTTGAAGGCGACGAAAATCGTTCCAAAGAAAATATGCTATTACACAGCCAGCCAATGGAAGTGGAAGGTTTACCTTAGCGTATTAGAGAAATCTATGCGTGGAGAAGCGAAAATAAGCGAGCTTATGAGAGAATTGGCCGCAGACAAGGACTTGAAGGAACATCTTGGAGAGATTGCCAAGTTCGCCACCAGAATCGCGAAGGATGTGAAGGGATTGCCTGAAGAAAAAAGGAAGGAACTGTTGAGAGTTGGCATGATGAACGAAAAGACGGCAATCATAGATGCCCTAGGGTTCTTAAGTGAGAGATTCAAGGCTCAGATCATTGTTTACGATGAGGAAGATGAGCAACGCTATGATCCGAGGCAAAGAGCTACAATAGCTATGCCATGCCGACCAGCGATCTACATTGAGTAGCAGTTAGATCATAGTAGTCTTGACATCGAGGTCAAAGTGCGATCGTTGATCTTGATGTGGTAGTTTCTTCGTCCACTGCTCGTAGTAGTCACGAAGAAGTCCTTCTCTTCACTGAGTTCAGCCCCGCGAAGCATGGCTAAGACTGTACGACAAACGTTCACTGTCGTTAGTTTCTCATCTTTCACTTTGTTCTCAATTTCCTCTTGCAGAATTCTTGGGTTAATGGTGTAAACGACTTCGGAAACTCTTTCGGTTCCTCGATAACGCATCTCCATGTCCCTCATAAGAAACGCAACAATCTCATAGTACGGCGACTTGTGGTTCTTTATGAGTTGCACGTAGTTTATGAGAGGAACTGGAATCTCTGACATTTCCTTTCCCCTGTTAACATAGAGAATGATAGGTATTTAAAAACCTTAAGGAACACTTCTCCACGACGCAATATTCAGACCCGAAGGAAAGAAAATCCCAACAGATAAAACTATATTCGACACCGAGCATCAATTCTGACGGGGGTCCGTAGCGCAGCATGGATAGACTTGTCCCAAAAAGCGCGGCGGCCTTCTAAGATTCAAGTCAAAGAAAGCCGCAGGTCCTGGGTTCAAATCCCAGCGGACCCGCCAATTACACCGAGCGGATACCCTCCTACCACAGCAGAGCGGAGGTTTACGAAAGATTTTTATCCCGCTTTCGGGATATCCCATTTTCGGGACAGAACCTTGGGAAAGGCCTTCGGAAAACTCGACTTCTCCAAGCCTCTTGAGCTAAGGCAGTTTGAGCACTTCTTCGGAATAACAGCAAGAGAAGGCCCTGAAGCTTGGAAGAGCAAATACAAAAGTGCACAGAACTTGCTTGACCATCTAAGCAGGTTTGGCAGAAGCGAAGGCTCGAAAGAGGTTTATCTCAACCGGCTCCGGAGACTCTGCGAGTGGTCAAATGCCGATCCAGATCGCCTGGTCAACCTGCCCAAACACAAGACAGAAACACTCCTTCAAAAGTTTGTGGACGAAACTGCTGGTCTGAACAGAAGCAGAGCATATGTCAACTCTATGACGAAACAGCTCAGAACCTTCTTCCGAGCTAATGGCAAAACCCTAAGGCTACACACACTTTCCATTCCCCCTCGCTACAGAAAACGCAATGAGTACATACCAACCATCGCCGAAGTTCGCGCAATGGCCGCATGTGCAGGGAGCCTGCGAAATAGAGCTCTGATCCTGACTGCTTGGAGCAGTGGGCTAAGAGTCAGCACCCTCTGTGCTCTGAACTACGGCGACTTGGCAGACGATTTGAACGCAGGGCACACCAGCGCACTAGTTCCAGTCTACCCAAAGATGAAAGAGAGACTTCCAAACGCATGCAAAGGGAATATCCCCTACTACACGTTCATTTGTCGAGAAGCCGTAGAAGCCCTGAGAGCATATCTTCGAGACAGAAGTGAAAAATACGGCTCGATTACTCCCGAGGCTCCACTATTTCACGCAGAATGGAACCTCTGGGAAAGAAATGAGAGATCAAGCAAAAGGCTCGGCAGAAGAACCATAGCAAAGATCATACGACAGGCTGCTAGACTCTCAGGAATTTCCCAATGGGCTTCCATAACACCGCATACGATGCGTAAGGCGTTTGAATCAGTCTTGAGAAGCCCCACAATCGATGGCAGCAGAATGGATATGGCAACACAGCAGTTCTTCTTTGGTCATATCCTTCCTGGCAGCCAAGATGCATACTATGACAAAGACAAAACAGACTATCACCGCTTGGAATATGAAAAGCTGAATTTCTTCGATTCGCCAGCCACAAGGTCGACAGACAAACTGATACACTCAAAAGAACTCGAAAAACACCTCAACGAAGGATGGATGTTCATAGCACAACTCGACAGCAAGCAGACCATAGTCAGACGAACATGCCTCGTATGATTTGGCAGAATCTTGTCTTACTCTCATGCTGATACACAAAGCGTAGGCCCCAAGCGCGCGCTAAGTCACTTGTTACATTTCGCGTACTTTCCCACATTGCCATAAGGAGCTTCTGCCAAAACTAGGTAGTAAATTCCCATTTGCACCATATAGTGGAGATGTCTCCCGCGAAATCCCCCCTTTTCTTGTTTTGTTGATACTTCTAGACATCATCTACTAGATAATGGACCATAGCACGCAATTCGCACATCCAAAGGTAACCACTAGATATGTGCCATTCTACTAAGATACTTGGCTCTGTCAACCAGCTTTCCATTTCCGCTTTGTCCTTTTACGATTCACAAAAAACTCGCGTGCCGAAGAAAGATGCGTAGAGGTATGGATCGTCGGCATGGAGTTCATTGATGCTGGCGGAGATCGCTTCCGAAACGTCTTTTCACAAGGCTTATATCTGGAGTGTCCCAAAGAGTGAGACGTCATTGAGGTCAAGGTTGTGAGAGTTTTGGAAGCCAAAGATCAGGTTTCGGCACTAGTCTTGACAGCAGTCATTCTTGTTTCGATTTTGTTCACTTCTTTGCCTTTGGTTCATGCTGATTACGTTGTGGATCATGCCTCGTTTCCGCCAGACCTTCCAGGAGATGTGACTTATGATGGAACAGTTAATGTGAAGGACGTTGCGCTTGTGGCTAAGGCCTATGGCTCATGGTTTCCAGACCACGGTCTCTGGAACGCTAGGGCGGACGTCAATGATGACGGCAAGGTCGACGTGAAAGACGTGAGCTCAGTAGCCAAGCTTTTTAGCACAGTGTACGACACATCTACCACACCGATCGCCTACTCGAAGAGCTTCGAGTTCGGCGTGCCCAACACTGGCTTTTCAGGTGTATGGTACTACCTACTTGCTAGGATATACATGCCTTCATCGTTCCTTTCGAACACGTGTTTTCTCGTCGGAAGCGGCTACGAAATAGGGCATGTGGTGATTGACACCAACCTGACAGGTTCAACTGGGTACGGGTCATTCAACATATCACTTGGAAATCTGACACAGGGCTATCACCTACTGCAGCTGACCTATTTGGCGCCTGCAAATGGAGACACAATAAGCTTCATTGTAATCACATCAGCTGGCGAACCTGCATGGCTGGACAGATTTCGTATATACGTGCCAAACTTCATCAATGTTGAAGTGAGATACACTGTGAAGACAGAAACGTACTTTCCTGGTGACACGTTCTTCTTAGGAAGCTCTGCGAATCAGCATTTATACGTTGATGATTTTATTGATGATGTGTACGTGGATGTTGGCTTGATCTGGCAGGATTGGATGTGGGATATGGGAGTCTATGGTGCAATCTACGCTTGGGGAGATGGTTTCATGTACCCGCTGGGTTGGCAGAGCGACTGGCACAGCATAACCTTCACGTTTGGGAACAAAGGCTATAGTGGACTACTTGACTTTCTATACGTTTCATGGACAAATCAACCAGCCAAAATCGGACCACCGAAATTCTATGCTTCTGCCAACACTGAGAATCTAGGTAATGATATAACACTGAACGGCGGAAGCATATATGGTAATTCGCAATGGGCATCTGAACCGGGAATCAGCGAAAGGAACACGACAATCCTAACAGCATATAATGTCAGCTATAGTGATGGAAACAACTGGTTTAATACATGTCTAGAGGTTACACTTGGAAATTGGTGGGCCATGTGGAGCCTATCAAGCGGACCATCAAGCGATGTCGGAATACCGCTGAATTTCACAGTCGCAAACTTCACTAGCAATCTTCCTACTGGTCTCTACATGGGCACAGCCTTTTGGTGGACGCTATACTTCAAAGATCTTACTATAGACACCTACAGTTTCACAGATTTGACAATCACAGGCATGGAGGTGCCCGCTCATGATATAATAACGCCCGAGTTTACCATAGCAACAGATTTCGCCGGTATCACAATGATGACTGCTGGGGCACTCATACCCGGAGGATTGGTGATTGGTTCTGTCGTGGGACTTGGAGTCATTGGCGTAGCAGGTGTTCTTGATTATTACCAAGGGCAGCAGGTATCGGATTACGACCAAACAATTACGCAAGCCAACCATTGGCAACTCAAATCAAAGGAACCAGTGCAACTCGATGGACAGACTGACAATTGGTCCGAAAGCGAAAGTGACTTGGTTTTCTTGGGATTGAGACCAACTGGTGGAAAACACTGCGGATCGACAAAAGTTGTCTTGAAAGCCACTTTGCAAGCTTCCTATTGGTGCGGACTCTCCTCAGTACCCCTCCAAAACTATCCGGTAGGAGACATAGAAATAACCCTTTGCATTCCATGGTTTATATGGCCTTAAACCAATAGTCTGCGTGAGGTCTAAGTGATGGCAGGGCTCCTAGTGGGATTAGCTATTCGCTCAGAATTAGCTAAGAAAAAAATGAAAAAGCTTGGAGCCGTGTCTGAAGAAACGGCTAAGAAGCCTGAAGAGCTAGGCATTGAACAGCGGTTGCTCAAGCATGACATGGCCAAAATCCATGGCATAAGACGGACTGAAGATGGACGCTATTACGTAGAATGCAAAGACGGAAAACAATGCTAACAAGATCCTCTCTTCCTCGGGGATCGGCGTGAGTCAACAAAGGGGAAAATCGAGGCAATAGATAAATCAATGGAGAAGTAGCCTTGCACGTGTGGGGTGAGAAAGCGCACATCTACTCTGCAGTGGGCGTTCGTGTTAAACCTCATTAGACGAGATAGACTGGTTTGTTGGGAAGTCTCAAGCCTACCGAAGACGAGACTCGCAGAATGATTATATGCTTACAGGGAGTTGGGGCATAAACTGAGTCAGGACCTTTGACCTCAACAAAAATGGCTGAGGATTTTTTCTTTGGGCATTTGAAGGTAGAGCATGAATTCTTCTCTTTTCACTAATTTTCGTCGACCAGTACCTGCATCTCCGCTAATCTCACTATTTCATAGAATCAATCCCGCTTACAGTAATCTTTAGCAATGTTCTCAATAGACTTCAAGATTGCCCATTCAAAAGCTGGGATGCTACACGATCATCTTTCTAAGAAGTCATCACAAATAACTTAATATAATCTGCAAATATGGAAGAAGCGTCGGCAATATTGGGAAAATTGCAGTGACCATAAACCTTAGACCGCCGCCAAGATTCAGTGGCCAAACGGACATGTTTGAGATTCTATCATGTAAAACGTACGTGTCCTTGAGCGCACTAACCGATTCGGGATCGTATGTTTCATATTCATTCCAGATCCTTGAATAGGCTTGCTTGAACATTCGGTCAACTTCACTGAATGCTTGTTCCTTCGCATGGGCCATCTTTTCGTGAAAAGGATATTGGGGCAGGAAGAAGACCGTGATCGCTATGGCTGTATAGACCGCAAGCGTTACTCCGCCCGAAAGAGAGTTTATTGGAGTACCTTTATAGTAGGACACGAGGAAGGCGAAACCCGGAATAGCCGTAGCGGCGTCAAGATCCAATGAGAACTGACCAATCTTCTTCAACCTGCAGAGTTTGTCTGGGCTTAGAGCCGAGATTCTATCATACGAAACATATTTCTTGCAGTAGCGTCTGACTATGGCAATCCCTCTTGCACTGATGAAAACTAAGGTGCCGACGGTATATCCTATGACGACGCAAAGCGCAATGAAGAAACTGCTGGAAATCCCGTATTGGGTACTGCGGGCGATTATGCAGAGGTCTTGAGGGAAATCGAAGACTTCCACCACCAAGTTTGGCTGTTCAACCAATACTTTTCGCTAGTGGCCATGCTGTCATTGTTTGGAATCGTTGCGTCTATCATGCACGCAGGGCTGAGCAGAATCGAAGGGGACCGCGCAGAGAGTGCGCGTTCCTATGTTCTCAGTGCAGTTCTAGCAACAACAGTCGGTCAACTGTTTGGCCTAGCCTTTCCGAGCATAGCGTGGACTCCGTTCTTCGTCTTCATGGTGATGCTTCCATATCTGGGCGCATCAACTTACCATATCTACCTGGCTAAGAAGAAGATGAAGAAGAACAAAGAAGACAAGAGAACCACGTCAGAACCGCAAAAACGCGTCAATCGTGATGAGAAGACAAGTTGAGCGTTGTGGTATCTGTGAGAACATAACGGGCTTTGGGCCCGCTGCATGACCGTGATCTCGCGTCACACGCGCTACCATATTCGGCGCGCTGAGCAAACAATAGTGTCATGTTCTTGGCCTTGGTAGATCCTATTTCGGGCGAGATTGAAGAAACAGTTCCCGCTTTGGAGCATTTCCACTTTGCTGCTCCAGAGACAACAGCGCGCGCGGTAGAAATGAAGACAAGAAAGGCTAGATTCCAGGTTGGAGTTCAGTCACCAAATCAACTGCTATCAGCCCGCTCCCTTCTTTTGGACTTTGCACAAGTACGAAGGAGACCAACTTTCCCTCCAGGACATAAAGGCTTTCGGTCCGCATTCTCTGGCGGAAACCATTTATGAAGAACAGATATGTCTTTCCAGCTGAATCCAAAAGTCCGAACTTCCTTTGCACATTGAAGAATCTGATCTTGCCGTACTCTCTGTTGATTGTCTTCTCTTCGTGCTTCTCAGTTCCAAGAAGTTGGTTCTTCAGATTATTTAACTTGTCGAATATTCTGGAATTTGGTAGGCATGCAGAGAGTCCTAGATTGATCCAACGCTCGATTTCTTCTCTGCTTGCACTCTTCTCATCTTTCTCATCTAAGCCAAGCGCCGCCAAGTAGAAATAAGCATTTGCTGTGGTCTCGGAGTCTGGCGAGATTAATACTCTACCCACTCGCGTTGACTTAAGGCATTCTTCCAGATGGGGTCTGCATCTGGCAAAACCTTCTTTATGAGCGTGCGCTATTGCCAAATCGATGCATGCGTGATGATACACGTTCCAGATGATCCTGTCCTTTGGAGACATATCAATGGCCTTAACAGCCATCTCCTTTGCCTTCTCAAGCATCTTGATTGCTCCTTCCGGGTCGCGTCGATTTCTAAACGACGTTGCCCAACGTCTGTAGTTCTCTGACATCGCTTGGAAAGTGATTGTCTTGTGTCTGTAGTTAGGGTATTTCTCTTCTTTCAACGCATTAGCATACTCGGTCTCTGCCTTTTCAAATTCGCCTTTGAGACTGTACACTCTTCCGAGTTCAGTAAATATGGGAAGATGTTGCGGATTCAGTTCCTTTGCTTTCAGGAGAGACTTCTCTGCGCCATCAAGATCGCGGGTTTTCTCCAGCATGATACCCTGATTGAACCAAGCGTGGAAGTTTTCTGGGTTAGCTTCCACTGCTCTCTTCGCAAGTTTAATGGCTTCCGCATGATGCTCTCTGCTGAATTCGAATTTCGAGAATTCCGTTAATACGTAAGACAATTTCGGGGCGATTTTGACGGCCTGTTGGAAATTCTTCTCGGCCTTGTCGGTCTCACCTTGGAAATAGAAGTTCTTCGCGGCTTTCACATAATTGAATGCGACCTGTTCTTCTGGAGTCTTGATTCCAAGAGAAATCAATGATTGAAAATAGCTGCGCTCAGACTTCTCAAATTCTTGGATCTGTTCGGCGAGATGATATAGTCTTGTAGTAAGCATCTGCCGAGTCTTCTCATTACTGTCGAGTTTGGTTTCAACAAAACCTCTTGTTAACTCAAGCATAGTATATTCGGTGACCGTTCCCGCTTCTGTGTCTTTGTTCTCTGGATATACAAACGAAGTTAAAGTCAGTTCTCTTATTGCGTCCTCGAATTGGTCATCATTTACATTGGCGAGATGTATCAAGATATATCTTGACGTAGGCTTGTCTCCATAAACAATCATACTGTACAAAACAGTCTTTGCATAGTCTGTCAGCAAGTTGAAGACATCATCGAAAGCGAATTTGGCGATTTCACTTTCACCAGCGAATATTTGTGAGAAAGCCCGGTCGACGTCTTTTCCAAGGCAGACTTGTCCTATCGCCCATTTGATCAATAATGGATAGCATCTGACCCTCCGGACCAACTCAGACAATGTCTCATCCTTGAGTCTCAGAAGGTCCTGTCTGTTTCGTTCTTTGGCAAAAATCCTAAACAATAGCACAGCGTCTCTTTCAGTCATGTCCGCTATTGGGTACCTTCTCTCAAATTCACCAAGCCCCTTTCGGCTTGTAATCAAGACTTGTGAAGGACGCGGGATTTCCTCGATGAATCTTATTAAAGGCTCGTCTCTGATTATGGTTTCCAAATTATCTACAACAAGCAAGCACTTGTGAGTTGAAAAGAAGTTGTTGAGGTGAGTGATATAAGATTCAGTTGGAACGTTGGCTTTTCTGAAATTGCTGAGAGTATCAGGATCCAAAATGCCCAGGATGTCAAGAATCAACTGCTCACGACTCATTATGCCAGGCGTCATCGGCACTATACCTTTCTCAGTAAGCATGCTTGTCTTTGCGCTGAACCAGATTATCGCATTGAAGTCATTTGATTGGTCTGCCAGGAACGAATATGCGACCTTCAGGGCGATCGCGGTCTTTCCAACCCCGCCAGCCCCTGTAATAGTAATGACCCTATCTTGACCAGACTTTAGGAAATTTCTTATGACTTTTATCTCCTTTTCTCTCCCTACAAAACCTCCATCCAAATCGTAATTTTCGAAAGGCAAGTTGTGAGGGACAGGGTACTCCTCAAAGAAGCCCTGTGGAATGTCTCCTGCATCCTTGTATCCTTCATTTTGGAGGTACCGGATGATTTCCTTTCCCTGTTCTCCTTGACAAAGCATTTTGACATGATCGATCAGCATTGACAAATCCAATTCGCTAAAAGTTGACTTGGAATGGGCTATTTTTCTGCGATGTTTATTCAGATCGTCCATGAGTTCGTTGAATCTATCCTTGCTCAATTCCCCAAAGAACGATCGTGCCAGTTTGAAATTGCCTGACGCAGCCAAAATGTCTTTGAGATTCAGGAATGTAAATTCATCAATCGGATAGCCACCAATAGATTGAATCTGTTTGGATTCCATTAATTCATTGATTACCCCCTGCGGTATGTGCTTTATCCAATCATTTCCATAATTGACCAAGAAAACTTGGTCGGAAACATATTTCCTTAATGTGGGCTCAAACGAATTTATGAGAACGTCGTAGCCATACTTTCTCCTCGTTCTTGCACTAGCCGTTTCCATCCTAACCCCTCAGTGCTTGCGGTACAGTAACTCTCTTCCAACATATGCATAGGCCTGGATTGGTATATTTATTGTTTCTATCAGAGATCGCGCGCTAAATAACAAAGTGTGGATTTTGATGGGAAAACGTAACAAAAAAACGTAACAAACGCGTAACAAGTCGAATTTTCCAGAGTTTTTTGAAAAGACAATTGACTCAACGTTGTTTTTGACGTTTTTTCCCTCTCTTGTTACTGCGACTGATTCTCAAAGAATCTAGGTTCTTTTAATGAATAATGATTGATTAATTCCTAGAATCACGTCTAAGTCTAGTCTCACAATTCTTTCGAAAAGTGTTTTCTTAGAATTCACCGCTAAAGAATGGCTATCTGGAAGAACAGACCTGGGCAAAGGACACGAAGAGAAAAAGAGTTCTTACGTGGATAACAAAAGACAAGTATGAATAATTGGAGGAGTTCCTTGATAAGTTTTCGACTGGACAAAGCATGAACTATTCCTAGAATTGCGTTCACGTTGCGTTAGCGCGTTTTTGTCCACGAGACTTTCAAGTAGTTTATGGCAAGATTCGTAAATTCCTAAGAAACATTTCGAGAATCGTTTCCTCTCTTTTGTCCGAAGAAGAAATAACAGCGCGGAATAGCCGCGAGCGCTAGCGCGCTACCTACTTGACCATTCTATAGTTTTTCTTTATTATTGCCCTCATGATTCTGGTGTCCCATCTATTCACGAGAGGATTATCCTTCAGACCAATAGTGACGGACGATATGAACGTGCCTTGATTCAGAAGGTTCATAAGGTGCGCAATCCTCTCTGAGGCGGTAGGTTGCCGCTCTTGGCTTACCATAGTTGTCTTAGGAAGTTCTGACAACAGCCAAGACTGATAGTTTACAGGTGAGCGAGTATCGTTGATGAGATTCTGAGTAAGGTCTCTATATCTGCTCACAGTTTCTGAATCAACTTCAGGGTCGAAGAGATGCCACAGGCTAACATGGTTGAAGCCAAACGTGAGAAGCATCATAGCTTCGCCCAGACCTTCATAGATCGTAGGATAGACATTTCCATCTTTAAGACGGAAGTACTTCACTTCAGCCGCGAATATTTCGGGTTCTTGCGTGTATTCTTTGGGCCAGTACAAAACGTCTATGTCTGGATGGAAAGGATGTTTTATCGCTCGTTCTTCAGGAGAGAGAAATCCTTCAGTCTTCAATCTCTGATGTACCTTGTCAACTCTTACGAACGCTTTGACGAAAAACCTCTCTTTAAGTAACGGAACAAGAAGCTTCCTTATTGTTTCGTCTTCGTCTTTCATAAGTGGCAATCTCAAGCATCTCATTATCACTCTGTTGAGTTCGAGTATAACCCTTCCGATACAGCGCGCTGTTGGCGTATCGGTTTTTGCGGAACGTGGGCAAGCGCAAGCTTGCCAATCAGTCTTACTTCCTAAGTATTTTGAGTTTTTGTGGGTTGGAGCGCGAGCGTGACGCGAGCGCGACATGACGGCTTGAAGCAATTGAGATGAAGAGTTAGCGCGCGCTAGGGGCGCACCCGAAACAAAAAAGCAGGGGGCTTGGTCCGTTGGATAGAAGTTGTTCTTCAGCCGCGCGCGTGATGAGAACGAATAATAATTGGAACTGGCCAACTGTTTAAGGAGAGGTTGGAATGATTGTTCTTCGTCGAATGTTCATTGTCGGGTTAATCTTGGTCTTGTTTCTGTTCCCAAGAATCGTTTCAGCAGATCCGAGATGGTTTAATGAACTGGAAGTCCAAGGTGCACGCTGTTCCAACTGTCTCTCAATGTGTGGTTGTGTTTCGTTCTGGTCTCGGGTTGTGTTGCGTCTGATACAGAAATGGCTGTTGTTGTTTGCAATATAGGCTAAATTCCTAACATGAACAATTTTTTCATAAATCTTTTAAACGTTTACGCACTCACAAGTAACTGCTGAAAGGAGAAAGGAAGGAAAAATATGCAAAAGAAAGTTTTATTCGCGATATTTGCTATTGCAATGATGGCAATGATGTTGGTGCCAAACGTTTTTGCATGGAGTTATGGTGACCCATCAAAGACAGACGATTTGATTTTTGAGAAATTTGGTCCTAGAGCTGACAATCTGCTGATACAAATGTACGCTTCACAGACCTCTGAACTGGAAGCTGGTCTAGAAGTGGACGACATTGACGTTACCGACTGGCCACTAGACGGCACACGCTATGACAGATACACCACATCCCCGTGGGACGATGTTGTCAGTGTGTTGGGCTATGGTCCAGAATTCGGTATTTACCTGTTCGACTTGAACAACAACAACAACCTGTTCCTAGGCAACCCGCAAAACCCAGCTTACGCGAACCCGGTGTATCCGAACCCAATGTCCGACGTTGACTTGAGAAAGGCGGTCGGTTACCTGTCTGACAGAGCTGCTTACATCAACTACATTGGCCCAACAACGGTTACTGCACTTTACACCCCAGTAGGTCCCTCTGCCG
>JALHSQ010000106.1 GCA_022865885.1 Candidatus Bathyarchaeota archaeon | reverse complement strand
TGTCTCAAAGATAGATTCGGAAAAAGACATCTCCAAATTGGCGGACTCCAGTTTTAGTCCGACCTTCTTGCGTTCCGCAACAGCCTATGGCGTATCCCCTCTGCTTCGGTTCGATCTAGTTCTCAACAATCTAGTTGCCTGGGCCTACACTACTGGAACCGTATTGTTAAAGAGTGACGGCATGGCATGGCGTCCAATCGTACACATTGAAGACATATCGCGAGCTTTCATGACTGTTCTAGACGCATCCCACGACCTGATTCACAACGAAATCTTTAATGTCGGCATCAATGAGGAGAACTATCGAGTACGGCAACTTGCCGAGATTACAAGAGAAACAGTTCCCAATTCACGGATCGAGTATGCAAAGGATGCTGAACCGGATAGGCGTTCCTATCGCGTCAACTTCAGCAAGATTTCCCAGCAATTGCCAGAATTCAGGCCGCAATGGAACGCGCGCCGAGGAGCAAAGCAGCTTTACGAAGTCTACAAGAAGGTAGGTTTCACATTGGAGGAGTTTGAAGGACCCAGATACAGACGCACGTCCCATATTGAGGAAAGCGTTAACAACGGTCATCTGGACAAAACCTTGCGGTGGAGAAAGGTCTAAACATGATTGGCGGGCGCACTTAGGTCATTAATGGCCATCGTGCGTTCTGTTCCTGCCAGAGTGCCTCGGCCAACAGGCCATGAGGTAGCATAACATCATCTAATGAGAGTGGCTCGTCCTTCAATACATCATGGCGCAATACGCAGTCTTCTGAGAGGCCCATTGGCAGAGCTGCCACGCTTCGAGCAGCAGCGGCGTTGTCAATGAGCCCATAAGTGCAGAAACCACCGACGCCGTCAAGGCGATCTCCGGCCTTCATGTCGCGCTTGGCTATGGTCACAACTTCGCAGACGGGGCCTGCAATGGGGACGACAGTTGGATCACTAAGGATGACCGCTCGACCAATGGTCGAGGCGATCTGGATGTAAGGCAGATGATACGGGGTGTAGAAGACGTAGAATGGACCGTCGCCGAGCTTGAAGAACCTCAACTGAGCCTTCTTGAGCGGCGAATCCTCCTAAACGATGGCAAAGGCGCCGGTATGTGGCGCCGCGCCCAAGGCGTAGTCGACGAGGCCGGTGCTGAGCATCTCTTCCGCAGGCAGCAAGCGCGCCATCTCCTGAACGTGCGCGCAGGCAGGGCCATACATACCACGGCGGCCGACATGGAATCCCGTTGCATTCGCGAGAACCGTGGCCTCCATGGATAGTTTCGTGGCGTCTGCAAAGGACGTGACCTTCTTAACATTCTGGTCAAATTTCTCTGCAAATGCCCGCTGGGTTTCGGGAGTCCGATAGTAGTCGACCATGCCTTTGAGGTTGCCCGCGGCCACGGGGCGGAGTCCCAGCGATCGAAGATAACGAACGAGGGTCATCGCCACTCCCGGTTCATCTCCATCCGTATTGGTTACCACCACTCCGGCCTGATCTGCCTTTGCCTTCAGAATCGGTCCCAGCATCGAATCGAGTTCGCAATTCACCAAGATCACATGCTTGCCGCGGTCGAACGCCTCGAGAACCACATGCGCTGCGACTTCGACTGTACCCGTCACTTCCACAAGCACATCTATGGCGTCACAAGCTGTTAGTACCGATGGGTCGGTAGTCAGTACCGGAAAACCACGGGCGATTGTCGCATCCGCCTCGCGAGCAGACTTTACATGACTCCAGTT
>JALHSQ010000105.1 GCA_022865885.1 Candidatus Bathyarchaeota archaeon | reverse complement strand
GCGGTAGAAAATATGCTCCGATGATTGATAATAGTCCTAGAAGGAAGATGGAAGAGTTGAAGATCGCCGAGGAAGGCCCGACGCCAAGATCGCTTACGTAATTGCCAGATATGCTGTAGCCGGGATACAACGCTTCCGCAACGATAAGACCCAAGACGAACTGTGTACTTGCGATGAAAAAGAGAATTCCTGCCGTTTTTCCATTGGGATGCGCCATATATTGTTGTGTTGGTTCCCGGACAGATAAAACTTGTGCGAATCTTGTTCCTCGACTTCGACTCCCAAATTCCGCACGCGTCAATTCTGCTTCATTGCCTCGGTCTAGCACCGCACCAATGGCATTCTTTCAAGTGCATAGTAATTGGCTTTCCACACTTTTTGCACTTCCACTTCCCTGCCTCGTCTTCTAGTCACTCGCGCGCTTGTCTGGAAGCACTCCTTAAAAGTCTTGTAGAGTTCTCCAGAAAAAAAGAGGGGTTTTGCGGAAGACTGTGGAGATATCGCCATTTGACCCCGGGTTCAAGTCAATGTGTGTATGGAATTATGCAGGGATTCGTCCTTCACTCGCGCGCGCTAAGGAGATTAGACAATTATCTTTGACACACCCCCGGCGAGTGCATGATATGTAATCCTAGTATCTTTCGTGTCCGATGGGAAATAGTTTGGTACAGAAGGTATGGAAATTAAATCATCATTTGATTTTTGACGGCGCGCGCTTCAGTTGGCAAGTGGATGGGCAGTAAATACTGACTATGCACGAGTTTTATATGGATAACCAAAGCAATATGGATAACACTTACGAAAAAACTTGTTACGTGTTATCCGGAGTCACGCCAAAGTGGAAGCAACATCATCCAATTTGCCGAGAATCGGGTGGAAGGCCACAGCGGGATCCCTTGACAAAAACGAATTGATTACACAATTCCAGTCTGCTCTGTTAGACGAGATTGCTGACCTTAAAAAGGGTCAGAGTCGGGGATGGGAGCTTTACGAGGGCAAGAAAATCAGCGACCTAGGAGGGCGTTTCATTTACCGTTTCCAAAGCGGCGACCTTTCATCTTGGCGCAGACGTAGACGAGGAACACAACTCAACCTAATCATTGATGGCAAGACTTTCTACGGGTTAATTGATTCGTGGAATCAGAAAGAGGCGAACATTGCCTTTGAAACTGACATGGGCGAGTCTGTAGAAAAGGCTACTGTGCAGGACTCTTCCTTTGAACTTCTTCAAAATCTTCATGACAAGCTTGAAAAAGTGAAGACAGACGGGACTGATTTTAATGCTGATGGCAGCATGAAACTGTTCGGTTTCTTAGAACCTAACACTTTTCCCACTCCGATTTCTTTTAATGAACAAAAAACACTGGCTTTCAGCCCGAATGTTGAACAGCAACGAGCTATCCGCAAATCAATGAGTCAAGAAGTCACATTTATTTGGGGACCACCCGGCACTGGCAAAACCAAGACGCTCGGTTCTATTCTTAACATTCTGATAGGAGCTCGGAGAAGTGTACTACTTACGGCGAACACAAACCGGGCAGTGGATGAAATCCTGGAAAAATTCATTGAAGACCCAGAAAATGAGCTTTTGATTCAAGAGGGTAGAATAGTTCGCTTAGGTATCCCAGATAATGAAGATGAGAGTCTCAACTGTATTCTGTTCGAAAAAGTGGCTGAGAAGCGAGCTGCCACAATACAAAAGAGCATCTCAGAACTAGATGTTCAGATTGAGTTACTACAGAACACATCTAAGAAATATGGCGAGATCGAAAGGAGTGCTGTCGAGAGGATCGCGCAAAAAGAACACCAAATCCGTGAATATGAAAAAGTTAAGCATGAAATCGTATCCCTACAGACTAGAATGGCAGTTGTGAGTAGTAGTTTAGGGAATGCAGAGGTTTCCCTTTCAAACAAGCGCCAGTTACTAGAAAAAGCTAAGACCACGAGCGCAATTAAACGGTTCCTTTCAGGATTGAATAGGGAACAAATCGAATCGGAAATTGCGGTCATTGAGAACAGAAAAGAGATCGCGAGACTAGAACTGCAGAGTCTGCAAAAGCAACTTGATGATAGCGTTCAAGAAAAGAATGCAATATCCAATAGAATAAACCAGTATTGGAATGAAATCGAACCAGGCATCAACGGTTTGACAACACTGGAGTCTCTTCGTCAGAAAATACTCGAATTGAGTGGAGCAGCTGAAAGCAAAAGGAAGCTAATTATTGAACTTCAGACACAAATGGAAAGAGTCAAAGAGAGCGTTTTCAACGAGGCAATTGCAATCGGCTCTACAATCGCAAGGGCATCTTTGGACCCTAAGATATTCAAGAGAAAATTTGATACTCTTGTTGTTGACGAGGCAAGTATGGCATCTCTGCCAAACATATTCTTTCTTGCTGGACTGTGCTCCGGTCACTACATAATATCTGGAGATTTCCGGCAGTTATCTCCAATAGCAAAATGCAGAAGCAAAGTCTGCCAGCAGTGGCTTAGAAGGGATATTTTCAATCAAGCAGGAATAGTTGAGAGTGTTGATGCTGGCATTCTTGATGATGACAGACTTGTAATGCTTAGGGAACAGTACCGAATGCACCCCGCTATCTGCGCCTTGGTTAGTGATGCTGTCTATGAGAGGAAACTAAAGACCCCTGAGGACGTGTCAGCTTCAAAAGAGAAACTTGCGAAGATGCCACCATTTGAGGGGAGAGCGCTAATACTCTGTGATACCGCGACTACCGATCCTTTGATTACAAGACCTGAAAACACATTTTCTAGACTAAGTCCGTACTCCGCCGCATTCTCTTCTAGACTAGCTGTGAAATGCTTAGAAGAGGGGGAAAAGAATGGTTTGAAAGTCAAAGTCGGAATTGTCACACCATACAGGGAACAAGCAAAACTAATCTCAAAGATGCTAGAGGATGAGGACATAGATCCCACTCGTGTTGTGGCGTCCACAATTCATCGTTTTCAGGGAAGCGAAAAAGATTACATAATCTTTGATCTTGTCGAAGGCGAACCATTGAAACCAGGTAAGCTTACCGAAGGAACATTCAAGAATTCAGAAGCGGGAAAGCTAATAACGGTAGCGATTTCCCGTGCAATGGGAAAATTCATTCTCGTGGGAAATAGTGAATACATCAAAAGTAAATTTCTGCCCAATGATGCTGTGCGTCAATTATTGGATAAAATAATCCAAAATGGTGAAGGCATAGACTCCTGCGAAGTAGAGCGGTCTTTTCACGATGGATATGAATCTGGTGAGAACCAGCGACCAAATGACCCACCCTTAAACATGTTTGACCAAACGGATTTTTACGATGCCTTTGTTGAGGACCTGAAGAAATCAAAATCTCGAATTGTCATTTTCAGTCCATTTGTTTCGAAAAAACGAGTCACAGATTTGTTGCCAGCTTTCAAGGAAATCTTGGAGAAGAACGTTCCGATCTATGTTGTTACAAGAAACCCCGAGTATTGTGGCAACTACAGAACTGAGGCTGTTGAAAGTCTTCGTGATCTTGCGAGAATTGGAGTCACAGTGATTCCTGCCTATAAGGAATTAGGTATAGACGACAAGTTCGAGAAATTTCACTACAAGGTTGCCGTCATAGATAATAGCGTAGTCTACTACGGAAGCCTTAACATTCTTTCTCAATTCGATTCATCTGAGAGCATGATGGCCTTCAGGTCTAAAAAGACAGTGACTCAACTTGCACGAGTTTTCCACATCTCTGAAATCATAAAAGGAAAGAGGTTTGGTGAAGATCTGAAAACAGATTTGCCAGTCATAAACATGGCCGGATTGGAAATACAGAAAGACAAATGTGACCAGCAAGTCTTGACTAACAACCAGCCGCTTGATAACAATACTATGCTGAATATATCTGACTCGATTGCAATTTCAAAACGGTTTGGAGTAGTTGAACCAGGCAAAGGCGTTCGTCAACGTGCTGAAGATAGAATCTGCAGAATGGGAAAAGATCTTGGGTTTGGTTCTTTTACGTGGTATGAGGTCCCTAATCTCTTGAATGATGGTAGAAATAGATTCATTAGCGTTATTTGGAAAAGGGGAAGAGAAATCACTGTTGCATTCCAAGTAAGAAGAAAAAGGCAGGGCATAGATATTGTGACAAGTCTTAAGGACAGGCGCAAATTGGATCGCCTTCAAGCAAATGAAAAATACATAGTTAATGTTTCAGAAAAAACTGGAAAGGCATACTTCCACAGAGTTACTGATTGGGACAACAAGAATCTCTGGATTACGAAATCAACAGAAAATGTAGTAGGACAAAAATCCTCTTCAGACCACGAAGATAGTAAAGCGTACAGTCTTGACGAAATCAGGCTGAAACATGCAAGAGCTTATGAAAGCTGGACTGAGGCAGAAGACAAAGAACTGATTTCTGAATATCATAACAACCTAACTGTTAGTGAAATTGCCAAAAGGCATCAGCGACAGAGAAGTGCTATTCGATCAAGGTTAAGGAAATTTGGCAAACTAGGCTTGATATAGACGCCCACCCTTACGTTGACCAATTATCTATGCTAGCAGTCCATCACACGCGCGCACCCTCGACACGTTGTAAGGGCGCGATCTTATTTCCAGTGAACGTCTTAGTCAAATAGAAAAAAGGGGGAGTTGTGGGTGATTTGTCCACTTGTCTTGGGCTCAAAAGTGACCATCGGCACCACGCTACTAACACACTCACGCCGTGTGCGTGTGTGTTGTATGGGTAGGATAGGTATAGGTAGGTAAAGGAGTAGGAGTGAAGACAAAAGTAGAGACAGGCAGTCGTAGTGAAGTTGGTTGGTTGGTTGGGGTAAAGTTTTATGAAAAACCCCTACCTAGATTGACAGAATTTCTATGCGCGCTACCTGAACCGTGCGTACTGGTTCCATAGTGACTTTTTCCAGAGCGCACGCCAAGATCGGTCGATTCGGGCCTGATACCAGCAAAACCTTTGTATGACGCCAAAGCCAAATACAATGAGTATTCGAACTGCAAGTAGGGAAACAGCATGAATATAGAATTGTCTTCTAGTGCCAAAAGGGTTCTTCTGAAGATATACATAGGGCAGAATATCAGAGAAGAAGGGATCCTCCAATCGGAGATAGGTAAAATTGCAGAAGTGCAAGAGCTTTTTTCGAGGAAACTCATAAGAAGAAACCATTGGCACTTGGACCAATTCCTGACGACTAAAGAAGGTAGCCTTGATGCAGGCGGAATCGTAAAAGAAAAAATCGAAGCAAACAGAACTAGTTTGCTTGGGAAGATAAAGGCAGCTGTTCCTGACCGAGTCATCCACTTCATTGTGCGAAGATATGTGTTGGAGACTCTTGCTTTCCCTGCTGAAAAGGAGTATTTTGACGTAAGAACTCGATACCCTGGCATGTGGGAAGACGCTATCATGGCAGACGGACGCATATGGATATTATGGAACGAGTTTTTCGAATCTTTGATGTCATTTGAACTCTGCGTAAAAACGCTTGATTACGTTTCAACAAGAGGAGGCGAAACGAGGTTTTACCACTACGTGATCTCGCCTGAAGTGAAAAAGCTGCTTGTCGATGAATTTGAAGAACCAGACTTCCCCATGGACGAAGAGAAATCATTGAAGCTCTATTCCTTTCTCATTACTGCAAAACGTATCTTTGCTTCGGACGACATTGACCAGGTTCGACAGCGATATTATGAATCACTCAAGCATTCGGAAGTCACTGAAGAACAGGTAGCAGGCATCATTAATGAGATGAGCAAAGAAAGAACAACAAGTGAATACAGGGGTCTTCTTTCCGAGTGGAAACCCTTTGATATAACAAACCCTACTTCGTATCTATTCTATCTATCTCAAAACATTATAGAACCTGCATTGAAGATTCTTTTAAAAGGAAAAGGAACGATCAAGGAATACCATACCGAAGAAAAAATGCCTTCTCTGCCTGAGGTGAAATCCATTTCAGGAATATTGGACGAGAAAGAAATAGGCAATTTCTATGTTATGGTGAGTTCTTTGGAGCGACAAATAAGGGAATTCACAAGAGAAAAACTGGGAAAAGGTTGGGAGAAAAGGATAGAGCACGACCTGCCCAAAGTATATGAGCACTGGGTCAAGAATAACGCCAAGGACAAAAGTTGGGGAATCGACCCTGAAAAAGATCTAATGAACTACGCTGACTTGGGTGACTACATAGCGATAGTCAGAAAGTATTCGAGAACCTTTAGCAGCAGTGATGACAATCTGGGAGACATAATAACTCAACTAAAGATATGGTACAACCAAGGCAGAAATCCAATAATGCATTCAAGGACGGTTAACAAACAGAAATTTTACACCACAAAGTCAGCCATCGATTTTCTGTCAGAGTGGATGCGGAACATGGGCATTTCTGTATCTTAGTTAGGCTCGGCTTTGTGGAGGCATATAGAGTTTGCCCTCTTTGTTCTGATTGGTTCTTTCTCTTCTGAATATACCCTTTAGGGTCTTAAAGGGAATACTATCACGTGAACAGTGAGATAAAGCTAGAAAATGCCCTGAGACCCTGTTTTCCAACGAATAGTGGGATGGGAGGTGTAAGTATCGCGCGCATATCCTGGGACGGTTCGATCAATCGGGCTTGCTGAGAACTGCTGCAGCAAAGAATTAATAGTATAACGTAGAAACAGCTTTCATAATGATGCTTTGCTGATGACCTAAAAGAGAGGGTATTCTGATGGGGGAATATGCAGGGACGCTCGGCGAAGACTTCGTGTATAATACTTGTTGTTACTTTGACAGGAAGTTTGGTTTCGACGTCATTTACAATTGCTACGAGGCAAGAAATTCCACTTCTGTGCTAGTAGATGGTAAAAGGATACGGTTTGACGTCCTTGCAGTTCAACAAAGAAAAAACACTACAGGACATAGGGCAACTCCAGTGAAGTTCGGTTTCTATTGTGAATGCAAATGGCGAAAACGCTCAGATACCCTTAAGTCTAATCTCAAAACCTTTCTCAGGAAGGCTATAAAAACAACACCAGCGATACGAGAGACATATGCGGACAATTTTCGTTTCCTGTTCATCTGCAATAGACAATTCAAGGTGAACATCGAAAACTTGAAAGACCTCGATTATCTCAAGGGATTTCTGGGAGATGGCTATAGCACCGCTGAGTTGAACGATCTCTCTGGCAGAACTGGGATAGTTATCCTTGATGACTGGTTCGTCGATGAGGCGCTCAAAGGAGGAGTTTAGAATATGACCTATCTGAAATCATATGAAAAGCTAAGACAACTCTACTCTGAAAAAGAGGTTTCTTATGATAGCCTAACAAAAGGAAAGGAGATTGAGAATCTCGTCAACTCACTTATGAAAGAAATAGCAAGTCCATTAGCGCTAGAAACGCGTGTAAGGATTGGGAACAGCGCATTTGAGGGAGAAATCCGTGTTGGAAACAGAGACGTCATTCTTTATGACGTCCTTGTAGGTAAACTCTCAACGTTCAGGTATAGAAGTCTATTGGATTTGGTCAGATCAACATATTTTCCGCAGAAGACCTACATTCTGACAATCACCAGAAGCCTTTCCCATAATGACGAGAAATCAATAGCCGACCTGATTAGCGAGATCGAGACGTATGGAGTCAAAGTTGCCTTCATAAGTCACAAAGAGCTCATATCGCTTCACAAGTTCTGCGTAAAAATGAATGCTAGGTTCAAGCAAGTTGAAATGAGGAAGACCAAGGGAATATTTCTAGAACTGATTCTCGGCTCGGAACACATCGTCAGACATGAATCATTTACCAAATATCTAAAATTGGCTATTGAAAGGTCTCCGCATGAACCAGTGCAAAGGGTTGTCGTTCCTGGACCTCAGTATTTAGACACGCACGCCAAAGACAGAAGGAGCTATGAGCAAATTCGGCAATTGACGAGCATGATTGAAGAGCTGATTCTCAAAATGAGAAAACTCCAAGAATCGATTGGCATGTTGGGAAAAGAGGTTATGTCAGAAGAGGAAGAGATTTACGAGGTAGACTTAAGGGAAGTCAGAGGCTCTGGAGATTTTCCATGCCCGAAGTGTGGGAGCATCTTTGACCCAGATGACGACTCAGAAGAGAGTTATCGGATTACTGAAACGGAGATTGCTGATGGCGAGTTGTCGGCTCTCACTTTGATATGCAATAACTGCAAAACCAAGATTCGAATCGTAGGCTTTCTTGACGAGGAGGAATACCCCGTCAAGCCTTCAAGAAGAAATATCAGAAGAATCTATCCGAGCCCTGATGAATCAAGAAGATCAATTCAAGCATATCTTAATAGCATGAGGTAGAGAGCGCTACAGAAGCGATGTGGTCACCACCGAAACAATATCTTACGGAGCCCTGAGAACCCTACTCTGAGGTAATCCTCACATCTTTTTTTTCAAACCCATGACACAAGTCATAGCGGGTTCTTCAACCTGCCGCGACAGCAGGCAGAACCCTCTGAAAACTCACTATTAAAAAAAAGGGTAAAGTTTTATCCAACCAACCCAACCCAGAGCATGAGCGCGCGCTAGATGCTGTGGAGACATGCCTGTGTCCATTCTCCCCGCGAGGCGCACCTGAACACACGCGGGCTAAATCAGCTGTAGTGAATGCTTGCTAGAT
>JALHSQ010000104.1 GCA_022865885.1 Candidatus Bathyarchaeota archaeon | reverse complement strand
TTGTTGGGCAGGCTGTTGGCCAGAACCGTATAGGGTCCGCCCATTCCGGTGCTGGACAGCTCAAGCCGCACCGTTGATGCCGCCCCACCCGGCACTGCGCTCACCCATTCAATGAAACGGACCGCGCCCCCGAAGAAACGCTCTCCCCCATGGGGAAAAACAGGTTTGATCGAGAGGACACCGGGTACCGAAGCTTCTTTGAAGACGCGAACGAAGTTGCTGTCACCAGGCCAGTTGCCCTCTTCAGCCACTTGAACCATGTCGGGACAACCGTTGTGGTCGATATCCCCGCCGACTCGAAAGGCCGAGAGATACCCTGGTGCCCTTGACGTATGCGTCCAGTTCAAAGTCCAGGTTCCGGCGCCATTGCCCAGGTAGACTTTGGTCGTGCACCGGCCAAAAGCAACCAGATCGGAGTTGCCGTCTCCATCCATGTCCTGCAGCGCGGTTGCCTCGGCGCCGCCGGTGGCGGGAAGGCCGGCCGAAATCCTGACCCACGAATCACCCGGCACTGAGTATCTCCAGACTTCGGCACCGCCCTGCGCATTGACATAAGCCAGGTCGGCACCGCCATCATTGTTGGCATCGCCCAGGGCCGTACCAGGCCGCCCGCTTGTGCCGAACGGGGGCAGATTGCGGTCTTTGAGCGTGAATCCGCCGCTCCCGTTACCTAAATAGATCGTCCCCTGCTGGTGCCCGGTCGCCATGTCAAGATGGCCGTCGCGGTTGACGTCGCCAAAGACAAAATCCATCCTACTGTTGCCACCCGCAAAGCCGAAGGTTGGCCGCCAAGCGCCGTTGCGCTGGTTCGTATGTACCCAGAGCCCGTCATCGGCCCCAAAAGAAATTGAACCCAGGTCAAGATAGCCGTCATTGTTTATGTCCCCGAAATCTGTGCCAAACATGCCCCAGTTCTGTCCCTGCTGTCCCAGGCTGTCATCCCACGGCGTCCAGTTACGACCGGTACCGTCGCCAAGCGCGACCTCGACGACTTGATCGCCGAAGTCGTTGGTCGAGTAGTTGTGGTGCATTCCGTAGCCGACGTCAAGCCGGCCGTCGTTATTGACATCGCCGACCGCTATTCCGCCGTAACCGAAGTTCCCGTTCATAGATACCGACCAGTTACCGCGGCCATCCCCGAACCAAACCATGATGCCGTGCTGGTCGGTGTTGATATACGGACAACCGTGATCCCCGATCGAAATCAAATCAATGTTGCCGTCGAGATCGACATCGACCATCTCGAATTCAGTCCGACCGCCTTCAAATCGCGGCGGCCGCAGGCCGCTTGAGGACTCAACATAGCTAATACCCGTCGCCGCGCGGACAATCAACAAGGTACCGACTATGAGCTTCACTCCCAATCCGGTGATCCTCATCTTTCGCCTCCTCAGGCAGAGTCTGCCTGTCTTGTTTCTGACTAGGTCTTGAACTTTTTCACCAGCCCGGCCACACGCCGGCCGAGCTTGATTCCATGCTGGATTGTCCGTTCATCCGGCGGACCAACACACGAAACTCCATAGTGACCGGTTGCGTCCATCGGATCGCCGACGACGATCATACCGTAGATGAGCATCGCCTGGTGGATCGAGAGAATCGTCGTCTCTTTGCCACCCGAAGGATCGGCCGACGTCGCGAAGGCGGCCCCGATCTTGTTCTCCATCTGCTTACGGACACCGACGAATTCATCAAAAACCTGTTTCAGCTGCGCCGCCATGGTTCCGAAATATACCGGCGAACCGGCCACGATCGCATCCGAGCCGACAAAATCCTCTTCTTTCACTTCGGCGGTCGATCTTGTCAATGCAGTAACGCCCTCTACCTCCGTGACTCCTTTAGTTATCGCTTCAGCCAATCTCTTAGTGTTGCCGCCTTTTGAATAATACAGAACCAACACCTGCATAACCGACTCCTTTCGTTTGCGGCACGACCCGCTCAAGGGTGCCGTCTGGTTATTGACCTCGGTCTAGATTATAGCACCCCCAGCCGCGGCGTCAAGCCCTTTTGACTGGCGCCGGGGTGCCCGTGCACGATGACGGGGTGCGGGGTCAGGCTGAAAAATAGAAATAACGCCGGAGGTGTGGGCACCTGAGCAGATTACAACCTATTGAGCTGCCGAGCTGAGAAGAGGCATATCAGAGTATCAGGATATCAGTGGGCCAGATATCAGCGGATCAGAAGATCAGGAAGAGTCCCTGGACAAAAACAGCCGGTGGCGTCTGAAATGCCGCACTGCGTTACGACTACCATTCGACTATTCCACAATTGTCGAATGATCGAATGGAGAGTCCGCCTCTTCGTAGGGGCTGATTTTGCATCCGACCGGTCAGTGCGGCTACTCCAGAACGACGACCTTTCTTGTTATGACACTGCCGGCTGATTCCAACCGGACGAAATAGACGCCCTCGGGTAATGATGCGCCGTGGTCGTCGCATACGTTCCAGAGAAGAGTAATTGGTGATTGGTTATTGGTCATCGTGAACGACCGAACAAGGCTCCCAACAACGTCGTAAATCTGCAATCTGGCTTGTGGCGTATGGCTAATGGATAACAGCCTGACCCCCTGCGCCTTCGTCGTCGGGTTCTGCATAATCCGTAGTGTCGTTTCTAGCTTCTTGCTTCTAGCTTCTTCTTTCACGTCTGTTTGCCGTATGGCGAATACGGAATCGCTGAAATCCCACGCCGTGCCTCGCGGGACGCTCTGCCCCGGCCTCGGTGGGCCGTAGGCCCAGATCATCATTTTGCAGGAGTCCGCAACGGTGTCGGGTACAGACCAGAGAAAAAGGGTATCAGTGGAGTGTTGGAGTGATGCAATGGCGGAATAGTTGCGTCCATTGTCAAAGGAAACGAAAAGCGAAAAAGAATCCGCCCCAGGTGGGGTGAATTTCTCCCAACAGATCGGGAATT
Source organism: Candidatus Bathyarchaeota archaeon (assembly GCA_022865885.1). Classification (GTDB taxonomy): domain Archaea; phylum Thermoproteota; class Bathyarchaeia; order Bathyarchaeales; family Bathycorpusculaceae; genus DRUK01. The sequence continues at coordinate 165 of JALHSQ010000104.1, read as the reverse complement.
GAGAACCGGGAGTTAAGATCTCGCCGCCGTTGGGGCGGTGGAGCCGGACGCCTTCGATTTCCCAGAGAACGGTTCTTGTTACAATTCGGCTGGCGTCCGCCGAGTCCCCGGATTCCACTATCTCCGGATAGCCGTTCTTGTTTAAATCATAGATACAAGTCTGAG
>JALHSQ010000103.1 GCA_022865885.1 Candidatus Bathyarchaeota archaeon | reverse complement strand
CTGCATGCTCTGTTGAAGAAGCCTTGAACAAGCTGAAGGAGCAAGAGTACGACGCAGTCGTCTCAGACTATCAAATGCCTGGGAAAGACGGGCTTGAATTTCTGGAAATGCTGAGAAAGAACGGAAACACTATCCCATTTATCATGTTCACCGGGAAAGGCAGAGAGGAAGTTGCTGTTAGGGCGTGGAGTCTGGGCGCTGACCACTACGTTAACAAGACTGGCGATCCCGAGACAGTGTATTGCGAACTGGCGCATTGTCTGCGGTCTACCGTGGAGAAGCACTTCGCGGAAGCCCAGATGAAGCAAACCGTCCAGAAGCTTCAAACAATATATCAGAACGCTATTGAAGGAATCACGTATGTGGATGCTGAAGAGAACATTGTTTATGCCAACAAAGCGTTCGCAGACATCGTTGGTTACGAACAAGATCAGCTTCTAGGCATGAACCTGCACAAAATAGTCGACGATGAGAACTGGGCGAAGATAAAAGGTGAGACAGAACGGCGTCGACATGGAGAACCCAGCCGCTATGAAGTCGAGTTCCACAGAAGCGATGGGACTATTCGGAATGTTCTGGTCTCAGGTGCCCCCTTGCTCGGTCATAATGGCCGGTTTGCAGGCACGGTCGGCATAGTCTTGGACAATACAGATCGCAAGAAGGCTGAAGATGCCTTGCGCACTAGCGAAGAAAGGTACCGAGTCATTTCAAGTATCACGGCGGATCTTGTGTTTTCCTGCGCCAGAAAGGGTGAAGGGCAGTTTACCATCGATTGGATTGCGGGAGCGGTTAAGAATGTGTTTGGTTACTCGGCTGAAGAGGTTAGAGAAACGGGCTGCTGGAAATTCGTTGTTCAAGAACAGGATTTGCCAATCTTCGAGGAAAAAGTAACGGGTTTGAAACCGGGACAATCCAGCGTATGCGAACTGAGAATCAACCACAAAGATGGTTCAACACGATGGATCAAAACCTCATCACAAGTCGCAAAAGACAGCATTAACCCCACATACCATCGGCTCTTTGGCGCATGCGAAGACATCACAGAACGCAAGAAAGCCGAGGAATTGCTGGGAGAGTCTGAGGAAAGGTTTAGGGGCTTGTTCGAAAGCATACAGGACCCTGTGGGCATCTTCGTTGGAAGAGAAGGTCGTCTCATAGACTACAACTCAGCATTCAAGAAATCATCTGGATATAGTGATGAAGAACTGAGAGGCAAAGTGTTCTTGGATTTTGTTCACCCTGGCGATCACGCCATGGTTCTAGAGAAATATCAAACAGAATTTTCAGAAGAGGAATTTCCACTGATATATGAAATAAGGGGAATGGACAAAAAAGGAGAGTGTATTCCACTTGAGCTCAGCGTTAGCACATATAGACAGAAAGGCAAGGTCATCGGCATAGAGGTAATACACAGAGACCTAACTCAACGCAAGAAGGTAGAAATATCCCTGAAAGAAAGCCAAGAAAGATTCGAAGGGCTGTTCCAGGGCAACCCTGAGGCTGCAGCCTATCTTAACCCAGACTATCGCATACAGGACGTTAACCCTCGGTTTGAGGAGCTTTTCGAATACTCTCTTGAACAGATCAGAGGAAGACACATCAACGATGTAGTGGTTCCAGATTACTGGAGAGAAGAAGGAGAGGCCTTGGACAGAGATGCCAGAAAGGGATACGTCTATCGAAACACTGTCAGAAGAAAGAAGGATGGATCGCTAGTTCCAGTGTCTGTGTCGGCTGCTCCAATAACAAACGAGGGTGGCGTCACAGGAATCGTTGCCATGTACAAGGATATTTCCGACTTGAAGAACGCCGAGAAAAGGCTGGATGTGATAAACGAGAAGTTGAGAGTCGTTGGAGGCTTGACTCGGCATGACGTGCGAAATAAGCTTGCTGTAGTTGCGGGAAACGCTTATCTGCTCCGAAAAAGACTGGCTGACGACCTCGAAGCAACGGAATACGTAAAAAGCGTAGAAGCAGCAGTTCGAGGGTCAGAAAGAATCTTTGACTTCGCAGCAGCCTACGAGAAACTGGGCATCGAGAAACTGGCTTACGTGGACGCAGTGAAGATTCTTAACGAGGCCATAGCGATGTTTCCAGATTTGAAAGGCGTCAGAATAGTGAATGGTTGCGACGGGTTGATACTTTTGTCTGACTCGCTACTACGGCAGTTGTTCTATAACCTGATTGACAACTCGCTGAAATATGGTCAGAAAACCACGCAGATCAGGATTCATTATGAGAAAACACGGAACAATGAGCTCAGACTGGCTTATGAAGACGACGGCATAGGTATATCTAAGGATGCTAAACCCAAGCTTTTCACTGAAGGCTTCACTTCGGGCAAAGGCTCAGGCTATGGCCTTTACCTGATAAGAAAGATGCTGGATGTCTACGGTTGGACAATTGACGAAACGGGCGAACCTAGCAAAGGAGCACGGTTTACTATAAGCATCCCTGAAACTAAACCAGACGGAACGCAGAATTATCGGCTTCAATGAATCCGGGCTTGACCCGAATGGTTACTGGAGCTGCACTGAAAAGAGAGATCAGCTTCGCATTCCCACCCCAGAATAGGTAGACTTTTGTCCGCGTCAGGAACTCGCAGATCCTTATCAAGTTCGCAAGCTTATCCAAGTCCGCCGCTATCTCTTTGACGTAGGCATCTTTCGTTCGAAATGGAAGATGATACGAGAAGCTGTTCCGAAAGCGCAAGTGATCGTCTCCATTAAGCTATGAAACGGAATAATAAGTCATGAATCGTACTGCAAGTTAAGGTGGCGATGTCTCCCGCATACCTCTCTTTTTCTGGTGTTCATTTCCTAGAACGGTGCTAGTAGTATTGCATGTAATGATCTGTTCTAGTGGCTTCCTACGTTTTGTTGAGAAATTGACTTAGGGCGCCTGCGCTGGTTTTGAGACGGCACGTAGATCTAGTTTTTCAGTAGTTGCCGCGGGCGCGAGCGAGTTTGTATTCTCTATCTGACTCATCTGACGCTTGCTTGATCGTTCTATCTGACTCCTCGCTCGCTCGATCGCGATCGATCGACGCTTGCTTGATATAGTTGTGTTCGCTCAGGTAGGCCAGCACGATTGATCTGACTATTTCTGCGTCTTTTGTTCCAAAGCCTTTCAACGACTGGATACTCTTCAATTGGTCTTCATCGAGGGTCACAAGAACCCGTTTACGCGAGCGTGCACTTTGACTAATCACCTTTGTCATGTATTCTTTCATCTTCATGCTCTGTCATATATCCTTTGAGCGCCCTGGCTGCTTCCTCGCTTCCCAGTATTCTTTTGCTTCCCCGTATTCCTTTTCTTTTTTGGCTGTTCCCGATTTGCTCCTACATTCTGGGCATAAGCATTCGCCTATGTATTGCACATATCGGGTGTAGAACACCTTCCCACAATTCTCGCATTGGTGATCGCCCATGATTTCGCCTTTCGTATAATGGCTATCTTCCAAGGATTAATAGGTTCTACATTAGTCCACTGATGCAAAACAATGGTTCTTGGGAAAGCGCAATCTTAAGGAAATCGGCTGGTTAGGGCGCAAGCTCCGAAATTGATGTATGTGGTTTTTGATCCTTAAGCGCAGCCAGAATAAGTGGGTTTGAGGAGATGATTTTTCATATCGGAAGGGAGAAATCTCCAGATATGTTTCATAAATCGTAATATAGGTTAAATCTATTAATGGGGTGGTGTATAATCAGAAAGGAGCAAGAGGATGCGTTAGTGTCATGGTGAAGAACGGAGAAGAGGAGAAGGCTAAACATATTCTGACGGACCCTAAACTGGCGGCGATTAAGGCTATGTTGGAGAAGGATCATGCAATAGATTGTATTTTGCTTCTTCATATGAATCGTGGAAAGTGGAAGGATGCTAAGGATTTCATGCGTGAGAACAAGTTGACTCTCAGTGATGGTACTTTCAGGGCTAGAATGATCGAGATTGAGGACTTGGGCTTAGCCAAGAGCGAGCGCATTGATCCTTTGAAGAAGAAGTATTTGAAGACAGCTCCCGGCGAGAAAGTAGCAAAGCTTCTGTTGAAGCTCTTTGATGAACTAGACTCGTAAGCGCATAGGCTTTAACCGTTCATAGCTCGCTGGCTAGTCACGTTCTTCCTTTATTTCTGCAGTTGTCAGTCAGTTTCTTGACTTATTTTGGTGTTTTTCTGTTCTACAGATGGTAAATATGGTGTATTGAGTCGTAAGACTTAAATGCGACTTCCCGTATGGATTATCAAGTAACCCCGAAAAGGAGGGATAAAAGGAAAGATGAAAACCCGCAAGCTATTGAAGAACGCGAAAGCCCTCAGCCCCGTAGTCGCATCAATCATACTTATCGCAGTAACAGTCGCTGTAAGCATAGCCGTAGCAGCTTGGATGGCAGGATTAATCCCAATGTTCTCATCAACAGAGCAAATGCAAGTCACAAATATGGAATTCTTAGCAGATCCAGTCAATGGCCACATCTACGTAACAGTCAAAAATACCGGCTCAGCCAGCGTAATCATAAATGAATGCTGGGTTAATAACGTAAAGCCCACGTCTGTGATTGAAAACGGTACAATAACCAATCTTCCGCTAACATGGACCGCGAACATGGGAAAAGTTCTGAGCATAACTCAAACAGTAGCCTCTGGATACACGTATCAAGTCAAGCTGTTGTCTGCAAAGGGTAACCAGTTCTTCTACTCAGCGACATGTCCTTAGCAACTTTCCAGTTTCTTTGTTGAGATTGGGGGCAGGGTGAAAACCTCTCCACTTTCCTCTATTGTTTCCTAAATGGAGGTATAAACAAAATGGTAGTACAGATGAAAGAATACAATTCAGCCGAAGAGATAGCTGAACTCATAGAGAAAGAAGTCTCAGATACAAAAAGTACACTAGGCGAGTACTTGCGCCGACTTGACGACATCCGAACCTTAGCTGAAAAATCCAGAAAGATCCATGAAGTAGTCATGAAACTCGCAGGCAAGAAAGCTTCAAACGACAACTTGGGAGAAATATCAGTCGGCAACCTACACATCGTACTAGATGCAAATCCCTTCCACGAATTAACCGCCATAGAAGAAGTCGTCCGAAGCCACCAAGAAAGACTACTTGTGCTGCAAAAAGCACGCGAAGCATTAAAATGGCTAGACCAACTTGGCGACACTGACGGCCTAAAATACCTTGTCGTCGAAAACGACGGCGTACCTGAACGTATACTCTTCAAAATATCCTAGCCAACACAACGTGGAGCAAGACAACATGGACGACGAACTCTACTCCTTCGCTCTGAAAAGCGCCTTAACCGAAATCCACAACACGTGCCCAGAAATCAAACACTCCTTCGCATTCAATCAAGGCGGTCAAATAATAGCTGGAGATGAGAACACTCCAGAAAACACCGTCCACAAAATCATGGGCTCTCTCAACAACATACTAGAAAAGGCCGACGCAGTCGGCGGCATCGACAACATAACACTCGAAAGCAGTAAGGGTAGAGTAAACATATCATGCCTGAGCAACCTTTACCTCGTCACAGTCACATCAAGAAACGCAGACAAGAACTATGTGAACACCGTAACCCACGTGCTCATCCCAACAGTTCTCAAGCTGCTAGAGAAAATCACACCTACCCCCCTCAAAAACAACAAGCCGGAACCTGAAATCAAACCCCCAATTCCAATAACAACCAAAAACGCCGAAGAACTCTCAACAAGCCAGCCAGATCAATCCCCACAAAAGGAAACTGAACCTGAACCCGCACTCCAAGAACCACCCGCAAGCCAGTTTATCGTTGAAAACATTGGAGGCCTACTTGTCTCCAATGACACAATACGCATCAACAGTGAAACCCTGTCGAAATGGGAAGAGCTTTTCTCGGAAAAAGAGATTAAAGGGGTCAAAATCGAGACGTACAACGGAAAAACGACACGCTGCAAAGTCAAACCGATGAAGAAATCAAAGCAAGAAGGAACCGGGATCGTGCAAATCCCCGAGAAAATCCTAAACACTTTAGAAATCAAGAAAGGCGAGCTTGTAAAAATCAAACCAATAATCGAATAGCGGAGGAAAACCACGTGACCAAAAACAAAAGAAACGCCGAAAACATTACACTTGACACAGAACCGGCTGTAACTGTAGCAGCAACACCAGAGAACAAAACCAAAGCAGTCTTGGAGGAAATCCAAAACTACAACGGAGTAGTTGGATTCATATTGAGAAACTCGAATTCCGCAGCAATAGATCTCAAAGATCCTGCAAAGATAATTGATTATGCCCTCCTTTCCTCCTCCGCAATCGATGTCGGAAAAGAATTCTCCGAGCTTTTTGATCTAGGTGATCCTATCAACATTGTCGTGGAAGGAAAAAACGTCAAGATACTCTCTCTGCAGATCGATGAAGATAGAATAAGCATCTTCATGGAAAACGGTGCGGACATCGAGAAAATCCTGAAGAGGCTTCATGGGCCATAGGGCTTAATATCAGATTTTTCTATCCTTTTCTGCTTTTTCAACGCGATTGTACATGCATATTTAAGTCTTCAGAACGTTTAAATCTGTGTTTTCGGCTATCCTCTTAGGGAGAAAGGAGACCTCAGATAGCCTCTCGTAGGGCTATATAGGTGAGTTTATTGATGCGTAATGGTAAGAGAGACAGCAATAACCATCGCGGTCGTCTTGACATTATCGCCGATATCTTGGGCGCCTCACGGGGCGGGGTCAAGAAAACTCATCTAATGTATCACTGCAACTTGAGTTTCATACAACTGAAGCTCTATTCACATTTTCTGCTCAAACAAGGACTCCTACACACAATTAAGCATGAAAACGAGGCAAATGAGGGATCTGTTGAAGTAACAGACAAGGGTAAAGATTTTCTGAGAGCCTATAAGAGTTTGAAATCCCTTATGCAGTAGCCGTCTGGGTCAGGAATTTCCGAGCCATCTCATTCAGCTTTACTTTTGTTTCGTCTTCATCTACAACTATGAAATTGTATTCCTTCAGAAACTCTACTGTCTGCTGGATTCGATCTTTGTCTACTTTCGCTTTCTGCCTTATCTCATCTAGCATATGCCATTTCCCGTCACCTAGCATCTCCAGAATCGCGGTGATTTTCGAGGTCGTTCCTATGTCCTCCCGCCGCCAGTGATCCTATTCGTTTACATGTAGTCCGTTAAATGCTTTTTGAGGTTCTCTTCTGGTCGTTTGTTTCAGAACTAAGTTCTAGAACCATGATAACTAAGACTGTGCAAGCACAACAAGGTTCTTGACAAAGACTTTATCCAAAGAAACACTGTCAGTACTATGACTCAGCGGAGGATCATCATGCCACGACAGATCGACTGGCTTTCGATTCTCGTTCAGTGTAAGACAAACGTGCAGAGACGCATTTCCCCACTTCTAGCGACCTTGAGTAAACCTCAGCCAAACCTAGGCATAGGTGCAGGCGGCGACCCCATGAGACAAGTGGACCTAGCAGCTGAAAAAGCGATAGTCGAAACGCTGAGAAAGCACGATCTGCAATTCACTCTCGTAAGCGAGGAATCCGGTCTAAAGAAGTATGGAAAAAACCCACAAGAGAACTACATAACGACGGATCCGATAGATGGCACGACAAACCTTACACGAGGAATCCCCTTCTACGCAACATCAATCGCAGTATCAACAAAACCGACCCTAGAAACAGTACATGCAGCACTAGTCGCAGACTTGTTTCATGACGTAACATATACTGCACAAAACGGAAAAGGCGCTCATCGCAACGGTCGGAAAGTCACTCCATCTGGAAACACACTGCTAGAAGAAGCGGTCATAGGCATAGACATAAACTCCTACAAGGTCCAGAAGATAACCTCCCAACTAACCCGACTGATCCAGAGAACAAAACACATACGACACTTCGGAGCCAATGCACTGGAATTGTGTTACGTCGCCGACGGCACATCAGACGCTTTCATAGACATCCGTGGAAAGCTCCGGACGACAGACATGGCAGCAGCTTGGTTGATAATACGAGAAGCTGGCGCAAGAATGACCTCACCGACAGGAGAACCTTTGAAAGTGAAGCTAGATCCGAAGCAAAAGGTGGAATTCGTGGCATCTGCAAACCAAGAAATGCACGAAACCATACTCAACCTATTGAGACATGAAAAGGACGAAGAATGATAACACCACTACCGCCATATTCAGCCGCACTAATCAGAGCAGAGAAAGCTCGAACAATGGTGATTGCTGACATTCACATAGGCTGGGAAATAGCCCTCTCAAGAAAAGGTATCCATGTGCCAACACAGACTCCGAAGCTTCTTAGAAAACTCGTAGCCCTTCTCTCCGAATACCATCCTGACAAACTACTGATTCTCGGAGACGTAAAACATACGGTAGCAAAAGCAGAAATGGGCGAATGGCAAGACGTGCCAAGCTTCTTTGTAGAGCTTAGAAAACACACGCAAGAGATAGCAATCATGCGAGGCAACCATGATGGAAATCTTGAACCGCTGCTACCTGAAAACGTCAAGCTCCTTCCTGCAACCGGAATAGCATTAGGCGACGTCGGATTCTTTCACGGCCACCAATGGCCAACCCCAGCCATACTGAAATGCAAGACGCTAGTGATGGGGCACGTTCATCCCGTTGTAGCATTCCATGATCCTGCCGGTTTCAGAATTACTAAACAGATTTGGGTGAAAGCGAACTGCGATAGAACATTGTTGACAAAGATTCTGTTGGAGAAACACAGACTCAGGGGTGAAAAAGACCCAGAAACGACTCTGTGGAAGCACTACAGAATTAAACCGAGAGTTCAGCAGCTTCTCATAATGCCCTCTTTCAATGATTTCCTTGGAGGGAGACCCCTAAACGAAAAGAGGGCAACGGGCAATGCTAAGACTGAAATGATAGCCGGCCCAGTTCTTCGCTCAAACGCCGTTGACATGGCAAACGCGGAAACATACCTTCTTGACGGAACTTTTCTAGGCACGTTAAGCGAGCTTAAAATCTGAAGTCAACCTCTCAGCACAATGTTTATACCCATTTGCTTTCTTCAAAGCTTGACAAGGTGAGAAAATGGCGCATGAAGATGACGATCACCCAGAATGGTACAGAAGAAGACGCTCTCCATTCTTCAAAAGCTGGGATTTCGAAGATATTGATAAAATGTTCCATGACATGGAAAGAATGATGGAAGATGAATTCAAAAACTTCACTTCCAAAGTGCCAAAAGACTACGTCAAGGAGCATAGACTTCCAGACGGTTCAACAACACGCGAGTTCGGCCCATTTGTCTACGGTTACAGCGTCAAGATAGGTTCTGACGGCAAACCCGCCATCAACCAGTTCGGAAACCTCAAACCAAGCCACCATGGACCACAAGTGAAAGAGGAACGCGAACCACTAGTCGACGTGGTCGAAACAGATGGCGAAGTTCACGTGGTTGTCGAGTTGCCTGGAGTTGAGAAGAGAGATATTAAGCTGTATGGGACAGAAGAATCACTAACAATATCAGTTGATACTCAGGCGAACAAGTATTACAAGGAAGTCGTATTGCCAAGCAAGGTTAAAGTGACTGAGGCAAAGACAGGATACAAGAACGGCGTCCTAGAAGTTACGTTCCCGAAAATCGGGGAGGGAAGAAAACCCATGGGCGAACCGATCAACATAGACTAGCAAACCATCATGTCCATTATCTGGTAAACCGTTTCTTCAAGGCATGTGTACGCGTGGATAAGAACTCTGAAATCGATCTGCTCAACACCGTCTGCAAGGAAGCGAAAGCCGAAGACAAGCTGACAGGCAGGAATCTGACAAAACTCTACGGAATCTTCGGCCAACGTTTCACAAAAGCTTTCGAAGCTTTGAAAGAAAACCGTGTGAAGAAATACTTGTTCAAGCCTAGCGGCAAAATCGTTTGGATTGTGGTTGGAAGAGAACGAGACTATTTGATAATGCCCCAGGCTGAATTCTGCACTTGTGACGATTTCTACTTTCGCGTTCTGGATAGGGAAATACATCTCTGCTATCATCTTATAGCGCAGAAGATTGCTGACGCCCTGGGATGGTTTGAGAAAATCGAAGACAGTGATGAGCTTTACGAGACGTTAATGAAAGAGTGGGAAAACCTTACTCCTTAAATATCTGAACCCTAATTTTAGAAGAGCAAAGGGGTCAGTTGCATGAGCATAGCTGAATACTTTGAAATACTCAAGTACGTGCTTATGGCTGCAACATTCGTAGCTCTAGTTCTAATCTTCCTCTACACATTCTACGGCAAAGAAGAAAAGGAAGAATAAGAAAACCCTAGGCACAAGTTCTTTCGGATTTCTACATGACGTCAAAAGCATTACGCTCCTCAATACCTGCAAGATCTATGGCCAAAACATAACAAGCTCATCAGCGTACCAGTGTTCTTCTAGTATTGTCAGAAACGTTGCCAATAGCCTTTTAATGAACTTTGCAGAATCCATATTCTTCTGCGGTGCCAAAACTGGATGACGACTGATCAACTGGTCGAACGGATTCTTTTGATACATCCAGAGCTTTCGAAAGAAGAGCTCTCAGAGAAACTGGAGAGAGAAAAACGGAAATCACACGGTTTAATCTCTGATGCGACTCTTCTGCGAATGGTTGCCGCAGAGCTCGGCGTCGAAACGCAAACAATCGAAACATCGACACTGACATTGTCGATAGCTGACCTAGTTCCGCATCTGAATAATGTGACTGTTACGGGACGAGTCGTTGCTGTTTTCTCAACAAAAGCTTTCAACGGCAATAGAAGTGGAAAGCTTGCAAGCTTCTTAATAGCAGACAAAAGCAGTCTCCTGCGAGTTGTCCTGTGGAACGATAAGACTGGTCTTATTGAATCTGGAATGATAAAAGTGGGACATATAGTCCGCGTCGTTCATGGGTATACGAAGGAAGATAATAGCTCAAGAGTCGAACTGCACGTCGGGGGAAAGAGCAAAGTCGAAATCAATCCCAAAGAAGCTGAAACAACAGCTTATCCGACCATCAGCAAGTTCACTGTAAGGATAGGCGAGATAACCCAAAGCCACAAGAACAAGAAAGTGAACATAAGAGGCACCATTAAAAGGCAATCCACGGTGACTTCTTTTGAAAGACAGGACTCAACCACAGGAAAAGTCATGAGACTCGTCATGGCTGACGAAAGCGGCGAAATAACCTTGGTAGCTTGGAATGGGAAAGTGGATGAGCTTCAGGAAAACCTGAAGAAAGGCAACATGCTACAGGTTGTGAATGCAAGGGTCAAGAAAGCGTTAGAAGAAGGTTTAGAAGTTCACGTTGATGAGGGAACCTACGTAGAAACGTTTCAGTCAGATGAAGAATTCTTGAGAATAGTTGATTTGAAAGAAAACTCGGCGCCTGTCAATGTTAAGGGAGAAGTCGCTTCCAAACCTGTTCTCAGAGACGTAAAGACATTCAGGCAGGAACTCGTTAGACTTGCTAGTTTTGAATTGAAAGATGAAACCGGGAGAGTCTGGATCACTGCATGGCGGAAACATGCAGATACGGCATGTAACCTGAAAGTAGGTGATAAAATAATCGTTAAAGGGGCACATGCTAAGAAGGGCTTCGGCGATCAAATTGAAATCTCTACAAGAGAAGCTACGTCAATAATGATTGTTGACAAGCCTGGGGTTTCGTAGCATAATATTAATTGCGCTGACTGCTTTACTCTTGTGACAGGATTTGAAGGCTACACGGACTTTGGGCGAGCCCTTTGTTATACGTGCGGCTCCTCACGATAGTACGTTGCTTGCTTTCGGTCTTTGCTCGTATCGGTCGTATGCAACATGACCTTATTTCACTCATTGATACTCTCATGACGAGAGCGTGTATGAGCCTACGAGACCGCGTGGTTCTATCCCGACCACCTGTCACACGCCATCTTTATGATGGATGCTCCGTGTAGCCTATCTTAATATACGCGATGGTTAGACTTAAACCTTACGGACACAGATTCAATAAAGAAGAGGCATAGAAAGCCACAAGCAATCTTTATTAGCTTTAGGAATTCCTCTTTTGTTAAGCCTGCCTCTGCGATGATTTCCATCAATAATCCTCTTTATATCTCCTTGTGCTTTGGAACTGGCACTACGTATTCGTTTTTGAGGAGGATTAGATGGCTTCCTTTTTGTCGGGTAACTTGGAAACCGGCTTTTGTGAGGACTTTCACAACTTCACGCCACGAGAGCAGAGGGAGCTTCGACAACTACTTCAGCCTTCTCGCCTTTGACCTTTCGACCTAGAAGTTTTGTTCTAACTTCCAAGTAGCCTTCTATGGCTTCTTTTATGTTTTTCAAGGCTTCTTCTCTTGTTTCGCCTTGAGTGGCTACTGGAAGCTCTACACATTTGATTATGAAGCCGCCTTCCTCTGCAGGTTCCAAGAAAACCGTGAACTTGCGAGTAACCATGAAACCGCCAACAGCACAACACTCGTGACAGCCATATGAACCTATCTGTAACAAAGCCTGATAACAGCAATAGCGGTTTGAAAGCGCCAAAAAAGAGAATATTATGTCACGTCAGGAGTGAAAGCGCGCTGGCCTGCCCCGAAATTTGCTAGAAATGGTTTTTGTTCTTCTTCTCGAGTTCAGGGACAGTCTCAAGTTTCGAGCGTCT
>JALHSQ010000102.1 GCA_022865885.1 Candidatus Bathyarchaeota archaeon | reverse complement strand
TTATTTTTCGAAGGTTGTCCAAGGTGGCTTTTGCTTCTTTCCAGGAAACAGTTCGAAAGCCTCTCCAGAGTTTTTCCAGCTTTTTACAAGGATACTCATTGCAGTAGGCACAGTTTTGCATATCTCTTTCAAGCCCGCTTTTTCTTACTTCACAGGCAGAACAAAACTTGTATAGCCTTTTTCCAATCTGACATCCGTCGCAGTCAATATCTTCCAGTTTAAGGCGTTCTGTTTCTGTCGACCAAGCTTCAATGGCCTTCTCTCTTAATTTGTCATCGTTTTTCTGTGTTGCGACATACGCAATGCAGTCGTTGCACACAAGTCCACACATGGCGATTATATTGGGCATTTTTTTCACTTCCCCAGTTTCTTCAATCTAATCCGTTTTTCAAACATATACAAATTATACCGTCATATGACTGCGCAACTTTAATCCGCGCAAGCGCCATTATATGATCAGTATTGATGTAGAAGCAAAGTGGTTTGGTCTATGAACAGGTTCTCATTTGAGCATCTGCAAAGCTTGTATGATTATGATTCAAAGTTGTCTCTAGATTTAGAGGATGTTATTATTGAGAAAGAGAACGACATTGCTTTGCACGATATCGAGTTTAACAGTCCTAAAGGTGGTCGCGTCACTGCTTTCCTCGTTACACCGGTGGAAGAGGGTAAAAATGCAGGCATTGTGTTCGGACATTGGGGGTATGGAACTCGAACAGAGTTTTTGCCCGAGGCAAAGTTGTATGCTAAGGCAGGGGCAGTTTCCATATTGGTTGATTATCCGTGGGTTCGTCCTTCACCATGGCGAAAAGCGTTGTCTTATCAACCAGATGAGGATCGTCGCATCTTTTTTCAAGCAGTCGTAGATTTGCGTCGGAGTATAGATTTCCTCTGTACACTTGAGTCTGTTGATGTCAATCGGATAGCATATGTCGGTCATAGCCATGGTGCCCAATGGGGAGCAATTCTTGCGGCGATAGACAGGCGCATAAAAACTGCTGTATTGATTGGAGGAGTTCCTGCTCAAGCAGACATATACTTGGAAAGCGATGATCCAGACATCGTACGATTCAGGAATAGTATGCCCAAAGAGAACCTTGAAAAATACCTTGAGACCACTGAGGTTGTCGATGCCATTCATTACATTGGCAACGTCGCGCCAACTCCCATACTGTTCCAGTTTGCAAAATACGAACGATACTTTGGAGAAAAGTCAATGAGAAGATATTTCGAAGCCGCAAGTGAACCAAAGAGCGTAAAATGGTACTCTACAGGACATGAGCTGAATGATATTCAGACATTACTAGACCGGGCCGATTGGCTTCAAAGGCATGTAGGTATCAGACCAATTGATTTTGCGAATTGTCTCCAAAGGAGACTGCATTGAGCGACTGGACCGGTTTCGGAATGGGAAATGCGAATTCTGGCCGTGCGAAAACTTGTTACACGCGCGCTGGTGCACACTAACGCTTGGAGAGCGCAGACGAATGGAGAACACAAGATCAAGGGAGATTTCGAGAGAAACTGCTAGACGTTTTCTCATTTTGAGGCAGGGTTTTCTTCAAGGAAGAAGAGGCAAAGACGGTGCGTTAAAGGCAATAAACAGACTCGAGTGTATCCAGACTGATCCAATCAGTGTTGTACATCGCAATCAACACTTAGTTCTTCACAATAGGGTCAGAGACTACAAGCCTTCACACTTGGAAGAGCTACTCTACAAGGACAGACTTGTGTTCGAGTATTGGTGCAACGGAAAATCAATAATACCCATTGAAGATTTCCCTTACTTTCGCTACCGGATGAAAAATCCATCACAGTTTCACTCTCCATTTTACGAACGCATCAAAGCCAGAAGAGAGGAATTGAAAGAAGCAATTTCTTATGTTCTTTCAGAAATAGAGAAGTATGGTCCGCTCTCTGCACAAGAAGTTGACCAGAAGGGAAAAATCAAACGCAAGGCGGCAACAAGCGTTCTGAACCTCTTATGGGACTGCGGGGACATCATGGTCCATCATTTAGAAGGGAACAGGCGATATTACGACCTCGCTGAGCACATGGTTGGGCCGAACACAGACGTGGAAACCCCAAGCAGAGAAGAGTACGAACGATTCATGATCGAGAAATACATGAGAGCCAACGGATTTATCGACACTCGCGACTGGAGGTTTGGCTGGTTACCACTAAAGGTCTTTCAGAGAAAAATGTTAATCAAAGAATTGGTTGAGAACCACAGGCTCATTCCAGTTAAGATCGAAGGGGTTAAGCATGTTTACTATTTCCTAGAAGAATACCTTCGTCTTCTTGAAGGCTCTGATGAACCGATAGGCAAAGGGGTTCATTTCATTGCACCATTGGACAATCTCATATGGAATCGCAAGATGATTCTTGAAATCTTCGATTTCAACTATGCCTGGGAAGTGTATAAGGTTCCTGAGAAGAGGGTTTATGGCTATTATGTAATGCCGATCTTGTATGGAGGACGCTTCATTGGAAGACTCGACCCGAAGCTTGACAGGCAGAACAAGAAGATGATTATTAACTCTCTCCTATTGGAAAAGAAAGACCTTGATAGAAGTCTCACATCGGAACTTGCAACCGCCCTGCAAAGATTCCTCGATTTTCACGATGTATCAAATGTCAGTATTGGAAGGACTCAACCACCAGAATTGAAGAATGCCATAATGCGGGAATTAAGCTGAGCGCGCGAACATGGTTGTAGCAAATCGAAATGCGCGTGTGCTCTACTGCAAAAACCAGAGCGAAAGCAGTTTGTAAGCACAAGCAAAGGTGGTAAAGAATTGAGCCTAGAAGAAGAGCAAGCAAGAGAAAACATCCGTCACAAGCACTATTCGCTATGGTTTGTACTGTCGCGTGTTGGCGTAGTGGCACTCATTTTTCTAGCGCGCGCGCTTCAGTTTGCCCTAACGCAGCAGTTTCAATGGTT
Source organism: Candidatus Bathyarchaeota archaeon (assembly GCA_022865885.1). GTDB lineage: Archaea > Thermoproteota > Bathyarchaeia > Bathyarchaeales > Bathycorpusculaceae > DRUK01. Next base: position 2,090 of record JALHSQ010000102.1, on the reverse strand, counting down.
GGAAGTGTCTCAAGCAAGTCTTTCGAGATTTTCCGCAACGAACGTATCCAGCAATCTTCTGTCCTGATGGTAACGAATGGTTGAGCTCCTTTTTGCTTGCAAGCAAAGGCTATTTCAGAAGCTAGGTCAATCGTGTGGTCCCAGCCATGAATCCAAACCTTTTCGCCCTCTTTTACGTTCAAGCAAGCTGTGAGAATCTGATCAAGTTTCTCATTATTGCCGGAACGTTCAGCCTCTTCTAGATCACGATGATGCTCGGTCAAATACTGACACCTCCAATTCAAGTGAAATCATATGGTTCAACCTTAACCTCGGTTTTCATAGTGATCTCTTTTCCAGTTTCCCTGGTCTACTTCTAAATTGAAAGGAACCTATAGAAATTGCGGCGTCACATGACTGTAGAACGCTTATATCGTAATATCACTCAAAACGAGGGTAGGTAAAATCATGTTTGAGAGCGGAACAAATTGACCAAAAACGAAGTCTTAACAACATTCGTGATCATACTCTTGCTTTTCACAGCTATGATCAACTGGAACATCTACTCATGGTTAATCCTCGTTGCAATAATATTGACCCTCACAGTATGGTACAGCAAATCCGAAAGCACGCTCAAACCCAAACCGTGCCAAGAGCATCTTGAAAACTCTGAATCATGTACCTATTACTGCACTACTAAATATTGCCGTGACGGTACACAATAGTAGCTAAGATGTCCCGAATTAGTGTAGCAAATTGAGTGATTCGGATGAACATCGAATCTCTCAGAAACAGACTCGTTTCAACACTAGGTGACAACGTTATGTGCTTGGTCCATACTGGCAGCCGTGTTAGGGGAGAATCCAGAGCTAACAGCGACTATGATTTTACGCTATTTGTCTCAAAAGTAGATGAAGCGGTTTTGGATAGTATCAACGATGCTCTTACAGATTACCCTAACATTTCTGTGTACATTTTGGATAAACAAGACTTGATGAATTTTCCAAGCGCGATGTATTTGCAGTTCGTATACTCCAAGATAGTCTATGGTACTTTCAGTTTTCCAAAACCAACAAATGAGGATATAGTTTCATACGTTAATATGATGAAGAGAGAAGAAATTGATGTTTTCAGACATTACCTTACTCGGCCTCACAGAACTGACAAACTCACCAGTAGAATCGCACTTTCGCTGAAACACGCGTACATAGTTCTCACCTACATCGCCTATAAGGATATGCACGAACTCCCGAAAACAATAGCTGAAACAATTGGGTTTTACAAAAACAGAAACGCCAAGGAGGCAGTCATAGTTCTACAAACCCTAGCGAACTTGTCAAGTCAAGCAGATAAAATTGTCGAAAACCCACGAAAATACCTTCACTTGTTAGAGCAGTTTTGGAGAACCTTGGAACCATGAGAATTAGAACGGACCATTAAAAAGTGTCGTACAAATGGTTAAGCACACGTTAGAGGAGTGAGAAATGAAAAAGATCAAGCTTCCACTGATCACAAGGAGCGTGTTACTAAAGGATTTGAAGAAGCTTGGAGTAGAAACAGGAAATATCATAATGCTCCATGCTTCTGTGAAAGCAATAGGCTGGATTGTAGGTGGGCCAGACGTTGTCATTCAATCGTTGCTCGATGTTCTAGGCACTCAGGGAACGTTGATGATGTACATTGGTTGGGAAGAAGGTTCACCATACAACCTTGCGAAACTACCTACAGAATGGCAAGAAGCATACCTGAAAGAGTGTCCACCATTTGATCCAGCAATATCTCGCGCAAATAGAAAATGGAGCATTCTAGCAGAATATCTCCGCACATGGCCGAGAGCTTACCGAAGTAGTAATCCAGAGGCTTCATGTGCTGCTGTCGGTGCACAAGCCAAGTGGTTAACCGAAAATCATCCGTTGCAATATGGATATGGACTAGGCTCCCCATTAGCTAAACTGTGCGAAGCAAGAGGTAAGGTGTTGCTTCTTGGAGCTCCCTTCGGCTCAATCACACTGCTTCATTACGCTGAGCATTTATGCAACGTGGCCAACAAGCGAATCGTACGTTATAGAGTGCCGATACTTCATGATGGGAAAAAAGTGTGGCAAGAGGTT
>JALHSQ010000101.1 GCA_022865885.1 Candidatus Bathyarchaeota archaeon | reverse complement strand
TTAATCCGTAACTCCCGCTGTTTTACGTAATCGATTGAATTTTGGTTTGTTTTGATGTTGAAAATGGCGTCAAACATAAATATTCGATTACGCATATACGTAATCTATGATGCTTCCTGAATGGGTACAAAAACACAAAACTGTAGGAAAGGAAGTTAGAAACATCAGCGGACGCTACTACCTCTACGAAGTAACCAGCAAATACGACCCCGCCAAAAAAAGGTCACAAAAAATAACCAAACGTTACCTGGGCAGAATAACCCCGGAAGGACTCACCAAACCCAATCGCGAAATCCTTAAAGAAACAATGCAGCAGGTAAGCATCAAAGAATACGGCGCCACCTACTTCACACTCACACACTGCAGCAACATAATTGAGCTTCTCAAAACACATTACCCCCAAGAATGGGAACAAATCACGGCATTCGCCATCACCCGACTCTTCTACTCTTCCCCCCTCAAAAACGTTCAAGTCCACTACGCAGCCTCACATCTCTCCGATGCCCTGAAAGACGCTCAAGTATCGCCTGAAAGTCTCACTAAACTCCTCCACTCCATAGGGCTAGCAAGAGGACGGATGGTTGAATTCATGAAGAACTTTATAGAAGGCAGCCAAGTCGTCATAGACCTCACCCACATTTTTAGCCTAAGCGAAGGCGTCATATCGGCTACTCTTGGCCACAACGGCCAGGGACAGTACCTGCCCCAGGTGAACCTTGTGCTGCTGCATTCGCTGGAGAAGAAGACGCCGTCTTTTTTTAGGCTCGTGCCCGGAAGCATACGCGACGTATCCACGGTAGTTGCTTCGGTTAAGGAGGCACAGCTTTCAGCGGCGCTTGTGATAGGCGATAAGGGCTTCTACTCGGAACTCAACGTTGCAGCTTTAGAAGAGGAAAAGCTGGAGTATTTGTTGCCCTTGAAAAGGAACAGTTCTCAAATCAACTATGCGCCTACGCGTTCGGGAGACAGAAAAAGGTTTGACGGTTTCTTTCAGTTTGATGAGCGGGTAATCTGGTATCGGGAGCAGAAGCTAAAGTCACGTGCGGACAAGGAAGCGGGAAGGCGGGTATTTCTTTTTCTTGATGAGAAATTGAAGGCGGAGGAGGAGAAAGATTTCATGTCTCATGTTAAAGCAAAGAAGCTGGGGGCAGAGGAGTATTTTGAGCGGCAGTTTTGTATGGGAACGATTGCTGTCATAACGAATTGTTCGTTTAGAGCGCAGAGGGTGTTTGAGTTGCTTAAGGAGAGGCTTGAGGTGGAGCAGGTTTTTGACACTTTCAAGAATACGCTTCATGCTGATCGTTCGTTTATGCGTGATGATTTGGGTTTGCAGGGTTGGATGTTTGTGAATTTTGTTGCTTTGCTTTTGTATTATAGGTTTTATGATTTGCTTTTGCAGTGTGAAGTACTTGACAAGTATTCGCCCAGGGATGTCATTTTGCATCTTTCAAGAGTTTTCAAACTAAGAATAGGCGAAAAATGGGTATTGTCAGAGGTTCCAAAATCATCAAAGATCCTTATGGAGAAGCTGAAAATTCAAATATCGATTACGTAAAACAGCGGGAGTTACGGCTTAATAGTATCGGGAGAGAGGGAAGTATAAATTGAAGTTATACTTATGTATAACTCGTGGTAGGAATGCTCAGAGAAGAAATGAAAATAGGTCCCAAGGGCCAGGTTGTGATTCCGAAAGCCTTCAGGAATTGCTTGGGCTTGCAGCCGGGAAACAAGGTCATATTCAAGTTGACAGGAGAAGGATTGCTGCTGGAAAAACCGAGAGAGGATGCCGTTGCTGTTTTCAAGGAGATAGCAACGTCCGGAAAATCCGTCAGGGTTAAACCCCATGAGTACGTTGAACAGTTAGAAGAAAGATACGGATGATATACTTAGACGCCAACGTCTTCCTCAGCGCAATAC
>JALHSQ010000100.1 GCA_022865885.1 Candidatus Bathyarchaeota archaeon | reverse complement strand
GTGGTTTTAGTAGCCCGGGATTAATTCCTACATGTGTTGCGGAATACCTTGATTGAGCTCCTTGATTATGGCATCTTTTAAGGTTTGATTCAGTACGTCGATCTTCCTCTGTTCCGGATCTAACACTGTGCGGTGAGGCATTGCTAGAGCATCTTTTGAAAGAACCTCGTTCGGATTAAAGCCCAGTGACTCGACAAAGATCTTCAATTGATCAAGCTTTGATAGTCTGGTTTTTGGCTTTATGCTGAGGCCACTCGAAGCGTAAAGATTGCGCAGAAACTCGACGCCTTTCATTTTGACGTCATTGTAAGTGCTGATCGTGTGACCCATCATATAGTCAATGTAGTCAGTCGGAATCGTGCTAATGGCGCCTAACTGTGTTCTGAAGTACTTGCGTAACGAATGAGCACGCAGATCATACCTAGCCTTGCCTCGTTTCTCGATCAAGCCAGCTCTACGATACAAGCCATGAACAACATAGTGCACCATACTAGGCGATATTGCCTCAACAGCGGTCTTGTGTTCGTTGCGTATCAGAGGAGAGGAATCAACGATCTCTTCAGGAGGCATACCCCGCTTGCGACCACCTTCTAACCGTTCATTTCCCAAACGTCTAGCCCTCAGATACGCCTTCAGATATTCAACACCCTCAGAACCGATGAATGTATCGTAGTCATGGTATCTGCCCTTAGTGATCTCAGCCTCGATATGCATATGGACAGGTATGACTCCGTTCTCAAGATCATGCTTCACGTGACGGTATTGCAGTTTTGCCAAAGTGCCAATTCTAACACCACTCAAAGCCAGAAGACTGACTATTACTTTGTCTCTGAGATCAGCAATGTCAATCATGCGAGACAGCTCTTCAGGCGTAGGCGACCTATCAGGATAGCGAATGTTCTTCGGAACCCGATAAGGCAACGTCAAACCTATGCCGCTTATTCTGAAAAGAGCCTTCACGCCCTTAACATGGTTGTTGATAGTGCCCGGCGCTAGATCCTCAGCTTGCAGATCGCCAATGAAATCATCTATCTTCAGAACGTATCGACTAACAGCATCCCTGTTTGCCATAGAGGTTCTGATGAGTTCGTCAGGACTGTTGCCCATCCAACAGCAGAATCTGTGAACACCGAAAACATACTGGTAAAGCGTGTGTTTGCTTCCTGTCGTGTACTTTAGAAGGTATGATGCGAGTTTCAGAATAGACTCGTTTTGAAGAGCAAATGGTATCAGCGACGGCATCTTACCCGTGAACGAATTGACGATGTATTCTCTAGCTTTTCTCTCACGCAGAGGAAGAATATTGCTGTTTAAACCTTGGAGCTCACTTGAGACTTCAGCGTTGTCATTGACTAGCTCTTGCATCTTTCTATTTCTCCATTCTATAGGGCTTCTTATGCCCAGAATAGCTTATGCGAGAGCGGTTAAATGGTTTCTTAATCTTGACCTTGTGAGTCTCCAGAATACAATCTTTCGGGATAGCTAGACCTGCTGCACTGATTCGCTCGTTTGGAAGAGGATCCACAGACTGATCAAAACAGATCAATACTGTCTCTAAATCCTCGCCGATAAGCCAACCCATTGCTTCCCTTGTGGCCAAATTCATTTCGTCGGGATTAGAGTTTTTGAAGAGAACAAGATCTCTGTATTTAACGTATATTGGAGCCCCTTTTTTCGCAAATCTAGGATCATTTTCCTTGCCGTGATTTTCAGAGCTTTCTCTACTTGCCATTACACCTCCATTACGATTTCTTTCTTTTTCCACGTTTGATCTCCAAAAAGTATTATTGCACAAGGATTATATAAGTGGTAAAGTAAATTTATCGGTAAAGGCAGTTTAGTACTATGGAAAAACCAAAGCTAGACGAGCACTG
>JALHSQ010000099.1 GCA_022865885.1 Candidatus Bathyarchaeota archaeon | reverse complement strand
GGTATTCGTTGAACACTGAAAGAATAAGAGGGCTGGGTTGGAGACCAAGAACCACCTTTGAAGTAGGCATAAAGAAAATAGTCGAATGGTACAAAACGCACACTGAATGGTGGAAGCCGATATTAGAAAAGGAGCAAATAGATTTCCACAGAAAATCTCGATAAGACCACCCGCCCATATTCAACAGCAATTTTTGGAGGAGCCTTGTGTTCTATAATTGGCTCGGAAAGCTGTGAAGAGGTTTTATATCAAAGAAGCTTCTTTCAGATAAGAAGACAGATGGGGCCGACTTTGATAAAACTAAGGATTGATGTTGACTACCCTTATCCCTCAAGGATCAGAAGTTCATTTACACGGTTCCAGGGATAGAAGCAGGCAGAATTCTTTATGGTGGCTGAAGCGTTGACGCGGTGATATTTGGCCTTCAAATGCTGCCTAAAATAATGCCAACCGCTCCTAAGAAGCTTCTCGAAGAATATTTCATCACTCATGTTCTCTGAGGCCCGAAACGTCAGGATTTTGTCAAACCGATCGAAAACAGCTTTGAGCGAGTATTAGAAACCAACGGTTATGTTCTCTTCAAACGCAAATAGCTGTGGGCACAGCAGAGAACGGCACACGGTTAAACGTTGGCCACTGAGACAATTAGGCTCATTGTTGACACTGGTTGTCCTTACGAGGATTGTCTTCCTTCCCGCACAGGTAACCATATAGGATGAAGGGTCTCAAGCGTATGATGGCGTGTCCGAACACCCTCCAAAGCGGCATCTTGATTTGTCTTCGCATTTTGCCAGCCTGCATCTGACTGCTAATCGCCTTCATGAACGAGAACTTCCTCAAGTGGTAGTAGGTCATGTTTTTCGCAACTTTCGACTGGTATCCTGCCTTTCTGAGCTCAATATCTAGCTGCGTCTCTTGTGCAAAAACGTCTTTGAAACCGCCGACTTTCTCCAGACAATCTCGCCTGATCAATCGCAGAGCCCCCCACGGCTCTTCACCTAGCGGAGCGAATTTGCGAGTCTTCTCCCAGTAGTAGTATAGGCGATTGAGCAGTGATGCTTCTTTCCATGTAAGCAATTCCGGACCAACTGACGCTACGTTGCCCTTCAATTCATCCAATAGAGAAAGCAGATTGGGCGGGGTTGTCGCGTCTGCATCATGAGTGCAGATAATGTCACCTTTTGACATTTCCAATCCCATTTGGAAGTTTTCGGCTAGACTGTACTTCCATTTACAAGTCTCCTTTCTAACGATTGTTGTATGAGGGAACCACTGCCTAACCATAGCTTCAGAATTGTCGGTACATCTATCCAGTATGAAAATATGCTCGAATATTTGATCTTCAATTTTCTTCAAGGATTCCAAGGAACTCGGCAAATATTCGGCCTCATTGTGAGTAGGCATTATAGCGCTGACACGTTCTCTCTTTACTCAATCTCTTCGTCCTCTTTACCCTAGGTTTCAGTTATGACGCGCCCATTTTAATATTTAGCGAATGCCCAAAGAGTTGAGAGACATAGATGACATTCCTCTTGGGAATCATTACTTGAAACTTGATGTCTCCACGCTTTCTGAAACCATAGGCAATCTTCCTGACTCTAGGATACCGCAGAGGATCCGACGTAATGTAGGCAACCTTCATAACATTCCACTCAGTAAGATTTCAGAATGACCTCAGCCAACCTTTCCGCACCGTCTGGAAAAACTGGAATTTCCTTGACTCGCGCTTCTTCAATAGCATCCATAAGTCTGCCCAAGCTTATCTCTGAAACCAGCACCGCGTTGACTTTTCTCACCAAGTGTTTGGCATCCTCAACCCCTGCGGTTCTGGTCCATTCAGGATTGGGTACAACAACCGTGGGTTTCCTATAGATCAAAGCCTCCAGAATTGTGGAGCCAAAATGTGTAACGACGACGCCTGCACTGGCAACAAGCTCGTAAAACTTGGTTGAGTATTGTATCACATTCCATTTGGGATGCCTCTTCTTGTACGGTTCTGGATCAACCTTACCAGTCTGCAAAACAACATTCTCCAATTTGCTTTCAGATATGGCGTCAAACAACATTTTGTGCCCCAAGGTTCCGCCGGTCACGAGAATGTACCCTCCGTTGTAAGGTGTGGCCTCGGGTTTGGGAAGTAACGGTCCGAAGACAACGCCTCTTTTCAGAAGCTTTTTCTGTTCTTTCCATTGTAGGGCGGTGATGGCTGAGAAAGGTTGCAGTATAAACGCGGTTTTAGAGGCTTTGATGAAGCGTACCGAACTCTCAATGTTGACTATAGGAACGCCTTTCAGCCTTGCGAGAAAGCAGGGTGGGATGCAAAAGTTGCTGCCGGTGCTGACGACAGCATCATATTTGCCGGACACGCGCCTGAAAGAATCTACAAAAGCCTTCACGAGATTGGGGATAAACTCGCTGGTCGGTGTTTTTGCTCCTCGAGCCTTCAAGAGAAAATTTACGCGACCGAATCTGCTCAAACGCTCTTTGCTCAACACGTCTCCTTCAGGAACCAAGAAATTCAGAGAAGCCCTGCCGTACAGTCTTTGAGCTAACGCGTAAGCATAGCCGGTGTGTCCCCCGCCGCCAGCCGATATCAGCACTTTCTTAGATGTCAAATCCTTCACTTCTGACGCTTAACTGTGAATCTCATAAACACTTGAAGCACAAGTGCTTAAAAGCCTTCAAAAATAACAACTTATGGACGGCCGGATTTTTATGTGAGCCTAGGCCGCAGACCAGTCTAATTTCCGAGAATGAAAAAGAACCCGCCTTTTACCGTTTTATGGTAGAGCCCTTGGGGACAAGACAAAGGCTAAATTGAGCTTGGCACCAAAACAGATAACTTGACCCAGGGCATCTGTCTTCAAAATTGGCAAGGGTGACTGCTGACCAAAAAAGACATGAGACTGCAGTACTCGGGCTTCATGATATTCGCGGCCAAAATGGTCAGCGTCGTCACGGGACTGATCTTTCAATTTTTTGTCTCTCGCGCATTGAACAAAACCGAATACGACCTTTGTTCAACGCCACCACCGATGTAATAGGGTATTTTACGTTGATGGCCAGTGCACTTCCATTCTGGGCAATGCGGTTTGTGGCAAGAGAAAAAGAGGGCGCCATCAAAATAGACATTCCATGGAAAAAGCGCG
>JALHSQ010000098.1 GCA_022865885.1 Candidatus Bathyarchaeota archaeon | reverse complement strand
GCGGTTCGTGATTCCAGAGGCGTGCATACTGACAGATTACCTTGTTTGCTTGATGAATGGCGTAGTTGCTAACATGCGGGTTGATGAGCAACGAATGCGGAGCAACATCGAGATGACGCAAGGCCGCGGCATGTCTGAGGCTGTCATGATTGCTTTGACGAGAAAAGGTTTGAACCGCCAAGAAGCACATGAGCTTCTTAGAAAGTTGACTTTGAAAAGCGAAGCTGAAAAGCGACACTTCAGGGAAATACTCGTTGAAGACAAGAGTACACGTGGCAAATTGAGTGTAAGGGAAATAGATGAAGCCCTGAACCCAGTCAACTACTTGGGAACTGCAGTGAGACAGGTCGAGTTGGCTGTTCAGAGAACCAGAAAAGAACGCGACGAAAGAACGCTCAAATAGACGTTTCTATTACCCCTAAGCTCCGCAGAAAAAAAGATGTTTTTTCTAACAACTCAGCCCCCTCAATCGGATTGTACTGCAAGTTCTGAGTGTCCACCTCAACTGTCTGCAGTGGCTAACAGATGGGGTACCCTCTTTTTAACACTTAAACGGCCTCGCAAAAAGATGCCCCTACCCCTCCCTAAGCCTCATAGAAAGCACTCTTGAAAGAAACCAGAGTCTCACGGTCATACAGGCCACGGCCGCCAACGTCGTGAACCACGGTTCCAGAGTCGCATGCTGCAAGATGCTCAACGAAGAGCACAACGCCATTCACGTCGCGGACAACTCTCCTGCAGGGCGCGACCTGCTTGGTAGCTACAACGTCGCCATTCTGCAGCCTACGAATAGGCCTACGCCTAGCAGCATCACGTCTCATGGTTGATGGACTTTTCCTCAAAAACTCGATTCTCCAACGTTGTCCTGGCTCAAGGACTCCGCACGCGGGCGCCCATCGTCCAAGTGCCGGCAAACAACACAGCTACCCAAAAATAAGTAACTACCAGTTTATAGCTTTTTACATGCAACCGTTTAGGAGAAAGGCCTCAGAGAAACCTAGCATATGTCAATTACCCTGAAGTAGCGCGAGTTCTTCAATCGAAGATTTTTCCACAAGTTATAAGAACTGAATAGGGGCAACATAGTCCATTTTGTTTACTAGCGATTGTATAGAAGGGGGGGCATCTTGTCATCAATGATTGAGGAGTTTGAATACGAAGGGGAATGGTGGCTTCCTTCAAAACCTGAGAAAAGAATCAGGGGAAACCTGACTTTTGCTCCTGAAGAAGGGATTTCACTTCGCCTAGTTGGAATAGATTTGGAAGACATCATAGAAATTCTGAAACCCCACGAAAGAATCATTCTTGGTCTTTCTGCAAATGGGAAGGAGATAACTTTATGCAATCCAATGCCTGTGGAGACATCTGGGCATCATCCAGGTGCATGTTACTGCCGTTTCCTTGCCGAAGTTGCCTTTCTTGGAGCGCATTTCAAGAAAGTTGAAGACATAAAATTCGCCGACATTTGGATTAAGTTCTCATACCTAGATGATTGGTTACAGATTTCTGGTTTCAAGAAAATATGCCAATGTGATGAAGAATTTACGGTAGAATACAGACGCCCAAAGGATCTTCTTGTCAACATAAATAAAAACTTGCAAATATGTATCGTTTTTGCGTTACAGAATCCAGGATGTGATATCTTCCGCGCTGTTCAGAATGAGGTACACGTCAAACAGGAAGCTTGGATCGGGGTAATACCATCAGGAAAAAGGTCACTAGAGGATCTCTTGCCCACGATCTATCAAATTCAAAACTTCTTGACAATGGCTACGGCGAAACTTGTCTATCCTCTCTCCATCAAGTGTAGAACAGAGCACAAAGAAGAGGAAAAGTCAGTCAGCGTCTTCTACAGAATATCAGGAATCGAAAAACCAGCCAAACTCCTGGGCCAAGGATCTATGCTTTTCCCTTTCAAGACCATTTCAAAACAGTTTCCTTTTCTCCTACGCAACTGGTTCAAAAAAGGAGATTCGCTGGGACCGGTTTACAGCCTCTATTTCGGAGCACTCTATGCTCCAGAGATGTATCCTACTAACAAGTTCTTGAATATCATTCAAGCAATAGAATCCTTTCACAGAAGAACAATGAAGAACTATGAATTGAAAGAAAACCAACATCAAAAAAGAATTGCTGATATACTTAATCTAGTTCCTGTCAAGTACAAGGATTGGCTAAGTAAACAGCTGAACTATAGCAATGAACCGAACCTGAGAAAGAGACTAAAGGAAATTCTGTCACTCTCCCCTAAAGCTCTTCTTAAGATCATAGACAGCCAAGAAGCATTCATTCAGAAGATTCTAGACACAAGAAATTACCTCACTCACTATGACCCACATCTGAAAGACAAAGCTGCAAAAGGTGAGGAATTGCTAGGGTTAACATTGAAGCTGATTGTAGTACTTCAATCTCTCTTACTACGGGAGATAGGTTTCAGTTCAGAGACCACTGAAAGGCTAGTCACTAATTTGGTCGAGAGGGGATTTAGGCTCTTGGTTCAAAGCCCGCGCCATTTATATCAAATCGGAGCAATGCCCATCTGACTTGATGGATTCAAAGAGGAGTGAAGCAAATGAAAGCGGAGGACTTCTATTGGCTTCTATGAGGTATAGGTGTTTCTTTTGGATTACAGCTAGTTTATGATTGGCTTGGTCAAGTCTTTCCCACTCAACAAATCAATGCAGGTTTCGTCATAGTGATATTTTTGATGGTAGCAATTGTCATCTATGGTTTCTGTTGGAAGTACAAATTCCAGCGACCTCAAAGAGACGCTTCTGAAACGGGTCCCTCGGCTTAGGAGGCTCAGGCTTCACCCTCGGAAGGTTAAGCCATAAGTCGCCACGCCTCCTCCGCATCTCAAGGCATTGTTGAGTCTCGTGGTACTTGTGAAAGATATTCGGGACCAACCTCCCACAATACCTACATCTGCTCAGCGGCAATCGCTAACTCTCCAGCGCATCCTTAATTTTTCCAGCTAGACCTTCTTCTTGTCCCCAGACCTCGAAGCCGAAGCTCGTTAGGGCCCAGTGCCAACCACGCTTCTCGACTATGCGCTCGCCGATCTCACTTTCGAGCCTTTTGTTCATGCGCTGGGTCCACTGAGCAACCTGCGACGTCTAACAGTGTCCTGTCAGGAATCTTTTGTAACAAGTCGATAAGCTCAGTCATGGACGGTATCTCTAAATTCTATAGCAGGGTTGTTTCTTCTAGTATTCTGTTAGGGCTTTTTGTTTCCAGTCTTCCCTGTCCAGCTTCTCCCAAGATTCTTTCCTCACGAAGCCGCCAACTTGCTCCTTAATCTTCTTAGCCAGCTTCTGCCCTATCAGCGGAAGGTTCGTC
>JALHSQ010000097.1 GCA_022865885.1 Candidatus Bathyarchaeota archaeon | reverse complement strand
GCAGCTGACGGTGTCCAGTACGCTAACGACCAGGCTGAAGCTGTAGAGAACGCACACATAGCTGAGTACGCTTTCTGCTCTGACGCCCTGAGCACTCCGTTGTGGACAAGCACAGGATTCAAAGCGGTAAGCAGAACCTACGCAGGTGAAGAGACGCCATACGATGGCCAATACTGGGAAGGATTCGTCAACGTACCCGGCTACGGTGTAGACAGCGGCTACAGTTTCTTGAACATGCACACAACAGACAACGAGTACGGCAACTATCCAACCAACAACATGACTATCCGCTATGGCTTTAAGGTTCAAGGTGTGAAGCAATTCAACCCTGTATACGCTGAGTGGCTGTGGGACAACACAGTTATCGACTTGGTCGGATATGACAGCCTCCTGGGCAGAAACCCATACAATTTGGGCGAGTTCATGCCTATGGTTGCGCTGCAATACTCGGTCAGCACCTACACTCACCCGACGTACGGAACATGCAGCAAAGTCGTGTTCACTCTTAGGCCTGGAGTTGAATGGAGCGACGGCACGCCAGTGACGATTGCGGACATTTACTTCACGTTCGTGGAGATCGACGGAATACTTGAGAGCCGAGGATTTGCGCCACCATGGTGGATCAGCAACGTGCAAGACATGCTATCCTTCAGTATCTTGGACCCATACAACTTCGAGGTACTGCTAGACGTTAAAAGTGTCTTCGCAGTCGGCTGGATCGGCGGCAACCGCATACTACCAAAGCACATCTGGAAGCCAATATGCACAACCGGCGACCCATCAACCGATGAGCCGGATCCGAACATGGTCGGCTCAGGCGCATGGAGAATGAACGAGTACGTCGCAGACCACCACATACTACTGACAGCAAACTCACCAGGCAAGACAGTCAAAAGCCCACTCACGGGAGCGACACCAATCACCTCACACAATGGCTTCTACCGATACGCACCCATTAACGGCTACATAGACGTACCCGGCGCCAACAGTGCCTACAAGTTCAACATGAGCACCAGCCTCAACTCGATCGACGTATGCTACTACAATGAGAAGGCTGAAGCACTTCTGTGCGACTTGACGGCAACAATAACTGATCCAGACGGCGTATCCACGACAGCCACGGCAACTGGCATTAGCATCGGCGGAACGACAGCCACAGCAAGCATGGTTAGCATGATCGGATTCAACCCCTACAGATGGGTCGACCCATTCCCACTAGCCCTGAAGACCTACGGATTCTATAGCGTGATCTTCACTGCAAAACCCAACAACGGCAGAGCAATGCCCACTGTAACACAGTACCTTTGGATTACATTGAAGGAAGATATCACTGGCAGCAACTGGTACAAGGACGCAGGCTACAACTCATATTCATACAAGAGTGAGCTGGTAACCGGCGACTTCAAGGTAGACACTAAAGACGTTGCAAGCGCAGCCAAAGCATTCGGCACTGCCCCAGGTGACCTAAGATGGAACACCGGAGCAGACATCATCAAAGACTACAAGATCGACGTCAAAGACATCGCCGGAATCGCCAAGAAATTCGGCTGGGTAGGCCACGCATAGCAAACTGAAGCGTTCAGTTTCTCTTTTTTTGTTAAACGTCGGCAACTGAGTACTAGAAGTGTGCGCTATTAGGAAAGCGTAGGAACAGAGGCTCACACTTCTGGAAGATAAGTGTTCAACATAATCAGAGGCTTCGCGCGTTCAAGTCAAAGAGCCTCCACATCAAATTTCTCTTGACGACCCCTCTCGTGTAGCAAACTGGAATGTGAAACTCCTTGCAGCAATGTTGGAGAGTCTATGAAATGTAACAAGTGACTTAGCGCGCCAAACTTCTACGCGAAACTGGGCTACTCGAAGACAGACACTATTACCTTGCCTTGGGAAAACGAAGCCCACATCTACGAAAAAGACTCTGTTGTGAACACGTGTTCTGATTCAAAGCGCGCGTTGATTATGTTTCTTAACTTTTCTTCTTCTTCTTGAGTCCTGCGTGTGCTCTTTTCTTTGGCATCTTCTTACCGAGTCTATCTATGTCCATTGTTTCTTATAGGTCTGATAGGTTAGTAGCGCGCGAGGTAGAGTTCTATCCCAAAACCCCAAAACCCAAACAGTGCGCGCTATCGAGTTGTCGAATGTCTTAAAAGTGACAAAAATCCAGTAGATTTCGGTGACGTGTTGAAAATCCCTCTTAGGTTCAGCTTATTGGTCGTTGTGTGCTTGACAAGCTCTCTATTGCTGATGCCTCTATTGCCTCGTCGAGCCCAATCGACAATTGGAGAGAGAAGTGGATCTATCAAGATCGAGAGCCTAGACTTGTCTGCAGATGTAGCCAAAGTCGTTTTTGTTCTTGATGAAGAAACAGATTCAAGCGACTTCCATGATAGGTCGACAACTTGGATAATCGCCGAACAGTACGGAATTAACGTGTCTATTCCGATTGGAAGAGCCGACCCTGATTGGGTAATGATTGGAACAAATAATGTGACCCTCTGGCATTGGAAACTGGAAAAAACGGTTTATATGAAATATCAGAGTGATGTCAATCAGTTCTTCGTCTTTCCTTTTGACAGCTTTACCATAGATTTCTATGTCGCGAGTAATATTTCACGGTGGTTTACTGCCAGTACTGACATTCCTTCTTTTTCCGCATCACTTGATCAACACGGCGTGAACTACAATCAAACCTCGTTTCGATACACACCTGAAGGTTGCCCTGAATTGGACAGAATAAGTATCTCGATTTCACATAGCTCTGAATATCGGATCATCATTTGTATGCTTTATGCCACACTAATCATCATAATTGCCATTGCATTTGTACTGCCTGCAAAAATGGGCGACATTGACTCAAACTTCTTCGCAATTTCCTCGACAATCTTAGTCTTTGTACCTGTACTCTTCTTTGCTTTTAGAGATATTGCTCCGCCATATCTTACGTTATTTGATACAGTCTGTTTGGGTTCAGCTATAATCTACGGGGGTTTAATACTCGGCAAATTGATACTTAGAAAAAAGCCCAAAAAACCCGACCCAAGAAAGCGAAAGATAAGAAGTCAGTAAAGAGTAAATCCTTCCGATAAGCTGTTTGAACAAGATGCGCGCTACAAATATAAGCGAGACAAGATTAACACGTCCAGAAAAAGGAAGGATGCTCCAATGGAAGCAATTGTAGCGGCGCTATACAAATCCTAACAAAGTGCTGTTACTAAACTTAGATCGTTTTACTTAGAAACAAAAAAAGGTGATAAGAAATGAACAGCTCAAAAACGATTCCCCAAGACACCAAAAAAGTGTTTATGAAATGTCTTACTTGCTCTCGCACCTTTTGTTATCTATTAAACCGCGAATTCGGCCATACAAAAGAAGATGAGGAGCGTGCTTCGGACCCATTTGCTGGTGGACTAGTGCAACTGGGACATCAATGCGGGATGCTTTGGGGTGCTACATTGGCTGTGGGAGCGGAATCCTTTCGTAGAAACAATGACCGCGGTCAAGCCATCGCAATAGCCATAACGGCAACTCGACACCTTATGGAATCCTTTTCAAAAACGGCAAAAAGCGTCAACTGCCGAGATATAATTGGTTATGATCTCACAAACAAGTCTGATCAAGAGAAATTCATGAAAACCTCATTCTATGACATTGAAAACAGTCCCTGTTTTAATCTCGCGGAAAAATGGGCTCCGGAAGCGATCCAATCAGCAAAAGAAGGATTATCCCACAATCAAACTGATGTACCTCAACTGCCTATGAGTTGCACGTCTGAAGTCGCCAAAAAAATGGGAGCAAGTGATGAAGAAATGGTTATGGTTGCCGGATTTGCCGGAGGCCTTGGTTTGAGCGGCAATGCTTGTGGTGCGCTGAGTGCAGCGATATGGATGAAAAATCTCGCCTGGTGTAGAAAACACCCTGGGGAATCCCCCCCTTATTTTGATAATCCAAACACGGACAAGACGTTAGAAGCATTCTTTGGCGCGACTGATTCTGAAATTCTATGTCACAGAATATCAGGACAGCGTTTTAAGACGATAGGCGATCATACGGAATTTATAAACCACGGTGGTTGCAATAAACTGATTAATGTACTCGCGCGATCATAATTCTCTTCTATAGTGCAGGATACGCGCGCGGCCATCGAGTACCACAGAACCCGGGACGTTCTCTGTTCAGGTCTGTTCCTCCAGCTAGACCGTTCTTTTGACGTGTCTTTGTACAAAAGCCTTTTCCAGGACTCTGTTAAACCCGCTTAAACCTAGATTCTAGTGAATAATCATTCTTTATTCATTAAAAGAGCCTAGATTCTTAGAGATTGATTCGCTGTAACAAGTGAGTGAAAATTCGCAAAAGACAATGTTGCGTTTATTGTCTTTTCAAAAATCAGGGAAAATTCGGTTTGTTACACGTTTGTTACAGTTTTTTGTTACGTTTTCCCATCAAAAACCGTGTTTTCACCTTTAGCGCGCGTTTGCACATTGAGTCTGTCAGACATATTAGCATGCGTAGTCGAGTCCGGAGGAGTTCATCGAAAATGCTTGGGGAAGAGCCATGGGTAAACCTTACTTGAGTTTATCTCTCAACCGGTTTATGCAGTCTTCTAGGGTTTCCTTTTTTGGATCAAATTCTGACGCTATTATGTATATTTTCTTCAGAGCTTCTATTCCAAAGGAGAGCTCTGGGTTTATGTTTCCGATGAGCTCAATCGTTGAAAAGAAGGCTGGAGGAAAGTAGAGTGGCGCGATTGGAATAATGTACTTCTTATGGGCATCAATCCACTCTTTAACAACCAGTATGGTTTTCTCCAGTTCGGATATGGGTGTCACTGTTCGCCTCCTGCAGTTCGAGCACTGTCTCTCTAAGGCGGACTCTGACCTAGTCGTCCATACGTGACTGCACGATAAACACACATACTTCTCTGGCATATTGATCCCGATGTAGGAATAAGCTCATTAATCCCGCTTGAGGGATTAGTTTCTAGTCAGTCCCGTAAAGGGGATTAACATGTATGGAGAAGACATGTGGATATTAGATTTGCGGTCAAATGTTCAGTCAGTCAAATGGTCAAATTGAATTCCATCCGTTCCAGCATTGCAGGATTAGAGGGGAGTTGAGAGGTCATGCGTGAAATACCCGCTAAGAAGCGCATGGAAGTGTTGAGGCTCTTTTCGCGTTGGAACCATTCAAAATCCTCTTCCAGGTTTGAGACTATGTTTCAGAAGCTCCGCAAAAATCGCTCTTTCTCACCAGTGAGAGGGGGCAACGAACATCCATGAGGGAAAAAACCGACTCTGGAGACCGCTATGGCCGTAAGCGGAATCCATAGGCTGCTGAATTTACCGTATCTGTCAGATTTAGGTATGGTTTCCATAACGGACCATCTCTCGGTTTTTCCAACGGTTTTGTGCTGGTCCAATATCGGTCCGTGTATTCGGTCCAGTAATGGATCCTTTACGCGGCTACTTCACGGTGGCGAGCCATGGTTCTTGCTTTCTAACAACAAGCCACTTACGAGAAGATTTTTTCCGACAACTCGTTATGGGCTCACAAAGGAAGAATGATTATGGACTCGTTTCGATTAGCTAACAAATGTTAAATACAAAATGCAACGTGACTCCAAGAGGGTGAGCGGTGATGGCTCGGCTGTGCCCTAAATGCCTCAACAGAGAGGAAATTGTCATGAAAAGAGTTAGTGCCTCTGAAGCGATCTCGAAGGCAAGTGTCGAATCCTTGTTTGCTAGAAAATACATGTACCTCCCTTATAGTTGCCCAAAATGCGGATTCGAAGAGAAATATCAAACATACAGATGGCATTTTCTAGAAGGGTCTTGGATATGTATGAAGTGCGAGACTAGTCAAACACCCGAAGAACTACAGAAAAAGGTACAGGGTAACATAATTGAAGTGAACTATCGCTGTGTGAACTGTGGAAACGAATGGGCGGCTAGAATAGAATTTTATCCCTAAGCTTCAGTTTCAACAAGCTGTATTCTTTCTTTGGCTTTTTCCTTAAGAGTTGACAGAGACGCATTAATCGGGGGTAATGTAGAAGGAACGCGATCCATGCACGAAATAGTGTATACGACTACAGCGCGCTAAAGCACTTGTTACATTTGACGTACTTCCCAACATTGCTGTAAGGAGCTTCAAATTCCAATTTGTTACACGAGAGGTGTCGTCAAAAGAAACTTAATGTGGAGGTTCTATGACTTGAGCGCGCTATTGAATCTTCAGAAAACTCGATTGTTTCAGATGAGATTCTGCCGATTTTGGCGAGAAATGTGAGAATACTCTCATGGGTAGAGGGCATTACGGAAAACTGTAATGGAATTACTGATTTTAGTAATAGTGTTTACCACAGAAAAAAGCTCGAATTCAGCTTGTTTTCTCAAAATGACGATGGAATTGTGGTGGGCCGGACCGGACTTGACCCAGTATGGGGTCGAGTCCATTGCTTCAAACATCCTGTAACCAGTACTCTCTTCGTTTTGAAGTCTATTCCATCTTGAACCATATTATGCCTGGACCATTCTTTCTGGTTGTTGAACTCGCCACAGTCGTAATATCATGGTAGTATTTCGTCAGAAAACAGTCAATTATCGGCGTTTCTTTACTGCTTTCAATATTTTCTATGTGTCTATCAAACTCAATCTCTCGGTCTAGGAATCGTTTCACCGAATGATCCATAGTTGTACCATCTGCAGCGTCTTGAGGTTTCCTAAAGATCAAAAGGATATTCTTCAGAGTCTCCCAAAGCGAGTCATATACAATGTAATCAGCCCAATCTTCCAATGATAGATTCGCTTTCCTGAGATCTTTTGGAACGCTTTGATAATAACTCATTGACATAACAGTTCTGAGATATGTGTTAATGTCGCTGCTATGTTCGAAAATGGGTTCATCCTGTCTTTGATTGAAGATTCTGATTGAAATTGTTCGGACTAGCAGGTCTTGACATTTATGGAAACAGTTCTCAAAATCCCTTGCTCTGAGACTTGATCGGATTTCCTGAAGTGATTGCATGTCTCTGTCCACGAACTTGCATTGTTTCATATTAGTTTCAAGTTCATTATATAATTCATCTAGAGAACGTCCGTTCCTGAGTCTTTGTGATAGTATCCGTAATATATAGTCAGCTTCGGCAGCAAGGTCGAACTCCCTTGGCACAAAGTGTCTTACGGTGGCTGAACACATTGTCCTTCTATACTTTCCTGTAAGCCTCATAGTTCTATATTCTTCACTAGATAGCTCCAGAACTTTCACGCCTTGATTTGCATCAGAGTAATATACATTTTCAATATAGAATGGGATCGATTCTTCATCGTATCCTATACACACGCAGAGTTTTTCAAATGTTTCATTCCCGATTCTTGGTTTGACAAGTTCCAATATCTGCTGATATGTGTGTTCAAGCCAGTTTCTGAAGTCTCTGATATGGACATTCAAATCTCCTAGATGTAAATCATACAGAGGATGTGGAGGGCAGACCCCGACGCATAGATTTTCAAGCTTTTCGATATTAAGATTCCATTCAGTTTGGAATGATTTGTATCTAGCGCATGTAAAGTCAGAAGCGACTCCAACATTTCTTGCTAGGTTAAGCCAAGCAAAGAATCGAAATACCATTGGACGACACAATATCGATGAAAGCACGTCCATAATCAGGGAGAAGGAATCTGTCGTCACATAGTTGTCTTGTTCGAAAAAGACGCTGGCTAATTTTATGAATCGCTGCAGCTCTTGGGTTGTGGAGTCAATTGCTTCGAAGTCTCTAGTCTTATTAGCTAGGAATTTCTCAATCACCATACTCATGCGAGGCTCAGACATATTTTGCGACGATCGCATGTCTCTGATAAGACTAGCTAGGACTGCATGATAGTCCAGCAAAAGCAATCGGGACAAGTTAAGACAGGTTTTTGTCAACTCTTCACACGTGCTTCTTGGTGTGATAGCGTCCTTTCCTTCACGATATGAAAGCCAGGTTGGAGCCACCCAGACTGAGGTAAGGGCTAGTCTATCTGGACTCAACAAATAAGACCCTTCGGCAGACACCTGATCGACTCGGAAAAAATCCATCCAGTTCATACTCTTCCATCCAAACTATTCAACATCCTTCTTTTCCTGAACTTTCGCCGAAAATCCTTTCAAGCTCTCAACAACTTTGTCGGCGTCTCCAGTAATTTCTATTTTTACGTAATTGTTTCCCTTCTTTATGTTCAAAACAACTTTCAGATTTGGTTTCCTTCGTCTTAGCTTGTCATAAATAAGGCTTGATAGCAGATTCAGAACCACTGGAAGCACAACAAGTTCCAAAACAAAAACCGTCAGAATATCAAAAGATACAGCGTCTAGATGACTTTCGCCAGTTTCTGGTAAGACTTCTGCTCGAATGTTTTTTTCTTGGAGTTTCGTTGTTAGTTCAGTAGCTGTAATCGAATCTTCGACTCCTTCGGGATAGGCTAACCAAAAGGGCGCTACCCAGACTGACGGCTGCTTTTCTTTATCGAAGAAATCTAATGGTAACCCTCTGTCCAAGACCTCGGTGCCAATAGATCGGTCAATAACCTTTGTCGAGGCAAAGCAAAAGGATGTCTCTGTCATATGATTCACCCTCACCTTTCAGAATTATCCATGGGTTGAGATGGATATTAACTATTTGACATAATTGAACCCGGGTCCAAAAATGCGAACGTTTCGCGCGCGCCTTGAATAATGGCTCATTCTTCAACAAACTTTCTCAAGGTACATCTCGTATATTCTTCAACTTTCGTAGCGAGCTCTTCAAAGCGTTCCTTGTGTTTCCTGAGTTTTGTCAGATTTCCATGAACTCGTGCATTTCTTACATCATAAGCGTCAATGAGCGTTTTCTTTATGCTAGTCCTCTCTTTCTGATTATTTCCAAGCAACATGCCTATTGTTATACCTATTACATTGCCAGCCGGCTCAATGGACTTCTTCTCTCCATAGAACGCAATCGATTCTAGGGCGACAATGAACTCTACGAGTCTATCTTCCCATACGAAATTCATTACTGCTTTTGTAAAGCTGTCTATACCAAATCTCAGATACTCTTCGATGTTTGACTTAGTGCATAATTTCTGCCATAATTCAGTAAAAGCTGAGCTCTCGTTCTCTCTGAGATAGTAATGCTCACCGATGAACCCGCGTACTGGGTAATACCAATTTATTGTTATTGCAGACTTCTCAAGGGGTTGGGCACTTGAAAACGTGAAAATGCCTACATTTGCAAGGTTACCAGCCTTTAGAAGCCTAAGGGCAAGAATCACAGCATCAGAATACTCTTGTGCGATAGTAATGTCGTCCATAATCTTTGACGGCTCTTTTGTTTCAAACATTATTTCAGTCACGTAGTCAACATGACTCATAGCATACTGGAATGGATCTCCCTTGTTGCACTTCTTTAAGAAGTAGTCAAGCTCTTTCTTTGATATTCTCCGCATACGAGTTTCTTCATTTAGCTCAACCAAGTCGACGTCGCTACTTAGGTTGGTGATCGGGATAATTGACAAAAATCCAGTCATGGCCTAGCCCTTCCAGAACCGCGCGCCCCACGTTTCAAGCGCTTCTTAACCTCACTCATGGCTTAACACTCTTATCCTTTTTTTGGTTTTAGATTTTGGATACCAGACATCGTAAGATTGATGAGTTTATGCATGGCTTTGTGTATTATCATATCCACGCGCGCTTTTGAACAAAGTCATAGACTGATCATCGTTCTCCTGTGACCATAAGTTCATAGTCGTGATGTTCTACAGCATCAATTTTGCAGTACGCGAAAAGATTAGGTCGCGCTACATGTGCCATATTTAGGAAATTGTTCAGAATGCTAATGAATAGTGGAAGAATCCGTGAAGTTAACTTCGCATCCGTCACGATGATCTTCTCTGCCTCCAAGACATTTTGAGTTAGATGACCCTTTCCTTCATATTCAATCAGATATTCATTGTAATTCACTATAGCATTAGTCCATAGCTTCCTCTCATTCTTTCGATTGAACTCTTGTAGCTCGGCAATCATTGAATCTGGTTTCATAGAAGATGAACAAAAAATGAACCCGAATATTTGATCTTTGAATTCTTTATTCGGATCAAATGACATGCCAGAAAGTGAGATACCTGGACCAGTTATCAATCGATTAGTCCCTTGGTTTGATCTGTCCAAAGATTTTACAGAGCCAATATTGCCTAAGCATTCTTGCATTTTTTGCGCTGAGCCTATATCTGTTTTCACTTGTCCAACGGCAACTACAGTTTCACATGGAAAGAATTTTTTCCCCTCTACAATCTCAAAAACTGGAGTGTAATTTGCTTCGTAAATAACTATGTCTATTTGTTGACTTCTGTTTCCCAGAGCATCAATAACAAATCCGCTATCAACGCTAAACCTCTTTGGTATATATTTGGTCAAGATTGACTTCAGAACATTCTCTCTACCAGAACCAACTTCACCTGGATGCCCAAGAATTTTGGCTTGCTCCTCAAAGTCTATCTTAAGTTTCTTTGAGACACCATCAAACAATTCGTCTAAGCTCATTTTTCCAACCAATACGTAAAGCTAGTTAACAAGTTATTTTCTTTTTCTGAACAACATTGTTTCATCATGACTACAAACGTAATCAAACCCAGCCTCAACAAGCTTCTGCGCTTCTTCTATGCTACTAGCTACTGCGGAGCAGTATTCCTCAGCCTCAAACTCAACTAGCTACGTGTAGATCAGCGTGTTAGCGGTGTTCCTATTTCCCAGCAGTTTCATGACATATAGAATGTCTTTCGTTCGATGATATTCCATGGTTGCCTTCCAATGTCGCCGCCTATAAAAGCGCGCGCCTTATTCCATGGGTCGAGTGCTCCCATAGGCTTGAAATTCTTATTCGCGCGCGCTAGAAGCATTAGCATCATTACAGACGAATTTAGGAATACCCATGCGCGCTTACGTGCATATTTCCGCAGTTGATCTGTTGGAAAACATGAATTTGGAGTCGGATTTCGCATTCATAAAAGATATCTTTTCAAAACCAGATCATTTTGACGACAAAAAAGATGACAGACAATATGGAGAATAGACACGATTTTCTTTGTTTTTCGGAGCATTTGAATGTAAGCCAGATCATGACTAGAATTGGCGAGGCGCATTGCACTATTGAAAATGAAAGTGCCAAAAAAGTTCTGAATAGACTTGGTAGATCCAACTATACAATGGCACCTGTTAGAGTTGATGGACTTATAAAGAGATTTGTCAGAAGAAGAGACCTAGGAGAAAAAGGCAGCGTTTCAGATTATTCTGTCGAAATAAACAAAAATCAGTTGATTTCCTATGAAACCGAACTTCTGAACCTAATAGACTACTTTAGCTCTTGCTTAGAGAATGATCCATTCTTCTTCATTCTCAAGGGAAATGACATAGTTGGATTCGTTTTGCCAGCTGATTTTAACAAACAGTCGGCCCGTATTCTATTCTATATTCTCTTCGCAGAACTGGAGACAGATCTTAAGCAGACATTTCAAAAGTACTTCAAGAATGATGATGAATGGCTCGTACTGGTGACGACTTCTGAAAAAGCGAAAATATTGCAGTATTATGAAGAACTGCGAGAACGAGATTTAGAAATCTCAAAACTTGAATGTGCCCAGATGAAAAACCTTTTGGATGTAGTACTGGAAAATAGATCTCTATTTAGTGAAATCTGCGGTTGTTCAAAGAATCAGTTCAAGAAAATCGCAGAAGACATAAGGCATTTTCGAGATTTGACGATGCATCCAATAAACAAACTCATCAACTCTAATAAAGAATTTGAACGACTGGTGAAGACTAAGAATGCAGTTTTGCAGCTTCTAAAAAACATCAATCAATACTTAGCTAACGGATAGCAGGTTCGCATCTTCCAGTCTCACAACCTCTTATTCTTTTGGGCTTGCACCTTAAGTATAAAGTAGAGCTAGAAACTGGGTCGCAGGTGCTAACTGATATCTTGCAACGTTTGCGGAATGAAGGAATTAGTGCGCGCGGAACTGATTGCAATTGCTATTCCTTGTTTGACAGACCTGTCCACAACGTCGCGTCGAGGCCAATGCGCGCGCGATTTACGATGTCATCACCCGACTTGTAACATGAAGGCTAATCACCCGATGATAGACCAGAACCCCGTTTCAGACTAGAGCGATCATTCGAACGAAGCACAATAATTACAGAAATCTGTTCTTGCCCTGTTCAATGCCTTTGCATATTCGAAAGCGGTCTCTCGACTTTCAAATGACCCGTGCCATTTCCCGTTTTTTCCAGAATCTTCTTTGTGGATGCCCTTGCCATCTCTGCAGAAGCTACAGCGACCATTATGAACTATTGCCTTGCCGCCTCGTACAACCGTCCAGTTCTCGTAAACCCACCAACTCATATCTGTTTCACGTAGCACCAATTACAGAGTAGCAGAATAATTAATCTGTCTTATCGACATCAAACCGAAAACAATCAGTCCAATACAGAGAACCATTCCCAGAACGAGCAACGCAATGAACAACAATCCAGTAGCTTTTTGCCATTTGAATCTGTTGATTATGAATAGAATGATCAGGGCAACGATCGAAAACGCCACTAGCCATAATAGCACATCAATGACACGGAGAAGGTCTGTCGGAATTGACACACTGTAACTATACGTTCGAGCCAATCCGTATACTGAATCTGTCCAAGCGCGAAGAATACCAGCAAATATGGCCATTGCTGCTATTGCAGTGATTATTAGAGTCCAGTTTAGTTTTCTGTTAGACAGATCGCCATTCCAGATTATTTTGCGATTTGTTTTCTTCCGTAACCATCCTTTAATTCTCAGTGTAATGGGTGCGAGAAAACCTAGTGAAGAGATCAAGTTCGCAGCGAATGGTATGACAAGTTGATAGTAGAAGGTGTTCGAAATGCCGTTTATCTGTTCCTTGATTTCCTGTTGCTTAGATGCTTCTTGTGACCTTGCCCAAGCGCGCGCTTGCTCGCTGCGCATCAACATGTAGCCACAAAAACCTTGAATACAACGTTTTTCAAATATACTAGTTCACGGTGTGCGAATCGAAGATGCGCATTGAACGAAATGATGATCCAAAAATGAAACAGAAAAAATGTCGAAAGGGATTACGTCGAGAATTCGCCCAGTGTATTGAGCGCATACCAGCGGACCCGCCACCTTACTGACATGCGCAGCTCCGCGGTTTTTCATTTTCGTCATAGTGTTTTTTTTCAGAAACGCATTCGCTCGCGGACAGAATATGAGATAGTTCTGACTGAAGCTGAAATTGGCAAATTGGAAGGCCAGGGGCTGAGTTCGGTTTGCGAACGGAAATTATAAATTGCGAAGGCAATAATAAGTGAAGAGCAACTCAATATTTGACTTATCGATGTATAAGGGACCTTTATGAGTACACACGCAGAGGATCTGAAACTTCGGTTAATGACAATTGAATTGCTTAGAACGGCGAAGTATAAGAGGAACATTACCTACCGCGAGTTAGCATCTAAAACGGGTTTACCCGTGACAGTTCTAAGCAGGTATGCAAAGGGCCATGTTCTGCCGAATACGGCAAGGGCCAAGCAACTGTGGAGGGTATTGACAAAGATTGTTGGCTTGGAGCCAGAGCTTCGAAGCAGAATAAAATTCGATGAGGATGGCTATTTTGACAACACTGAGATTGTTGGTGACTTCAACATTCTCCAACAAGCTGCTAATCATGCGTTGGCTGATTTTGCCGGAAAGCGAGTCACGAAGATCTTGACGGCGGCTGTTGACGGAATCCCTCTGGCAACAATGGTTGGCAACGCCTTAGGCGTGAATCTTGTGGTGGCTAAAAAGAACAAGGAAGTTGGAGTTAAGGTCTTTCTTGAAGAGACCTACGTGCTAGGCAAGGATTCCGGTGTGACTATGACGCTTTACATTCCGAAGGAGGCTGTCAAAAAGAGGGACAGTGTCTTGATAGTGGACGATATGATCAAGAGTGGCGAGACACAGGCCGCACTTGTCAATCTAGTTCGAAAAGCGAAGGCCGAGATTTCTGGGATCTTCTCGCTCATTGCCGTGGGCGAAGACTGGAACAAACGTTTGAAGTCCTCCAGTGAATGCCCCATAGAGGTAATCACGTACGTTAAGGCACCTTACGATTCAGGCACACGCTATTGAATTAGCACACAGCCCGTCCTAGAATATCCTCAGGAGCCTAGAGCACTCTTACAGAAGGCGTTTTATGCGGAGTAGGAGCGTGCGGACGATAGAGTGGCGTAATGGTGTAGTCGTAACGATAGATCAGACCAAGCTTCCTAACGAGGAAGCCTTTGTTGAGATGCGAAGCTGCGAACATGTGGCTGAAGCGATAAGCACGATGAAGATAAGAGGAGCGCCACTACTGGGTGTGGCTGCAGCATTTGCATTAGCGTTAACGGCTTATCATTCAAAGGCGAGACAGAAAGAAGAACTTACCGATGAGTTAGAGAGTGCGGCAAAGATCATAAGGAAGACTCGTCCGACAGCAGTCAACTTGTTTTGGGCATTAGATCGAATTCTGGTCAAGGTTAAGGGTTTTTCTGGAGAATTGAAGGATCTAGCTGCTCTTGTTGTTGAAGAGGCTCAGAAGATAGCTGAGGAGGATGTTGATGCAAATCGTTCGATGGGCAAGTACGGTGCAGAGCTTTTCGTGGATGGAGATGTTGTTCTGACGCATTGTAATGCAGGAGCCTTGGCAACTGTTGCGTATGGTACGGCTTTAGGCGTGATTAGGGCATGTTGGGAACAAGGAAAGAAAGTGAGGGTTATTGCGACTGAGACTCGGCCAAAACTGCAGGGAGCAAGATTAACTGCTTACGAACTCAAACGCGACGGTATTCCAGTCACTTTGATTACTGACAACATGGTGGGATATGTAATGCACAGGGGAATGGTGGACAAGGTGATCGTTGGTGCTGACAGGATTGTACAAGACGCCGTTATCAACAAGATCGGGACGTTCACGATCGCAGTCTTGGCCAAGGAGCATGGCGTTCCGTTCTACGTTGCTGCGCCAAGATCCACTTTTGACTTAACCATCAAGTCCTCAGAAGCTGCTATCGAAGAGAGAGAATCAGAAGAGGTTACACATATCGGTTCGCAAAGGATCGCTGCTGAGGGAGTTGAGGTTCTTAACCCTGCTTTCGACGTGACTCCTCTTGATTATGTTACTGCTGTCATCTGCGAAAACGGCATTTTATATAAGGAGGATTTCCGTAAATTTAAGCCCTGTCACAGTAAATAAAGGAAACGTCGTGCCGGAAGGGGATTATGTGGAAGAGGAGAAACATAATACGTCGGAGAATCTTGAGTCTAGGATCAAAGGCTTGCTTGCAGAGAAAGGCGTCGAGATATGCAGAAAGCAGAATATTGACGAGCTTTCTTCTCGGGGGTATGGAGTTGTTGAAGATGACAGGCTCTTGCTGTCGTTCTACGAAGCTCTGTATCTTATGGACAAAAGCATGCTTGAAGTTGAGGATAAGAAAGGCCACAAGATGGATTTTCAGGCTATTCTACAACGATACAAGAGTCTGGACGAAAATGCTTGGGCAGAATACTTGGCTTATCGCGATTTGAGAAGTCGTGGATACGTTGTTAGAGAGGGTTTTGGCTCAGGTGTCGATTTTCGGGTTTATGAAAGGGGAGAGTATAGCAAGGACACTGCGAAATACTTGATTCTGAGTATCCAAGAGGGTAAGCCTATTTCACTTGGGGAATTGACTAATGTTATGCAGCAGTGTCAGAGCCTTAAGAAGGACTTGGTGCTAGCTGTTATGAATCGTAGAGGAGAGGTAGTTTACTATTCTGTTTCGCGGTTAACTCTAGCTTAGCGGAGCGTGTGGATATGTCAAGGTTTAAAACTGTCCGTGGGATGAGGGATTTTCTGGCTGACGAGGCTCAACTATTGAGGTACGTCGAAGATAGAGCTAGAAAGGTAGCTACGCTTTACGGATACAAGGAGATTATAACGCCGATTGTGGAGTCATATGAGCTTTTGTCTGTGAAGGCAGGCGAGGAAGTCAGGTCGCGTATGTTTGCCTTCAAGGATCTTGGTGATCGCGATGTTGCGTTGCGTCCAGAGTTTACTGCTTCTGTTGCGCGGCTTGTTGCAGCAAGTTTTCTGGATCAGCCTAAGCCCTTCAGGCTGTTTTGTGTAGGTAGCGTTTACCGTTATGATGAGCCTCAACGTGGTCGATATAGGGAGTTTTGGCAATCAAATTTCGAGTTGATGGGTTCAAACAGGCCGGAAGCAGATGCTGAAATCTTGCTGTTGACGAACAGCCTGATGGAAAATGCAGGATTAAAGGATTTCACGTTCAAGATAGGTCACGTTGGCGTGTTGCGTGGAATATTCAATCAAGAAAGACTTGATGATAGAGTGCAGAATCAAGTCATGCAGTTAATGGATAAGAAGGAATACGATGACGCCTTTAAAGTTGTTCAAGATACTGGTGCACCGGAAAACTGTTTGAGAGTCCTTCGCCAATTGGTGGAGTTGAAAGGCAAAGCCGACTCAAATGTTGTGGATTTGATGAGAGCATGCGTGTTTGACTATGAAAACGCAATCGTTGCGACAGAGAACCTTCGCCAGATTCTTGAGCTTATCTCGAAGAGTGGTTGCAAAATAACCCTGAATGTGGATGCGGGCTTCGCAAGGGGTCTAGAGTATTATACGGGGATGATTTTCGAAGTCTACATACCCACCTTGAGTATTGCGCTAGGCGGTGGGGGAAGATATGATCGACTTATCGAATTGTTTGGAGGTGAATCGACTCCTGCTGTAGGCGTGGCTCATGGAATAGACAGGATAATGATGGCAATTCAACAGCAAAAGATTCCGCTTGGGACAGAGGACAGAAAGAGTGGCGTGGTTATTCCCATAAATGAACAATCGAAAGCTGAAGCCTTGAAAATCGCGGAGATGCTTAGAGAAGCGGGGTTGGCTGTTGAAATTGAGATTATGGGACGAAAGATGGCAAAGGCATTGGAAGACGCGAACAGGAGGAAGATGAATTATGCAGTTATTATTGGTGAGCGGGAGCTCAAGGAAGGGACAGTTGCAATTAGAGACTTGGCTAGAAGGGAGCAGAAGACAGTTCTGATCGAGAAAGCCGTTGAAACAATAAATGAAATGACTGCGACTTAAGCCTCTTCTTTTTCTTCAGCCTCATATGTGGTCTTGTTGGCGCTATGAATGGTCTTCCCTGTTTTCCTTGTTTCAGGTATTCAACTACCTCGATGGGACAAGGTTCACTGTTTTTAAGTGAGACGCCTCATTACCAACTATTTGGAAGAAAATGAGCGCATCCACAGGAATGGCGATTCTTGCTTGGTTCTGCATATATCTGATCGTCACGTGTGTTTTCTCGACATGTTACGCCGTGCTTGCTCTTGTCTACGAGGTTTTCCCTACTGAGTTGATGAAGAACCTGCTGTTTCTGTTTTCTCTTGGTGTGCCAGTTGTCTTGATGGGAATAGGTGTGGTGAGTGCCTTGCCCCTTTCTGAGTATGCTTACATGAGACAAGCGGGTAAAAATCCTGCTATTGCGAGGGAGACTGTCAGGCATCAAAAGAGGAAGCCTGAAAAGAGGGAACTTGGAATCGTGCTAGGTGTAGTTGGCATAACTACTGCTTTTGGGATAAGTCCATGGCAAGGATTCTTCTTCCTGCTCGAGCCACTATTAGGCATTCCTACAATCACGATTCTAATGGTGGCCTTTCTGATATTGCTTGTCAGAACATACAGGAAATCATTAAATCAATACGTCGAATTCTCATAACACACCCAGACATAGGATAACCACTCGCTTCTTCAGTTGTATGATGACTATAGAAATCGTTCGTTGCACCTGTTGCTTTACCTGACGGAATTGTTGGAAGACTCGTCTTCTCCCCCTCCGCGACTGATTGCGATTTGGATTTCGTGGCGAGATTGACTGTTAAAGAATATGTAGATATTCTTTCGATGTCAGATGAGGAATTTTCCAGACAACAGGAAATGCGGAGAAAAATGAGAGACTTGCTATTTTCGCTCAAGAAATAGAGACTGGTGGTACTTTAGACGACTACGCAGTCAGCTTGTGTTTGATCCCGAATCGTGGACTATGCGCGTTTTCGTTAATAGTCAGCTAGGTCTTTCGATGGTTATCGTGTGGATCAGTTTTTTGACTTGATTCCGGAGACCTTTACGCTTGCTACAGAGTTTGCGATTTCCTTGACTTTTCTATCGGGGATTCCTGATGCTTTGATGATTGCTTTTGCCGTAGGATCATTAAGCATGTATTCGACGGGGAAGTGGTTTTCTTCAACGATCTTGACTTCTCGGAAGCCAGCTTGTCTTATCAGTTGCATATATTGGTCCTTCATTTCGGCGCCCGAAAGGCATCCGATGTAAGCTTGAATGTTCTTTTTTATGATTTCTGGGAGTTCCTTCAACAGTACGATGTCTGATACCATTAGTCTGCCGTTTGGTTTTAGAACTCTGAAGGCTTCTTCAAACACGCGTTTCTTGTTTGGTGAAAGGTTGATGACGCAGTTAGAGATTACGGCATCAACTGTATTGTCTGCCACGGGCAGATTCTCAATCTCTCCGAGTCTGAACTCGACGTTTTCGTATTTGCCTTTCTTGGCGTTTTCTCTTGCTTTGTCAATCATTTCGGGCGTCATGTCTACGCCAATTACTTTGCCTTTTTTGCCAACTCTGTTGGCTGCCAGAAAACAGTCAAATCCACCGCCTGAGCCGAGATCAAGAACAGTTTCCCCGTTTTTCAGAGAGGCTAGTGCAATGGGGTTGCCGCATCC
Source organism: Candidatus Bathyarchaeota archaeon (assembly GCA_022865885.1). Taxonomy (GTDB): domain Archaea; phylum Thermoproteota; class Bathyarchaeia; order Bathyarchaeales; family Bathycorpusculaceae; genus DRUK01. The sequence goes on along the minus strand of JALHSQ010000097.1, from coordinate 7,575 downwards.
GAGACCCAGGTTAGCGCCGTTGGGAACAGAATTTAGCTCTTCTTCGCTGTAGCCTATTTTTCTACTGATTTCTTCGCTTGTCTCAGCTGTGCAGCCGCAGGAAGCTGATTGGTCACAGCAGGATGTATTTTTCTTGGCGATTTCCGCGTAGCCCTTCCGGACCATTTTTTTTACTTTCTCTTCTTCCATAATGCCACCTCCTACTTGATCACGTCTCTAAGTAGCGGACCGAGCATTTTGCTCACGGCATCTCCTAGTCTTTCTGCTTTGATCATCATGATACAGCATATTTCTCCGTCTTTTTCACAGCCTACAACTGCCAGTTTGTCATTCGGCTTGAGGCCTGCTTTGTCTCTTATGTCCTTAGGGAGAAGTATCTGGCCTTTGGAGTCCATTGTAATCACGGCATCAACTCTACAGCCTTCACCACAACTAGTCATTATAATCACCTTAGAAAGAAGTAATTCTCTGAATATTTAAATATTTCTGATTTTTCAGAAAAGTAAGATTATGAGGAGACGCCAACATGCACCCTTTCAAGTGCGCGCTCAACAATGCGAACAGTACAAAAGATACTACTTGTGTTTGGTTAATTAATCGTCATGCTAGTTATCCGATTTCGAGTGTGCAGTGTCCTAGTTTTATTTTGCTTTCCACTTTGCCAAGACAGTTGCCGAGAAAATTATGATTCCGGAGAAGACCACGAAGGGCCCGGTGGGCAAGTTCAAGTAGCTTGAGGAGAGAATTCCACCACAAGTGCTGACTGCTCCAAAAACAGCACTCAATATTGCGTACTTGGATAGATCAGCGCTCACGTTCTTGGCTGCCGCGGCCGGAACGATTACTAGGAAACCGACTAGAAGGGTTCCTACGATCTTGATGCCGACAGCCACGACAAGAGACACCAGCAAGAGATAAAGCAGATTTGTTTTACTAACATCGATACCCTTCGAGACTGCTAGTTCTTCTGAAATCATGCCCAACACGAGCCTCCTGTAGATTGTCTTCGTCAAGATTATTGCAGTTATCGAGACGACTACGGCAACTACTGTTTCTATGATAGTTACTTTCGTAATGTCTCCAAACAGCGCCTCAAGGAGTTCAGGTTCAGGTATGATCAATATGCCTATCGCAAGAGCGAGGGTGAACATTGCGCCGACGATTGTTTCGAAAGGCAGCTTGGTGACCCTGCCTAGATGCCAAATGATGATGGCAGAGACAAACAGGAACGCGAAGGCTCCTATGAAAGGGTTGAAATTGAACAAGATTCCAAGCGCGAGACCAGGCAACGCTACGTGCGAAAGGGCGTCACCGACAAGTGCCATCTTTTTGAGAACCATTAGAGAGCCCAAGTAGCCGGCAGAAACGCCCACGGAAACTCCTATCAAAAGGCTAAGCGTCAATGCTTCTGACATGCGGGATCACGTTTCCTCGTCAGGTGTTCCAGCGCACACTGTCTCCCCGTAAATTATTTTCTGAATTGACGGATTCATTATTTCCTTTGATTTACCAAAGAACGTGACGCATCTGTTCAGGGCCAGCAAATAGTCTGAATATTCCCTTACAATGTGCACGTCATGAGTGATCAGAAGTATTGTTATATTGTTCTTCCTCTTCAACTCATCAAGCGTTATGAAAATTGGTTCTTCGCTATCATGATCGACACCGGTTGTCGGTTCATCAAACAAAAGAACGTTCGGGTTATCAGCCAGAGCCCACGCAATCAGCACTCTCCGAAGCTGTCCTCCTGATAGAAGACCGAGAGTCTTATCTGCTACGCTCTTGTTGCTGAGTCTCACAGGACTAAGAGAATTTTCCACACTCACTTGATTCTTGAATGACAAGAAGTCCTTCACAGAGATCGGAATATCATCCACGGCGATGTTTTGTGGAACATATCCTATCTTAACCCCTTTTGCCCATTCGACTTGCCCAGAATAAGGTACGAGGTTCAGCAGTGTTTTAAACAGCATGGTTTTTCCAGCGGCGTTGGGTCCGACAACAGCCAAGGTCGTTCCTCTTTTCAGCTTGAAGCTTACATTGTCCAAGATTTTCTGGTTCTGAAGCTTCAGGCTTAAGTTTGACACTTTCAGCACGTAATCGTCATTGTTTGCCATAGTTCGCGTGCCATCCAATTCCTGATTCGTCTGTCAATATAGGTTTTGCTGATTTTGCGTGATCCGACAAGGAGGCTCAAGTGGGGAATACGCGTTTTTCGTGAGACTGACGTGTCGGTTGTAACCACGTGGTGCTCGCACCTAATTGCAGCGCATGTCTCTTGCTCTTTTTCTCCGAATATGCGGGTGTTCCGTATTTCACTGTTGCATGCATTACATGTTCTCTCGTATCATCTTGGCCAGTCGTTGGATTCCTTCGTCTATTTGCTGTTCTGTGGGATAGGAGAAGTTTAGCCGCAGGGTATTCTGTCCTTTGCCGCTACAGTGGAAGGCTGATCCGATTACATAGGCTACTTTGTTTGCTATGGCCTTGGGCAGCAGATCATTTGCGCTTATGTGTTTGGGCAGCCTTACCCAGAGAAAAAGTCCGCCTTCAGGGTTCGTCCATGTAACCCCCTTGGGCATGTGTTTCTTCAAGGCTGCGAGCATGACTTCAACTTTCCTGCCGTATAGATTGCGGATGTTCTCAACCTGTTTCCGCATCAACCCGCGCTTCATGAATTCGGCCACTATCAGCTGGTTGTACGTTGGACAGCAGAGATCCATGGCCTGTTTGGCAACCACCATTCGATCCATCCATTCCGAAGGAGCCATAATCCAAGCCAGCCTCAGGCCGGGACAGAGTATCTTGGAAAACGTGCCCAATGCTATGACCTGACTCTGCTTGTCCAAGCTGTAAATGGCCGGGATTGGTTCTCCCCTAAACCTAAGGTCTCGATAGGGGCTGTCCTCGAGAATCGGAACCTCGTAATGATACGCCAACTCCAGGAGCTTCTTTCGCCGTTCCAGTGAGAGGGTGACTCCTGAAGGGTTCTGGAAGTCGGGTACCACGTAGATAAACTTGGGTTTCTTATTTGTGTCAGCGAGTTTGGTCAGCAAGTTCTCCAGTAGGTCCATCCTCATTCCGTCGTCGTCCTGTGGAACCCCGATCATCTTGGCTCGGTAGGAAGCGAAAGCCTGCAAGCCACCTATGTAGCTGGGCAGCTCCATAACCACGATGTCCCTCGGGTCAAGGAAGACCTTCGAGACTATGTCTAGACCTTGCTGGGAGCCTGCAGTAACCAGAATGTTCTCTGGTCTAATCGTTGATTTTTCACGCATCATCCATTTGCTAATTTCCTCGCGTAATACAGCCTCTCCCTCTGTCGTACCATACTGAAGAGCTGTCGCGCCTTTCTGCCGCAGTATCTCACAGGATATCTCCTCAAGCTCCTTGACAGGAAATGTCTCCGAAGCAGGAAGACCTCCAGCAAAAGAAATCATGCCAGGAATGCGAGAGATTTTGAGGAGTTCCCTAATCTCGGAACGCTTCATGCCCTGTGCATTTTTGGAATAGAACGCCGTCAAATCCTTAATCATGACAGAGCCCCTTTGTACTGTTAGCCAAGTACACTTCTTTAACGATGACTGGCTGCAACGTATAAGACTATTGCATTCATTTGACGAATTTCGAAGGAGAAAAAGACGAAACAGCGTTACAACCTTTCAGGTGCTAACTTTGGCGTGTTGGTCGTTGGGCAAGCGGTTGCGAAAATGTTGGGGTGAGTACTCCAAGACGAAGTGATACATGAGGTAACCATATGGATAGATAGATTAATTTCTACAAGAGGGCTGGCGTTTTGGTAGCAACCTCACCAAAAGTGGCGACGTCTCCCGCAGATCCTCTTTTTTCTATCTGTTTTGGGAAAAGCGAACTTTAACAGGCTTAATTGTAGCTCGCTCACTTTGCCAGTACTTCTATCTTCACTCGTCCATCTTTAATGGGTATGTTTGCGAAGTATTTGTCCATAGTGAAAAACACTTTGCACCCCAGCCTTTCTGATATCAATAGGTGAACCAGATCAGGGGCATTTGCTTCCTTAAAAACAATCTCGCTATCGACTCCGCAGGAAGAGCATTTAATATAGCTGTTGCATTTCTGGCAACGAGACCTGTATACACGAAAAGACCCTTTGGTTGCCAACAGCAACTGGAGACCTGCCGCAAATGTTTCGTTTGGGTATGTTAAGCCGTCTGGCTCAAAACTGAAATGATGTGTATCTCTCGTTATCTTGTCAATGATCGTGCTGAAGGCCTTCATACTCTCTTTGTATACAGTTTCTTCGAAAGGTTTTGAGTTTGCGACTTGAATCAAATCGCCTTGCGATGGGCTGTTGTCAAGCTCTTGATATTTCATCCTTGTGACTATTGTTCGAAGTGCATGCAGAGTCTCCATCAGGGTGAAATTTGAGACCACCATCTTGTACTTGTTACTCTGGACTTCCTCGAACAGTTTCTCGGCAAGCCCAAAGTTCTCGTCCGAGTCACCCAATGAATACGAAACAAGGATGTTGGTATCCGGATAGATTCTCACTGGTGAGGAATCTGTCATTAACTATCCCGGATTTCTCGGATAAGTTCTGTTACATCGATTTTGCCTTTTGAGACCCAAGACAAGCAACCTTTGAGATCTGTCACGTTTGTATGGTTTTCACTAATGGTTTTGGGAATCGCAGGAAGACCTGCAAGAGATCTGAGGTATAGTCTCTGATAATGATCTTCCGGTCCTATGATGGTTTTCAGCGTTGTTTGCTTTAGAAGCATGTCTGTTTCCAAAACAATATTCTGTTCGAACTTTGTGGAAATGTACTGTGCTGCCTTTTCTATTGGGTGCAGCCAATCAGAGGGGAAAAACATCGAGATGAGTCCTTCTCTGATTGATGACCATAAACCCGAAAACAGCTGTTGTGGTTCCAGGCTCATTTCTTGCTCTCCTCTTCAACTTTTTTCAAGAGGATCTCCAGATCTTTTACGAGCTCATTTATCTGCTTCCCAAGCTCGAGTTTTCCTTCAGCCGGCAGTTCCATTGCTCTGTTAGTCTTCGGTCCTATAGCCGCCGCCCTGAGCATTATTTTCAGGAACAGGCCCGCAATTTCTGGCGGCGCCTTTTCCACAAAAGCATCAAGTTTCTCTGGAGAGAACTCTTTCATCATCTTGAATTCGTTCGGGAATCTTTTCTCTATTTCTCCCATTTTGGTGATCAATTTGCCATTCTCACTAAGCATAGAAATGAATATCATTATGAGGTTGAGGAATTCGGTATATTCTTCCTTTCCTTCTTGGTCCATGTTGACCCCCTTTTCTTTTCTAAACGGCTGAGATTTGAAGTGTTTGTTCCGTTGATAATAAGGTATACTAACCAAGAATCAATATCTATGATATTTACTTGTCGCCGGCGTTAAGCTATGTCTGTACGACTCCTGAAGACACTATGCTCTTCAGAAAACCCAAGTAGATGGTGGGTTTCGCTGTGGCTGGTGTGTTGGGTGTAACCCGTCATTATCCTTAGTAATTTTTGTGTGTTTTGGTTTTGATTTGTTATTGTGTTTTCTGTTTTACCCTGTGTGTTTTCTTCTGCTTTTGCATCTTGGTTGGGTTGGTCTGTTTGCATCATGTTCTCACATCAAGCCATTCTCTATTACGGAATTCTTACTTATAGGGCACCTCTAAGGAATCCTTAAGGGTGCTGGTGGGTCGCATTCTGGCGAATTTCCTGAAGGATTTTGACGAGAGACGCCATCCTGTTAAGCATCATGGCTGGCATGGTTGACGGTTTTCAGGGGAGAGAAAACCGAGAAGTTTAAACCGAATACTTGCTGGTGTCTTTAGAATGAGGTACTAAACTTCTACATCATCACTAGAGCCTGATGGTTCATTTGTTCTATACGCGCGCCCTTCAAGAATCACTACTCTTTTCTGGACTCCTCTTTTGATTGTTTTCTCATCTCGATGTATTTCACACAGATGTAGATCGAAATGCAAACAAAAATGGCACAGGTGGCAATTGATGAAAACAAAAAGAGTTCAAACAAAGAATGGTATGGCTCAGGAAAATAGACTCCAGGATCTACATTTAAATGATCATGATGATATTGGAAATTGCTGTAGAATTCGTCTGTAAGTCTCATAGATATCTCAAAAAAACGCGTTTGTTAAGATAAGAAAAACCATTGATAGTACCAAAGTTGCAATTGCTAAAATCGTTATCTTTCTCAATTTATTGTCCCTTTCTTGTATTTTTCTGGGCATTTCTTGTTGTCAAATCGCGCGCTATAGAATAGAAAAAGGGAGGAAAATAGGTTTCTGTCCTATTAGAGCAGCTTCATGGCTTCTTCGATTGTCATTACTGGTCTGGTTTCAGTTGTGTTGTAGCTTATCCAAGCCATTACTTCTGGTTCCATCGACAACTTTAGGATAGCTTCCATGCTTGGAGCATCGTAGACCATCACTGACAGGTGCTCTGGTATTGAAGCCCAGCCTCCGACCACTTTGATCCCGTGTTTCTTCGTCAGTTTCTCCATATGGCTCATGAGATCAGACATTACTTTTTTGACTTTCTCATTGTGTATTGGACAGCTTTCAGCTGAATGTCTTGCGGTTTGCAGAAAGAACATATCAGAACTCTCCAGACAACGGTGTGCAGTCTGTAGGTATAAATAGCTTTTTCAATCGCGCGCGCGACCTAATACTTACTGGTGTCTCTAGAATGAGGTACTAAATTTCTGCGTCATCACTATAGTCTGAGGGTGTCTTGAAGTTTAGTCAGTAACAGCGCGCGTGACAGAAGGAACACAAGTATTATTATGGCATCTAGGAGTATGGTTTGATATGAGTCTCAGGGGGTGAGTCAGTCGAATGAAACATAGCTGGATGATCCTTGGGCTTCTGCTGTGCATTATTGCAGGCGTCGGCATTCTGGTCTATCTCTTGGCTCAGGGCTTGACCGCGAGCGTACCGTGGCTCCTTTTGATCTGGCTTTTGGTCTTTGGAATCCTCGCTGCCGTTGGTGGTATTGCTTGGCTGGCTGGTTGGTTACCACGAAAGAAGAAAAGCTGAAATTCCACAGCCTGATAGAAAGCGCGCGCTAGTTGACTTCTAGGTATAAGCTTCTAGATGGTTACCATAGCTTCTTTAGTGGCTTTAACGTTTCTTGCCCTTAGCAGGAAGTTGCTGTCTCAACTGTTTCTTTTTCGCTTCTTTATCCCGTTCTATCTTTTTCTGTTGTGCGATTTGAGTATTCTTCTGTTTACGTTTCATTACACTCGGCATAAATCTCAACTACAAATTAACGATAAATAAACAAACTAAAAAATATTTCCTTCGCATTAATGGAGGAAGCCAATAATATCCAAAACAGACGCGTCTTTCTTCCATTCATTAAAGAAGCCAACTTTAGTAAAAAGAGAAAAAGAGTTTTGCAAAGCTCTTTCTTGGGGCTTAAGAAGTCTGTGTTTTGCTTTGCTTTTCCTTATGTTTTTTCCTTTTCTCGTCTCGCTCTTTCTTAGTTAACGGTTTTTCTTTTTTCGGCATTTATGTTCCCAGAAGGTATGATATGCGTAATAGTGCTTTAATAATTTTC
>JALHSQ010000096.1 GCA_022865885.1 Candidatus Bathyarchaeota archaeon | reverse complement strand
ATCTTAGTTGGCGAAACCTAAACCTGTACTTAGCTAGTTTAATTTAATAGAAGGTATATTTTGGATTAGTGGTTAACGACGAGGCTTCTCAACTTTTCCTAGAATGAGTGATTTCAGGGAAACACCATTCACACTGGTAACTATATATCGGACACCTGGAATGTCACCCATAGAGCGGCCTCTACTTCCGCCTATTCCGCAGATCATGACTTCATCGTGTTCATCAACATAATTTAGGGCACCATCACCGGGTAGAAAAGCCGTCACCTGCCTACCATTCTTTATAATTTGGAGACGAACGCATTTCCTTATAGCACTGTTAGGCTGTTTGCTCTCCACACCTACTTTCTCGAGGACTATGCACCGACCCATTGGAGCACCTCTAAGTGGATCTATCTTGATGTCTAATCTTAGTGCTCGCCGCTTATAGTATCGATATTTCCATCTGAAATGTTTACGCTTCTGCTGAAGGCTACGTGCGCTGTAAAGACCTTTGGATGCTTTCCCCATTGTTTTCACCTAATTAATGCATATCTGGTTACGTGGGACTTATTTATTATTTTTGTCGTTATTCTAGTTTGTTTCATTCTTTTTGGAATACTGTCAAGTTCAAGACGACTTCAGCGATGTCGCTTCCATATTCAGCGGTTCTTTTCAAGCTTTCAACGATTAATCTCAGGCTAGATGTTGTTTCGGCATCAAATTTTTTACCCAAAATCTGTTTAATGGCTCCGTTTTCGTACTCTTCAACGTGACCTTTCCTATCTATAATCTCGTCTGCGAGGGAATAGTTCTTTGCAAAAAGAGAGTTTATGGAGCCTTCGAACTCTAATGTTGTCATGGAACTCAAGTCGTTTAAAACTCTGAACGTTTCATCATCGATATGTTTTCCAATTGTTAGCACATTTTGTGCTATGCTTACAGCGTGGTCAGCTACTCTTTCAGCGCTTTTAGTTATTAATCTATAACCCAGACAGTCTCTTGGATTGTCAAGGCCGATTTCCTTGATTATCCTTTCATCTTCTACTGCTGCCTTCAACTGTCGAATAATGTAAAAGCTGAAACGATCAACCTCGTCGTCGGTCTTAACGACTTCTTCAGCTAGTTCATGATTAAGTTCTCTAAGAGAGGCTATTGCATCTTTCTGCATGGAGATAGCAATTATGGATATCCGCCTCAACGCATCTGCAACTGATAGTTCAGGGTAGCTCAGAAGAACTTTGAGGACCATTTCATTTTTTGAATCTGATATTATCTCTGTGCCTACGAGCATTCTCCTAATAAAATCTTTGAGCTTGTCGCGTTGTTCGAGTGGTATTCTATCTTCCTTTGTTTTCAAGCGTATTATATTATATCCCACGAGGTAGAGAGCTATTATCTTCCTGATTATAGAACTTGTCTTATCTTTTAAAGAGAGATTTATCGAGATCTCGGTGATTTTTTCGTGTCTCTTCACTCCTTTGGGAACTAGAACGAGTGATTTGTCGTTTTGTTCAAGGATGGTTAGCGCCTCTCCCTTTTTGAGATTAACTTCGCCAACCCACTTCCTCGGGAGGGAAACGATATATGTTGATTTTCCAGTAAGTTGAACCTTTCTTACGTCCTCTCTCTTACTCATTACCACTTCGACACCTAT
>JALHSQ010000095.1 GCA_022865885.1 Candidatus Bathyarchaeota archaeon | reverse complement strand
TGGGATAGTGTTTCCGTTCTTTCTCAGCATTTCCAGAAATTCAAGCCCGTCTTTCCCAGGCATTTGATAGTCTGAGACGACTGCGTCGTACTCTTGCTCCTTCAGCTTGTTCAAGGCTTCTTCAACAGAGCATGCAGTGTCAACGTGAAACGGGCCCTGCAACTCCAAGCATTGCTTCGCAACCTTCAACAAGCCAAGCTCGTCGTCAACGTGCAAGACACGAATCAGCTTCTTCTCTGTGGAACCGATAACTATCTCGGCATGTGACTGAACAACAGATTCAACCATGCAAATCACTTTTCATACATTCCACTACACGCACGCGCATCAGTAACGTTGTCCTTGATGTCTTTTTCCTGATTAAACACTTATGAACACAGAATCAATACCCAAAAGCAACCCCTCCAAAACCACACAAACACTCAGAACAAAACCAACATTCAACCACAAAAGACAGGAAAAAGGGGAGTTGCGGGTGACTTCTCCACTATGGTGTGGGTTCAAATCCCACCCTCGGCGCCTTCAACATACATCCATAGACTCTGGATAAACCCATAGACTCACTTTCTTTTCCTTAAGAGCTTCTCATGTCATCTCCCATTCGGCACAAAAGAAGCCTACGAACAAGCCATATCAACAGCAAGTTTGGAAAAGCTTGCATGGTCGAAAACCAGAAAAATAAGTGCGCCCTATAGCGTATCTGTATCTTGGGTGATTGGTTGGCGCTTGAACAGTTTTTCTCTCCAAATGAGATTTTGATTGATGACGCTGGATGGGGCGACCTCCTATTAGGTGTGGTAGTAGGGGCGCTTAAACCTCCGAACCCAATGTGCATGGAACGGAGAATCCCCACTTCATCCTTTCAGCCGCCAAACTTCGAGAACAAGAAATACTTGGTTGACGCAGTGAAAATCGCCGACGAAATCGTCGAGGTCATGCAGCCTAATGAGGAAACGCACTTCAAGGTTTGCTCAGGATATGTTTTATCCAGCGTACATGGTCACTTGAGAGAACGAGGATTCAAGGTTGAGAAAGTAGAAATCACCGGCCAACTGCAAGAGATAGTTCAAAGAGGCTACGTTAAATGGTGTGTTGAGGTAGGCGTTCCAGAGGAAATACTGCAAGACAAGAGACGCTTCTGGACGCTGCTGGAATGGGTTGCCGAAAGGCCTGACCTGAGAGAAGGACTTGTAAAAACTGGATGGGCAAGTTGGGAACGGAAATGGCGAGAAGAAATATACAAAAAGCCTCTAAAATCGCATGACTAAGCTACAATCGCAACAAAGAAAAAAGGGGGGGTTTTGCGGGAGACGTCGCCACCTCTACGCAGTTACAACCTGCCCTAACTACAGTATGGTAGGCGTGTTAGTTCTAGCGCACGTGACGGCCAGAACCTGTAGAATTGAGGTGGCTATTTGCGACTTCAAACTGTGCGCGTGGACATATCGGCATCGCACCTAAAGGACACGTGTTACCGATACGTTATTATCTGAATCCAGACCCCTTCGATGGACGGTGCTGTGATTCTGTTTCACATTGTTGAAATGCGTATATAGTTTTTCCTTTATTTATGAAACTCTATGAAAACTGCACGTGCACAATACGCTTTCAGCAAGTCAGAAATGCGGATGCTGAAGGAAGTTGCCGTGGATGAACGAGCAACGACTCTTCAGACTACTGAACGGTTTCATCTCTCAAGTGCCATGGAAAACACGAATATAAGCAGTGACACGCGAGTTTGCGGTCCCAGTTGTCTCTGAAGACATCAGTGGAAGAGAATAGCATGGGCTAAAGAAAAAGGAGAAATCGCGAGATATCTCCATTCTCGGTTATGTTACCACCAATATGGCATACTTTGTGAATAACGCGCATGCCTTTCTTGGAAAATCGTTTACATACACTGAAGCACCTGACGTAGCAGCCAGTGAATGAAATAGCACGAATTATCCATTAGGAGTGTCGTAGTTTATGATTGAGAATGCCTCGTACTTGTCCCCAAGGATCTCCCTTCCGTGGAGATACCCCAGCTCGATCAAGAAACCCATGCCAACGATTTCTCCGCCTAACCTTTCAACCAGTTCAGCATTAGCTTTGATTGTGCCACCAGTCGCCAATAGATCATCAATGAGCAGAACCTTCTGACCAGGCTCGATAGAGTCCTCGTGAATCTCAATTGTGTCGGATTCGTATTCTTTTTGATAAGTGAGGTTCACTGCCTTTGAAGGTAGTTTTCCCTTCTTTCTTATAGGAACAAAACCTACTCCAAGCTCATAAGCTAGTGCTGCCCCTAATATGAAACCTCTAGCCTCACTCGAAACTACAACGTCTATATCCTTACCCCAACAATGCTCAGCCATCTGTCTGATGCATTCTTTGAAAGCATGCTTGTCTTTAAGAAGCGGAGTTATGTCCCAGAAGACTACGCCCTTGAATTCTGGTATTCGTCTTATTTTCGATTTGAGATCCAATGTTCCATCACTCATTTCCTTGCAATCATACTAGTGCTTTCTGTAATGCGCTCTTACACTCGCATCTTCTTTCTTTCGGCATATTATGGATTGCTTCAGCAATTATGCTCTTGACTTTCTCGACATTCGCCCTCATAGTCTTCACAACTTCATCTGCACTGACTGGATGATCCTTCCAAACGTCGTAGTCAGTAACTGTCGCAATTGAAGAATAGCATATCTCAGCCTCTCGAGCAAGAATGCATTCTGGAACAAGAGTCATGCCCACGACGTCTGCCCCCCAAGTCCTAAACAATCTCGATTCCGCCTTTGTGGAGAATCTTGGCCCTTCTATGCAAACATAGGTGCCAGCATCATGAGTGCTGATGCTCACGGCGTCGGCTGCTTTTATCAGAACTCGCCTTAGTTCGGGGCACATTGGTTCGGCTACTGATATGTGACACACTCGCTTTCCTGAGTAGAATGACTGTTCTCGTCTAGTTGTCCGGTCTATGAATTGGTCAACGAATACAATATCTCCTGGTTTGAATTCCTCTTTCAGAGAACCAACCGTTGAAGGTGCAAGTATTCTTTGGACACCAAGTTTCTTCAAGGCGAATATGTTTGCTCTTGAATTGACGTCAGTCGGTCTTATCGTGTGTTTTCTTGAATGTCTCGGTAGAAACGCTACGCGTCTCCCTTTCAAGTCTCCAATCGTAATTGAATCAGAAGGCATACCGTATGGTGTGTGCACCTTTGTTTCCTCAGCGTTCTTGAATAGTTTCGGATCGCAGAAGCCAGTTCCACCAATGATTCCGATTTCTGCCTGCATAAGGATTCACTCTCAGTTCTCGATTTATAAGAATAGCGGCAATAACGTTCACAAAGCACTGCTAAACATCGACGTGCCCAAGCCAAGCCTACAGTTGATGATGCAAACGAGGCCAGAGAGATTCAAAACATCCCCATTCGATGATCTTCCAGTCAACGCGTGGTTTTTGTCACTGTACACAAGTGTTCTTTGGAGTGCTTGCTGATTGAAATTCGTGCTATTTTGATAAATGATACAAGTTCAATCATCTTAAAACAAGACAGAAGAGGATGTTATGAAAATCAAGCAGCTTCTCGCAATATTGCTGACGAGCATAGTATCAGCGAGCGTCATATCGCCGACAGTCAATGCAGGCACCTTGCTCAAGGATGACTTTTTGCTTGAAAGCTTCTCAAAAACAGTTGACTATATGGACTATGCAAGAGCCTACGCCGCCCTTAACGGACTAGAGTCACCACCAAGTGATTACCACACCTATTTGTACATGAACTACATCAACACAAGCGGACTGAAACTGTTCTATGCTGGATTGGATAACGTGACATTTGGAGAACCCGTATCATTCAGAATACCCATGCAATCCTTAATCATGCATTACAAGACCGATAACCACACACGCGACGTGCTTTTGGCTTCAACCTTCCTCATGCTGCTAGCCTTCAACGAAACTGGCAACTCAGCTTACCCCGACTCACCTGACATTAACGACACCCTTTGGGCGTCCTTCAGCGTGGGGTTCGATCTGACCACCCTAAACGCCGCACTCCCAGCTCTCAACAGCAAAACCGAAACAATCTCACTAACACACTCAAATGACAAACTCCAATGGTCATGGGGAATGAAGTACGCAAACCTGACAGCATTATGGTGGAGAACATGGATCGACCCGATCAATCCACACTTTGACAACAGCTGGCCAGTGGCAATATCTCTACGATGAACTGACCTTCACATACAACCTGACCATAAACCCAAAAAGAGGCAGAAAAAGGCTCCTGAGAAGCTTGGAGAGTTGACGCACTGATTTTCACTCCGAAGTAAACAAATGTTATAAAGTAAGAATGCATGAAGTCTGGTTTACTAAGAAGAGCCAGATAGGGAAGAATACGTTGAAAACTAGCAGGTTAGAGCGATTAGAACTCTACAAGGACCATGATACACAGGTCTTCCTAGACAGGTTTCTGACTGGCGAAATCAGCGAGCTTCAGCCGGTTTTTGACGCTACACTTGGGTATCGTTATCCTACAGTCGAGGCGATAGTTGGTGGCGCCCAGCATGTAGAGGCCTTCTTAAATAGGCTCTGTGAAGCTGGAATACTTGAGAGAAAGCTCTTCGACAAGGTCATTTATTGCCCAAAGTGTAAGACAGCGAGCATTTCTGTTCATTTTTGTTGTCCATACTGCAAGTCATTTGATGTTCAGAGAAGCTCTTTGATTGAGCATGTTAAATGCGGTTACATGGACGTTGAGGGGAGTTTTCGGAAGGGAAGCAAGCTCGTCTGTCCAAAATGCCATGAGGAGTTGAAGAAGCCTGATGTCGACCATAGGCAGGCTGGGATATGGTGCTCATGCAAAGAATGCGGCAAGAGCTTTGACATCCCCATATCTCTTCATTTCTGCAGGGATTGCCATGGGAACTTTACCTTTGAAGATGTTCTTATCAAAGATGCTTATGTCTATCGGTTGAAGGAAGAAGTAAAAGAGGAAGCAGGCCTTGGTTGGGTTCTGATAGGCCCTGTGAAGGAATTTCTCATTCGAGAAGGATTCAAGGTTGAGGGCCCAGCGTTCATCAAAGGGAAATCTGGGGCAAAACACTTCTTTGACATAGTTGCCTGTAAGACTGAAACAACACAGAAGCCTGTCGTGATTGACTTGGCAACTTCTGCTGAGGACATCGTGTCAGAGCAACCTGTAATCGCACTTTTCGCCAAAGTATTCGATGTTTCCCCGGATAAGGCCTACCTGATTGCAGTCCCAAAGCTGAATGAAAACGGAAAGAAGATTGCAGAGTTATACAATATTCAGATAATAGAGGCAAAGAATCAAAAGGAAGTAGTATCCTTTTTAATGGAAAAGATGCTTGGAAAAACGTAGACTGAGCGAAAACCTGTGAAGCATTCACCAAGCTCAACTTATTGCAAGAATGGCAATGTTTCCTCTTTCAGTCACTGCCTTAACCACGATGTTTTCAGCTGGCAGGTTTGTATATGGGAGCGTATAGGTTGAGTTTTCTCCAGAGTTTATGAAAAGGCTCACATCATAATGTTGGTGTTGCGTAGCATTGATGATCCAGAAGGAGACAACATGGGCTGTCAAGGAACCGTGGTTGCTGATAGTGAATCTGGGGACATGTACGTCGACTATTTCGATTTTCTCCTGTGCTCTTTCCCAGTCACACTGGTTCATCTTGTAGCTCCAGAGTATTACATTTGCTTCTATTATTGCGATGAGAACTAGGCTTAGCATGACTACGATGACGTTGCTTATGCCTCGCTTGTCACATTCAAGGTGCTTTATAGTAATCTTCAACATGTAACCCCCTGCTTGAGGCAATTTTCACAAAGTAAAGATCGCCTGAAACCCACCCATATGAAACATTAAGCCAGCCATGCTGGCCTTTCTCCAAAGTGAAAGATGCTGAGAGATGGGTCGTTTGGCCGTCATGAGTGATGTAGACAGCGGAGATTTGTACAGCTATCTTACCGACATTATGGAGAAAAATCTCAACTCTGCCTGTTGAGTTGTTGAACCATAAGTCCTCCACAACAATCCTTTCGCTCATTGTTTCCTTCAGGTTAGTCGTTATGACGTAGGTCGCAGTTGTAGCAAGCGACATAGCCGCAACGGCTACAATAGTGAGCAACAAGTTGCTCAAGACAGGAGTTATGGCCCGCGTATCTTGGAGAAACTTTAGTTTTCTTGTCGTCTTGGTCGCCTCAAAGAAAGAGTCTCAAAGCTACGTATCCGCAGAGCATCAGGATCAAGCTATGCTTTAATCCAGCGTTCATCGTTCCATCTCCCATTTTTCCAGCAACCACGCCTCCGAAAAAGGCTTGAATCGACGCCATGCGGAAACATATTCTTTGAATCTCAGATGGCGGCATCGCGGTTCCAAACTCTTGCAAGCCTTCTATGCCGACAAAGAATGATTTGAAAAGTAATATTACAGAAAATAGAAAGACGAAAAAGGCAACATAGATTATCGCGATGTACGGTCTTGTCTGCGTTTGACGTTCTTTGTCAAGTAAGAGCGTTGTCTGTATGAACTTGCCCATGGGATCGAAGATTCTTTCAACGTGTCCGCCTGAACGGCTAGCCTCGATGATCATTGGTACTGTCCTTTGCATAAGCGCGGTATCAACACGTCTACTTAGAGCCAGTAGGGCCTCTTCAAAACTCATTCCCCAAGAGATCTGGGCAGTCATCTTTCTCAACTCAACTGTGAGCGGCCCGTAGTCCCTCTTAGAAGCCTCCTCTAAGGCCTTGGGCAAAGTCAAACCCGTCTCCTGCGCTTGCACGATGCTTCTGAAGAGGTCAGGCAAATGCCCATCAATGGCTTTCCTCCACTTTAAATCAATATAGTTCAAAACTGCCGAGGGAAAAATAGCGATTACTGCAGCGAAGAAAACGAAGTCATCGAACATTGTGGAAGTGCCGAACGAGAAGTATGCAATGAGGCCTATGGCGATAGCTAGCAAAACGGAAACGGCCAGCGCGGTTTTCTTCATGTTTCTTTCTATTTTGGGCATTTTTCGATTACCATTTGGGTGTGACAGCGTCCAAGATTATCAGGAACATTATTGCGCCAAGCGGTATTCCGACATATGTCAACAGGTTGAGCAGAAGATCAGGGCTTAGTATACCTAAACTGCCTCCGCCAAGCATTGCCATGGTAGCCAGCATGATTATGAGAACTAGCGGTCCAGTCAACAGTATAGTGACATAGAACTCTGACAAAATGGACAATGTATCTGAAAACTTCTTCAAGCTTATTCTTTTCAGCTTCATGTATTGCTTTGATTTCTCTCGAAGGTAAGCGGTTGAACTGCTGCCTGAATGGATTGTTGAAATGAAACCTTCTAGAAGCTCTCGAAGTCTCTCTGATGGTGTTTGCTTTGATGCTTCTTCCAGCGCCGATATTATATCTTGACCAAAGAGGCTTACGTTTCTGATAACGTCTCTTGCTTCAGTCGAAATTGCCAGTGGTACGCTGAGATTTGAAAGCGAATAGAAGACTCTTTCCGGTGAGACTCCAGCACCGGTAAGAATCGCCATATAGCCGGTTGTGAACGGCAGTTCATCTTCCAACTCTCGTCTGAGCTTATCCGCACGGTAAATGGGATAGAAGTAGAAGGCTATTATGGAGAACGCAAAAGTGAACAAGCTTCCTCCCACTCCGAACAGAACTGCCGGCAAGAAGGGCATGCCAAGAACGAAAAAGAGCAAGCATGGAACTGCTGTTAGGACGGCAAGCATGGCGATGATCGTGACAAGCACTGTTAGGCTGACATAGGCCTTGAAGTTGACTTTGATTCCTGACCTATGCAAGTCTGAATCCAAACCCTTGAAAAGAGGCAAGACATACTCCATCTGTTGTCCAACGATCTGATAGGCTACCATGTGGGGTTTATTGCATGTGGCCTTGGTCTGTTCTCTTGCGATTTCTTTTTGAGGTTTCGCGAATCCCGAAGATGCCATTGCTTTTAGATCGTCGCAAAGCATTCTGATTTTCTTGAGAATCTTATCTTTCATTTCAGGCCGACCCTAGCCTTTTGGAAAACACGGTTCGGGTTTGCATAGTATTCTCGAATCACGTTTGCAACATCTGCATGACGTCTGATGTTGTTGTGTACCATCCATTCTAGAACGACCCTTCTAGAGTATAATTCACGTCTAACGTCTTCTTGACTTAGACCTGACTTCTTCACATGTCTTTCGAGGATACTGCTATGTCCAGAATAAGTGAATTCGTCTTCCCTCGGGTTCCAATGGAAGACTTCTTCAGCCTTGAGCTCCTTCGTTTTCGTAACGAGTTCTACGAGTTCTGCTGTTGTACCCGTTCTTCGTGCGGGTTTTCCTTCAAGTTCTGTTCTTGTTATGACCATTATGACGTCTGTCATTGCAATTAGGGGTTTTGGGATGTTCATCGGTTCAGACTCAAGGCGGTTTACCACAGCTTCAACAGATTCTGCGTGAATTGTGCTCATTCCCAAATGACCCGTTGCCATTGCCTGAAATAGAGCGTATGCTTCTTCTCCTCGCACTTCACCTACGATTATGTAATCTGGTCTTTGTCTAACTGCAGCTTTCAATAGGTCAAACAATGTTATGGAGAAACCGTTCTTATCTTCATGCCCAAAGCCTAACCTTACGACAGACGGTATCCAGTTTTCGTGGGGAAGATTGAGTTCTTGAGTGTCCTCAACACTTACTATTTTCATCTCGGGTTTTATGAACATTGAGAGACAGTTGAGCATGGTTGTCTTACCAGCGGCTACGCCTCCAGCCACCAATACTGAGGCTCTGTTTTCTATAACATACCACAAGTACGCTGCCATTTCTGAGGATAGTGTATTGAACTTGATCAAATCTGAAATCGTTAGAGGATCAACCTTGAAACGTCGAATAGTGAATGTTGAACCTCTTCTTGTGATTTCGCTTCCGTAAGTCAGTTGTATTCGGCTTCCTTCAGGCAGGGATGCGTCCAAGATTGGTGATGCTATGGAGACGTTTTTTCCAGCTAGATATGCTAAGCGGATTATGAATGAGTCTAGTTCTGCCTCGTCCTTGAATAGTATGTTTGTGGGTAGAGATTCATAGACTCTGTGCCAAACGTAGATTGGTATGTTCACGCCGTCTGTGGATATGTCTTCGATTAGGTGATCCTTCATTAGGGGATCTATCTTTCCATAGCCAACAAAATCCCTTACTACGTAGTATAGGAGTTTGTCAATTGCTTCAGGCGGGATCCGTATATGATATTTCCTGATTATCTCTCTGCCCTTTTCTCTTAAGTAATTCTCTGCTTTCTCTTTGGTTTCTATTTCTTTCTGGTTTACGTCTGCTTCTTCCATTAAGAGCTTCTTGATTTCCTGCAATTGCTTTTCTTCTTCTGAGTGGAGAGTCGGTTCGATGATTTCATATGATGTTTTCTGTGTTTCCGGTTCCTTGACTATAGCAGCATAAATGTACGGTTCTTGGATTGGGTAGACTTCTTTGAAGACAGTTGGCTTCCTCTTTTCTTCTTGCGTCGTTGCTAGCGCTATCTCTCTTTCTGTTTCCTCTAGAGCTTTTGCTGTTTCTCTTGCTTTCTGGGTCATGGATGTTGCCCTTCTAGTCTAGAGTGTGTGATGGGTTTTCACGCATATATTGTGTCGCGAGTCTTAATAAGCGCTGTGGATGCCTAATCCTTAGCATACAGGGAGAAGACAATCTTAAAGAGCGCCACTTCGAACAGATGATATGGGATCCAGTGTTGACAACAGCCTCTACAGAACATAAAAGAAAACAAGAACTCCCAAAGGAAGAACCACCCAAGGGACCATCCCATGGAGAGTTCAAGTCACGATCTACTGTTGAAATAACTCAAGAAGATAAGACGAAGCCCAGAGTCAAAACGCGACAGGTGAAGTTTTGCCCGAGATGCGGGTCAACTGATATTTATTGGGCTTCTGGACTGGCACAGTTGTGGTCCATTTGGGAGTGCAGAAACTGCAGTTATCGTGGAACTTTCATTATCGAAGATGGCAAATTGTCGCGAAAACTCCAAGAAATATACGCTGAGAAAACCATTCGACATTAGAGTTATTGCTTCATTCCAGTGTTGCATGTCTTCGCTTCAAATCTGCTTCAGTCCGTCCTAACCGATGCATGAGCTCAACGATCAGGCTATCTAGAAACACCATACTGTTGTTCTCGAAAATGCTTCCAAGAGGTGTTAAGGGTTCACGCTCGCCTATGATCTGTCTAGCCAAATAATCCTCTTCTTTTGGCAGTCCAGCTTTTGTCCTCCCCTTGACTGCCACAACAAGATCAGCCATTTTTCCCAGCTGGGATTCTGAAAAGGACGTGACTGCAACGACAGTTGCGCCTATCTCTTTGGCCGCTGAACTTGCCGTCAAAACCATTTTCGTGGAGCCTGTGCCCGAAATGGCCATCAATATATCTCCTTTTTCTGCAGCTGGTGTGATGGTTTCGCCTAGGACATAGACGCTGAAACCCAAATTCATAAGACGCAGGGCGAACGCTCTTGCAACAAACCCGCTTCTGCCCATACCCACAGTGAATATCTTCTGGTCTTTAGCTTCAAGCAAAAGGTTGATCAAGCGTTCAACTTGCTTCATATCGAGTTGTTCTACAGAGATTTTGATGCAATCAATTATTTCCTCTGCTGCCGCTTTCAACCATTTCAACCGTGTTCAAGCCTCGAGGACCCATTACGCAAGAGCCTAAACTAAAAGCCTTGCGGTCGAAGACAACTTCGTTAGAAGCTCATTCACAGAAGGAATTGGCAGGAACAATCGAGCATAGCTTGCGATAGCTATGACGCCAATTGTCATGATGATGAGAACGAAATCTCCTTTGTGCATCTTTAGGACGTACAGATTTGTGCGGTTCTTGGTTGCCCCCCATGCACGTGATTCCATAGCTTCAGCAAGTTCAAGGCTTCTACGAATTGCGCTCACAATCAAAGGGATGAGAATTGGAATATAGCTTCTAATTCTCTTAAGGAGGTTCCCGCGTTCGAGTTCCAATCCTCTTGCTTTTTGTGCATCCATGATTGTTTGGGCTTCTTCGGCTAGTACGGGGACAAAGCGTACAGCAGTTGTGAAGGCGAACACCATTTCATATGGGACACGCGTATTCTCTAGTGCTAAACCCAAGTGGTCTGGAGATGTTGTTAGGAAGAAAATCGAGAATGATTCGACGAGCACTATGAAACGCAAGGTCATAGCTACCGCGCTTTCCAGATTCTTCCCCGTGACCACGTAGCCGGCGCCGATGAATGCAAAGATGAAGTTTGTCAGAAAGATTATCGTCGCTAGGAAGAGTGCGCCTCGCATCGAGTGAAACCACTCACGTTTTACACCAGCTAACGAGACAAATGGAATCTGTAGGAAAAAGAGTACGGCGAGAGGCAATATTTCCCAAAAGATTATCGTAACAACGAAAATCGCACAAACGTAAACAAACTTCACTCTTGGATCCAGATCATGAATAGGTGAGTAGACTTTCCGAAACTTGAGGCCGTTGAAAACGCTCATCTTGTCGCTTTCCCCAGCCTCTTAAACAGTATTTCCCTAGCTTCATATACGTCAATTACGTTTCTCGGAAAACCAAGATCTGCTAGTTCTAGGAATATTTGAGCTACCTGTGGTGGAACAATCGAAGCCATTGTAAGAAGATCCGAATTTGTAAGGATCTTTTTGGCTTCTCCATCAGCGACGATTTTCCCCTCTCGCATTAGTAGTATCCTAGGGTTACATTCTGCCACGAATTCGACATCATGTGTTACTATGACCACTGTCTTCTTTTGGGTTTCCATCTGCATAATGAATTGGCGAAGCTTTTCCTTTTGTTGGTAGTCTTGTCCTATCGTTGGCTCGTCCAATATGAGTATTTTTGGGTCCCAAGCCAAGACGGAAGCGAGGGCAACGCGTTTTCTTTCCCCTCCGCTAAGCATGAATGGGGACGTTTTCCTGTATTGGGTTAGGCCCAGAAGATTGAGTGCCCATGTTACGCGTTTCTCTGTAACGTTTTCTGCGAATCCAAAGTTTTTCAGGCCAAAAGATATTTCTTCTTCTACGGTTTCACTGAATAGCTGATGATCTGGGTTTTGGAAGACGAAACCGACACTCTTGGCAAGCGTTGCTACAGTTACTTTCGTCACGTCAGTTTTGTCAACCAGCACATGCCCCTTTGTCGGTTTCAGCAGTCCATTGAAATGCTTCACCAAAGTGGTTTTACCAGCGCCATTTTGTCCCATTATGGCAACGAATTCGCCTTCCTTTATTGTCACGGTTACTCCCCTCAGTGCTTCTGTGCCACTTGGGTAAGTGAACCAGACATCTTTGGTTTCAATCATTGGCCAGCAACAGCCTCTTTCACCATCGTTGCCAGTTCATCAGAGGATAAGGGAACGACGTCACCGAGTTTGACGCCATCTTTCGTGAGAATTTGATAGAGAAGCGTCGCTTTTGGGATCCCGATTCCAACTAGTCGAGCTTCTTCGGTACGCAGGATTTTTCGGGGGTCTCCGTCCTGAATCACTGTTCCTTCATCCATTACTATTATGTGGTTAGCATACTTGGCTGTCAAGTCAAGTCTGTGTTCAACCAAGACGACCGTAATGCCCAGTTTCCTGTTCAGGTTGGAGATGACTTCGAATATCTTCTTGGCGCTCAATGGATCAAGAAAGCTGGTCGGCTCATCTAGAACTATTACTTCTGGCTGCATCGCCAAGACGGTTGCTATCGCAACGCGTTGCTGTTGCCCTCCAGAAAGCTCATGGGGTGCTCTTTCCCTTAGGTCGTACATCTCTGTCAACTGCAGCGCTTGATCCACTCTTTTTCGCATTTCATCTCTGGGCACTCCGAGGTTTTCAAGTCCGAAGGCTACATCTTTCTCAACAGATAGGGCAAACAGTTGGTTCTCTGGGTTTTGAAAAACTAGTCCAATGTGTTTGGCAAGTTCATGGATCTGGGTTTCGACAATGTTCAGTCCGGCAGCGATTACTTCGCCATCAAGCTCGCCTTGATAGAAATGTGGAATCAGACCATTGAAGCATCGACACAGCGTTGTCTTCCCACAGCCGCTTGGACCCGTGATTAGCGTGAATTCGCCTTTTTGTATCTTCAAAGAAACATTCTTAATTGACTGCTTTGCACTTCCCGGATACGTATAACTGACGTTTTTTGCCTCGATTACCGCCATGTTACGGATGCCTGCCCAGATTAAAGCGGTTCACTTGGCTCATTTAAGAGTAGCTACCTATTGCTGATTAGCCATTTTTTCCTTTAAGAGCAGTAAGCAACGTTTGAGACTGCTTTCAGAATCTCCTACGCCGTTTGCTCCAGCCGCCGTCGAATGTCCGCCACCCATGCCATGAATGTATTCGCCTAGAGGTTTGGCGACATCTTTTCCTAAGTGTATGCCTGTTCTTTTGTGAAACTCGCGTGTGGCACGCAGGCTCACTTCGATATTCGCGTTTTTTTGGCCAGAAACTGCTGCTACGTCTGCGCCTAAGTCGATTAGGGCTCTAGCTGCTGATGCTTGGTAGGCACTTACATGTGATAGTGCAACTATCCATTCATTAATCCTAAAGAGTCTGGCTCTTCTTGACGATTTCAGTCTTGCGACGCGTTCTGAGAAGTCCATGGGTAACGAGAGTAGAGGTAGCGTTTCTTGCGCGTTCACACCCGCGTCGATAAGCTGTGCGATGTTCTTCAAAGTTGAGGAGTTGGCTAGGATGAAGTGGCGTGTGTCGAACGCTATTCCAAGGAAAAGTACTTTTGCCTCATTTTCGCTTAGTTTTGTACTTGTCTGCTTGAAAAAGTCGTAGATGATTTCACATGTTGATGAAGCTTCTTCGTTGGTTATGCAGAGTGTTGCAAGTTTTTCTGTTTCTGGGTGGGCTGCATGATGGTCGATCACGATTATAGGTGTCTTGCCTGTTCTTATCTTTTCAGCCAGATCGTCCAGTTGTTGAATCGTGTTAGTGTCAAGCAGCACGAAGGCATCTGCGCTTTCGACGTTCGCTTGTGTTCTTACTTCAATGGGTATGCATTTGAGAAGATGCCTTGAGAGCCTACTTATTCCTTGTGCTGCGCTTATTTCTATTTCGATTTGTGGTCTTTTCTGCTTCAGTAGGCTTCTGAATGCGTAGGCTGAACATATTGCATCCGGGTCTGCATTATGATGGCACAGCAAAACCACCAATTTGGCTTCTAATGTGTCTAGTATTCTCGTTATGTCTTCGAATGACATTTGAGTTCACGCAGATAATCCCCTGCAGACTTGAAAGCTTCCCTGACCGCTTCATCAGCTAGTTTCTGTACATTGAAGTTCATGATTGAGGGAGACAGATCTATATCAACATCAACTTCCAAGCTTACAGGCTTTGTACCGTCTGCTTCCACGCTTATATCCAACGTTTCTATATCTTTCTTGTGAATTTTCGAGTACACGAATTTTCTGGCTGTTTCCTCCGCAATTCTGCATAGCTCCTCAATTTGATCGCTGGTTAATTCTGGTATCTCTAGATGTTCCACGTGGTCTCACCCGGAACGGTCTAGGGTTGTGATGAGGGTGAAACCGGTTTCAGATCTTGTTGAAGTTTGGTTTGGACCTCTTTCAGTTGCGCACGTAAACGCTCTTCTTGTTTTGTCAAAACGGTTACTCTTGTACCAAGGAGGTCTTTTCTTTCGTTCAACTCAGCGGCTATTTTCGCCTTCTCGGACTTTATCATGAGTGAGCCAATAGTCTTGTATATTACCGCATCGTCAACTAGTTTTTGCACCTCCGCCGACGCCTGTTCAGTTTCTGATGTCTCAAGTTCTACTTGCTGCTTCTGTGCAAGAATGGATTGGAGTGTTTGTTGAAGCTGCTGCATCCTAAGCAAGCGTTCTTGGACTTGAGGCGGAAGATTCGAGATGTCTTCACTCACTTTTCATCCTTCCAGTCTGCACAGCAATTGGCAAGCCCCTAATAAAGCATTTTCCCAGTTCAATCAATGGCCAACAATCAACGCACTGGCCATCTTTGTTCTTCGAAAGAACCATTGATGTGCACGGAATCTACGCCATGGGGTATGCTGTCTTTGGCAGTGGTTGTTGCCCATTGCGTTCTAGAACCATAAGTGTATTTGTCATCGCGTTTATCCATCTCAGGCACGCGTTCAATGTAGCGCGCAAGGCTGCCGTATCTCCTGCACTAGTTTCTAAGACCAGAAATCTGCCTTCGGCTGTCAGATGTGTATTTGAACGTGAAGTGGTCTGCTTCTTGACTTCTGGCTCCAAAGCTCCATAAATGGCGCTTAGGTGTTTTTGTGATAAGGGTCCAATGCGTATCGTAGCTCTTGTCTTCATGGTTTCATCTTCTAACCATGCACTAAAACATAAACCAAAGTTGCCTATTAGACGATGTTCGCAGGTTCAGAACTGAGTCTAGTCTGCTTCTTCTGTTTTGGCTGCCTCTTCTGCAGGGGCTCCTTTAGCTACGCGTTTTGCCACTATCCCTAACTTCGTTGTCGGGGTGTACGCCCCGCCGCTGAACGTGAACCCACATTTTCTGCATTTCCAAACGCCTATACTTTCCCTTTTGACCCTTAGGAGACCGCATTGAGGGCATGCATGTGGCTTCCTCAATTCTCTGATAATCTTGATCCAGCGTTTTCTGACAGTTGATCCATAGCGTGGGCCGAGCCCACGTGCAGGTCCAACTTTCTTGGTGCCGTGTCCCATCGTGTTTTTCACCAGTCTAGCTTCTTGCGGATTTCCTTGGCCTTGTCTTTGGCCAGCTTGGTTGCTTCTAGTACTTGTTCTGGTGTGAAATATCCACTGCTTCCTTTCTGTGTTGCGCAGATGTTGCCATCATCATCAATAGCGATTGAGAGTCTGGCATCCATCACTTGTTCTTCCTCTAGTGAGGGGTCTACCAAGAGCTTGTTTCCAATCTTTGCGCATGTAACTGTTATGGGGTGGTTCTTTATCGGCAGTTGGGTGTAGCCTGACTTCATCTTCACTTCTCCGTCTTCAATTTCGTAGTTGGACATTTTTGTGTTAAGCAAGGCAGCTAGGGACGCTAGAGCTGAGGCGTCAATTAGGTTTCCATCATGGTTTAGTACGTAGACGTCCACAAAAACCACAAACACTTTCTTTCCCGGTTCGATGCAGAGTTTTTCAGTGTCTATGGCTTTTGATTCTCTGATTCCTCTGTCAACTACTCTGGCAAGTTCAATTGAATTTTCGTCTGGTGGACCGGCTTCAAAAGCCGGTGAGGCTAATGGTACGAGTTCGACGTTAACAGTTTGTACGCCTTCGTTTGGGGTATCAGGAAAGGGTTCACCCATTTCGACTTTTATTCCAACAACAACTTCTGTCTTTCCAAGATGCACTCTTGCTGAGCCTTCTGCTCGTTCGAATATTCCCTGTTCAACTTTGATTTCTCGGTATTCCGCAAGAGCCCTGTTGTCCAAACGTTTTCCTTCGTCGACCAGCTGGGCGATCTGCTTCTGCTTCACGCGGGTAATCACAGTTGCCATTATTCCTCAGCCTCCTCCTTTACGCCCACGTACTTGGCTTTTAATGCTTCCTTTTGCATGACCGAGATTTGCTTGCAGCCTTCGATCGCAAGGTTAACAGCGCTCTCGAATTCGTCACTAGTCAGTTTCCCATCCATTTGCAGAAGCGTTATGGCATTTAAATTTGGCATCAGTGCAATAGGAACGTCAGCCGATCCCAACTTATCTTCTTCATCCATTAAATCCAGCACAATCGTGTCATCTACTTTTCCAGCTGCACAAGAAACCACGAGCTCCCGCATTGGGATTCCTGAGTCTGCTAGGGCTAACGAAGCGGCTGTTATAGCTGCGCACCTTGTTCCGCCATCGGCCTGCAGGATTTCGATGAAGACGTCTATCATTGTCCGCGGATAATATTCCATGAATATTGCCGGTTCAAGTGATCCTCTAATGACCTTCGAGAGTTCGACCTCTCTTCTTGAGGGTGCTGGCGACTTGCGTTCTTGAACGGAAAATGGTGCCATATGATATCGGCATTTCAGCACTGTTCGGTCTTGAAGTGCTAGATGTTTCGGGTGTACTTCTCTTGGACCGTACACACCTACTATAATTCTGTTTTTTCCCTGTTCAACATATGCAGAGCCATCTGCATTCGGTATTACTCCTACCTCAAGTTTTATTGGTCTTAATTCATCCGGCTTTCTTCCATCTAATCTCAATCCCTTTTTGTCGATTAGTTTTTCTGGTTTCTCATTCATTCCTTAGTTTCCTCCCGTTTTGATTTTTCCTCTTTTAACATCTGGGTTATGCGGTCGGTTAGGCCGCTTGTGTGTGATTCTTCTTCGATCTTGTGAATGGCCATGAGTGCCGCTTGCTCCTCTTCAACGGTTTTTCCCGTGATCAACACAACCCCGTTGAGTCCGAGGATTATTTGACAACCAGTCTCTTCCTTTATGATAGATATCATTGAGCCCTTCTTGCCTATAACACGAGGAACTTTTGTTGGGGTGATTTTCACTATCTGCCCGCGTGTTATTTTCCCCAGTCCTGGTTCGGCTACAGTGAGCTGCGGATCGTGTGTTCTGTCGTAGGAGATCACTTTCGCGACAACTAGGTCTCCTGTATCTAAGACTTGGGATAGTTCGTCTTTTTGTGGTTTGAAAGGTCTGCTTAGGACATCAGATGGTCTTAGGAATGCTTGATATGGCGCGTTTATGCCCACTGTCCAGCCGTTGAATCCAACTTCGACGATTGTGCCTATGATTATGTCTCCTACTCTGGGTACGTAAAGCGATTTCAGGGCTACGACGTTTACTTTCTTGTTGTCATACTCTACGAGTCCTACTCGGGTGGCGTAGATTTTTTTGTTTTCCGCGTATGTGTTTTCGCCCGGTATATATTCGCCTTCTGCAATCAGATCTCCTGGTGCTGCAACCTGTTTTGGTTCAAAGAATGTTGGCATGTTCTTACACCTAATCATTAACAACAAACGATTGGCTACGCGATGATTCTTGCTTCTCCATTTCCTTTGGTTATCTCTCCGAGTTTCTCCAGTAATGGAGCATATAAGCCTGCTGGCATCTCCAGAACTCCATACCATGAACCGTCTGCGCGCCACTCTTCACGTTTTATCGTTCCAAATCCCTTTATCGTTCCGTAAGCTTTAGTTGAATATTGTGCGGGCACTGTAACGCCTATGGAGAGTTGCTCCATTTTCAATGGTAAAATAGGTCTGAGTAGTTTAATTATGTCCCTTGCTTGTTCTTCTATTGGCTTGAAAGGGTCTATGGGATAATGGATTTGTTCCATAGCGTTTTCTATGCGGAGTGGTGGATGAGGAAGGTTTGTTCTCGGATCTACGCTTTGTCTTGCGATAAAATCTATTATTTGTCGTCTTTTGTCTTCAACCATTTTTCGGCGCTGTTCCGTCGTTAGTTGTACTATTCCCGTTTTCAGTATGGTCTCTGCAACTTTGAGTGAGTCGATTGTTCCAAAACACTTGCGTATACTCTCCTCGGAGGCTCTCGTGCCCTTGTTTGCATCTGAATAGATAGTTTCCGCAACAAGAACCTCGGTTATTGATGCGAGCCTGCCGCTACGGTATTGTAGGGCTTTTTCAGGCTTCACAAGAATCTCAAAATGCTCATTGTCCTTTGTGATACGCGCAACAGTGTACTTCTCACTCATCCCTCTTTCACTTGCCCACGCCTAGCTCTTTCATTATGGATTCGATTCTATCGTCGCCTAACATTTCCATTTTCTTGGTTTCCGCAGGGATGACTGCTATCTTTATTCTTGGTGGCAGTTGTCTTGATTCTAGGGCTTTGACTAAACATTTTACTGCAAGTTTGGTGATATCATCTAGGCTCATGTCTCCGCGGTATTCCTCTTTCATCATCAGTAGTACTGTTTCTCTTCCAGCGCCTACGGCAGTGGCTTTGTAACCTCTATATGTTCCACTTGGATGAGTATAGAATACTCGGCCTCCTGTTTTATCTACGCCGGCAAAGATTATTGAGACTCCAAACGGTCGCACACCTGCATGTTGCGTGTACATTTGCTTAATGTCGGATATTCTCTTGGTAACCACTTCAACGTCTATCGGTTCATCATAAGTTAGCTTGTTGCTTTGAGCATACACCCTTGCTTGATCTATCAGCATGCGTGCATCTGAGCTCAAACCTACTATGGCTGCGCCAACGTGGTCGTCAACCTTGAAAAGCTTCCATGAGTATTCTGCCTCTTCAAGAGGTTCAATGCTCTCTTCTGAGCCTAAGACTACACCTTCCGAGCATCGCATTCCCAAGATTGTTGCTCCACGGTTAACCAACTCCATGGCGTATTCAACTTGAAACAGTCGTCCGTCCGGCGAAAAGACGGTTATGGCGCGATCATATGCGCCTGGTGCTGCAAATACAGACATTCAGTTCATCCTCACAACGTATTCTAATCGCTTGCAGTCTTCCATATGGTAACTTGACTAAAAACCTTTCCTATCGTTGGTTCGGACTTTAGTATAGTCATCTGCTTGCGTTTTTCTGAAGAGCATTGTGCCGACGCGTGTGCTATGGCTGACAATCCAATGTTCGACGTGCCCGTCAGCAGCTCTTTCATTGCCGTGTTTGCGAATTCGCTGACGCAAAACTCGTCAAGTCTTGATTTTTCCTCTTCGATCTTCCAAGGAAAGAACCCTCCTCTCGACTTCATAATCCACAGTTCTCTGCGTGGCTCACAAAACAGAGTCGAAGGGTTAACCCACCGCGGAGCTAAACCTAGACAGCGCGCATTATGTCTGTATCTTACGCGAATTCGGCAGCAGCTGCTTAACAGGAGAGTACGGAAAGGTCATAGCTGAACCGAAATGCCTGCTATTGGAAACGGATTTATGTTACTAGCAGAGTAAATTCTATACTCAGCTGATGAAAACATGAGTGCGGCTTCTCCCTTAGAAGAATGGCGGTTTCTCATTGGCACCTGGAAAGGCAAAGCAGACGGAGGCCAGTTTGGTCAAAAAGGCGCAGTCGAAGGTATCGGTGTCTTCTCGTGTGAACCTAGTGCAATGTTCATCATGGCAACGGGTGAAAACTGGTGCGAAGGTCAATTACTAAACAAGAGCATTAGCATACTTTTCTATGATGCCGTTGAGCGGAAATTCAGACGTAAGACTTTCTTTTCCTATGGGTTCGTCAATAATGAGGTAGAGTGCTCAAGAACCAGGAATGAGGTGAAATTCGACGTAACCATGGAGCCTTTACCGAAGCAATTTGAAGGAACCAGATGGCGTTCTTTCATAAGGAGGATTTCTGACAGCAAAGTTGCTATGGGCATGGAAGTTGCAAAAGAAGGCGAGGAATTCAAGTCTTACGGCGAATCAATACTTGAGAAGACAGAATAGCCTCAGGCTTCTCTCTTTTAGGCCATAATTCCGCCGCATTTAGCGCTCGCATCAGACCAGCTTGGTTGATGCATACGTTCTGTTGCTTGGCTTCCAAAAAGGAAGCTGAAGTCGTGCTGGTGGGAATCTGGTGTTCTGCCTGCATTCACTGCAAGCTGTGCCCGAATTTCAATCTTTTTCAGTGTCCTTCGGCACCAAGCTTATGAGGATTGTCAGCAATATCACTTTGAGAACCTAGCTAGATATTTAGGTGAAAGACTTGCCCCTCCCCCTAATTGAACGATCGGAAGAAAAAATAGCACAGATGATTAGAAAGAGAGTTGGGGCAATGAAGGACGTTGAGGGAATTCGTCAACTCAGTGTGCGTAGAAGCGGGAAACGAGTTGAATCTGACATGTTAGTCCTGCTTAGGAAAGATCTAGGATGGAAGGATACGCATAGAATCGCCCTTGATATAGAAAGAAAAGTGCAAAACGAGTTCCCGAATGCGCGAGTGACAATCCACACAGAGCCGGCTGGAAACAGCCAAGAAAGTGTATGGAGACTTGTTAAGGAGATAGCTGATGATGCCCCTGGATCTAGAGGAGTACATAATATTCACATTCAAAAAATAGGCAGAAGAATCTGTGTCGATCTCCACCTTGAAGTCAGCGCAAACATGACCGTCAAACAAGCACATGATATATCTGATCAAGTTGAGAAGAAGATCAAAGCAGCCAACCCAAACATCTCAGAGATCACGATTCACATTGAATCAGCATCAGATCGCATCTCTAGGGAGCTGGCTGGAGTTGAGACTGAATTGGAATCGTACATTGCGCACCTGAACGAGCAATTCCCCGAGATTAAGAGTATTGCTGGAATCAAGATTCGCAGATTCGGCGACAGCTTACATGTAGTCTTTCAAAGTCGTTTTGATCCGAAACTAAGCATCGAAAAAGCTCATGAAATCTCAATCAAGCTTGAAAGAGCAATAAGGAGTGTACACCCTAACATTACTCGAATAGACATCCATGAAGAACCTGCCTAGACACGTTATGTTTCATCCCCCATTCTTTCCTAGGGAGAACCATTATCATAAAGCCTAAATATGAGCTTAGTTTAGTGAAAGGCAAAACAAATCCACGTGGGGCAAGAGGAAATAGATTGAGGCGGATTCAAAAATACGACAAAGGAGAAAACTGCCAACGGGCGCAAAGATTATTGGTCTGTTCAACCTGCACAGGTTTATCAATCTCTTGAAACCAGTGAACAAGGCCTATCTAGCTTAGAAGCTGGTCGCCGCCGAAAGATCTATGGACATAACGAGTTACCAACGAATGCATTCAGCGTTGTTCAAGTCCTTCTTAGACAATTGAAGAATCCTATTTTTGCCATCCTTGTCGCGTGTGCCGTCGTCGCTGGCGTTTTCTCAGAACTCAAACAAGCGATAATAATACTCTCAATGATTGCTCTCAGCGTCGTCCTAGGCTTTTACAACGAATACAAGGCAGAAAAAACCGTTGAAAATCTAAGGAAGAATGTGTCGATCAAGGCCATCGTCACAAGAGACGGCAAGTCCTCCCAAATTGATTCAGAGTTGCTGGTTCCAGGAGACTTGGTCTCAGTCTATGTTGGAGACATTGTTCCTGCGGATATGAGAATAGTGAAGTGTAAGGATCTGCAAGCAGATGAAGCAGCATTCACTGGGGAATCATTTCCTGTTGAGAAGATTTCGGATCAACTTGATCTTCAGCATCCGATACCTCAACAGCTGACAAACTACCTTTTCATGGGTACCGTCGTGGCGCATGGAGGCGGACAAGGCGTCGTTATCTCGACCGGCAAGAACACGGAACTAGGGGCCATATCCAAGAGTTTAGCGCGCTCGCACCCTGAAACGGAATTCCAAAGAGGCATCAAGAAGTTCGGGACGATGCTCCTTACGCTGACCATTGCCCTTGCGATTGGAATATTCTCGCTGAACGCGGCCGTCGGGCATCCATTGATCGATTCTCTCCTGTTCTCTCTCGCGGTTGCAGTCGGCCTCGTACCTGAACTTATGCCTGCCATCGTAACGATAAGCCTTGCCAAAGGCGCAGGCAGAATGGCAAAGGTACAGGTCATTGTCAAACGACTAGTCTCTATTGAAGACTTTGGAAATATGGATGTTCTCTGCACAGACAAGACAGGAACTCTTACAGAGGGAAGAATAGTCCTTCATGACTGTCAATCGCTTGGCGAAGAAACAGATTATAGACTTTTGACTTATTCATTACTCTGTAACTCCGTTGTTATAGGGGAGACAATTGTCGGTAACCCCATTGACACTGCAATATGGACGTACGCCATCGAGAAAGATGCACAAGAAACCGTTGAACTATACACCAAGATTGACGAGATTCCATTTGATTATCAAAGACGAATAATGTCTGCAGTGGTCAAGAAAGATGACACGCACACTCTGATCAGTAAGGGTGCCCCCGAGTCAATATTCACAAAATGCGGACAGGCCGAAATCGGCGGAAGAACTGAGCCGATAAGCGCTGTTCAAAAGGCGATTGACTCGAAGTTCCTCAATCTCTCGCAGCTTGGGTATCGAATTCTTGCAGTTGCTTACCGCCACATAGAAGCCAAAGCCTCTTACACAGTGGAAGATGAAGAGAATCTTACGCTTCTCGGTTTTCTCATTTTCACTGATCCACCTAAGCACGACGCTCATCAAGCCGTGGCCAAACTGAAAGAAATGGGCGTTGACATCAAAATCTTGACTGGAGACAACGGGCTTGTCGCAAGAACGATTTGTGATGAAATCAAGGTTCCAGTTAAGAAAGTGGTTGGCGGCGCAGACTTGATGCAGATGAGCTTCACTGAAATCAAGGCAGTGGTGGAAGAGGCCACTATTTTTGCAAGAATTACGCCGGAACAGAAGCTTGACGTAATCAAGGCTTTGAAGGCGAACGGACACGTTGTGGGGTTCATGGGAGACGGCGTTAACGATGCACCAGCTTTATACGAGGCAGATGTGGGCTTATCAGTAGACACAGCTGTGGATGTGGCAAAGGAAGCAGCGGACATAGTCCTGTTAAAGAAGGACTTGCTCGTTCTAGCCAGCGGGATAACCGAAGGACGCAAGATCTTTGGTAACACCATGAAATACATTCTTATGGGAACAAGCTCCAATTTCGGGAACATGTTCAGCGCAGCTGCGGCGTCCGTCTTTCTACCATTTCTGCCCATGTTGCCAATGCAGATACTTTTCATGAACCTACTTTATGACATCGCAAACATGACGTTGCCAACCGATAATGTTGATGAAGAGTACATCAAAAAGCCAAAGAGATGGGACATAAGCTTCGTGCGAAAATACACCCTCTTTTTCGGTCCGTTCAGTTCGCTTTACGACTTTCTCACTTATGGAATAATGCTTTTCATATTCATCGCTCCGATGCACCTTGATCTGACGAACACACAGCAACTGGCAACTGCCGCTAGTCTTTTCCAAAGCGGATGGTTCGTGGAGTCATTTTGGACTGAAGTGTTGGTTATGTTTGTTATTAGAACTAGGCGAATACCATTTCTCACTAGTCGCCCTGGAAAATGGCTAACAGCACTCACGCTTTCCTGTGTGGCATTTGGGACCATATTGCCTTTCACGCTTCTCGGCGATTATCTCGGGTTCACAGCCCTTCCGCCCAACTATTGGCTACTCTTGATACTCATGGTCGCGACATACCTTTTCCTTGTAGATGCAGGTAAGGTGTTCTTCTATAAGATATGCAAATTCTGAGGAGGCGGGTGACTATGTCAGATATTGACTTGTTCACTTGGTGGACCATCACTATTAGCGGTGGAGCCATATTTCATACCTTGGTCAGTATTTACCTCTACGCAGGCACAAGGGCAAACCGAGAGAGGAGTAAACGAACAATCAAGAATGCAATTAGCTTGATGAAGAACTTTGTTTTTGTCTGGGTTCTGCTAGGTCTTCTGATCTTCTATATATTGTCAATCAATATAGGTTCTGACATTGTGTTTGCAGCAGGAAACATCTTGGTTGAGGCTCTCTTGATTGTTTACTTGATTAGGAACAGAAAAAGAGAATCTGAATAGCACTTACTCAAAATGCTTTTCTGCATCTAATGCATTAATCAGTAAGACTGCGAGGTTCAAGATATGGGACTGAAGGGAAACCAAACTGAGAAGAACCTGTTAGCGGCCTTTGCTGGAGAATCTCAAGCTAGAACGAGGTACACTTTTTTCGCAAGCATAGCCAAGAAGGAAGGTTACGAGCAAATATCTGCCATTTTTCAAGAAACGTCCGACAACGAAAAAGAGCATGCGCAGTTGTTCTTCAACCACCTTACAGGCGGAACAGCGGAGATCACAGCAGCATATCCCGCTGGCATCATTGGGTCAACCTCCGAAAATCTAAAGGCTGCAGCAGAAGGGGAGAAACTCGAATGGGGAACGCTCTATCCAAGTTTCGCCGAGGCGGCAGAGAAGGAGGGTTTCAAAGAAGTAGCGAGGACTTTTAGCATGGTTGCTAAGGTTGAAGCTTACCATGAACGCCGCTACCTCAAATTGCTGTCGAACATCGAGCGCGGCTTGGTGTTCAAACGAAGTACGCTTGTTAAATGGAAATGTAGGAATTGTGGCCATGTCTACGAAGGTACTGAAGCACCCGAGCAATGCCCCGTCTGCCAACATACGAGAAGCTATTTCGAAATCTGGTGTGAAAACTACTGAATTTACCTGGTTGATCCTTTCTGGATGTATCCAGAAAGGAAGTTTTAGCGTGGAACGAAGCTCTATTGTCGCATTGGCTTTGGTGTTGAACAATAGCCTTACTGGGGCATGTCGCAGACAGAACTAGGCTTTTACGAGTTTCATCGGTTTCCCACAGCACACGAGCGTTCCTTTGCCGGTTTCTAGGACCTTGACCTTGTTACCGCAAATCTCACAAAAATAGACTTCTGCGATTTTAGTCATTCTATCATCCTTTATTGATTGCTTCTACGAGATCCACACATATTATGACGCAGTATGCTTAAGAATGTGATTTATTCGTTAGAGCTCTCGCAACTCAAACGAGTCGAGTTGAAACTAGCCTATGTCAATGTGTCTGCCTTGTCTTGACATTCCAAGGAGCATTTTTCTTTTGAAGAACTACTTCTTTTCGTGGCCCACTCAAGCAATGGCATAATCGCTTTTCTCAACTCCTCGCCATCGCTTGTTAGGGAATACTCAACGCGGGGAGGAATCTCGTTAAATGATTCCTTACTCACCAAACCTTCTTTATTCAAGATCTTCAATGTATCAGACAAGGTTTTTGGACTAATACCTCCGAGTTGTTCGATCAGACAGTTAAATCGAAGTTTTCCACAATTTCCGAGCTCGCTTATTATGAGGAAGGCCCACTTCTTACTGATCACGTCCATTATTCCACTCACAGGGCACGTTTGCAGATGCTCTATTGCTGCTCCGCCTTTGATCACACTTTCTTTTTGCATAGCTACTATCTCACTATAAACTCGATAGTTTAAATGCTTCCCTTTCGATAGTAGGCATCTGGTGAAGAATGTGCACAATGAATGTGGCTGTCAAAGACACCATGGATATAGTCACGATAGCTGTCATGCAAACCATCATGGACACTTTGGTCGACATTTCCTGACTAAAGCTGAGAAGATTGAACGACTTGAGAATTACACTCAAGAACTGAAAAATGAGCTTACGGCAGTGCAGGAACGCATCAAGGAACTAAAAAGCAATAAGTAGAAGACACGCACGCTCAACAGAACGTTCTCTTTTTTCTCTTGTTGTTTTCAGGTGTGTTATCTCGGCCGTGGCTATGTTTCCCAGTCCAATAGTCTTCTTTGTCCCTCAAGCTCCTTAAGGTCCGTTATGTCTTGAACTACTTCTACAGTTCCCAAGTACTTGCCGTCTTTGCCTCTCACTACGAAGAACCTTATATGAATAGAGCGGTTGTCCAACGTGATCCAGAATTCAGCTGAGTCTTTCTTTCCTGCTTTGAAGGCTTCGACAATTTTGTTTACGGTTTGAATGCTTTTCTGCGGGTGACACATGTGCACCTTTCTGCCGAGGACAGCTTTAGCGCGGACGAATATTCTTTTTTCGGCTTTGTTGAAGTATTTCACGGTGTCATTCTTGTCGATGAAGGATATGTCTACTGGCAATGTGTCTAGGATCGCCTCAACTTCCTCTTTTGTGAGTGTTCCGGTTTCAAATTCTAATGCTCCTTTAGACGTAGCCGACACTTCACTTTTTGGCTGTTCAGCATGCGATGTCGTTAGCAATTGCGGTGGCGTGAAGCGCCAATAGCCAATCTCGTCAAATTCCTTTCTGGCTTCAGTCCATTCTTCGTTCGTGATCGCCTGCAATGCCGCAGGGAAAAGTATGTTGTTTTCCTTAAGAAAGTGGCTGGGAAGAATATCGCATAGAAGTTTGGTAACTTCACCCAACTTTGTCTTGAAATCTATAAACGGCGTCGTATTCCATTTTTCAACCAAGTCACGAAGTTTCTTCTTGTTCTCTCTGATCTTGTTATGCTCCATCCACATTATCGCGGGAGGCTCAGTGATTCCATGTTTTTCCATGGTGGGAAAGAGCACGTTTTCCTCACGCAAATAATGCTTCTCTGAATCAACAAAATCCTTCACTATGCTTTGCAACTCTGTTAAAGCATCACCAACGTAGACAGAGTCGCATGCTTCTTCAATCATGTTCACGATTATCCCTAATCTCTCCGCATGTTTTGATAGGATCTTGTGTTCTTCCATCAGGATGCCGATCGGATGATCAATGGAAACATGTGGTTCCTGTCTTTGTACCTGTTCACCAAACACGGCAAGATGAACGTCACAGAGTCTTTGAAGTTCCTCCCTTGGCATTCCTTCCTTGACTAGCTCCTGTTCGATTCTGGCAATATCCTCTGGACTTGTGTTCTTCAGTACCTGCTTGAACTTTTCTTTGACTTTCTGTGGCGATACTCCCTCATGTAGCTGCTTGATCATTTCTTTCAGCATTTTCTTCTTGTTATCAGTTGAATCGTTCAATGAGCTTCCTCCTTGATCTTGGCAGCAAGTAGTTTGCCCAATTCGATGATTTTGCCAACGTCATTGTCAGTAGGTGGACCATTTATTTCCATAGCACCGACAACTTCCATTTTTGATGCACCGAGTATCTCTTGTATGTTTTTCACGGCGCCACCACCCCATCCGTATGAACTGAGAACGATTCCGAATTTTGCTGGTGGTTTCAACGCCTTTACTAAGAAGGTCGCGTAGACGACTAGAGGGTGTGCTCCGCCTAGCACCGTCGGAGAACCTAGAACTATTGCCTTGGAATCAACGAGATCTTTTGCAAGATCGCCCAAGTCTGTTACTGTGAGATTATGAATTGCTAGTTCAATGCCTTCAGAAGCAAGGGTGTCCACGATCGGTCGTATCATCTTTTCGGTGCTGTTCCACATCGTTGCGTAAACTACTATTGCTTTCTTTCGAGTCTCTCCATTAACCCATTGACTGTAGGCTTTGAGAATGCGGTTAGGGTTTCGATGTATTGGTCCGTGACTTGGCGCTATCAGCATAATATCTAAGCCTCTTATCTTCTCCATTGCTTTCTGACCCATGATCCTGAATGGCATCATTATTTCACCAAAATATCTCTGTGCATGAACCAGCAAGTCCTCAACGTCATCGTCATAGAGTCCTACGGCCACATGGGACCCGAAAAAGTCGCAGGGAAACAGAATCTTTTCTTCCTTCAGATACGTGAACATTGTCTCTGGCCAATGAAGCATCGGGGCTTCGATAAATTGTAACGTCTTGTCTCCGAGGTCAAGAGAGTCACCATCTGCAACGATTCTTATTCTTTCCTCAGGTACCTTGTAGAAAGTCTGAGCCATCTTGGCGCCTTTGTTAGTGGTAACAATCATAGCCTTGCTGTTCGTTGACATAATATATGGAATGGCACCGGCATGATCGGGTTCAGCGTGGTTCATTATTACGTAGTCAATATCGGCCAGATTTGTGCATTTGCTGATTTTCTCTTCCAGCTCTTTCTCAAAGCCCGGGTTAACCGTGTCGATCAGGGCTTTCTTGTTGCTACCTATCACCAAATACGCGTTATACGTTGTTCCTTTAGGAAGCGGAATCAAGGCATCGAAAAGCCTTCGATTCCAGTCTCTTACGCCCACCCAATACACTTTTTTTGAGAGTTGCGAAATGTTTCGCCAATTCATTATGACACCCTAGTTTCGATATTACAATCGTAATAAAGTATATTTATGTCTTTCGACAAAATACCAGCTGGAAGCACGATAAATGTTGGTTCCGTGTGAAGTCGCCGTAAAATGCGTTTTGCCCGTTGTGAGAGCAATGATTGCAAATGAACTTATGGTTAGGCACAACTTGAAACAAGCAGAAGTAGCCAAAATTCTTGGTCTAAGCCAACCTGCTATAAGTCTCTACCACAGAAAGATGCGTGGAAAAGCCATTACTCTTGAAAACGATGCTGAAGTCATGAAACTTGTAGAAGACTTTGCAGCTTCATTAGCTCAAAACAATCTTCCTCACAGGGATTTCATATTAACCTTCTGTAGAATTTGTCAGGTGATAAGGGCCAAAGGATTGTTGTGTGAAATGCACAAAACCTTTGACCCCTTGGTCGACATTGACAAGTGTAGAATCTGCTTGCCGCTTACCCAACTGACATGTGTATAGATACTCGGGCGATTTTATGACGATCGAAGAAACCTTTGGAAACTGCGAAGGATATGATCTAGGGAAGAGAGAATCCGCAGTTTGACAATAATCTCTTTATAATCCGATCCTTCTAGCAACATTGCATGGTGAATTATCAACATGGGATACCTCGCTGCGTGGAGAATACTGGAAGAAATCATCGTTGATTTTCGAAAAAACGGAATAGCCCCACCAGTTCAGATCCTAAATGATTTGAAATCTGCAAGGACAATGATGAGCGTTTCGAGAACTGATCCCTGCTATGGAGAAACCACTCAGAGAATTGGCGAATACCTCGACAATGTGGAATTCTACCTTTTTTCTGAAGGGCAGAAGAAACTCGGTGATGAATATGTGGATAAATGGCTTTGGCGATTGAGTGAAGCAAAGAAGAAAATTTCAGAAGAAGAGGCAGAAGACACTAGATTTGTTCTTGGTCTTCCCAGAGAGCAGAAGTGGATTCGTGTCAAACCTTCAATTGGGTTAACTGGGGAGAAACTAGGAATGCTGAGCAAAGCATGTAACCTCTTGATCAGAGTTCAAGATGATGGCTCAATTCTTGTGTATGGAAAAGAAGAACGGATAAGGGAGTTTGTCAAGAAAATGGCTATGGAGTACGAATCGAAAACATTGAAATAGCGTCAAAAAGGTACATAACCGTTAAAGCTTGATGATATGATAATTCTATTGAAATGCCATACAGAGTTGTCTAGAAGATAAGGTTGCGGGCTTTCAAGAAGGTGAAGGCGCAGGCTGAATGCCTTACATCAAAAGAATCGAACTGAAAGGTTTCAAATCATTCGGACCGCAAATCGTTAAGGTAGCTCTAGATAAGGGTTTCACAGTCATAACTGGCCCAAATGGAAGCGGAAAAACAAACATTTTGGACGCATTCTTGTTCTCGCTAGGCGAGTTGAGTACTCGAAGACTACGTGCAGAGACAGCTGCCAAGCTAATTTTCCATGGATCAGAGAAGGCCGGTTTAGAAAGAGCCAAAATGGCCAAGGTGACAATTCAATTTGATAACACGGATGGCCGCATGGCAGTTGACACAACAACTGTTACCGTTTCCCGCGAGGTTTACAGGAACGGCCAAAGCGTATATAGGCTCAACGGAAGAAGAATTTCAAGAACCCACATTGTCGAGATTCTTTCTA
The DNA here is from genome assembly GCA_022865885.1 of Candidatus Bathyarchaeota archaeon. Taxonomy (GTDB): domain Archaea; phylum Thermoproteota; class Bathyarchaeia; order Bathyarchaeales; family Bathycorpusculaceae; genus DRUK01. Next base: position 60,635 of record JALHSQ010000095.1, on the reverse strand, counting down.
TGGCGGGCATAACTAGCACGAGCCGGAATATAATCCCGCAGGGCATGATAACTCGTCTGACAGACATCTCACCAATAGAGAGAAGAAAAATCATCGAGGATCTAGTTGGTATTGCTCAATATGACACTGAGAAGGTTGAAGCTGAAGAAAAACTACGAGTGGCTGACATTTCCACCCGTACCGCTATGGGTAGAATAGATGAAGTACAAAAGAGACTCGATGATCTAGAAAGAGAACGCAACGAACTGTTAAGAGCCAACTTCATACAAGACGAAATAAGGAAATTTGAAACGATCAAGACCTCACATGACATGGCCCAGATCCAGAAAAAGATTGACGAGAATTCCTCACAAGCCGACAAAGTCAGGAGCAGAGTCGAGAAACTAAAACAGTTACGTGATGAACGCCGGTTGAAAAGAAGAGGAATCGAAACTGAGTGGCGAAAACTTAGTTCGGAGATTGTCGAAGAAGGTGGTTCTCAAGTAATAAAAGTCCAAATAAGCATCGGTGAACTGAAATCGAAATTGACGGAATTAACAACCAAAATCAGCTCTGGCAAAATAAGCCTGGAAGGCTTGAAAAAAGTCAAAGAAAACGATCTACAACAATATGAGTCAATCCGGAACGAAATCCGCGAAAACCGCATAAGAGTTAGACAGTTAAGAACGGACTTTGATGAAGTCGCAAGTCAAATAAACACAAAACAGAGCGAACATGATACACTCGCACAGGAAACCGCACGGCTGTGGGAGAATGTCGGCGAAAACAGCAAGAGAATCCGAGAGATCGAGCTTAATCTGGACAATCATTACAAGAGACTTTCAGTTCTGAGATCTGAATACTCCAAAAGCCAGACGGCCATCAAGATTCGCTCTAGACGACTTAAGGATCTAAGTGATCGTAAAGAGAGATTTGCCGGAACACTTACTGAGCTTGAGAAATCATTCGTTGAACTGGAAAAAGTGCAGACAGAACAAAAAACACAACTGAAAGAACTGGGACACATGCTTGAAAAAAGAAAAACACAAAGAGAAGCTGCGGAAAAGGAAATATCTGAAGCTGGGAAAATAGCCGATTCCGCAAGACAAGCAGTCATAGAGTTTGTCACTCAAAAAGAACTAGCCGAAACTGTGGCTGCAGAGGAAAAAGCTTTGAGAAGTATGGAAGAGTTAGGTGATCTCGGCGTCATCCAGGGAGTTTACGGCAGACTACGCGTCTTTATAAAGAACGATAGGTCATTCCAGCGAGCAATTGAGTCAGCTGCAGCAGGATGGCTTGACGCCTTAGTCGTAAAAGATTTTGATTCTGCCTTTGCGTGCACAGAAACACTGAGAAAAATGAAGCTAGGAAGAATAAAGATAATACCTATAGAGGGAACAACAAGACCAACGTTTCCCGCAATCCCAAAGAGAGAGGGCGTCAATGGCTCGCTTCCTTCATTCCTGAAATATGACAAACAGTATGAACCTGCCATCCACTTTGTTTTCGGTGACACCTTGATCGTTTCGGATGACAAAACCGCTTTTGCCTTGTCAAATGAAGGACACCGCGCAGTCACCCCAAACGGTGATCTCTATGAACCAGGTGGGGCATCCGAAAGCGGTTACTACCGGGCACCAATAGACTTCTCAACAATCATTCCAAGCGAAGCAGCAATCAAAAGCCTCGATGAAGCCGTCACAGCTCTTCAACAGCATCTCTCAAGAAAAGGTAGCGATGTAGCAACTATCGAAGAAGAGATTGACAGGGCACACGTTGAAATCGCACGACTGTCAGACGCCATAACCACGCTTGAAAGAGAAATAAGCAGAGTAAAGAAAACAGCTAGAAGAACAAGATCTACCGTCAAAAGGGTGGACCACTACATTGCAAAATTCGGGAAGGAAGTTGAAAGCGAAAAATCGCGTATGTGGATTCATCGAGCTGAGAACAGTACAACCCAAAAGGAGATTCGCAAGCTCCAAGCTGAACTAATGGTTCTGAGACGGAAAACGGACCCTGGCAACATTCCAGAAATGGAAGTTAAGAGAGAGAAACTTGCAGAGGAAATAATAATCCAAAGGCAGAAACTTGGCACGATTCAAACAGAAAGCTCCACGCTTCAATCACAATTTGATAATGTTTTTAGAGTTGGCTATCAAAACTCGAAAATTCAGATTGCCAAAGTTGAACAACAACTGAGAAAAGTAGAGAAAGATGTCGAGGAAGCATTGCAAGAAAGAGAAGCACTCAAGGAGGAGCTGGCAGAACTCGAAAAGAGCCGCGTTGAACTCTCAAAGAGCGTTTTCTCGGCAAGAGAAGGAACCAAGAATTTCACTGCTCAAATAGACGATATAGACAAGGAACTACGTAAGGTTGATTTGGAATATGAGCAAACTGACCGAACGTTGAACCAACTTCACCTGGGCATCCAGACGTCCCTGTTGCGGCTTGACCAATACCGAAACCAGCTTAGGCAATTCGGTTATGATCAACCTCTCGAAGTGACTTTGAAACAAGTCGAGGAAGCAGTGACATCAATTAGAATGATGCAGTTTGAACTCGAAAGAATAGGTGCGGTTAACCAGCTTGCTCTCTCCCATTATGCTGAGCAGATTTCTCGCTACAAGGAATTATCACTGAGAATGAACGAACTTGAAAAGGAAAAACAGGCGATTGTTCAGTTTATGGATGAAATTGAACAAAAGAAGCGCCGAGTTTTCTTGGAGGCCTTCGAAAAAATCAGCGCCAATCTGCAAAGCTATTTCTCGAAGGTGACTGGTGGCGGGACTGCCACATTGAAAATCGAAAACATGGACGAACCTTTCGCAGGCGGTATAGACATGATCGTCCAGTTTCTCAACAAGCCATCGATTGTCGTTAGCGGCGCAAGCGGAGGCGAGCGTTCGGTTGCAGCTGTTGCATTCCTTTTCGCTCTGAAGGAATTCACACCTGCCTCTTTCTACATACTCGACGAGATAGACGCGCATCTAGATGCTCTGCACGTGTCAAAACTGGCTGATCTTTTACGTGAAGAGTCAGAGAGAACGCAGTTCATAGCTATAACGCTAAAACCTGAAATGGTGAACAAAGCGCAGAAAGTTTATGGGGTCTATGGGCAAAATGGCGTCTCGAATGTTATTTCTGCAAACCTACTAGAGGTGCCCGGTTAGTGGTTTCTGAGACTCTGAAAAGACCATTCTATCTACATCCTCCATGGAACATTCTTTTCGAACTCCACAAGATCGAGAAACTCACTCCGTGGGATATTAACATCGCCTATCTCCTAGGATCCTTCTTGGAGCAAATGGAAAAAGCTGGCCAAGTGGACTTCAGAGCCTCGGGTGTGGCCTTGGATTCTTCGGCTCTCATATATCTGATGAAGTCTAGACTTCTGCTGAAGCTTGAGGAACCTCCACCGCCACCTAAAACTCAGACAGATTTTCTTCCACCCCCCCTGTTCCTGCCGCTAAGATATGAGCTAACATCGACTACTATCAAGAACCTACTAGAAGTTCTTGACGACGTTCTGAAAGGTGAGAAACTGTTGCGTTTTGAAAAGACTATGGTAGAATCGATTTTTCCTGCGCCATCGGAGATTTTCCCGCAACTCGACCTTTTCATGATTGAAATCGAATTGCAGATGGAAAAACTCTATACTAGTCTCTCCGAGCAGGTGAAGGGCGCAGGCATAATAGAATTCTCAAGCTTGATAAAAGGAATGACAAGATTGGAAGCGATTCGCACGTTTATTCTACTTCTCTTCTTGGCGCAAGAAGGCAAGTTGGACTTGTGGCAAAATGAGGAGTCAGAAGAGATATACATAACCATTGGGGTTTTGAATGTTGCAGAAAGCGGAAAAACAAGTGACTAACTCAATCGTTGACGTTCGGGAGAAGCAAGCTACGGAGAAAACGCAGAATGAACTGGTGCTAATAGAGGCCGCGTTATACGTGGCCGGTCGTCCCTTAGACATAAATGAACTATGTTCCGTCCTAAAGACGCGGTCAAAAAACAAAGCCGTGAAACTTGCGAAAAACCTGAAGCAGGAATACGACCATAGGAATACCGCCTTGGAAATTCTGGAACTGAAAGACGAACGATATGTTCTGCAGTTGAAGAGCGATTTCACACAGCATGTCAGGAAACTCGTCAATAGACCGTTACTATCGATGGGACCGCTGAAAACGCTTTCCTATATAGCGTTTAGGCAACCCCTCTCTCAAAAGAGAGTGATCGACGTTCGAGGTCATCATGCATACGGCCACGTTAAACTGCTGAAAGAGATGGGATTGCTTGTCAGTGAGAGAAGCGGGCGTTCCTCACTTCTTCAGACAACGGACTATTTCGCCGACTATTTCGCCCTGAGCCATGACACGGTCATGATGAAACGAGAGTTGAAAAGAGTTTTTGAAGACCTGGAGAAGCAGGAGAACTCGCCAGCAAAGAATGGATAGATTTATATGCAAAACAGCGGTCATAATCACCGCCTAAATCACATGGCTTTGGGGAAATGAAGAAGTGTCAACTTGGCATGGTAACCTGAAAAAAAGAAAATCTTCGGGTGGCAGAAAGATAGTCCACAGGAAAAAGAGAAGATACGAGCTAGGTTCATTTCCAGCAGAAACCACGCTAGGTGAACTGAAACAAAAAACGGAAAGAGGAAGAGGCGGAAACCAAAAGCTCAAAATGCTGACCGGCAAATCCATATGCGTCACAGACGCCAAAACCGGAAAAACGCAGAAGACTGAAATCATTCGCGTTGCCAAAAACCCAGCAAACATCGACTACAATCGTCGTGGCGTAATAACCAAAGGCGCTGTCGTAGAGACCCCGTTGGGTCTAGCTCGTGTTACGTCGAGACCAGGGCAGGATGGAGTACTAAACGCCATTTTGGCAAACGAAACAAAAGGTTAGTTTTCTACTGTTTTGTTGCTGCAGATGTGTTGCGGATCTTCAATAATTGTGCTGTTATTTCCTGAATAGTGTAGTCTTTCGATCTATTCTTCTTCACGAGGGCCATTCCAGTCTTCAGCCAAGGCATTTTCGGATATGCGGCATCCAAAACCAGCTCGCAATCCCGATGAAGCCTATCTGTCGCGTCCTTGATCTCGGAGACTTTTGGTGAGGAAACAGCCAGATTCCGGGGTACTCGTCTCCCATTCTTTCTGGTCTTTGTGGCGTCAAAATAGGCAGGCCACATTATCACTTTTTCTTGTTTGCGCATGTTCTTTTCCTTCATCTACTTATGGGCGTAGTAAGCTGTGATTTTCTTGTTAACTTTGTCTATTCTAACGAAGCCGAACCGTTCGAACTGTATCATTGCATTTGGTTTCAGGTTTCTGCAAATGTTTTCAGCAATTCCTTCTACAATGGCGGCGTCTTGCATGACGATTTGGCAAGGCACGTCTTTGCCAATCGGGATCCAGTGAATTAACTGTGCCTTTACTTGTCTTGCTTCTTCATAGGATTCGCTGGCAAAAACAGCGTCACCCAGGTATGCATTGGCCTTCTCGATCTTCACGTTAAACAGTTCCATTAAACGAATTACGCTTTCAGTTTTTGAAGCGTCGATATCTCCCCTTGAAACCCAGAATTTTGCCAGATTGCTGTCTCCTTCAGGCTGTATCATGTATTCTCGAAAACCTGTTTCGAGGTGATCTGGATGCAAACGAAGCTTCACCACGAACGTCCTTGGAATGTTTTTGACAGACAGCTCTATTGGATTCTGCACGAAGAAGTATCTTTCAGCGGTTGGATCCAGGATCTTGCGGTTGTATGCATTTAGATTCTCCCAACTCAAGATGACGTCTTGAGTCTTGGGGCCTATATCGATGATCATCTTCATGATGGCTTCCGGCGTGATTCCCCTTTTTCTCAAAGCTGCGAATGTAGCAAGTCGCGGGTCGTCCCAATCCTTGAACAATCCTTCTCTTATTCCTTGGACGATTTTTGATTTGCTTAGATAGGCGCCAGTGATTTTGAGTCTGCCATAGTGTATGGCTTCTGGGTACTTCCAACCCAAGTGGCGGTACATGTATTCTTGTCTGACTTGGTTGGTAAGGTGTTCTTTTCCTCTGATTATGTGGGTTATGCCCAATAGGTGATCGTCCACGCCGCATGCAAGGTTGTACAGTGGCCATACATGGTACTTAGTCCCGACTCTTGGGTGAGGGCATTTCTCAATGTCTATAACACGTGCAGCGGGCCAGTCTCGGACGGCCGGATTCGGATGGTTTAACTCGGTCTTCACGCGAACTACTGCTTCGCCTTCTCTGTAGTCTCCTTGGAGCATGTGTTGCCATCTTGTCAGGTGCTCTTCTGTTGGCAGATTGCGGCAGTCGCAGGGTTTCCCGTTTAGTGTCTTTTTTCGGAAAAGTTCGCGTTGACATATGCAGACGTAGGCGTTGCCATCTTTCAGCATTTCCTCTGCATACTTATAGTATAAGGGGATTCGATCACTCTGAATGTATTCTTCATCTGGTTTGCAGCCTAGCCATGCTAGATCTTGTCTGATGCGTTCATAAAAGTCTAGAACAGGTCTTTTGATCTTTGGATCTGTGTCCTCAAAACGTAGAATGAATTTTCCCTTATACAGTTTTGCGTATTCGTGGCATAGAATTATGGCTCTAGCTGATCCTAGGTGTAAGACGCAATCGGGGTTGGGTGAGAACCGTGTGACGATTTGCCTATATTTGTCCGCGTTGGGTAACGGAGGAAGCTGCTTCTTCTCCTCAGCCTTGTCTTTTACAAGGGCTTCCGGCCATTTCTCTTCAACAACCTGTTTCTGTTCTCCGAGAGGAAGGTCGTTAACTTCTCGAATTATTACATCTATAAGAACAGATGTTTCCTTTATTTTGTTTCTTAGTTCTGGTCTTTCACCCAGTATTTTCCCAATAACTGCTCCTGTCTGAGCTTTGCCCCCATGTCTGACAGCGTTCAATAGAGCAATTTTCCGAACTGCTTCCTTAAGCTCAGCATTTTCTTCAAGTGTCAAAGCATTTGCACTTCTACCCAGCTCAGGTGTTTCTTTCAATCAAGAATTCTGCGAAGGCTTTTAACTTTTCTTTTCCACTTGAATTGGGCAGAAGTCTTTCGGCTTCTTTCCAGCTCTCCTCAATCATTCTCCTCGCGAGTCGTCTCACGTAGTCTATGGACTCATGTTTTTCTATTATTGCGATTGCTTCGTCTTTGATTCTTTGATCTGAAGTGTGCATGTTGAGAATCTGAACAAGTCTCCTTTTGTCTTTGGCGCTAGCGACTCTCAACGTGTGGATAATGATTAGGGTTCTCTTTCCTTCCGTTATGTCTTGGCCGCGGCCGCCTTTCTTTTTCTCAAACTCCTTGCTGGTTAGGTCAAGCATATCGTCTTGCATTTGAAAGGCCACACCTACATTCTCAGCAAAGCGTCCGAGTGCAAGCACGAGTTCGTGGTTGGCGCCTGCAAGAACGGAGGCGATCTTGGCAGACATCCTTGCCAAGGTTCCCGTCTTGTAGGCGCACATCTGCATGTAGTCTTTTTCTTTAACATGGTCCGAGTTTGCTAGGCCTCTGTGCCATGCTATGTCCATGGCCTGGCCGAGGCTCAGGTTGATCATCTCTTGCATGTAAATCTCGTAGATTTCGCAGCGTTTTCTGAGGGTAATCTTCTGTTTTTTCTCCATGAGCGGCAAGAGCGGCAAATAGTACATTGCGTTTCCGACGTTTATGGCGATGTCCAAGCCGTAGATCCTATAAGTAGCTGGTTTTCCCCTTCGGTATTCTGAAGAGTCTTCAATGTCATCTATCATTAGTGTTCCGTTATGAACTACTTCTGGGATAATGGCGAAGTCAGCAAAATCATCTGGGTTCTTGCCTAGTGCTTCGCAGATCAATAGGAACAAGGCTGGCCGCCAACGTTTGCCTCCTCTGTCAAGAAACTCCCAGATGGGTTCTGCAATCGCCTTGTTCAAAGCCTCAAGATTGTATGCGTAGTTTGGTGGATTGATTCTGAAAAGGGCTTCCTTTTTTGAGAAAGTTCTCGGGATATATTTCTCGATTGTCTTATTTACCAAGGCGGCTTTCTCTTCAAGGAACTTGTCAATGTCCAAGGTTCAGTTCCTCCCTTTTCGCGCATAATTTTCAACGTTGAATCCTCGCGTTCTCAGCCAATCTGCTATCTTGCCTGTTATGACCACCGGAGTTTTCCGTAGACTCTTCACAGATTCTGCGCCGACGAGGAACATCGCGTTTCTCAATTCATCAATCAGGAGTGAGAGTGCCATTTTCGTTTCATTCACGTTCTTGATTGCCGCATGCAGAATTGGTTGCGAGGAACTCGTCAAGCTTGCACCGAGAGCTATTGCTTTGGCGACATCCACGCCGTTGCGTATTCCACCAGAAGCAATGACGGCCGCGTTTACCGTTTGGGAGACTTCCACGATGCTCACAGCAGTCGGAATGCCCCAATCCCAGAAAACATCGCCTAATCGGAGTTGTGTACTGTTTTTGCTTTCCTTGGCCCGGTAATATTCAACTGCTGCCCAACTTGTACCGCCGGAACCGCTTATGTCTATGCCTTTGACGCCAGCATCCTCAAGCTTCTTGGCCTCCTCCGCGGCTATACCTGCTCCTGTCTCTTTGGCAATAACAGGTTTGTCAAGTTCATTTGCGATCTCGCATATTTTTTCAAGTACACCTTTGAAATCTGTCTGGCCTTCCGGCTGAACTGCCTCTTGCAGAGGATTCAGATGTATCGCAATGGCGTCAGCTTCAATCATTTCCACTGCTCTTTTTACTTCTCGTAACCCGTAGCCGTTGACAAGCTGAACGCCTCCGATGTTTGCGATTATGAAAGCAGTCGGTGCCTTCTTCCTTACTATGGCAAAAGTCTTTTCAAGTTTCTTGTCGTCTATTGCTGCCCTTTGGCTTCCTACACCCATTCCCAAGCCAGTTTCTTCAACGGCTTCAGCTATCGTTGCATTGATCTTCATTGCTTCTGGAGTTCCGCCCGTTATCGCGCCTACTATCAATGGCGCGGCAAACTTGTGTCCAAAGACTGTAGTTGACAGATCTACCTGTTTCTTGTTGATCTCTGGCAATGCTTTGTGGATGAAGCAGACATCTTCTAGACCTGTCGTTGCCTTTCGGGCTTGTACGTCATGGTTTAGGCTGATTCTAATGTGATCGGCTTTTCTTTTCCTTGTTTCAATAGTCATTTCTATCTCTTCTCTATAGTTGTTCCCTCTATGCTGTCTCTTTTCAGAGCCCGGTAGATGTGGTTTGGTTTTGTTGCGTTTACTATTGTTGCGGTGATTCCTCTTTCAAGAGCGGGTAGAAGTTCCTCTATTTTGCCGAACATACCACCTGTGACGTCGCAGACAGTCGGTTTGCCCAGCTTGCTTTTCAGCTTCTTCAGTTCATCTATCGTCAAATGCGTGAACAGTTTTGCAGTTTTCTCGGCTTTCGGGTCGGCATCGTATAATCCGTCAACGTCGACGCCTATGATGATGCGGTCAGCATTGAATTTTGTTGCTAGGGTGGAAACAAGCTGATCGCCTGATAATATGGTGAATCCCAGCTTTGTATCTATCACGGCGTCTCCATATAAGACTGGAAGGAAGCCTGTTTCGAGTAGCATTTTCAAGGGTGTGTCTTCGAAGCTCTTGATCCGGCCGTTCTCTGTTGTTATGCAGGATGATGGTGTGACGCTCACTGCTGGAACGTTATGCATTATCAGTGAGTCCATCATGAGACCGTTTAGCACAGTCATGAAGTGATGGGTTTCGGCAAAACCGACTAGTTGTTTCGGGTCTCTTAATCCTTCTTTGATGGCATTTCTTTGTGCAGCTGGGTGTCCAAAGCTTCCGCCGCCATGAACTATAATCAGGTTTCTTGTGTCTGCCTTTTCAACTTCGTTTGCTAGACGATCTATGACTTGTGTTTGAGCGGTCAATTCGCCGTTCTTATCCGTTATTACGGATCCGCCAATTTTCAGGATCGTGGCATCAGTTTTGTTCAATTCTTACACCTTCGTCTGTTTTTCTGGCTTTGAACGATCTTCCACCAGCGTTCTGAATGGCTTCTGAAATTCTGTCAAGTTTCTCTTCGTTTGATAGGGCTATCATGCATCCTCCTCCGCCCGCGCCAGTCAATTTTGCGCCAAGAGCTCCAGCTTTGCGGGCTGCATTGATTAGCCACTCTAAAGATTCGTCTGACACGCCGACTCCGTAAAGCAAGGCGTGATTCACGTTCATCAACGATCCGACAGTTTCCAAATCGTTTTCTTTCAATGCATCCATGGCTCTCAGAACGATTTCGCGTACAGTGTTCATCATGAGCTGGGCAATTTGTGGATACTTTTCCATAATGCTCTTCACTTTTTCAACCTGAGCTTTCGTGGATCTTTCAACGCCAGTGTCACCAATGACAAGTGGTATATCCATTCTAAGATCCAGCGGTTTGAACCCTGTGTCCATTTGGAACAAGATGATACCACCAAAAGTCGCGATCGCTGGGTCTACTCCTGATGAGGCGCCGTGAACCACTTTTTCCGCCTCGCAAGTCAAACGGAAAACATCCTCTTTATGCAATTTCACGTTTAGGAGAGTACTCACCGCTACTATCGTAGCTGCAATCACAGCAGCAGAAGACCCGAGGCCAGCACCCACAGGAACAGTTGAGTTAATCTCAACATTCAAACCGACGCTTGCGCCGTGTTCTTCGATGATTCTTTCCACGACCTGTCTGACTGGTTCAAATCTCAGTCTTGCTTCTTTTGGGTCACCTTGTTCAATTCTGAATCTGTTTTTCTCAAAGCATGCTGCAAGGTTTAGGTTTGTTGATCGCACGTGAAGAGTGTTATCCTCTTGGTTTTCCACTTTTACGTAGACTCTTCTATCCATGGCCAAGACTATTGCTGGTTCGCCGTAGACTACAAAGTGTTCCCCGAAGAGTATTACTTTCGCGGGCGCTGAGGCAACGACACCCATTCTATACCACTATTTTGTGAAACAAACGGCGGCATACCCAACTACACTTGAGTGGTCGCCAATTATATCTCCACTAGTCTTATAGCATAATAGCTTTGCTTCTTTTCCACTCATGAGTTTGGCAGCTGTAATAAGAGTGACTATGGGGCCATATCCACAAGCGCTGATGTTGTGCTCCTCAATGATAGAATAAAACTTGTCTTCATCCATTGCTTGCACCGCTTCAATAGCTAACATGTCATTCTTCAAGGCTTCTTCCTGTGTCTCATAATGTGTCATATCCGATGAGGCTATTACAACTGCGTTTCTTCCAGCCAGAACCTTGCCCAGAACATGACCGACATCTCTGGCCGAGGTCAAATCTTGCATCAAGAAGCATATTGGTACAATCTTGAATTCCTGACCATAAAGATACTGGAGGAATGGAAGTTGAACTTCAATTGAATGTTCAAGGTTATGGGCTGAATCGTCTATGTCAATTATGTTTGAGCCTCGTACGATTCGGTTAGCTGTTTCTGTGTCAACTTCAACGTCACCTAGTGGTGTCCGCCAAAAACCTTCTCGCATGGCTGCCAAGGCGCTGCCCTGGCCAGTATGATTAGGACCAAGTATGACGACGGTGTCTGGTCTCCCATCAACAGCAAGCCTGTAATAAGCGTGAGATGCTATTGGGCCGGAAAACATGTAACCTGCATGTGGGCAAATTAGTCCTACCACACGACTTAGGCTAGCATCGTTCACTTCTGGAAGTTTTCCCGGTCCGAATCTGTGAAGAAAACAGGCTTCTATTTGTTCTTTAAGTGATTCTGCGTTTCTTTCGTAGAAGGCTCCGGCTTGGCATGGTAGCCGAACCTTCACCATTACGTTAGATTTCCTCCTCTTCCCTAGTGATCTTTGCCTCGAAATCATCGATTGCCGCGGATAGGTCTTTGTCAGCTGGGAGTTCTCCTCTTTCTCGCAGCACTTGTCTCGCTAGAAGCCAATATATGACAGCCAAAGCTCGTCTGCCCTTGTTGTTTGTTGGGATAACCAGATCTATTCCGGCAAACTCGTTATCCGTGCTGCACAGCGCAACTACGGGGATACCTACAGCGGCCGCTTCTTTTACTGCTTGGGCATCGGCTCTCGGATCAGATACTACAAGCACTTCTGGTTCGATTCGGTTGGGATACAGTGGATTTGACAAGAGACCTGGGATGAAGCGACCTGCCACCGGAGTTGCTTTGGTTACTTCGCAGAATTTCTTGACTGGTTCTTGGGCGTAAAGTCTCGCTGCAGCTGCTGCGACCTTTGTTGGCTCAAATCGTGCAAGGAATTTTGCAGTAGCTCTTATGCGTTCGTCAGTTTTCTTAACATCCAGTACGAATAGGCCGTCTGGTCTTACACGATAGATGAATTGTTCCATGTCGCCTGTTTTCATTCTGGTTCCAATATGTATTCCTGCAGACAGCAACGTATCTCTCGGCAGTAACAGTCCTTCTTCAGGGATGGATACCTCTGGTCCCTGCGTTTCGCCTGTAGTTTCAGGCCTACTTTCCTCTATGTCTAATGTTTTTGTTTCTTCCTCGTTTTCAGCTTCTTTCTTGATCTCTTCGTCTTCTGACACTTTCTTATCCTCCTACGCTGTTCTTGAGATCGGCCATTTCGGCCCTATTGCCCAAGAACTCCTCTATTCTTATCAATTCGTTTATTTTCGCTATTCGTGCGCCTTCAACGATTCCTGTTTTTATTATTGGACACTTGAAGGCAACTGCTAAGTGGGCTATGTGCCAGTCACATGTGTCGCCGGAACGATGTGCCATTATCGGAGTGTAACCGTTCTTTCTTGCCTTTTCAACGGTTTCTGAGGCATCCGTAAGGGTGCCAACTTGGTTCACCTTTATTATTATGGCGTTGGCTGCTTTGGTTTTTATTCCGCGGCTAAGCCTTTCAATGTTTGTAGTGAACAGGTCGTCGCCACAGATCAAGCAGTTCTTTGCTTTCTTGGCGAGTTCTGCGAAGCCTGTGAAATCTTCTTCGTGAAAGGCATCTTCAACGTAAGCAAGGTGATACTTCTTTATAAGCTCTAATATGAAATCGAGTTGTTCGCCTGGGTTTCGTTTTTTCCTTTCCCTTTCATAAACATAACTTCGTCCCTTGCCATTCCATAACGAGGAACCTGCGACGTCAATGCCTGCACCGCATTCGGATCCCAGTTCATCACTCACTTCTTCACATGCATTTGCCAGGATTTCGAGGGCCTCTAGGTCTCCGACGTTTGCTACCCAAGCTCCTTCGTCACTCTTTCCTCCGGTGAATAATTTGTCCTTTTTCTTGAGTATTTCACCAATCTTTCTGTGAGCTTGCACGTTAGTCGCAGCTGCCTCCACAAACGAGTCGGCTCCATATGGTAGAACTAGAAACTCCTGTATATCTGGAGTTTTTCCGGATCCATGTTGTCCGCCGCTTATAGTGTTACCTAACGGGTAAGGAAGCTCGTGTGCAACGTGACCTCCTAAATACTGAAAAAGAAGAGAACCATAGGAGTTTGCAGCTGCCTCCGCATTAGCCAATGATACGGCAAAAGCAGTGTTTCCTCCGATCACTTTGAAGTCTTTTGAACCGTCAATTTCATGCAGTGTCCTATCAATCTCTTCTTGGTAGTCTGCGTTTAACCCTACAATTTCTGGAGCTACGCTTTCCTCCACTTTCTTTAATGCTTGCTCTACGCTATTTTGTGGGTAGTAGACAACTTCAGATTTTCCGCGGCTTTTTCCAGCAGGAGCGGAGACTCGACCGAAACCAGAGGTTGTTACAACATCAACTTCTACTGTTTCTTCTCCACGACTATTGTAGACTCTTCTAGCAATGAGGTCCTCGATGACTGTTGACATGCTTTTCTCCTTTTCATCTGACTCAGTAGTTTCCTCTTGCCTCTTTTCGTTTCTCGGCTTCTTCATAGAAACGTAGGACCTCGTCGATTATTTCTACGTGCGACAGCAACATGCGACGGCAACAATATCGCTTAATTTCTAGGTCATCCAAAACGTCGCCTGCATTCTCTCCAGCCTTGACTCTTCTTGCGAACTCCTCCCACTTATCCCCTACCAGTTTGCCACACGTGAAGCATCTTACAGGAATAATCATTCAGCAGAACCCCGCTATCTATAGCTCTTCTGTCCCTTTGCTCGTGCCCCAGGTCCACCGAACTTCTTAGGCTCTTTCTTTCTTGAATCTCCAACGATCATTGTTCTGTCATACTCAGCGAGAACTGTGCGCAAATGCGCGCTCTTGGTCCATTTTAGCAATGCATTTGCGACAGCCATTCTTGCCGCTTCAGCCTGCCCCATGAAGCCGCCACCCGAGACTGTTACATTTATGTCCAGTTGTTTCCAAACATCATCCCCAGCCTGCAAGAGTGGTTCCTTTATTTTTTCACGCGAGATTTCCGGTTCAAGAATCTCTAATGGGATTTTGTTTATGCGTATTCTTCCAATCCCAGGTCTTGCAACAGCGCGTGCTGTGGCCGTTTTTCTTTTTCCACTGACTACTAGAACCTTCTTTGTTGGCATAATCATTCACCCGGGTTCCATCCAATCTCCTTGGCGAATTCGCCAATTGTCAGATATGGGCAGGTTAGTTTTCGGGCTTGAGCATCGACTAGTGTCTCCATTTTTTGATCCTTGAGGTCGCTTGGTACTCCCAAGTATACTTTGAGTCGTTTGTATGCTTGCTTGCCCTTCGGTTGCTTGATTGGGAGCATGCCTCTTACGCTTTTTCTGACGATTCTATCTGGTCTTCTGAAGTGGAATGGTCCTCTTTGTGGGGCTCCAACTCCGAGGAATTCTTTAGCGTCCTCCAATTTTCCGCTTTTCTTGCCGGAAAGTATGGCTTTTTCAGCATTCACTATTACTATTTCCTCACCATTCAGCAATCGTTTGGCTACGTAGGTTGCCATTCTTCCCAGAATGAGTCCATCCGCATTCATTACGGTGACTGGTTTGTTTGTTGTCTGCATTTTCTCACCCGATTATCTTGATGTTTGACCCTTTTGGATTCCTTTTGACTAGATCAGAGAAGGGCACGCATTTTCCACGTGCGGCGTCTATTTTCGCCTTGGCTTTTTCGGAGAAAGCGACTGCTGCCACTGTTATCGGATGGGTTATTTCGCCTGTGCTCAGCACTTTTCCGGGGACGACTACTGTTTCGTTTTCTTCCGTGTATCTGTTAATGCGGCTCAAGTTTACAGCTGCACGTATTCTTCTTGGTTTGGCCAAGCGTTCTGCAACATCTCGCCATATGTCTGCCTTGTTCTCTCTGCCTTGTTTTCTTAGAAAGCGAATGAGTTCTATGAGTTCTGGATTTGTGGTCTTAACTTTCTTCACTCTTTCTCACCTTGATTTGACTCTCGAATTCCTTTAGATCTTTTTCCAAGATTCTGACGGCTTCTGCCATTATCCTCTCAGGAGGAAGCGCACCCGTAGATTCCAAACTAAATATAAATGTGTTTTCTTCCCAACCGACCTTTATTGCTGACTTCTCTTTTGGACAAGTTTTAACGCAGTCTTGGCATAGTGTGCAGGACATTAGGTTGACGATTTCTATTTTCTTGTCCTTGGTTGCCAGCACTTTTTTCGGGCATATCTCCACGCATTTTCCACAAGCATCACAGTTCTTGCTTGAGATTTCTATTTTCGGGTAGTATTTGTATGCGCACATGGAAACAGGTTGCCATTTTGCGTGGTTTTTCCCTCTGCCAAGTCTTGCATAAGCTTCTAGTCTGAGCCTCTGTTCTTTGGCTAGTTTCACTATTGGGATTTTGTCGCTTACAGGCGATACATCTTTGTTTTCCGAGACTAGTTCGCCTGAGTAAACGGGTCTTGTCCCTTCCTTAGCTTCTACGTCCAATGTGAGAGTTACCCTGCAGAGATTGCATCCAAATTCACTTTTGCATTCACACTCTTCTGGCAGAGTGTAGCTTTCGAGATCAGTTTTAAGCGGAATGAGTCCAAGCCTATGAGCTATTGTTTCATCCGGCATCACAGAGGAATTCTCAAGAATTACTGCCTCATCAACTGCCATACATGGAACTGCAGAAGTTATAGTTCTCCTCAGGGCGTTCATATAGGGGACGTCAACGTCTCGAATAAGTAAACGCATGTTCCTGTCGTTTTTTTCAAGCACTCTTATTTCCACTTATTTGGACACTCCGTGACACCCTATGGTAATTACGATGCCCTTCAATAGAATATTGGTGCTTTATTTCAATTTTTCTGTTGTGGGAGAATATCGTTGGCGGGACTAGACTCTTCTTCCTCTTCTGCCACCCGGTCTCCGTGTTCCATCATGTGGTATTGGCGTAATCTCTTCTATACGTTCTATACGGAAGCCTGACCTTGCCAAAGCCCTTATGGCTGCCTGTGCACCTGGACCGGGAGTTCTTGGTCCTGATCCTCCAGGTGCTCTCACCTTGATGTGTATTGCTGTTATTCCTTTGTCTTTGGCTACGTCCGCTGCTGCTGTTGCTGCTCGCATTGCTGCGTATGGAGAAGACTCCAGTCTATCTGCCTTCACGAACATTCCACCAGACGTTCTTGCTATTGTTTCTGCACCTGAAATGTCTGTTATATGGATCAATGTGTTATTGTAGGAACTGAAAATGTGGACTACAGCCCATTTCTCGTTTTTCTTGCTACTCATTTCTATTCCTCAGGTTGTACCTCTCCTGTTTTCGTTTCCGACGTGGCTACAATGGATATGGTTTGCCGCAGAGGGTGACTTGGATTCGCAAGCGGACTCTTCGGCGTGTAAACTATCTGTGGTTCTTCGCTTTTCGCAACAATATAGCTTGGTATTGTGACTCGTCGATCTCCGATTGTTACATGTCCGTGCGTTATGAGCTGGCGACATTGGTGAATCGTCTTTGCTAGGCCTTTTCGGAACACGATCGTTTGGAGTCTGCGTTCAAGTAGATCCTCTATCGTCAAGTCAAGAACGTCGTCTAGGACTGCTGTTCCGCTGAGGATGCCAATTTTCTTCAAGCGAAGAACAAGCTCGTTTTCCATTTTCTTGCGTTCTTCAGCCGGTCTGCCGATTAGCGAGCGTGCATTTCCTCTGAAGTTGGATAGCGTCGTTTCATGTAACCATAATTCATGTTTGTTTCTCAGTCCATATTGCCCTAGGAGCTTGAGTTCTTCCTGTAATGTGTCGGTTCGCCAAGGGAAACGCGGAGTGTCGTATTTTCTTCTTTGTTTCTTTGGATCGCCCATAACTACTTACTCTCCGCAGGAGCTCGTCGCACAAGATCTTTCTTCTTAACTCCTAGAGCTTTTCCTGCCCTTCCGGTTGTCTTGGTTCTCTGACCACGCACCTTCAGCCCATAAGCATGGCGATACCCACGCCATGATTTTATGTTCTTCATCTGGTCTATATCCATTTTCGTCCTCAAAACAAGGTCTGCGCTGATCAGATGTGCATCTTTTCCCGTTTCAGTATCTTTTCGTCTATTGAAAAGCCAAGACGGTAATCCTTGCTTTGTTGGATCCTTGACCATTTCCTCTACTTTTTCGATTTCTGCTTCTGTGAGAAAACCTGCTCTCTTATCTGGGTCTACTCCAGCTTTCCTTAGGATCGCATTTGCAAGGATTGAGCCTACTCCTTTGACTTTTGATAATGCGTAAGACGCCTTCAACGTGCCATCTACGTCTGCGTCTATTATTCGAAGTATATGTCGAAATTCTTCTGACATTTGTTAACATCCAAATATCGTTTGAAGCTAACTACGGAAATAACCCGGACTTTATTTAAACCTTACTAGCAGAAACCGATGCTGGGAATTATCTGTTTACTTAACGATTATCGCATATTCTGCTCCTTCAGTATGCTTATACTGGTGTTTTCTGCGAAGGACATTTCTCGGTTCAGTTATCTAATGGTAGTCACGAGCCTTTGTCCCAATTTGGACTCCTCATGGAATGTAAGAATCGTTCTAGACATGCGCCCCAGTTTCGCTTCACAGAAGGTTTTTCTGACACCTAGCAAATGGTTCCTCTAAAGAAAGTGAGTGCGATTGAATTCGCGCACAAAGAACCTAACAAAGTGTCCCAAATGCGGTTTTTCCTTTGATATAACGTATGGCAGAGCCTTCGCTTGCGCCGGATGCCAATCGTCTGTGCATTGCGAAATGGCAAAATGCCCAAAGTGTGGCCACGAATTTCCATTGACGAAAGGATGAGAGACATGTGCTACGGGCGACCTAGACAAGGCGACAAAAACTTTCCACCATCATAGCCCATGGATTCCTATTGGAATAGTGGCGATACGCTCTAATGTGTCAAGAATGTTTCCATAATTGTCTTAGTCAACAAAGCGAGTTACGCTTCTTTTTCCTGCAACGGCATCTCAGAGAATTAAATCAAACGTTTGCCAAACTGGTTTATAGAAGTTCTTTCTTCACGGAAAAAAAGGTAACTGCTCAGGGAGCTTCCACCGTCGCGTTTTTTAGTTAGAACACCCATAAACCAAATCTGATAATGAACAGAAAATTGGATCGGTGAAGAAGATGTCAACTCAAAATTTTTTAAGCCGCACCATGAGAATTTGGACCAGAATAAAAGGCATATCAGGCCTACTCTTGCTTCTCATAGCAGGAGCATTTGTCGAGTATTTGATTGTCGTTTACGCAATAAGTATAGGTGTCAAAGATGAAACACTGCTGCAACTACAAAAGCTCCCAGGAACCGATTGGAACTTGCCGTTTGCAGTTAGCCCACTTTTCCACTTGGTTCCAGCCGCAGTCGTTATCACACTTGTTGCCACATGGAGTTATTTATCTCGAAGAATCCTCATTAAACCTGTTGAAGCAACGAAGGTAAAACCCGGACAACCTAGGAACAAAGAAAGAGAGCACAAAATAAATCTCTTTAAAGCAAGGTCGACCAAAGCGATCGTAAGAAGTGCGTCGGTTGTTCTTGCGGTTTTTGTAGTGCTCATTCTAGTCATCTCGCTTCTCGCTTATCCACGATTGATCTATCAAAGCATCAGCAACCTGTACCAGAACAATCCCTCGTTTCTCGACTTCGTAAGGGGAACAGGAGAGGCAGTGGCATCCGTAGGCTCGACTTTCTCAGCCATAAACAACGCTTTGTTGGCGGCTGCCCCAGGACTCAGAGATTTTGGATCCAGCCTTGGCAATCTAATCCAGCCATTAGCCGGTCTGGATGATCCTGGAAAATACCTTGTCTTTCAGAACATAGCTGCATGGATAACCGCTTTCATAGCCCTGCTCTATGGGGAATATGGACAAAAACACTATCGATACAAGAGAAGATAGAGAAGGAGGTTTGTATGTGGCCGACCATCCTAGATTTGGTCCGGCCGGCGTTCCTCCGAAGTTCAGATACATAAATGCGACTCTAGAAGACGTTCTGACACTCTTGCGAGAAGAAAGACTAGACGCTTTTGAGTATGAAGCTATCTTTTGGGGTGGAAAACCGCAGATAAAGAAAGAAGATGCAGAGAAGTTCGGTGCCCAAGCCAAGAAGAACGATATCTTGTTGAGCCTTCATGGTTCATACTTCATAAACTTCTGTGGTGAAGAGAGGATTGTTGAAGCAAGCAAGAAACGCCTGCTTGCATGTGCTACGGCAGCAGAATGGATGAACGCCTACGTAGTAGTCTTCCATCCTGGTTTCTACGGTAAGAAACCGCAAAGAGAGGCTTTCAGAAATTGCCTGAAAGTCTTGAAAGAGATCGTTGAAACCATGAGAAACATGGGAATCAGGAATGTTAAGATTGGCCCTGAGACGATGGGCAAACGCTCTCAGTTCGGAAGCCTGAAGGAGGTTTTGGATTTGTGCAGAGAAGTGGAGCAGACTCAGCTAGTAGTCGACTGGTCGCATCTGCATGCAAGAGACGGAGGTCGACTAAGAACACTTGAGGATTTCCGCGAGACTGTAGAAGAAATCGAGAGACAGCTGGGAACAGAAGCCACTAGAGACATGCATTGCCATTTCACGAAAATCGAGTTCACAGATAAAGGAGAACGACGACATCATACTTTAGAAGAAGAGAAGTATGGACCGGATTTCACAATGCTCGCAAGAATCATAACCGAATTCAAGTTAAGACCCGTCATAATAAGCGAAAGTCCAATGCTAGATTTGGATGCGATAAGAATGCGTGATACCCTCCTAGATTTACTTTGATGGATACGTTTTTATCGAGTCTCGCAGTGCTGTTTTCGGGTACGTATTTTGACGCGACTTAAAGGATTCCAAGAATTAAAGCCCGTCAACGAAGCGTTAAGAGTATTCTTAGGGGCAATCCAAACGAAGAGATTGAAAACTGTTTCCATACCTTTAGACTCGGCTTTAGGTCGAGTAATAGCTGAAGAAATCGTTGCTCAAAACGATCTGCCAAGAGTTGACAGATCCGCTGTAGACGGATACGCAGTCAGGGCCAATGACACCATAGATGCCTCACAATTTAATCCGATAACAATGACCATAACTACTAAGAACAAAATAGGCTCCAAAGAAACAAAGAGAATTTGGACCGGAAACCCAACTCCGCAAGGCGCAAACACAGCCGTAATGTTGGAAAACACTAGGCAAATCAAGGACAAAGTCGAAATATGGATACCACTGGCACCAGGCGAAAATGTTTCGAAGAAAGGAGAAGACATCAAAAAGCGAGAAACAGCAGTGAGAACGGGAACACGCCTAAGGCCTCAACATTTGGGATTGATAGCCGCACTAGGCATAACCGAAATCAGAGTCTATGAAAAACCCAAGGTGGCGATCCTGACAACAGGCAACGAATTAGTAGAAGCAGGAAACAGATCTAGAGAAAACCAGGTGTTTGACGCAAACAAGCATATCATCTCAGCTCTTTGCGAAGAGTTGAGGGCTGAGCCTTTAGATTTGGGCATCGCAAGAGACAACTCCAAAGACATTTTACAGAAGTTGACAAGCGGATTCA
Source organism: Candidatus Bathyarchaeota archaeon (assembly GCA_022865885.1). GTDB lineage: Archaea > Thermoproteota > Bathyarchaeia > Bathyarchaeales > Bathycorpusculaceae > DRUK01. The sequence goes on along the minus strand of JALHSQ010000095.1, from coordinate 39,726 downwards.
CAGCTGACATGATAATAACTACTGGTGGAACCAGCGTCGGCGCCCCTGATTTGGTCCCAGAAACCGTTAGTAAAATTGGAAAACCCGGCATCATCGTCCATGGAATAGCGATGCGGCCAGGCATGCCAACGGCCTTAGCAGTGGCAAACGGCAAACCAATTGTGATTCTCTCAGGAAATCCCGTCGCATCAATGATCGGCTTTGAAACTTTTGCCAGACCAGTAATCTGCATGCTTCTCGGTCTGAAACAAGAAGAGTCACGCCCTTCTCTGAATGCAAAAGTTACGAAGAAAATCACGTCGACCCTCGGGAGAAGAACCTTTGCGCGGGTCTTCGTATTCCAACAAGATGGTGAGTTCTTCGCTAAACCGATAAGCACTAAAGGCTCTGGAGCAATATCAACAATGACGATGTCTAATGGTTACACTATTATCCCAGAAAACCGGGAAGGCGTTGAAAACGGAGAAAAAGTGTTAGTGCACCTATTTGATGATGTTAAAATGGTTGGTAAAGAATGTTCAGAAAACTGGTAACTCTCAGCGAGGCGAAGCGAATTATCCAGCAACATTTTCCACCCAAGCCTTTAGAAATCGAGAAAATCAAGCTTCTAGATGCCTTTGAACGTATCCTTGCACAAGACATTGTCTCAAAGCAAAATATCCCACCCTTTAGCCGCTCAACAGTTGATGGATACGCAGTGAGAGCCAAAGACACCATTGGAGCAGAAGAAAACAAGCCTGCAAGATTAAGGATCGTTGGATTAATCAGTGCAGGAGAAAAACCAAAAACCATGATTAAGCAGAGTGAAGCTGCGGAGATCGTCACAGGAGCACCCATACCCATTGGTGCAAACGCCGTCGTCATGTTAGAACACGCAGATCGGAAAAATGGGGATCTTGAGGTTTTCACCATGGTCACAAAAAGCGAAAACGTCATGAAAGCTGGAACAGACATAAAAAAAGGCGAGACTGCCCTTGAAAGAGGACAGATGCTCAAACCAAGAGAGATCGGCGTTCTTGCAGCAATGGGCCTAGCAGAAGTCAAAGTCTACGCTACACCGCATGTCGCAGTTCTTTCCTCGGGAGCAGAAATAACAGAACCCGGCAGGAAACTACAGCCAGGGAAAATCTATGACATAAACGCGTACAGTCTGAGCACTGCAGTGCTCGAAAGTGGCGGAAAACCCATCTATCTTGGCGTCTTCCCAGATAGCTTGACGGAAATGGAGAAGGCACTGAAGAACGCATTAACTTCAGCAAATGTGATTGTTACGTCTGGTGGAGTTTCGGTAGGGCCGAAAGATGTGATGCCAAGAGTCTTAAACTCGCTCGGAAAGCCAGGTATCATCGTATGTGGAATCGCTATCAAGCCTGGAAAACCCGTGACTATCGCTTCTGCGACTGGGAAACCCGTCTTTTCGCTTCCAGGCCATCCTGCATCTGCATTATTAGTTTTTCATCTGCTCGTCCGCCCACTAATCCAAGCTATGTCTGGCAGAAAACCTACTGAACCTTTGGAAGTTGAGGCACTTGCGGGTATGAGAATGTTCCCAGCGAAAGGAAGACGAACATTTGTCATGGTCAAACTGAAACGTGACAAGTCAAGCAGATTAGTTGCTGAGCCCGCTTCTGCGGGGGTTTCTGGCGCCATAACTACACTTGCCAAGGCTGACGGGTTTGTGGAAATCGGCGAGAACAAGCAATTTGTCGAAGCAAAAGAAAAGGTAAGAGTGAAGCTTTTTGACGAAGACATGCCGCAATTGCACGAGAATATGTTTCCTCAACACTTCTTAAGAGAGAAGAATACCTAATAGAAATACCTCTATGAAAAGGACTTACAACCAGAACCTTGGTGATCTAAGCAGAAAAATCTATGATTCCAAGGATTTTCTCTTAGCTGCTAGGTATACAGTGCAAACCCACGTTAGAATAAGGTAGACTAACGTGCCTATACCTAGAAGATAATCTATCATTAGGTAATAGTAGAGTGTGTATACTGAAAACGTTGTGGCGATACAGAACAATATCATCGCAAACCAAATTGTCCACCCTCTCTTCCTGAACGCCCCATAGGCTGCTATCAAGCTAAAAATGCCGATTATACCAATGTGCGGTGGAAAACTGGTGAAGGGCAACAACACAAGGAAAACTACTCCAACGAGCGCATAGAAAACGATTGCTAGAAGCATTCCGACACTCTCCATTCTGAGTTTGGATACAAATGACATTTCTAGCCACCTTTGACGTTATTGCATTGACACCAACGTTAATAAATTTAATGTTTTAGGCTCTTAACCAACTCCGTACGTACAGGTTTCAAACCCAAACTTATGCAATTCTGTCGCTATCTCATTCTTGCTTATGATGTGATGCACCGCATTGATTCTTTACAGGCTTGTGTGTGGATCCGCGGTTTGATTAGATCCAAGCATAGCCCGCATTTCTACATATTTTGGGAGTGTTACCTATTCTTGACTAGCAGAAATTGCAGGTCGGTAATAGAAAAGCTTAGAATAGACAAACAAAATAGATTGGCTAGCATCTAGGAAGCATTGAAATGAGTGATTACGAACTCTTTGTATCCCAATCAAACTTCTTCAGCGGCTTCCAAAAACCCTTCGAAAAAGCAGACTATGTGATAATGGGCATTCCTTTCGACGTTACAAGCACCTATAGAACTGGCGCAAGATTCGGACCCAACGCGATTCGGCAAGCATCGCTCAACATTGAAACCTACAGTTTCCGCACAGGCATGGATGTTGAAGATCTACAACAGCACGATTTAGGCGATCTGCATGTTTCCACCGATACAAAGAAGACGTTGGAAGCAGCAAGTCTGGTCACCAAAGCCATCCTAGAAAAAGGAAAAAAACCTGTGACAATCGGCGGAGAACACACGATAACTTTAGGAATTACGAAAGGATTGGGGAAGAAAGCGGCAAAGACAGCGATAGTTAGTTTCGACGCGCATCTAGACTTACGGAACGAGTTTATGGGTCTAAAGCTTTCACATACGACTTTCATGAGAAGGATAAATGAAGAGGTAGAACCAGCGAGGATAATTGAAGTTGGCACTAGGGCAGTCTGCAAAGAGGAATTGGCATATGCAAAGAAAGCGGGCATAGAGTCCTTCTCCACGCAACAAATCAGACATGAAGGAACTGAAAGAATCACAGAGACACTCAAGAAAAGACTTGAAGAATCTGAAAATGTATACTTGTCAATCGACATGGACGTTCTCGACCCGGCTTACGTACCGGCTGCCCAGAACCCAGAGCCTGAAGGTTTAGAGCCACACTGTTTACTTGACATCATAGCCTCAATAATTGACAAACGCACGATAGGGTTTGATGTCGTCGAAATTGCTCCCAACTATGACAATGGCGTCTCAGCTATTCAAGCTGCAAAGGTCATCTTCGAGATGCTGTGCTGTCTAGAGAAAAGTAGGAAGACTTAGAGTTAGGGAATTGGCGTTAAAGATTCTTGATGAGCTTGGCAATGAAAAAGCCATTACACATGTGAATATGAGGAAAAAGTCTCTGACACATATCGAGACCTCTTAACCCTGGCAAACCAATCTTGGGAGTTGCCTCAGCCAGTAAGAAATCACAGTTTCTTTTCAAGAATTTCTCTACAAGCATCTCATTTTCCTCAAGGGTTATGCTACACGTAGAGTAGACCAAAGTACCACCCGGTTTCACGTTCTCCGCACTTTTTTCCAACATTCTCCATTGAATCTCTGCCATTTTGTCAATGGAACGACTTGTAAGCCTCCATTTGGATGAAGGCGATCTCACGAAGTTTCCACTACCTGTGCAAGGTGGATCGAGCACGACAACGTCTGCCTCTTTCGTCAAGGGTGACAACTCGCACGCGTCCGCAATAACTGGTTCAGCAATTTTGACGCCCATTTGGCCGACTTCTCTCTTCCAAATGCCCATTCTTCGTTTTGAATAGTCTATAGAATAGATTGCCCCTCGATTCTGCATTAGTTGAGCCAAGTACGTCGTCTTGGCTCCTGGAGCGGCACAGACTTCCAGAAGCGTCATGCCTGGTTGGGGATTGGCGACCTCTGCTGCAAAACAGCTTGCCTTGTCTTGAATGTAAAACAAGCCTTCTTGGAAACTTGTTGTTCCTGTTAGTGGCGCTCTTGTATTCTTGATTTCATAGGCAAATCGTAAATGCTCAACCTTCTTGATCTGGATGCCTTCTGCTGCAAGTTTCTCCAGAATCACGTCTTCACTGGCTCTGAGCGTATTCAATCTTATGTAAGTTGGCAGAGTCTGGTTGTCTGCTTCAAGCATGATTACGGCATTGCTCCTTCCGAAGAGGTTGAAACAGTATTTCACGAACCATACTGGGTGAAATGTTGACAACCCGACTTTTTCTTCATCAGTTGCCCCCTCAAGGACTATGTCAGGTTCTTGTGTCAGCAGTTCTCCTAGAATGGACTCGACTTCCTTGGTAGTTCTCCAACCCAAAATGGACCGAACCAATTTGACTATAGTTTCAGCTTCCTCAACATTAGGCCTAGACCACTTTCTAGCAATTCTTGTCTGATAAACGTAAAGTCGCAGGAAAGCTTGGATGCCCAACTCATATTCGCCAACAGTCCGAGGCTTAGCAACTTTGTTGATATATCGGTCTATATAGTTACGTCGTCTAACCGTTTCACACACTAGTCTATAGGCAAGGCGCACAGCGTCAGAATCGCTCACATCTAGTTGTCTAACTGTTTTGGCGATGGCCGATCTTTCGCTTAGCTTCTGCATTTCCATCCAGCTCAGAGTTTCGATGGCAAGCATCCAAGCATCTTTAAGCAAGCTTTTTCACACACTAAACTATGGCGAGGATGTAGATAAGACTGAAGACACTTCTTTTGATTTGTGACTTGAAGAATCTATTGTACAGTGTGTGGATGAATGAAAAGCACAAATGTACAATCTTTCGTGTGATTATCAAAGCAATTCAAGCGTTATTCGCGGCGAAAAATCGCCGCTCTGGTATTGGATATTTCACATATAGCACTGTTATGAACGGATCCCAGCAGAGAAAACCTGAGCCTAGGCATCTCAGCAAGAGATTTTAACCCAGCAGTTCATAAGGCTAACTAGGTCAAGAACCGAGATGGCGCAAAGGCATCTAGAGGAGTACTCGAAGGTAGACGATGGATTCACAAACGAAAAAGCGTCAGCTTCAGCTCAAATGAGAACAAGAACAAAAGAAAACACGAGACATGCTTTTCCCCTAGTAGCACCTGAGAATCTGCCGGCCTCCTATTTTGTTTCAGCCACCTATAATGGCCGAGCCAGAAAAGCAGTGATCAAACTCTATGAACCAGAGTCCTGCCGCATCTACTTCTGGTATGACAATACGGGACACCAGCCATATTGCTTGACGAACCTCTCACCCTATGAGCTTGAAAGAATCAATCGCGTGGTTCAGCACGAAGGTTTTGACCGCTTTGAAATTGTGGAGAAATTCGATGCACTCTCAAACAAAAACGTAAGAGTGACGAAAATCCTCACCACGGATCCGCTAGCCATCGGTGGGCGCCCGTCAGGATGCATAAGGGACATAATCCCTGAAGACTTCCCCAAGGTCTCAGATACACCGATAGAACAGGAGAAAATCAAAGTCTGGGAATCCAAAATAAAGTACTATGAATCATACATCTACGACAGAAACCTTTTGCCCGGCATGATCTACCGAGTCAGGAAGGGTAATCTTGTTCCAGAGAACTTGGAAGAAAAGGAAAAGACGATAAAAGGTCAGATCCGGGAAATCTACAAGAATGCGACAGCCGAAGAACTGGAGTTTATTGACGAATGGGCCAGACTTCTGGAGTATCCTGCTCCGAAGTTTCGTCGCGTAGCTTTAGACATAGAAGTTGTCGCACCCGTCGCAACGAGGGTTCCTGACCCGCAAGAAGCCGCTTACCAAGTAATCTGTGTTTCACTCTGCAGTTCAGATGGACAAAATAGGGTTCTGCTCTTGAGACGAGAAGGCGTGCGTGAGGGTGCAGAGCGCCTACCACCTGACGTAAACGTTGAGTATTTTGACGCTGAAGATAAACTCATAAGAGTCATTTTCGAGGCCTTGTGGGATTATCCCTTTGTCTTGACGTTCAACGGTGACGACTTCGACCTGCGTTATCTGGCTCATAGAGCACTAAACCTTGGGTTCAAGCGAAGTGAGATCCCGATAGAAGTTGGAAAACGGACTTGCCTATTAAGCTACGGTGTACATGTTGACCTGTACAAGTTCTTCTTCAACCGGTCAATCCAAATCTATGCGTTCAACAACCGTTACAGGGATGTCACGCTTAATGATGTCGGCAAGGCCCTCATTCAAACCGAAAAATTGAAGCTTGGCAAACCGTTTGGTGAGCTAACTTACACAGAACTCGCCAGATACTGCTTCAGAGACGCAGAGATAACTTTTAGACTCACAGATTTCGAAGATGAACTTGTTATGAAACTCATTCTGGTCTTGGCCAGAATTAGCAGCATGCCTATGGATGACGTCAGTCGCCAAGGCGTTTCGCGTTGGATAAGAAACTTTCTGCACCGTGAACACAGAAGACGGAATATGCTGATACCCAATACACAAGATATTCTTGCAGTAAAAGGCAAGACAGCCACCAAAGCGATAATTAAGGGTAAGAAGTACAAAGGCGCTATAGTTGTCGACCCAACACCAGGCGTGCATTTCAACGTTGCAGTCATGGATTTCCCAAGTCTGTATCCATCAATAATGAAGGTCTGGAATCTAGGTTATGAGTCCATCCTGTGCTCGCATCCAGAATGTCGCACCAATTTGATCCCAGATACACCGCATTGGGTGTGCACGAAAAAACGAGCCTTGGAAAGCCTCCTAGTCGGCTCACTTAGAGACTTACGAGTGCAATGGTACAAACCGAAATCGAGAGACAAGACATTGTCTGATGATTTGCGAAGCTGGTATAACATTACGCAGGGAGCACTCAAAGTTATCTTGAACGCTAGTTACGGAGTATTTGGGGCCGACAGTTTTGACCTCTATTGCCCTCCTGTAGCGGAGGCAACGGCTGCTATTGGGCGTCACTATATAACTCAGATACTTGGCAAAGCTAAACAGTTCAACATTCAAGTGCTCTATGGAGACACGGATAGTCTTTTTCTGAAGAATCCCTCAAAACAGCAAATCGAGGAACTAGCCCATTGGACCGAGAATGAATTGAAGATGAGCTTGGATGTTGACAAGGTTTACAGGTTCGCAGCCTTCAGTTCACGGAAAAAGAACTATCTTGGAGTCTTAGAGGACGGAACAGTTGACGTAAAAGGGTTGACGGGAAAGAAACGACATATTCCACCCTTCATCAAGAACGCTTTCGGAAAAATGAAGCAGCGTTTAGCAGCGGTGAAGACTCCCACAGATTTTCAAGGCGCGAAGAAGGACATTAATGAGATCGTCCGCGATTGTTACATGAAATTGAAAAGACGAGAATGGGAAAACATGAGTGAACTTGCATTCAATGTGACTCTGGGCGATGGTTTGGACAGTTACAAGAAAACTACTCCGCAACATGTGAGAGCCGCAAGAATGCTGAAAGATAATGGCACTGAACTAAAAGCTGGCGACCTGATAAGCTTTGTAAAAATCACAAAGGAACCACACGTGAAACCAGTGAATCTGGCGACAAAAAATGAGATTGACGTTGACAAGTATGTAGATTACCTACATTCAACATTTGACCAAGTCTTGGACGCATTAGGTTTAGACTTTGAAGAGATAATAGGACTGACAAAGCTTGAACGCTTCATGTAGTCAGCCCTTACGTTTTAAAGTAGTTTTCAGCCCTCTCGACTCTAGCGGTCCGAGGATGCTTGGTCTGCTTATGACCGTGAGCAATAGATAGCCGATTCCTGCGATTGCAATCAAACTGCTTATTGTTAAGCTGACAATCATGGCTGCAATTGCTGGCAAAACGCTGAGAACTTCGGGTGGTGTGAGAAACGGAAAGAATATTGAGAGATAAGCCCCGACCATGAGTCCTATGGGCAAGGCTCCTGCAATGCAACCGATGAATCGATGTCTATGAAGCAGCAGAATTATGCATGCTGCAATCAGATTAGCGATCGGCCCAAAGATAACGTCCTGAACCCCAAGGAAATAGTAGGCGTTGACGATAAAACAGCCCAGAGTAACTCCACCAACAGCAGGCCAGCCAAACAGGGCAACCAAAGCAATTAGGCAATCTGCTACTCGCAATTGAATTGGTCCATAGACAGTTGGATTGCCGACTGAAACCATTTGAAGAACATTCAACACAACATACAAGGCGGCAAATACCGCCGTCAGTGTTAGACTTCTACTCTCAATCTTAACTCTTTCACCTCCTACGCCGGGGTTTGTCGTGGCGGAACGGGTGGAGGCCCACTCACCCGCCAGATAGCATAGAAAAAGCAATCCTAGAATATTAAGTATTGCGTGGTAACCGTTCTTGAACAATCGTAGCTTCAATCGCTGGATCTGTCGGGTATTTGAAGCTGCAAAAGGCCATTTAACCAGATTCCTTTATCCAAACCTCCATTTCCGGGCTTGTCATCGCGGCGGCGGCAAACCAGATCAGTCCTAGCAGGCTTGGGCACCTAACTGACTTCAGGGTTCCTTAACGAAATCCTAAGTGGCTATCCACCGAATAAATAAGGCAACGAAGGTTGAAGCTGCAAATAGAAGTGATAGTGCCGTAACAACCTGCTTCTCTGTCAAATGGCGATGGTACGTTATGAGGGTCACCAAACTTCTTACGTGGTCAGAAGAAAGCTTCTTTCCATCAAAGAGAACACTGGCTTTTTTTCTGAAGAGAAAGAAGGTCAAGAGAATGAGCGAAGAGTTCAATACATATGGTAAAATCGAGACTGCTAGATCGAGTTTCAGATCTGAAATGATCGCATATGCAGCCAGTGTCATTCCTATTGCGAAGGAACCAGTGTTACCTACAAAGATTTTTCCTCTGAAATTCAAATAAGCCAACACAAGCCACACCGCTAATGGCCCATAAAGAAGGACCGCTTGCGGTCCTGAAGCATACATAAACCCGATGATAACTATTGCTGGGCAAATCGTCTCCAGACCATTCAGGCCGCCGAGCTGATTCACAGTATTAGTGATTATTGTCACGAGCAGTGGAATTATCAGGAAATAGTAGTACACGCCGAAGTCCAATGTGCCTAAGAGGGGGATTGATACAGTTGTTCGCAATCCAAGCTTGAAAGCCAGTGAAATGAGCGGGATAGCAGCGATCAGAGGAAGAAAAGCCTTGTATCGCCATTTGACGTCAATCCAATCATCCAATAAACCCATGAAACCTCCAAACAGAATGCAGACTGCCAATGTTAGAGGTGTGGACACACCATTTGACACTTTGACTATGTCAAAGAAGTAAACGAGAAAAAGATAGGTTGTGCTGATCAAGACGTAGAAGACGCCTAAACCGTTTGGAATGAGGGGCTTATTTGGCTTATGTTGGTCAGGAGCTTTCGGAAACAAGCTGTCGTCCTTCATCAATCAGGGTAGTTGATCTTGTAAAGACAAACCAGTGGAATCAGTCCGCCATACTTACTTGAGGCATCTGAAGCACTCAGACTAAGACCAGCAAAGTACGCCTCCTCAAAATACGTCGGCTGAGTGACGTTGGCTGCATTTGCATCAGTAATGCCGTTCGTATTGCACCATCGATTCTTCCCCCAGCTCATCAGCTTATATACTGTGGAATTTACCCCAAAATCGTTCCATACCCATTGGTTGTTGGAATAGTTGCCAAACTTAGTCTCATTGACCCATGATGATTCCGTATCCATCCAGCCTGTATCCATGAATCGTTGCTCTTCCCCACCTGAGATCCTTGCCATCCACGACCATTTACCTTCGTCGCCGTAACCAGCCCACGCTGCATAGTTCTCTCCAGTAGTAGAAGAAGTCCCGAGGCCAAGAACCGTGAACACGAGGATGTATTTCGCGTCATATGACTTCAGCATCTTCAAAGCTTGTGACTCATTGGCCATGAAAATGAAGCCTATGTTCTCGATTTGAGTGGCATTTATTGTCGCGTTATCTGCAAGAGAGGTAACGTTGCCCAGCATCGTCAGCCAATATCCATAGTCCCACCAGCTGCAAACAACCGCTTTGGATCCCAAATTGCTCCTAGTCCACTCCAACATGTCTAACCACTCTCGAACTGGCTCGTTGGGCGCTATGGGGAGGCTGCCCGCAGTGATCGTTACCGGGGTATAGGATTGCCTGTAGACTTTGGGAACTCCTCCAGACTGTGGTGCGAAAGCAAGATTTGTCATCAGAAGTAAGAATATCAGGAAAACAGCAGTTCCGCTGAACTCCTTTCCAACATGTTCAAGTCCGAACTTCTTCTTAACGGTTAGTCTGGGTGGCTCTTTTAAGAGAGTCACAAACGGACGCAGTATTCCCACGATTCCAAGTGCAGCGAGAACACCAAATGCAGGAGCCAAGATTACCTCCAGCCGCACCATGGAAGAAGCGAAATAGACTGTAGTCAAACCGAAAAGCAATAGAAATAGATTCTTGTTGTTGAGATTCCTCGAAACGAAAAACAAACCCACAACGAAAAAGAGTATAATAATTCCGAAGTCGTAGTAGATCGACCCCCATGCGGATAATTTATGCTCAGCAACAGATTCCACCAAGGGATTGGCCTCCCGCAAGAAGGGATCTATCACCGTCAAGAACTTTCCAGCTATGCTTGACATATAACCCAAAGCCCAAAGCGAAACGAAGCTGCCAACCAACGCAGCCAGCACTACCCCAAAAAACAAGACTTTAGCTCTCGCCGAAGCCAAGTTGGTTACCAACTCACTCAAGCAGAGTATAACGAAGACCCCTGCGACCGGCAAGACAGCGTAACTTGTCAGGTATCCAGTAGACAAATAGGGATTTATGATTATCATCAATAGCCCTAAACCGAATGTAATACTGTATGTTAAGAGCAGACGCCGTGAGTATCGTCTTATCAGTATCAGTACAAAGACAAAAAGAACGGCCAATCCTACTATATAGTACGCTGCACCCCACCCCATTATGAAGTATGCTAAGGTGGCTGCAGAGCCAAGTGAATACTTAATTGCGGAACCAATTGACCTCTCTTGCTCAATTGCCCTCAGGAATAGGAGACTGAACAACAGTAGAGAGAACAAGCCTATTGTCTCAGTGTCAAAGAAGCCAAGACCAGTTCTTTGAATAACAGACGGACTTAGGGCCAAGAAGAGGGCAGCAAGCATTCCGACAGACCTCCCCCCAATATCCTTCCCAAGATAATAGAGAACCAAAACGGCTAATGTGCCGAAAAAGACGGGCACAAGCGAACAAAAACTCATCAGGTCAATATTGACTCCTAAAGCTGAGATCAGGGAATAGACCACCGCTGTAGTCATGGGCAATGATGACAAAGATTCACCCATGTTTATCCCGCCAGGATACCATCTTTGGTAGTCAACCCATTGTGTAGGCCAGTAAGGCGAAAACAATCCATGCTCCACCATGTATTTCGTCAAGCTGTACTGATAGTATGGATCGAATTCAGAAAGATGCAATGAACCTAACCCTATTTCCCATCGGATAGGGAATATTCGTATTACAAAAGCCACGAAAAGAACAAGGGTCAGAACCGAGAAAGTGAGTAACGAGTTGTGATTTACTTTCAAACGCAGTTTCCCAAGGCTCTTCAAGTCATCCTTGACACGCTCTCTCGATATGCTTGGCAGCTTCATTGAAGATTCATCTCTCCTACTGAGATTATTGAGGTGTTTTATTATCCTTGCGGTGAGTGAAAGGACCACGTGGTTAAAGCTACTTGCACGTATCTTTCAAATTGGAGAGACAATAGCGAAGGGCACATATCTTTCTACATAGCAGTTTTTCGTTTGTAACCGTATTTTTCGGCATCGTACAAGGGAAATGCAGCGATCTTCGCTCTCATCTGCTTTTCGCGTATTCTTATCTTTACGATGTTTCCTTCTTGAGCTTTCGATGGCTCCGTGTAGCCCATTCCTATGCCGCGTTTGAGTAGTGGCGAGAATGTTCCGCTTGTCAAGTGACCTATTGTTTCGTCCTTATCGTTGAGTATTTCAAAGCCTGGTCGTGGAACACCTTGCTCCGTCAGGATTATTCCAACCCGCTTTCGTTTAAGCCCCTCATTCTTCTGATTCTGCAATGCTTCTTTTCCTATGAAACTGGTTTTCTGGAGTTTGACTACAAAACCCAAACCAGCTTCCAAGGGGTTTATGTTTTCGTTTATGTCATTTCCGTATAAGCATAGACCCGCCTCAAGTCTTAATGTGTCCCTGGCACCTAGACCGCAGGGTTCTATCTCGAAGGACTTTGCAGACTCGAGGGTGGTTTTCCACACTTTTAGGGCGTTGTCCGGTTTTGCCAATGTAGCATCCCAGACGAAAATCTCGAATCCGTCCTCACCTGTGTAGCCAGTCCTGGCGAGAAAAGATTCAACGCCGGCTAGTCTTGTTTTGTCACACTTGAATCGCTCGATCTTACTCAAGTCTTCTGTAGAGAGTTCCTGAAGAATTCTTGCAGCATTTGGTCCTTGGACTGCAAGCATAGCCACGTTATCAGAGACGTCTTCAATTCTTACGTTGAAGCCTTTAGCATTTCTGACTAACCAAGTGTGATCTTTTTCGCGGTTACTCGCATTAAAGACCACCAAGAATCTAGTTACGTCCAACCGATATATGACAAAATCGTCTATGATGCCGCCGTTTTCCTTGCACATGACGGAGTACTGTGCATTATTCGGCAAGAGTCTGGAAACATCGTTGGTAACTACGTGGTTTAGGAAGGGTTCTGAATCGGTGCCTTCCACTATTATTCGTCCCATGTGAGAGATGTCGAAAAGGCCGGCGCTATTTCGGACAACTAAGTGTTCCTGGAGTATTCCCTTATAGTAAAGGGGCATTTCGTAACCTGCGAAGCTTGTCAATTTTGCTGTTTGTTTGTGGATTTCATGAAGCTGAACTCTGCGGGTTTTCTCGGACAAGCGCCGTTCCTCTTCGCTACTTGCTTGCTGGTCTTACGTCAACGTCTGTGGGTATCAACAAGAGCTTTCTGTCGCATTTTGGACATTTGCCGCCATGCTCGTTTATTATCTCGTCTGGAGGTTTCAGTTCGGCTCCATCGTATAATATATGACCGCATCCTTGACAGACAACGTGCTGGGGCATAATTGTACACACCGTTAACAACATGAAGGAGCAATACTGACATATTTATCAATTGCTAGGAATTGATTCAGAGATAGCTCTCGCTACATGCCTTTTTCTAGTTTTTTGGGTCTCGCCTCAAACAAGCGTTCTTTGCGAGTTTCTTTTTCGGCATCGTTGGCAGTTGATTTCCCGAGCAAATTTCCGGGTTATCATAGAACCTGTGCCCGTATTTACGAGAAAGAACAAAGCAAGTAGTCTTGAGGGCATTTATTCCTAGTGCAATCAAGAATAGTAGATTCCAAGTCAGAGTCTCTGAAGCATCAAGAGCTGACAGAGATCGAAACTCTATTTGAAGCGATTGACTGATCTGTGTCTGCCAGACGTGATCTATGTTAATGAAGGAAGAAGATACATTGCTAGTCACAAAGGTCTCAATGCTTGGAACATCATAACACCTTAAGGTGGCTCCTGAAGTAGCACGTAGACATACTTCCTGATGTAGAGAGAGTTGATTAACAAGGAAACCTGCATGGCAGAGATTTTAAGTCTGTAAGAATTCTAAGAACAGTGCTATCTAATGTCAGCTGGTCTTTGGCAAGAATGAAGAAATACACAATAGTAATCACAGAGAAGCCAGATGCAGCTTTTAGAATAGCCTCGGCACTGACTGAGTCACAAGAACAACCTAGGAAGATGATTAAGAATGGAATGCCGTATTATGTGGTTGGGCGCGAAAAAGAAATACTGATTGTTTCTGCTTTGGGGCACCTGTACACAGTGACAGACGGAAGAACTGGAAAAAGAGATTATCCAGTCTTCAGTTTCAAATGGCGACCCAGATATGTATCTGAAAAGCGTGCATGGCGAGTACAGAAGTGGATAGAAGCTATCTCAGAATTAGCTAAAGATGCTGATGTCTACATTGATGCATGTGACTATGATATTGAAGGAAGCATAATCGGCTACAACATACTCAAGTACGCGTGCGGTGGCAAGGAAACAGTTTCAAAACGCATGAAATACTCGACTCTGACAAAGGAGGAGCTGAAAAAAGCCTACGAAAAACCGCTTCCGCACTTGGATTTTTCGCTCGTGGAGGCTGGTCTTACGAGACACGAAGCAGATTGGCTCTATGGCATAAATCTTTCTCGGGCTCTGACAGCAGCAGCGAAAAAATCCAGCGGAAGATATTCCGTTGTAAGTACTGGTAGAGTTCAAGGCCCTACGTTGAGATTTATCGTGGCCAGAGAAAGAACCATCAGGAGTTTCGTACCAGTGCCTTATTGGGAGATAAAGGCTAGAATTGAGGTCGATGGGCGAAACTTCGAAGCATGGTTTGAAAGAGAAAAGATAGAGAAAAAAAGCGATGCAGAAACCATTTTGAGTGAATGCATGAGAAATAGTGGACAAGTCAGAAAAATCGAAATCAAGAGCTTTCAGGAATCGCCTCCAGTGCCATTTGACTTGGGCTTGTTGCAGATTGAAGCCTACACCCTGTTTAGATATACGCCAAAATATACAGCAAAAATCGCCCAGTGCTTGTATTTGGATGGCTTGATAAGCTATCCCAGAACAAGTAGCCAAAGACTTCCACCTGCAATAGATTATGAAGCAATAATGAAAGGCTTGAATGAGAAAACAGAATATCGAAGATTTACGGCAGAGCTTCTGACGAAGCCACGCCTGAAACCTTATGAAGGAAGAAAAGAAGATCCAGCGCATCCTGCCATCTGCCCAACTGGAAAATTACCAGCAAGAACACTTGAAAGCCCGGAAAGAAACGTTTTTGACCTTATTGTTAGAAGATTCATAGCAGTCTTCGGGGAACCAGAACTTAAACAAATCACAACCGTCTCTGTAGACATAAACGGACATCTCTTCCGCCTTATTGGACAAAGAACGACAGAAGTAGGGTGGCGGCATTTTTACTCGCCTTATGCAAGAAGAGAAGAAGCTCCCCTACCACAAATGGAAGAAAACCAGAACATCGCTGTCAAGAAAGTAGTCCTAAGCAGAAAATTCACAGAACCCCCCGCAAGATATAATCCCCGCAGTCTTCTCAAGAAAATGGAGAGAGAAGAGATCGGAACAAAGGCAACCAGAGGCGACATAATACAAGTTCTTCATGATAGAAAATACGTCAAGAATGACACGATGACAATGACAGATCTGGGTTTCGAAGTACTTGGGATTCTGGAAAAACACTGCCCAACAATCATTTCCAGTGAGTTCACAAGAAGTCTCGAGGAGAAAATGAGCCAAGTGCAAGAAGGGCAGGAGAAAAGAGAAAGGATCTTAGGAGATATCGTTGAAGCACTCAAACCAATAATGGAGAGACTCAAGGAACGAGAAGAAGAGATCGGCGGGCGGCTGAATGAAGCCCTGCAGAAATCGAGAACTGAAGAGAATACTATTGGTCATTGCCCAAGATGCCAAACAGGGAAGCTCGTAGTTTTATGTTCAAGGAAAACTGGCAAACGTTTCGTCGGCTGCACGAGTTATTTCAAAGGAACATGCAATACGTCAGCCCCGCTTCCTCAAAAAGGCAGCATAAGATCGCTTGGCAAGGTGTGCCGAGAATGTGGATGGCCCAAGATTCAAGTCACTACGAAATGGAAACGCTCATGGGTCTTATGTCTCAATCCGGAGTGCCCTCTCAAAAAGGAAGTGAAGAAAGATGAAGTGCAGGATATGCGGTAGAGAAACAAGTGAAGGCGATTACTGCGAATTTCATGCCAAAGCTTTCAAAAACCTGAAAGAGAAATATCATCAGTGGAAAAAGGCTCTGGAGATGTCTTGGAAAGACTATTTAAGTGAGATTGCAGAGAATCCATTAACAGGTGAATGGGCTAGAGAAGTGGCTCAGCACCAGATCAGAAGGTGGAGTGACGAAAATGTCACGGAAAGTTAAAAAAGGGATGTCATCAGTATCATTCTCGGTGAACAGGTTCTATCGGAGAATCTCGACGGCAAAACCTTCAACACTCATTCTTTCCACAGTCGCCATGGCTATCGCGGTGTTCCTCTTTGGCGGAGGATTATATGACATAATAATGAAACCCTATCCATCGGTCTACTTTAATAGTCAATTCATCTTGATATACCCGCAACTCTCGGAGCAATTCATTGCAGACAGTCTTGTTGCCATGATTCTTTACTCAGTCGGAATTGCTGGGCTGGTAATAATGTATCAAAGCACGAAATACGCCTACAAACCGAGGCAAGCCTACATGATGTTCCTCGTAGGAGTAGTTCTGCTGTTCTTGGCGTACATATATCTGGAAGCAACAATACGGCTTAAAGTGGGGTAGTAAAATCCTACCAAGGATTGTTTTTCAGGCCCAGTTTGTAAGCTCCGAAATTCGTTAGCAGGTGCACAGGTGGAGTTAGGATCAACACTGTCAAGATAACGCCATATGATACAGACACTAAGGAAATTGGAAGCGAGAACAAGAGTGCGCCAACTACGAAATCTACCTGGTCAACAACGGGCAACATGTCGCCGGGAGCAAGATCGAGCCGCCTTTTCAAGAAAGCCCCAGCCAAATCTCCGAGTAACGCTCCTAACGATAATAGCAGCCCGAAGAGAAGATGATAACCAAACAGTGCACTCTCCGCTAATCCGATCACTGTTCCAACAGTCAGACCGAAAAAGAAACCTCGAAAGGTTTTGTTCCTTCCAAAAATAGGTCTACCGTCTACAAAGTTCTTCCCTAGGTCCAGAGGGCTTCCACCCCCGGCAATCACTGGTATGGCGTTTGCGCAATAAGCTGGAAATATGAATTTCATCGCTTCAATCACTAATTGTGCTAATTCCACATGGAAAACCACCTAACGGGGTGACCGCTCACATATTCCTGATGCACTTATGCTGAGATAGCATATTATGGGTTGAACTTGTGGAGAGTTTTTCTCTAAGATGGCCTTTATCAAACGCGGGGTCTCAGTAGGCATGAGGTTGATTATTGTATCGCCCCAGAATTTCAGAACTCTTGTTGCAACAGGTTCTATGCTTGCATGTTCCTCCCTAAAGGCAGTTCGAACCTGACTCAATACTAGGATTACAATCTTCTTGGTCCTAGCCAACTGTGCCAAAGTCGCAAGCTGTTTGTTTAATTCGCGGTTGAGTGAAAACGTTTTTGGCGATTCTGCTATCTGTGCGCGATAGAGGGAATTGATAGTGTCGATGACTACAAGCCCGAAGTTCCCAGTAATATAGTCGCCTAGTTTGTTTATTATCATGGCTTGCTGCTGGAAGTTTTCAGGTCTCATCAGGATCACTGATTCAGCGATTTCGTCGAATCTCTCTGAGGCAATCTGAGATAGTCTTTTCGCTGAGAATGTACCATCGCAGTCTATGAACAGTATTTTGCTGCCTTGTTTTGCACAGTTTACGACGCATTGCGAAGCTAGGGTGGTTTTCCCTGTTTCTGCCTCTCCATAGATGAGACTGATGTTTCCAGACAAAAGACCTCCTCCTAGGAAATTGTCGATTGTCCTGCAATCTGTTGGGATTCTTTGCAGCAAACTAGTGCACGTCAACCAATACAAGGCACGAAACTAATAATTCGTTTGGCCTAGAATATTCACATGAATAGGAAGACATCATGGAAGCGAACATTGCTGTTGCAACACTATCAGTGAGAGCATCTACCTTATCGTTAATGAACTGCGAAAGAAAAACATACCATTTCTTAGTTTGATGCCAAACCAACCTGTTCCAATGGAGATTAAAGTAGTGATAACCACTGATGCCGAAAAGCACTAGTGAAACACGCGAGAATCATACCGTATAAAGAGATAGAGGGTTTAGAAACAGTGATTGGCAACGTACTGCAAATCGCCTATGGAAAAGAATACTATGAAAGACTCGTAATAGGAATTGACCCTGGCGAAGTCATTGGATTAGCAGTCTTGGCAGATGGAAAGGTTGTTGAAACAGAAAAATGCTTCAGCGTGGCAGAAACATTAAAGAAGATAGAGAACATTCTCAAGAGCAATGAGAGCACGTCCATGGCCCCGGTTTCGATAAAAATCGGCGATGGAGCGGTTACTATCAAAGAACAGATCATACTAGCTTTGAGCAAAGCATTACCCCAAAATATAGTGCTAGAATGTGTTAGTGAAGCCGGAACAAGTCGCAATCTAGTCGGAACCAAACATAAAAGAGGACTAAGAGACATGGCTTCAGCAATAAGAATCGCAGGAAGAAAAGGACAATCACTTCAACGGAGAAGAGTACATGAATCGGACAGTTGAGAAAAACAGAACTCTGCTAGTTGATGGCCCAGCCTCAGTAGTGACAACTTCAGGCAAGGTTGAAGTATTCGGTTTGAGAATGAACAATACACAAAGAATTGTAATACGCGAAGGAAAGAGACTGCCTTTTGCAGTTGAGGAAAAAGCTACTTTCGACATTTCGTTGGCGCAAAAGGCAAATGTGGAAGAAGTTGAAGGAAACACGATTCCACCATCATGGAATGAAGCAAGCGAAGAATTATCGACTTTGCAGAACAAGCCTATCACAGCGATGGTAGTGGGTACTGTCGATTCAGGAAAAACAAGCCTTTGCACGTTCCTCGTGAACAAGTTGCTGCAACAGAAGAAGAAAGTTGCAGTGTTGGATGGAGACATAGGTCAATCGGACATAGGACCCCCATGCACCGTAGCTTACACATTCCTTGCGAAACCAACCACCGACTTGTTTAACCTGCAAGCCAAGAACGCCGTTTTCATAGGAGTCACATCGCCAAACGGCGCCGCCGACAAGACAATCGCTGGATTAACCTCTTTAAAAGAGGAAATCATGAAAGAGAACCCAGATCTCATCATTGTAAACAGTGATGGCTGGATCGAAGGAGATGAAGCGGTCAAGTACAAGATTCAGCTTGCTCAGAGAATCAACCCGGACGTTATATTCTTTATTCAGCAAAGAGAGGAGTTGGCGCCCGCAGTAAATGCTCTTGGAAAATTCAGGAAAGTGCTCGTCGTCTCTCCTCCACTCATTAACCAAAGAAGCCGAGAGAAAAGAAAGAACTTGCGAGAGTTAGGGTACATAAAGTACTTGAGAAATGCAAAAGTGCAATCTTACCCATTAGGTTGGCTGAAAATCGAGGACAGCGAGCTTTTCGGCCTGACCAAAGCGCGTGCAAACACCAAAGAGGCCAGTAGAATCTACAGCCTTTTGGGGATGAAGCCACTGCACTTTACTGAGCAAAGTGACAGGATTTCCATTATCATTGGCAAGAGACGCTGGATTAGCACGGAAAACCTCAAGAGATTAGAGGAAAACACGAAGAAAAAAGTCGTCGTAATACGAAAAGGCGAAGAAGAGGGGTCCCTTATGGCCTTATACAACACGGAGAGAAAATTTCTCGGAATAGGTTTGCTTCAGGAAATTGAATACTTAAGAAGAACTATCAAAATCTTGACCCCTGTCTCGGAAAATATCGCAATAGCCGCGATAGGAAAGATTAGACTCGATAAGAATATGAAAGAGATGTCTGCCTTCGGCGAAGAAGGACAGCCCGAGTTTCCAGCATTCAACAAGCTTTCTTGAAGAAAACACGAAGCTCCCGCGTGATGGCTCCTTCCTCATCGGGCAGAACTTTTAGGTTATCACGGATCCACATTGGAAGAAAGCTTTGGCTATAAGGAGTGGCAAAGCGGTAATCAAGGAAAATCATTGCTCCTCTATCCTCAAGAGTTCTTATTGGTCTTCCAGCCGCTTGAGAGGCCTTTTTCATGGCTGGAAGAACATAACCGTATTCACGTCCAAACCCGGGAAACCACTTCTCGAAGTAGTTGATTTGGGCTTTTACTCTTGTGGTTGGCTCTGCATAGGGCAAGCCTACGATCGCAACAGAATTCATTTCGTCACCTGGGAAATCTACACCTTCGGAAGAACGACCGCCTTGAACCCCAAGTAACACCGCACCTCCGCTCTTGGAATGTGCTTTGAACTCAACAATCAGCCTTTCATTTTCCTTAGAAGTCATACTTCTGTGCTCGCAGAAAAGCGGCTTGTTCCAGTTTTTCTTCAACCCTTCCGTTAGCAGTCGTCCCAACACTTCGAATGAAGGAGCGAAGATACCTACGTTCGAGGGAGTGTGCTGGACCACTTCTTCTATTCTTTTTATGATCTTGCGAAACATTTCTGGCGTCCTTTTTTCCATGGCCGTCGTTACACCACAAGAGATCAGTGGCAAGATATGTTCTCTTGGGAAGGGTGAAGGAACAACCTTCTTGATCGTATCCTGTGGAAGCTTGACTATTCTCATGTAAGCTTCCAATGGTTGAAGAGTACCGGACATTACGATGTTAGAATAGGATTGAGAGAAGACGGGTGCCGTTATTCTTGAAGGGTCTAGAGCCACAATTTCCAATCTTGCTGTGGAAGCGCCTTGTCTTGTCGTGTATTTGCTTACGACATTTACGAAGGATTCGTCGTCGGCGGTTTCCACCCATTTGAGTAGAAAATAGCCCAGTCCATGGATAAAGGAGCGTGGGTATTTTCCTTCAGCAAGCAGATTTCGCCTAATTAGGACCCCTGTGTCGTGTACATGTTCAAACATTTCCCGAGGTTCATTGCCATTGGTTTTTTCCTTAATGCGATCTATCAGATGCTCAGGTGCAATCTGGGCTTCCTTGGTTGTCCTCTCCGCCATGTCTTCGAGTTCACCTCTGATAATCTTGGCCAAATTGTCTATATCTTCGTGCCCAAGTCTTTTTGCTTCACTTTCTGCTTGTCTTACGGCAAATAACGACAAACTACTGCTTGCTATATCGACAGCTGTTTCCGGAAGGTTGTGTGCTTCGTCAATAATCAAGATAATCCTAGACAGTGGGGTCTCCAACGTCTTGAGGAAAAGATTCCGAATGACTGGGTCGAATACGTACAGGTAACTCAATGCAACGACGTTGATGTCTGTCAGTGAGGATTTCACAAGTTCGTATGGACACAGATTTCTTTTTCTACAGATTGTTTGGATTTCTGGAGCAGTGTGTGGATGAAGAAGGATTTGTTGCCGCGTCTCTGAAAATTCACCTGCGCGATCGTCAATATCCTGAAAATAAGGGCATCTATCTTGAGCTTTCAGCATTTCGCAGACTTCCATCACTGCCCGGGCATC
This sequence comes from Candidatus Bathyarchaeota archaeon, assembly GCA_022865885.1. GTDB lineage: Archaea > Thermoproteota > Bathyarchaeia > Bathyarchaeales > Bathycorpusculaceae > DRUK01. Next base: position 18,366 of record JALHSQ010000095.1, on the reverse strand, counting down.
CAAATCGTGTCTTGTCACAAGGCTGTTGAGACACATCTCATGCCTTCCACGAACCGAAATACCAGAAACGCATTGTTTCTTCGAGATTGCTCCCAACTCTTCTATCACTCGATCGTGTTGACGGTGAGTTCTTGCTACATATAGTATCTTGAGTTTTTCGTCAATGGCCTTAGGAAGGCATGCGGATAATGCTGCTATGGTTTTGCCTAGGCCGTTGCTTCCTTCAACAAGAACTGAATGCCCTTCTTCAAGTGATTCAAAAATGGTCTTGATGAATTCGTCCTGATAAGGTCTCACATCTTTATACGGGAAATATCCTGCAACTCTTTCATCTAGCTTTGTCATTCCTTATTCCACATAGATTTTGAGGGACAAAGCTTGTCTATTGGACATTGACAACACAGTGGATTTCTGGCTTTGCAGTATTCCCTACCATGGTGAATCAACAGTACGTGGACAGCCGCATAGTCTGCGGGATCATAGAGTTTTTGGAGAGAAGCACGAATCATTTCATAGGTGCCGTCAGTACTCGCCAAACCTAATCGTTTTGAAACGCGACCAACGTGTGTGTCAACGGGTATCGTTGGTTTTCCTGCACAAAAAAGAAGCACAACATCTGCTGTTTTAGGTCCGACTCCTGGAAGTTGCAAAAGCAGTTCTCTTGATTCTTCAAAAGGAAGAGACAGAATATTCTTCAAGTCGCCGTGGAATCGATCCATTATCGCTCTTGAAGTCTGTTTTATTGCGGTAGCCTTATTTCGATATAGTCCAGCTACCTTCAGGCAACGCTCGATTTGGCTTGTTTGAGCGCCGGCAAGTATTTCTGGGGTTATTCTGAATGTGCGAGAAAGATCCTTGAATGCTCTTGCTGTGTTCTTGTCCGTGGTGTTCTGTGATATTATTGTTGCAATTAATGTTCTGAATGGGTCGTTGGTTGATCTATTCCAACGTGGCAACGCAAAGCGTGACTGGAGTATGTCCAAGATTTCATGTGCTCGATCTTTCATCTCGTTGGCTCGTCCTTAAAAGCGATAAATAGTGAATATGTGAAGCTATTAATAAGCAATGGAGTCTTGAGAATGGAACGCGCAAGGATTTCCAAAGATGAGATAATTGAACAAAACAAACACTTTCTTGCGGTATGCCTGGAAACAGTAAACTCTTGCTTCATCTTGCTAAGCGAAAAAGAGGACAAGCTTGGAACATTGGCTATCGCTGTCCCAAAACCAAAGGATATGCTTGGGTCACCAACGTCATCGGTTCTCTTGGGTGATAGGAATGCGACTCTGGCACGCATGTTCGCTGAGTACGTGACCGTGAGAAAAGAGAAATTAGCATTGGTTTCGATCTACTTAGTGTCGACCAACGAAGAAGAAGCGCAGCCAATCTTCAAGAAGCTGGTTGAGAGGATAATCCGTATGGAATTGAATACAGAGAAAGAAGAGGTACAAGTATGAGTCTTAGAGCATTCATTGAGCAAATGGGAAAAGAGAACCAGATTTCGCATGTGAGAGACCAAGTATCGACGAAATTTGAGATTCCCTATTTCATGAAAGCTTTTGACAAAGACGGGCCGATCCTCCTATTTGAAAACGTGAAAGAACACAATAGCAGCGTGATCACGAATGTTTGTGGAACTCGACAGAGAATCTGCACAGCGCTTGGTGCAGATCAAGCGAGACTCTACAGCAGATTGACTGAGGCATGGCAATCACCACGAAAACCAGCAGTGATTTCCGATGGCGCGTGCAAAGAAAACCATGAAAAAGAAGTGAATCTGAATACGATCCCTATCTTGATGCATTTTGAAGGGGACGCTGGACCATATGTCACTTCTGGAATCGTGCATGCAAAAAGCAGCGATGGAAAAATCGAGAATGTGTCAATACATCGCCTCCAAGTTCTAGATGAAAAGCATTTGGCTATCCGTCTGGTTCCACGGCATCTTTTCAAGCTCTGGAATATGGCCAAGGAAACAGGAAAAGGATTGGATGTTGCGATCTCGATTGGTGTTCATCCTGCGCTTCTTCTGGCAGCTTCTTCACGAGTTCCTTTTGGTGTGAGCGAATTTGACGTAGCTAATGTGCTATTAGACAACAACCTGAGATTGACTGAATGCGAAAATGTGGACGCTTATGCTCCAGCTGAAGCAGAGCTGGTCCTTGAAGGCAGGATTTCTGCGGCAAAGGAAGTGTTAGAAGGTCCATTTGTGGATATTACTGGAACACATGACGTTCAAAGGAAGCAACCGGTAGTAGAGATTGTGCATGTTACGCATCGCAGTGATTATGTTTATGAAGGGCTCCTGCCGTCTGGGGCTGAGCATAAACTGCTGATGGGCTTGCCTCATGAAGCTCTGATTTGGGAAAGTGTCTCTAAAGTCGTGCCAAAAGTTCATATGGTCAATCTCTCAATTGGAGGCTGTGGTTGGCTTCATGCGGTGGTTTCTATTGAGAAGCAAGTTGATGGTGACGGCAAGAATGCTTTGCTGGCGGCTTTTGCAGCGCATCCAAGTGTAAAGCATGTTGTCGTCGTGGATTCAGATATAGACGTATTTGATGCTTCTGATGTAGAATGGGCGCTTGCCACGCGATTTCAAGCAGGTGAGGATTTGATTGTCCTTGAAGGCGTGCGGGGGTCTACCTTGGATTCTTCGGCCAATCAGGAAACGGGATTAACCAGCAAAATGGGAATTGACGCTACTAGACCCTTCACCAAACCCAAAGGGAAGTTTGAACGCGCAAAGATTCCTGTCAACAAGAGAGTTGAAACAATGGTTCGCAAGTTGACGAATGTCTGAAAGCAGAGTTTCGCGAACCGTTGCCTGCAAAACATGACTACGGAAAACCACAAAAGATACAGATAGTCATAAGAAAACGATAGCAGTACTGCAACAGCATATGATTGGGTAGTTCTGCGCTTATTTCCTGATGAAGCTTAAATGTCTAATCTCGACTCTAATCACTGCGGTTAACTGATGAAGACCTTAGTGTTATCGGTCAACGCTCAAGAACTGGATATGAGAAAAATCAGATTCGCTGCTGAACTTATCAAGAAAGGAGGCTTAGTGGCGTTCCCCACAGAAACAGTCTATGGGTTAGGAGCGGATGCATTAAATCCTGACGCTGTCCTGTCCGTCTTCGAGGCAAAGAAGCGCCCACTTGATAATCCACCAATAGTGCACGTATGCAAAGTGAGCGATGTTCGGCGATTAGTCAAAGAAGTTCCATCGAAAGCTAAAGGCCTTATGAAGAGATTCTGGCCTGGACCGCTGACGTTGATTTTGAAGCACTCAACCATTGTACCAGAGGTAACTGTAGCTTGCTTGGATACAATCGCCCTCAGAATGCCCAGCCATAAGGTTGCGTTAGCTCTGATCAAAGAAAGTGGCTGCCCAATTGCTGCACCAAGTGCGAACCTAGCTGGAAAGCCAAGCCCAACCTCAGCCAGGCACGTTCTGGATGATTTGGACGGACGAATTGACGCAATCTTGGATGCTGGACCGACACGTATCGGAATAGAGTCTACAGTTCTAGATCTGACCGTTGACCCCCCACAAATTCTGCGACCAGGCGGGACGCTCTATGAGGCTTTGGCTGAAAGCCTAGGTAGAGTCATACTTAATCCTGCTGCTGTTGCGGACAAGATGCTACCTATCACACAAACAAGTTCACCTGGTGTCAAGCACAGGCATTATGCCCCTAATGCAGACATGTTTCTTGTTGAAGGTAAAGCTGATGCCGTTATGTGCAAGATAGATGAGTTGATCAGTTTCTACAAGTCTAAAGGCAAGAAGGTGGGTGTTCTCACCACTGATGAGACAAAGACTCATGATGGTAGTGGTATTGTAAAGTCACTAGGAAGCAGAAATGATTTGGCGGTTATTGCGAATAATTTGTTCAGGCTTCTTAGAGAGTTTGACAATGAAGATGTTGACGTAATCATTGCTGAAGGCGTTTCGGACAGCGGTATCGGTCTAGCAGTAATGAACAGACTGCGTAAGGCCGCAGCATACAAGATAATCAAAGCAAGTTGAAGACCCAGACAGTTACCTTGCATTTTGAGAATCAAATGTCTAGGCATTAGCGAAATGCCACTGTTGTGGAGCGAAGCTGAATGTAAGGTAATACGTGGGAAACACTACTGTAACATGGGCATTTTGATGTGTTTCTCCTTCGCCATCTTCTGTGCGTCCTCGTATCCTGCGTCCGCATGTCTTACTACAGCTGTTCCAGGATCTGTTGTTAGAACAGTTAGCAATCGTTGTTCAGCTTCTTTCGTTCCATCCGCCACAAGACACATACCAGCATGTATGCTATACCCTATCCCTACACCGCCACCATGATGCACACTCACCCACGTGGCGCCACCGACGGCATTAACCAAAGCGTTAAGAATTGGCCAATCTGCTACCGCATCGCTTCCGTCTTTCATGCCCTCTGTTTCGCGGTTCGGTGAAGCCACGCTTCCGCCGTCCAAGTGATCTCTGCCAATCCAGACTGGCCCGCTTAGCCGTTTGTCAGCAACCATATCATTAATTATCTTGCCGAACCGTGCTCTTTCTCCAAAACCAAGCCAGCAAACCCGTGCGGGTAAACCTTGAAATCTCACTTGTTCTTTGGCTTTTCTGATCCAACGGCACAGTTCGGTGTTATATGAGAATTCGTCTAGAATGACATCGTCGAGTTTGTAAATATCTTCAGTGCTGCCCACAAGCGAAGCCCAACGGAAAGGTCCCTTTCCCTCACAAAACATTGGTCTTACGTAACGTTGAACAAATCCTGGATATGCGAATGCTTCTTTAAACCCTGCATCGTATGCTTGTTGACGAATGTTGTTTCCGTAGTCAAAGGTTACAGATCCCTTCTTCATCATCTTTACCATTGTTTCAACCTGTAAACGCATGCTTTCGTTGGCCCGTTTGCAGTATTCCTTTGGATTGTTCTCTCTCAATCTGTCCGCTTCTTCCTTGCTCAATCCTGCAGGGTAGTAGCCGTTTAATGGATCGTGTGCACTTGTCTGGTCTGTTAGAACATCCGGGATTATGCCTTTCCGCAAGAGCTCGGGGTGTGTTTCTGCAGCATTGCCCAGCAACCCAACACTCCTAGGCTTACCTTCTCTCTTGGCTTCTGTAACCAGGTTTAAAGCCTCATCCATGTCGTCAGTCCACATTTCCAAGTACTTGTGTTTGAGTCTGCGGTCGATAGCCCGCTTGTCAACTTCAACAACAAGTGCTACGCCGTCATTCATTGTAACAGCCAAAGGTTGCGCACCACCCATCTCACCGAGACCGGCAGTCAAAACAAGTTTACCACGCAGACTTCCTCCAAAATGCTCTCTGGCAACAGCGGCCAAGGTTTCATAAGTACCCTGTAGAATCCCTTGTGTTCCTATGTAGGCCCATGAACCGGCAGTCATCTGTCCATACATTATCAAGCCTTTCTGTTCCAATTCGTGGAAGTAATCCCAAGTTGCCCACTTTGGAACAAGCATAGCATTAACAATTAAGGCCCTTGGCGCCCATGTGTGTGTTTTGAAAACGGCCACGGGCTTGCCACTTTGAATCAACATAGTTTCATCAGGTTCAAGCGCGATCAATGTGTCCACGATTTTTTCAAAGCAAGTCCAGTCTCGTGCAGCCTTTCCTGTTCCGCCGTAAATTATGAGGTGATCTGAGTCCTTGGCTACTTCGGGGTCAACAACGCTAAAAAGCATACGTAGAATTCCCTCGATCTGCCAATTTCTGCAATGTAGTTCAGGCCCTGTCAAACAGCGTATCGGTTTCTCAATTCGCAAATCTGTGCACCAACAAAAACTGAGAAGGGGCACGTTATTAGTCTTTACCCAGATTAAGAAGGCAATTTCAGCCTTCTAGATGAACAATTCCGCTGGGACCGATTTCCTTGTCAACCACAATTCTTCCATTCTTGACAACCTTGTCTACGAGGTTCATGCCAAAATGATGCCCGAGAAATTTATGATTCGGCATATCCAGAACGACGACATCTGCTCTCTTGCCAACTTCTAGACTACCAATATCATGTGCCTTGCCTAAAGCATGAGCAGCATTAATCGTGGCGGCGGTTATGGCTTCATCTGGAGTCAACCTCATGAAATGACAAGCGAACGCAACGATCAGTTGCATGCTCTCTACTAGGCAGCTCGGGTTGTGGTCTGTGCCCAGAGCGACAGGAACATTAAGATCAATCATCAACCGTGCATCAGGATATCTACCCATCATTAGGCTGAATGCTGCTGCAGGGAGCAAGACTGCGATTGTGTCTTTTGCAGCCATCGCCTGAAAACCGTCTATCGAAGAAAAAAGCAGGTGTTCCGCTGAAACGGCGCCGACGTCTGCTGCAAGTTCTGCTCCTCCCAGTAAGCTCATCTCATCAGCATGAATCTTTGCTTTTAGGCCACATTCCTTTGCGTTAACTAGGATTCGTTTGGATTGTTCCAAGTTGAAGACGCCTCTCTCGCAGAAAACGTCGCAGAACTCGGCAAGCACCTTCTCAGTCACTTTTGGCAACATATCGTCAACTATCAAGTTGACGTAGCCTTGCGTGTTGCCCTTGTATTCAGGTGGGACGGCATGTGCTCCTAGAAATGTGGCAACGATATCCACTGTATGCAGCTGATTCACACGTCGAATGACTTCCAGGATTTTTAGTTCATCTTTTGTCGTCAGACCATAGCCGCTTTTGGCTTCAACGGTGGTTGTTCCGTGCAGGAGCATAATATCAAGTTTCTCCATGCACGTATCGACAAGTCTTTCAACACTTGTCTTTCGTGTGTCCGTTACTGTTCTCAATATGCCGCCGCCGGCATTGAGGATCTCCAGATATGAAGCGCCTTCAATACGCATCTGGAATTCGTCCTCTCTGGAGCCTGCGAAGACGAGATGTGTGTGAGGGTCAATGAATCCTGGTAGAACGGTTTTGCCGTTGGCGCTGATTACGTTGCCTGCCTTGAATGACCCTGTAATGCTTGATGTTTTTCCGACGGCGACAATTCGTCCGTCTCGAATGGCGATGGCGCCATCGTGTATTATCCCAAGCTCTTTCATCTGTTTGCCTATGCGAGGTTTTTGGCTACTGCTAGCGAGGGTTACCAATTCGTTAGCATTCACAATAAGTAAGTCTACAGTTTCTCTAGATTTTCGCTTTCCACGTTTACTCAAAAGCCCCGCCTTTTTCCATGGCATTGTGCACTGCGATCTCTAGTACGCGATCTTCGCTTAAATTGCCGACTTTGAGGTAGTACCCGGCTACGTCAATTAAAGCCTTCAAGGGTGCCATGCCGCAGAATTCTGAGCTGATTATTGAGACGTTGTAACGTGCACACTCAACCTTCAGTGCTTCGAAGACACGGTAAAGCGGGGTTTTCTCAAAGTCGCTTATACTCATACCTATTTGCGTGATGTTCATCTGCGGGATAAAGGCAGCCATGGCCTTAACGTTTGAAAAGCCGCCTTTGTGTGCGTGCAAAGCTTTGGCGATTTTCTTGGCAACCTTCAAGTCAGCTGTGTTAAGATTAACGTTGAAGCCAGCCATGACCTTGCGTGCACCTGTAATAGTTGCGCCAGCTTTTGGGTTGAACTTGGCTGGGCCGAAATCGGGTTTGCGTTCTGGTTTTACAATGTTCTCAGCCAGTTTTTCGTAATCGCCTTCGCGAATCCAGTCTAAATCTCCACGCTCAGGTCTTTCAGATGCTGCGCCATAAAGGTAAACCGGCACGCCGCACTTATCCGCTAAATTCTTCCCGAATCTTTTCGCTAACTCAACGCATTCTTCCATGGTCACGTTCTTGTTCGGTATGAATGGAATAACGTCAACTGCACCTATACGGGGATGTTGACCCGTATGGTTCTGCATGTCAATCAGCTCAATGGCTTTAGACGCTGCTTTCAAAGCAGCCTCGAGCACTGATTCCTTGCTGCCTACGAAGGAAACAACCAGCCTATTGTAATAGTTGTCAAACGTGACATCCAGCAAGAAGGCGCCGCCGATCTTCCTGATTTCCTCAAGAATAAGCTCGACTGTCTTCGGATCCGACGTGCTGAAGTTGGGTACGCATTCAACAATCTGCACTAAGACACCAAGCTAGAGTAACCGTTGATACAAGGTAATTAAGATTGAGTTCTGAGATTAAGCAGTTCTCCGATTAGTTATTTTGATTCAAAATAAAGAAAAAAGAAAGAGTTTAAGCCTTCTTCTTGAGGCTCTTGAAAAATCTTGAACTTGATCCTTGAAGTGAGTATGCAATTGCTTGATGATTGCGCATGTTCAGGTTGGTCAGATGGGCACGCGAACCAAGGTCTAACACAAATCGGGGTGGATGGAAAAAGGTTACTGATGAAGTTGATAGGTAAGGAAAGCTAGTTGTATAGTCGCTTAGAAATAAGACAATGCGCTCTATCTATCCCGTTCTGTATTAGACCTTCATCTTTCAGCTCTTTTGCTCATGCGAGCCTCCTGATGAGGTTAATTTCCTTCAAACCCTCATGCTCTGAAAACCTTTTCACGAGGATCAACGAGGGCCTCGCCTTTCTTAACACCTGGGAAAAGTCCAACTTCAACGGGTTCGCTGGGACAGTCCATTTGGTTGTTTGAGGGTTTACGAAGATGAGGAACTCTTGTGAAGTCTCGTTTCCAACGTTAGTTATGGTAAAACTCAATTTCGTAGCAAACGTTACGTTGATGCGCGCGCTAAAGCATAGGCGACGTTTCAATGAAATTCCTCGAATAATCTTTCTTCAACAGGAACTTGCTGATTGCCTCTTCTGCAATTGATTTCATGCCTGCTATCTTAGAAAATGCAGTATCACTTCTACGCCGACTGTTACAAAGCCGATTGCTGAGAGGAAATACGGAGACACTAGGACTTCCCTAACTCTATCCGAGAAGGACAAGAACTTGACCATATCGTTCAACTCAGAAAGGCGATAATTTTTTCTTGTTCTCATGTTTTTTATATTCTTTAAGGCAATTAATAGATGCTTGAAGTCATCACCTCCTCTGGGGCCACTCATACATCCCAATGCAATCTTCATCTGCCCAGTCATGCTGTTCACCTGATCTTTGCTTCCAATCAGAGCGGCACAACAAACGCTCTGATAACAGCCTTCGACATCAACCATTTTCACATGTGTAGACGCATCTCTGAAAAGATAGCTGTTGTATGCCGCAAGTCCAGTCTTGAACCAGCTTACATACTTCCTGAAAAGCTCAATCCTTCTATCTTTTTTTTCTTCTCTGCTTATTAATTCCATTCCATTGGCAACCAGCTTGAGTGCCAGCCGTGCTTTCTTGCGACGACTAATCGAGCCTACCAAAAGAAGGCACGAAACAAACGTTAGTGGGATTAATGCAGACATGGCCGAAGTTGCAACCACAGAGATAACGGCCCCTTGATGACCAATTGCTTCAGGCATAGAAGGCAGTAGATAGAAGAGTGCCGACACAGAAAAAACGATGAAAAGAGTAATTCCCACAAAGTAGTGTCTGAAGCGTTCAAGCCAAAGAACCTCATATGGCTGAGATTCCATTCCAGCCACAGTTATGTAGAAAATTAAGTAAACAAAGGCCCCAATGAAAAGCGCGATCATCCAAGCCCAAATACTCCACGCACTTATTAATGGAAAGAAGAGCAATGCAACGAATGTAAGAGTCGGCACTACAACTAGTACGATCTCGATCTTTCGGATATGCTTGCCATACTCCTCGCTTAATTCCCTCATTTTCAAATGAAGATTCAAACGACTTTCCCTGATTCAAACATCATTCGCAAACTACAGTTAAGCATTTTGGAATCAACGATCGCCAACTCTCTTGGAAATAAGCTGTATCGTTCTCAACACATCGTCCCTGTAGCCCCTCGTTTTCACTTCCTTGGCTAACTCGCCGAGAATGTCAGACATTTTCCAAATCTCAATTTCGTACAGGCTTTTGGCCTGCTCAATCACGCTCTCGTCTTCAACATCCCAAATGACCAGCACCTTCCTGTAATCATCTGTGCCGAAGATTCCCTCCGCAGCCTTGGCAACAGGCTTGAACTTGATGTCATCCAGCGTGTCTAGCCCTCTTCTGTGTTTGCGGCCATCCTTGGTTTGCGTGTCCTTGAGCCTTATTCGGAAGCCTTTGTCGATGGTCACACGGACCTCAACGTGAAACTTCTCGCCAGAAATCGGGTTGACCGCGAGCAAGTCGATTTCTTTGCCGCCTTCCAGCATGACGTTCGTCATCGTGAAGCACTTCTTGACCAGTTGCATGTAGCGGTCTACGATGTGAACTTCAGGTTCCACTTCAAGCCGACCTGGTCTATGCTGCGGTGTCTCAGCATAAAAAGTTAGTGCATCAACTTAGTAATCGAATAGAGTAACATAGGGACACACGCATTTTGACAATCGGGGGTTTGTTTGGCACGGTCCGGTGTAGGAACGATTATTGGCAGAAAGTCCGTCAGCAAGGGAAGGGAATATGCTAGGATTTGGGTTTACGTGCCGACAAAGGTCAGCGAGGACACTGCTTTTCCTTTTGAAATCGGTATGCCGTGTATAGTTGAAATTAATGAACAGAAGCGGCGGCTTGTTGTAAAACCGATTTCGGAGAAAGAGGCGATAGAGCTGGGTTGGCGAAAACGGATCAGGCGAAGGTGAAGGCGGCTTTTGCGAGGCCTAAGCATCGAGGTTCAGGAAGAGCTTTTCTTGTCATCTTCCATTCGACACAAGAGAAGCCTACTTCAAGGAGATAGCGGCTGCGGACTTGGACAAGCTGGCGAACCTCATGAGGATCTGCGGATTCCTCATGAAAACAAAAGTCTACCTGCTCTGGCAAGGTTCTCGGTGACAAAGATGGCGGTTAAGGATAGTGGTCTCCGAAGTGCCTGGCCACTGAGGCCACGTCCATGACATCGATTTTTAGGTCGTTGTTTATGTCACAGTTTGGGTTGAATCGAGTGTCTGGATAGTTGACGCCGAAGAGCTTTGCAACCGTGGCTACGTCTCTTACATCGACTTTTCCGTCTGGATAACTGTCAGGGCCCGTAATGTCTCCAATCGGCGAGACTACAACCCAACCGCCCGTGAAGTTGTTGTCCGCCGTGTCTGTCTCGCCTTGGACAGGCCAAGCGCATGCGCTTAAAGTGTAGTTTCCATATGGAACGCCTGTTGTGTTCCAAACGAAGGCCAACGTTGCTGAAGAAGACCCCGCAAGAGTAACGGTTCTTGTTTGAATGGCAAATATCACGCCTTCGTATTGAGCCAGTATTTCTCCAGCAGACAATGCTCTATCATAGATTCTTACTTCGTCTATGGTCCCATTGTAAAAGAACCAACTTCCGTGATAAGCTAGACGTACGGGCGTGGCAGAACTGATACTCGTTGCTGACGTAATGTTATTGCCTGCATACAGGTAGTTGTTGGGTCCGTATTCCACTCCGTCAACATAAACATACAATTCGCCGCCTCTTCTTACGCCAACAACATGGTGCCAACCGAACACGTTCATCAAATCGCTTTGCGCACCTGCAGCCTGCATAGAGCCGTCCCATATGAACCCGAATCTCGCCTGAGAAGTCGCATTGGTACCAGAATGAACCAACAGAGTCAAGCTGTTATCAAATTCTGATTGCCTCTTCCCCAATATGACGAAACCGTAGATGTATGGTTGACCGTATATGTAGGGACACAATTTGTTCAGGTTTACCCAAGCTGATACGGTCCAATCGCTGGTATACGGATTCAAGTCTGTGTTCCCCGCGATTTCAACATAATCATTTACCCCGTCAAAACTCAAAGCCTCGCCATATTTTCCGGCCGCCCAAGTAGGCCCGTTCACCAAAGTCCCATTGTTGCCATTTCCAGAGCTATCATACGCTGTCGTTCCGGCTCCCTCGTCAAACTTCCAACAGCCAACTAAGCCTGTTTGGTTGACGGCTGTTTGGTTTTGGGCGGAGAGCGTCACATTGAATGTTTCAGAGTATTCACCCCTGTTGGCAGCGTAGACGGTTACGTTGCCGCTGAAACCTTGACAGACTACGGTCTTGGATGACACGACGCTAACCACTGCAACGTTGTGGCCAGCCGGCGGAGTCCAAGGGTTCATGAGCGGATAATTGTCTTGGTTGCTACTGTCAATGACGTAAGGCGTGTCTCCCATGCCGTCGCTTCCCGGGTGATCTTGGCTGGGACCACATTTCTGATCCAAGCCCGTGTAGACACTCCAGTAGTTTCCCCCAGAAGGATACCCGTCATCCCAAACATTAGTTGAGTCAGGAGAATAAGGGACGTTGTTTATGAAGTTGTTATGGTAGATTGTATTATTGGAAGAAGAAAGTAATACAATGCCATTGTGGTAGTTTGCTGTTATGTTGTTCCCGCTCACGCTATTGTTAGAAGAAGAGTAGAGGTTAATGCCACCTGCGTAGTTTGCTGTTATGTTGTTTCCCGAGATTGCGGTGTTGTTTGTCTCCCATAATTCAACGCCGACGGTGGCGCTGGATAAGTTGAGGTTTTCCACGGTTACCTTGTTGCATCTGACGAGTACGACTTGTCCAGCATCCCCAACTGCATAGTCTGACACACCCTCAAGATAAACTAAGGGCTTGCCATTAACCAAGTTACCAGTCACAACATTCCCATAGTAACCAGACACGTCTAAGCCGCAATTAACAAACGAGTTTCCACTCACGCTGTTATTAGAACCCGAAAGCACGATGCCATAGCCACCGTAGTTGCTTGCTGTTATGTTGTTTCCGCTCACGCTGTTATTATCACTATAAGGATGGAAACGGATGCCCATATCGTTGTTTGTTATAGTGTTTCCAACTATGCTGTTGTTCGATGAAGAGACAAAAAGCATGCCGGCATGGTTGGTTGCTATGTTGTTTCCGTTTATGCTGTTGCCTGAAGAAAGGCCAAGCCAGATACCAGAGCCAGCAGGGGAACCCATGTTGTATCCTGCTATGTTATTTCCGGCTATGCTATTGTTTGAAGAATGATCGAGTTTGAGGCAACACCGGAACACTATGATAGCCGTGCTCTGTATCGTTACGTTGGTTCTTCCAGAGAGCGTTATTCCATATCCGTGGCCTTCAGATCCTTGAACGGTGTATCCTGCCCCAATCAAAAAAGTGTTGTCTCTCTCAATCACAATTCCGTCACTAGCGGTGATGACGTTGCCAGTTAAAGTGTACGTAATGTTGTCTGCGGTATAGATAGGTGCTGTCGGCGGGTCTATGCTTCCGTCAGCTCGTATGTAAATGGTTGCGCTTGCCCGAACTGGTTGAACGTTAAACGCCGCTGTTAAGATGCCCGCTAACAGCATTGCGATTATTACTGCAGAAACTGTTCTCCTAGACATTGCCACTCCTGACCTCTACAAAGAGATAGCGTCTAGCTGAATAAAGCACTTGTGAACAAAAGTTCTATTCCTAGTAAAAGCTACAGAATGCTCTCGCCTTCAAATAATAGTCCAACACCCGAAGCCTGCACGCACGCTTACATCCTTCAAACGACTACGTCACTGCCCAAGAGCCCGTACGCTATTTGCCAGCCATCTGTTCGTCAAGTCCTGAGACACAAGCGCTCAGCGACAGTCGCCGAAAAATCCTAAGCGAAAATCGACCCAATAGCGCCGCAGTCCCGTTTGCTTCACTCGTTACGATACTCTTCACTATCGGTCGCGTTTTAGATGCTCTTCACTGGAGGATTTGACTTTTGAGAAAAAAGGGGAGTTGCGGGAGACGTCGCCACTGTGGTGGGGGTTAAAATCCCACCCCTCGCAATGAAGCATGCCAAAAAAAACTTGGGTGGCTAGTCGGTTATCCGACCCAGCCGAAGAATTTGCTTGCGAAAGCTACATCTTTTGTTTCGATTTTGCCGTTGTCGTCGATGTCTGCGTTCGGTGGGTGTGGGCATTTGCTGCATGCTGTAGGATGCCAATATTGGCCATACTTTGGGCTGGAAGTGTTTGTTTCGCGATTGGCTCCGAAGGCTTGCGATATTACTGCGATGTCCTTGACTTCCACTTTCTTGTTGCCATCAATGTCTCCCATGTGTGTGACTATCACTGAGCTGTTCGTCAAAGTGTTATCGTACAAGTGCGTCTCGTAAGGCAGCATCGATACTTGCGCGGCAAAGGTGTAGTTCCCATATTCAACGAAGCCTGTGGTGTTGCATATGAAGGTCACCGTGGTGTTTTGTTTCGGGTTCACGGTTGCAGATTGCTCCCCGATCATTGTTGATTGGACGTATGCGGTCACGTTGAAAGTTTCAGGGTAGTCGCCCTGATTCTCTACAATTACATAGACCTGCGTTGTCATGTTTCGACATACCGTTGGCAACGGAGAACAGCCTGTCTTCGCATTGTAAACACTGATGACTGCTATGTCTATAGGCGAACCTAACCAGCCATATTTCTTACAAATAGCTGCACTGTCTGGGACGTCGATCTTGTAGTCTTTAACGATGTCTGCTACGAGGTCCCACCTGGCATCTCCAGGGGACGTGCCCCAAGCATGTTCTGCTCTTTTTACGTCTTGCGTGTCTACTGCAATGTCAGGGCTTGGTAGCTTGTTCTTGTAGGGATATGAGCCTAGTCCCATGTCGTCATACCAAGTGCTGCCGCAGATGTCTTCTCTGATTGTGACCCACAATAGCTCAGTTGCAGCCCACGTGCTCGGACGGTCCGAAAACGTCGCGGAGATGGCTACTTTCCACAATCCGTAGTGTTGTAGTGGCGCTATTGGCCACGGGTTGTGCCATACAAAGCCTCCCGGGTTGACAGAAACGCCAGCAAGTGTGGCTACTATGGATGTACCGTCTGGTTCCGTGATCGTCGCAGTCAAGTCGCATGTCACTGCAACAGACTTTTCGTTGACGAAGTGCACATCAATCGCGTTCAGCGCAGCTGACATGTTGAACTTGTAGTAGTCGGTTCCTGGAACCGTTAGGTAGCCGGTTATTGGTGAGAAGCGGTAAAAGCCCATATCTGAAGTAACTGGTGTAGCACCTGCAACTGGACTCGTTACTGTCGTGTCTGGCGCGTTGGCAACCAGTAGCAGATGGCTGCCCGGAACATATTCCTGAAGCCGAAAGGGACCACAACCTATCATGTTTGGATCAGGAGCGAAGCCTGTCGGATCTCCAGCTGTAATTATTGGCATCCAGACGTGTTCGGGCAAGATTGGAACCGCACTAAGCCAATTGACTGCAAAGATGCTCTTGACGTCGAACAGCACTTCGAAACTGTATGGATCTAATACCTCAAAGGATAGGATGTCCATGACATTGCGGATCCAGCTTGGCGGAGGCAGTCCCCGACTCTCAAGCAATCCATCGATTTCGACTAACGTGAAATAGACGTCTGCCATCGTTAAAGGCGTGCCGTCGCTCCATTCGACTCCAGGTCTAAGAGTGAATACGACTTTGCTGCATGTCCCCCAATCCGGGTGAAGGTAGGTGCTGACGGTGTACTTCAGCGCAACCATAGGCATGAACTGGCCCAAGTTGTATGGGTTTCTGCTTAGAAGGCTGTCGTATCCGATCAGGTCAATCACCTTGTTATCCCAAGACGAATCAGCGTAGATTGGGTTAAACGAATCGATTTCTGGCTGCTTGAAACCGTAGCGTATCGTCATATTGCCGTTGCCATATGCGTAGCCTTCTGGGTGCATGTCCATGAAACTGAAGCCGTTATCAACACCGTAGCCAGGAATGTTGACGAAGTCTTCCCAATAGTTGCCAACATATCCTGCCGCGGCTTCTCCAGCTGTTCCACCCACGTATGTTCTGCTTGCAGCCTTGAATCCTGTGCTTGTCCACAACGGGACGCTAAGGCACTCATGGCAGTAAGCGTATTCGGCTTCGTGTGCGTTGGTTACGGCTTCAGCTTGATCGTTGGCATACTGGACACCGTCAGCTGCAGCGTTGAATGCTGCACTGTTGCATCCAGCATAGTTGTATGGTCGGCCTGGGTGCCAGTAGTAGTCCCAATTCCAGTCTACGAGATAATCAGGCTCAGGACTGACAGCCTTGTAGCCTGTGTAGATGTGGTAGTTCTTGTTGCCCATAACCTGCAGCCTGGCAAAGCCACTTGGCGCAAGGCTTAGACTGGTGAAGACTCCTGCGGCTCTCAGGCTAGTAGATATGTCACTAGCTGCGAACGCTCTCGCCGAACTGTCGCTTCTTCCGACAATCTTTAGAACGAGGTCTTCGCTAGCATCCTTTACGTGGTTGCCGTTCATGTCCCAATAGCGCCAGCCACCTGGACCAACTGGGAATCCGCCAGCATCAAGTGTGGCGTTAGCCGCAGCTGGATTGTACAGATAGCACAAAGCCTCGTCGTCTCCGCCTGGGTAAATTGTTGGGGAAGCGTACTTTCCGGCAGAGGGACCTACTGGGGTGTAGAGGGCAGTAACGGTTGTTGGGCCAATGTAGTTGATGTAAGCCTGTCTGTCAGACAGGTAAGCAACTGCCTTTCTGAGGTCAACGTCGGACATTGGGTTTGGATACACTGGGTTCGGGTAAGCTGGGTTTTGCGGGTTGCCTAGGTACAGGTTGTTGTTATTGTTGAGGTCGAACAGGTACAGTCCGAATTCTGGACCGTAGCCCAACACGTCAATTGTGTTGTTCCATGGTGGTGTCGTGTAACTGTTGTAGTGTGCATCGTCTAGGGGGCAGTCTGTAACATCTATCTGTCCCGTTTCAAGAGCGTGCCATTCAGTAGCATCGTCCGAATACAGGTTGATGAGCAGTTTGTCGGCTCTTGGGCCGTAATTCTCGTATTTCGTGTCGCTGGTTTTTGCCGGGTTGCCGTAACTCCAGCTGAATGTTGAAGGCAATGGGAAAATCAGAATCAGCATCAGAAACGCAATCAATGCAGATAAGTATATGCTTGTTTCTCCTTTCATTTTCTCATCTCGAGCAGTTATCCTTCAACGGAAAACTACCAAGGACAATATCCGCGTGACCGAGTATTTATGAGTTATGAAAAAATCATCTATGCACATCAAACAAAAACAACGCGTGCTCATACTGAATTAAACGCAACTCTCAGGAAGGCAGGTCACATGGAACCAGATGCATCATATAAAGTCTGAAACACGTCACCGACCAGTCTTTGCATCATATAAGTCAATTCAAAACCGAAACTCCAATCAGTGCCAGCTGCACGTTAGAGAAAAAAGGGAAGGTGCGGGAGACGTCGCCACTGTGGTGGGGGTTAAAATCCCACCCCTCGCACAGAATTTGCCCCGAGAAGCTTTGCAATACAGGGGCCTTGAGAAAAAGCGGCTACAACACGCTACGCTTCGCAACATCAAACACAATCAGAAAACAGTCCTGCCATTGTCTACTTTCAATGGCTACGTTGAACGAGTCAGCCGAGAGGCCCTGGTCTTCCAGGCGATGTCGAGTTCGCTTTCGCCTAGACCAAAGAAATCATCTGCGTCCGATAGTGACCCGCCGATTCCGCAGGTGGGCTACAATTTGCCAGCCCTAGAACCAGCTATGACTATGGTCTACAGGTAAGAGCCCATGAGCGCTTCGCACTACTATTCAAGGCTCAACCTTGTGGCGCCCAAGTATCTTAGGAAATTCGCCTTTGACAAGATGGTTAGCCTTGACGTTCCAGAGAGCGTTGCGGACTTCATGGAGGGAAGAGTTGCAAAGCGCATAGGCGCGAGGCATTACATGGCCTTGAGGCGTCAGGCGGACAACTTTTACGGGCGATACGCGGATTATCTCTGCAGGCTCCGGTCTAAGCTTTCATGAGGTTCTGACCACCATTCTTGAATTCAACTTTTTCAATGCCTACCCGCACCAAGGCTAAGCGAGCTTGCAAAGTTGCGACGCTTCGCCAAGCTCCAAGTTGTTGGGAAAGAGACTTTGTAGAGCGCCTGCCTTTGGAGGGTGGATAACAGGATTCTTGAAGTTGCAATGCTTGAACCTGAAGGCATTCTGTGCGGTGAATAGAAGTATGGCGGGAACGGCGCTTTTACGAGATGGCGTTCTCCGCCTACCTTGTAGAATTGCAGGACGGTTTCGCCATTTATAACTCTTGGTTTAACTTGTAATAGCATTAACTTTCCATCCTTTCTGCAATTCTTAACTGTCCCACTTTTTACCCCTACTAACTATACTATATTTTTTTTTATTTTTATAGTATAGTTAGTTAGGCTTAAAACTGGGACAATAGTGTAAGTCAACCTTGACATGGTGACGGGCGGCATTTCTGCAATTTTGGAAATTCTGCAATTTTCTGACCTTCCTTATTTTTCTGCAACTTTCTCAACGTTGTCTAACCATCCTTGCGCTTGCTTCCCATCTTCCCTTGCAGAGAATTCAACAATTTCTTGAATTGCACT
>JALHSQ010000094.1 GCA_022865885.1 Candidatus Bathyarchaeota archaeon | reverse complement strand
TGTCCATATTTTCATGTGATTCCTGTATGGGTAGGAATAACACGGATACCACTGAAGACTATTCTGCAAAATGTCGGCACATAGTACGGGCAATTCATGAATTGCCCCTACGAAATTACTGGCGTTGTATCCTCATCGCCTCGGGTCCACCGTAAATTCCGAGGTCGCTTGGGGTACCATCCGGGTCGGTCAAAAGAGGATTTCCTTTGTCGATAAGGGGTGAGTTGGGTTTGAGGTGGAAACTTTGTTGGTCCACAAAAAGAGGGTCAACTGATAAGTTACTATTCTGCTCAGTCAAATCCGGCATATCTTTATAATTCCCGGCAACATTGTTCCAAACATCATTATATCCTATGTAGAAGTTTTGATTTATGTCCGTTGCCCAGACTCCAACGCAAGGGCAAACCCATTCTTTTCTCCACCCATTTTCGACAATTATATTATTAGTGCAAACACCCTTGCATTCAGCGCTCCAGACTGCAAAACCACAATTCCCGTTATGATAAATAACATTGTTGGAAACATCCATATAGGATGTGCCGGTAGCGATTATGCCCCAGCCCAAATTATCGAGCACCATATTATTTCTTACCACTGCCCTCGAATTCTCGAAAGTTCCGATTCCTTTCCAGTAGCCGGAAATTCTATTTCTGTAAACTTGGGCAGTTGCATCCCAGGTTATTCCTATGCCGGCACCTCTGCCAGTTGATATGATATTATCTGCAATGTAGGCACTTGCTCCCCGATACAATGCCACTCCATCCCAGCCATTATTCTCTATACGACTATTCAAAATAAAAATCTCCGAATTTTCCCTGCCAAAAACTCCTCCAATCCCGACTACACCCCCCTCTATCATGTGAGTATTATCTCTAATCTCCAAATCTTTTATCGTGACCGTGCTGTACTTTGTCACAATTGCGGCATCAGTCGCATTTCCATCCTTGTCCCTTTTTCCGCCAGTTATCTTGAGCCTGGTTATAAGAGAGCCCCGACTATTCTCGAATAAAACCCCGTATCCCGCATTTGTAACTAAAATGGTCTTGTCCTCTCCGCTTCCAATTATGCTTAAACCTTTCCCCTGAATAAGAAATCCCTTAGAGGCAACTGCTTCGGTCTTATGCACCTCACAATTTCCGCATAGCTCTTCAACATATTCTTCCGCTCTCGCTTCGTAAGTTCCCGGAAAGATGAATACTGTATCCCCATCTTCTGCCTGATTAAGTGCATGTTGCAGGTCTCTGAACGGTACCTCTTTTGTGCCTTCCCCAACTGTTTTGTCTTGAGTGCTATTCACATACCAAGTTCTCGGAGTCTGGGCAAGACAAACAGCAGTTAATTGACAAAACAGAATCAATAGGGAAATTCGAAAATATTTCATGTTTTATGTTCTTCTATTAGGAGTTTTTAAGGAGGGAACGAGCAGTCTATAATCAGGTTGGTTTCTTCTCAAAACTCTAAACTCAAAACTGCTTTAAATCGCCTCCCGCTCCAACTTTTTGAATTTAAGCGGATTACATTGACTTGTCAAGAGTTATGTTGTTTTGCACAACCCATCATAACCCGCCAAAACATAGGATAACTTAAGCCCAATTGAAACAAAAGTGAAACAGGGGGGGTAGCATCCCCCCGCCCTCTATTGTTTCAGAATTGAATAGGGGCTCGAGAATTTGTGCAATATTTTGCAGACCCACTCCAGGTTATCTAGGTGTATTTATCCACTAAGCCATCTTTCCTCTTGACAAAATCAAAATTCCAGCTAATCTTAAAACATCCAAACTTGTTGAGCCGTGCACCGTCATGGTGCATGGCTGAGGGGCAGGTCGGTTTGGATTTTTAATTGCCCCAAGATAACCTTTCAAAACTTATGGGGTCTTATACCAAAACATTTTTTCTCAAAAGCTATCTTCTGTTTTTTTCTTTTTGCCCTCGGGGCTTTGCCAATATGGGCACAAACAGTGAGCACTGCCTGGACAAGTTTCTACAACGTAACGCTTGATGATTTAAACCTTTTTTCAAGGGGGTGGAAACCACAGTATAAATAGTAACAACTTCCTAAGAAAGGTGAATGTTTTGTTCACTGAAAGGTTAACCGCTCCGCCTTCGGCGGACAAACGAAAGGAGTTTTGCATCATGTTGCGCAAAAGTTTTGTATGCATCGGGATGTGGATGATTCTCGTGGCCGCCCTTGCGGTGCCGCAGTCTTTGTCCATGCCGTGCACACCGCCGCCAAGCGGAATGGTCGCCTGGTGGTCGCTGGATGAGACGACTGGCCCGACTGCACATGACATTGCAGGTAGCGCTAATAATTCTGGCACCTGGATGAACAGCCCAACTCCGGTGACTGGAAAGGTTGCGGGTGCGTTAAGCTTTAGCGGGTCAAACTCTGTTGATGTGCCCAATCAGGCTGAATTGAACTTCGGCACGGGCGATTTCTCCATCGATTTTTGGATTAAAACTACAGCCTCTTCCGGGACGCACCCAATCCTGGACAAGCGAACGGGCTCTGTTCCTAATCTGACTGGTTATCAACTCTATGTGTGGAATGGTAAACCAGGTCTGCAGCTTGCTGATGGGGCTGGTTATACTGTCTTGAGCTCGACAGGGTTAGTCGCTGATGGGAATTGGCATCATGTCGCGGTTACTGTGGACAGAGATAATACATCGGGTGTGCTCTTTTATGTGGACGGGAGTCTCGTATCTACCTTAAATCCAACAGCTCGTCAGTTGACCTTGACCAACACCGCCCCATTCGTAATGGCGAGGAATCTCATAAGTCCCAGTGAAACGTTTGCCGGCACGCTTGACGAGCTTGAGCTTTTCAACCGTGCGCTCGATTCTTTAGAAGTCCGCAGCATCTGGGCGGCAGACAGTGCGGGCAAGTGCAAAACAACGGTTTGTTATGCCGACGGTGACGCCAATAACGACGGTGTGGGCCTTACCACTGCGGACACGACTTATCTCGCCGGGTTTATCAACGGTTGCGGTCCCGCCCCTATCCCGCTGTATAGCTGTGACTTAAATGGTGATGGCTATGTTGATCCAGCGGACCTTCAGCTCTATCGCCTCTACTTCTGGTTTGGCATAAGTGTCTTTGACGACTATGGCGGATACCCGGTCCTTTGCCCGTGTAATCCCGACCCTGCGCCGGTGCCGGATACGGTGAATATCTTCGGCATAGAGCATGTCTCAGGCGGCACCGCCTGTTTCGACACGGCCGGTGGCGTGCTGACTGTCTCCCGTATCTTCGAGAACCCGTGTGACACGCTGGTTGACGCCAATGGCGACACGATTATTGTCGTTGCCGTTTCTCATCCCTATAAAGGTCTGAGCGGCGGCGGGCCGTTTGGTTCATCTAAGTCTAATCTGGAAGACGCCGGGATCATCGTCATCGAACAGGAAGCCGAGGACACGGTGACCTGGAGCTGGCAATCGCAGGGGGTTTCGGGTTTGCAGATTGATGCTTTGAGGATTGAGGGTAAAACCGATGACCTAGCCAAAGTCGGCTATCTCACTTCTGTCGTTCAGTAT
>JALHSQ010000093.1 GCA_022865885.1 Candidatus Bathyarchaeota archaeon | reverse complement strand
TCACGGTTGTTTCAAGCCACGGGTTGTCTCCTGGCTTCAAGTATTGCAGGCGTGAGGAGACTGCGACTATGGATGGTCCGATGAGGTACTGGAGCAGTACGAAGAGGATCGTGCCGATTACTGCGTAGATGAGGCTGAGATTGACTATGTACATTATTAGTGCTAGGAATGCGGCAAAGATGAAGGCTACTAGGAATATTGAGGTTCCCATCGCGAGTCTTAGCTGCCCAAGCCTTGCCATGTTATTCCTGCAGCACGCATATGACGAATGTCAGCAAGAATTAAAGTTTTCTAGATCCGGCTTTTCCATAAAACGCGCTCTGATCACGCGCGCGTCAGTTCGGAGACATCTCCACATGTAGTCGAAATAAGCACAGCCTAGCCATCCTAATACCTGACAGAAAGAAGAAAAAGGGAGTCAGATGGAATGTTTCCGTTTGTAAGCTATAAGAGAGAGCAGTGTTGCTATCTGGACCAGCAGAAGAAGGGACAGTGATGCGAACTCTGGAATCACGAAGCCGGCGGTCACTTCCACATCATTATTGTCTAACGCATCTATGCCTACGTCATAAAGACCGTTGCCATTGACATCAACAACCATGTCGTATTTGCCGACCGTTGCAGGGTCACTCCACACTTCGGTTGGGAGAACTGTTCCGTTAGCATCTGAGATTAATGATATTAAGGTTCCCGCCACTCTTGCGGGAATAATAGTACCGTTTATCTAGGTCTCTGTGTCGTTCACTATGTAGAAGTCGAAGGTCTTAAAAGGCGAAAACTCGGTTCCGTTAACAAATATATTTTCATATAGGTTGAAGTCGTCTTTTTTCTCTCCATGCGTGTTACAGCTTTCTATGGTGGGTGGAGGAAAACTCAAATTAGCATAAGTGCTGACTGCCATTTTGTCGCCTTCGGGATAGTAGAAGTTTGTACCGGTATAGAAGTATTGAATCTTCATGCCAATTGTATCCAACACAGTACAGGAAAGGTTACTGAAATCATCTGTTCCGCCGTCATTGCCTACAAAAGGAATTGAGAATTCGCATTCCCGATGGTCATCCACCCAACCTAGACCTTCCCAAAACTCAATTTCTGATGGTGAGGTGCCATGGTCGGTTTCGTAGGTGGCGTTTGCGCCAAAGTCTATTTCAGTGGTTTTCGCATACCAGCTAACGTTGTAATAGCCATCATGAAGAACTTGGTCACTACTCCATGCTTTTAGGTCTTCTTGAAGTGGTGTTAAGGCGTAGTCGCGAGTTCCGCTTCCGTGGTTTCCATCGTCCCCTTCATCAAAGGCAAGTATAAACTCGTCGTATGCATGTGTGCCTATGGACCACACAAGAAGCCCGAGATTTATATGCGTTCCGTTATGCTTTACATACAGCCACGTTTCAATTGTTTCTGTTGTTGAATAACGAGTCATATTGACTGTGTATCTTGTTGTGTCGTTCCACTCTACACTGCCCAAAAATCCGTCGATTGTGGGTGAATTTGCACTGTATCTGGCTATCAGCTCTGGAGGAAGTGGCGCAGCAGAGACGTAGTGAACCAACATCGGCAGCATCACAAGGACAAGAGAAATCAAAATCACCAAAGCTTTTTTCAAATCGGATTCCCCTTATACGCATCAGTATCGTTTTTGCTATTTGCATTTATAACACTTGTCAACCCAATTTGAAGCCAACACTTGCCCAGCCATTTCCTCCAAGTCCCCGTTGATGTGCTTCAGAAACTTCATTTTTCTCTCAATCGTGCTGTCTCTGTTTCCCTGCTTTCTTAGCCACAAACCGAAATTGACTAGTTCCGAGGGTTCGTTGCAGATGCGAGGGGTGGGATTCGAACCCCACTCTCATTGGCGACGTCTCCCGCAAATCCCCTTCTTTTTTCTCAGAAACTAATGTTTGAAACGCACCCGATTCTGGAAAGTATCGTCTAGAAGCAGGAAAATCGGGGAGGTTCGCTCATAGAAAGAATTTCGATCAGGATTTTTCAGCGTCGGAAGGCTAGGCCAAACAGGTTGGAACCGCCATCTCCTAGGGGGGCTTTCCTTTAAGCGCCATCTACCTCACATTCTCTGAATGAGTCGTGTCGGATTGATGAAAAACGTGCGAGGAGGCCGAATAGTCTCCCGGGTTAACATCAAAGTTAACCCGTGAGAGGAGATAGGTGATGGATAAGCAACAATATGAGGCGACATTGAAGGATCCGGTCGCGTTCCACAAAGATGGCGACATCTCCCGCACAACCCGCCCTTTTTTGTGTGTTTTCGTTGAAGCTTCCGTATCCAGAGTCGTCTCGCATTGTGATCATGTCCGCCGCTGGATTTGCTTACGTACAGCATTGGATTCTCGATAGATCTGGCTGCGGTTTTGTTTGAGCGCCTTCAAATCCCCAACGATTTTCTGTCCATCACGCACGGCTTGCGAAGACTAGAACGAAGTTACACAAATCTTAAAAAGACTCATGAAGCTAACTATATGGTGAAGGGGAAGGCAAACTTTCGGCATTATCTTGAATGGTCTAAGCAGGGAGCATCAAAGACAATGAATAGGATTTCCACAAAGGGTTTGCACCCTTCAAGAGCGCTCAAAAAGCAAGCGTAGTGAAACAAATGTCCAAGCAAGAAAGAGAGAAACGAAAAGCAATGAGCGCTACTCAATTCCATGTCAATCTTGAATCTCGTGGGATTAAGCATAGGATTCGTGACTGGAAGAAAAATTACAAAATATGAAGGATGTGAGGCCATATATGATTATGAATCATAAAGTAAAGAATACTGAAAAATTACTCAACCTAAAGAAAGTTCTCAAGACCTTGGTGATTGTGGCTTTGGTAACGATCATTGTCTCCACCTCATTTGAAATAATGCCTGTTAAAGGTGAACTCCAAACACAACCTCCAACCGACGAAGAAAAAGCGATTTTCCATACGAAAAGAAATAGATACAAAGATCTGGGGCAAAAATCCGTTAATGACATATTTAACAGCTTGGGAGCAGACGGATCGGGGCAATGGGTCTCCGTGGCAACGAAGGTATGTCCCAAAGCAGACTACGATAGTTGCGAAATAATTATTAGAGCAGAGCTTGTTCATTTCAACTGCACTATCCCCCCTGCAGACGCCGATGGAAAGTTTGGCCGTAAAGATGCCAACACAAACATCGAGAATAGGGTAAAGAAGCTAAGAATCACCTTTTTTTTGATGATAAATCCTGAGCTAGCCAGAGAAGCAGAAGGAACAGGTGTTGGTCAAATCGATGACGATCGTTTGTTATATCACGAGCTTTTGCACGGCCAAATTAAAGTAGATGAAATGAAAAATCCCACCTGGGCTGGTTGGAATAACTTATGCGAGTGTAAACCGCTTTCAGAGTGGGGGGACATGATCGGTGCGGCAGATCCCGATCATAAAACAATTCCCGGATTGGAAGATGACTACCGAAATAGACTCGCTACAGACCGAAATTATTCATTGACCTATTATGACGAGACTATAACTACGGGTGACGAAGGATATTTCGATGTTCAATTTCCAATACCTTGGGAAGACGAGAAACCAGACGAATATTGGGATTGGTGGGGTCATAATACTGACGATATAGAGATACTAATCCTCCATTGGCCAGACCACTACGTAAGAATAAAAGGAAGACTTGTGCCGATAGTCAAAGATGGCAAGGCGGTGGTATACATTGATCCTGATAATCTGGGGATGATCATACATCTTGACATCTTTGCGCCACCACCTGTCGGAGGCATTGTTGTTCCTGTTGATAAGTTTGGTTTGTTGGCTCCCTACATTGGCTTGGCCTCAACAATCATAGTCGCAACTGTTGCCACAGCCATCTACGTCAAGCGTGTTAAACGTGGAAAGGAGAAATGTAAGAAATGAGAAAGACAAGGCTCTACATCTTAGCCATAATATTATCGATGATGATCTTTTGTACGATGGTAGGAGAAGGGATCGGACAATTTATAGACGTAGATAAATACACAATTGACTTCAAGAGTAAGATAGGAATCAAAGAGACTCGCGTTGAAGGCGAGTTCGAAAGCAAGGAGTGGGATTTAAAAGCAAAAGCGGTTGGTCGTATAAGCCACAGTGACCTGCTCGGAGGGGATCTCAATCTTAAGCTCAATTTAGATGTCGCTTGGATGAGTTCAATCTTTTTCAACCTTAACGCAAGATTCCATGATTTGCTGGGTGACAGAAACTCTGATGGATATGCAAGTCTTAGAGTGATAATTTACAAACTAGGTTTATGGGAGGCGACGTTCATGCTTTCTGGTGGTTGGGATAAGGCTGGAAATTTGATAGGCCCAGTTTCTTTTATAAATCTCGTTGGAGGTACTACGACAAGTATGAAACTTTCCGTGGATTATAAGCAGCAATCTCTGGACCTCCGTGTGAGCATAAAGTTTTCTCCATATGAAATTTATGGTTCCATAGTTTTTGGAGATCCTTTAGCACCTGTATTCACAGGCACGATGTCCGGGAATTTAACTACCGAAGCAGCAATACCTACTTTAAAAATGGCTACATCTGGCGAATATGCCATTAATGAGACAATTCCAAGTGAGATGGTTCTTGATGTGGATTCCCAAACAGAAAAAACTGTTGGCGGGATAATTATTCCAGTGGATAAGTTTGGTTTGTTGGCTCCCTACATTGGCTTAGCCTCAACAACAGCCATCGGAGCAGTTGCAACGGTCGTATATGTCAGGCGTGCTAAGCGAAGAGAAGAGAAGCAATGAACCTCATTCTCCTCTTTTTTGTCTGCTCAAGAGTCAAGGTTACTCCATATGAAGGCTGAGAAAAAACGTGTAGGAATTAAGGCTCAGATTCGGGCTGAAAAGGAAAGGGACAGACGCGTAACCACAGCCATATTCCTGGCTATAGTCTTGGCCAGTGCTGCCTTATCAGCCTACTTCGGCTACACAATTCTGAATCCGTCTACTCCCCTCAACTCCATCGAGCCCACTCTGCAGTTCAAGCCT
>JALHSQ010000013.1 GCA_022865885.1 Candidatus Bathyarchaeota archaeon | reverse complement strand
TAGCAGGACAAATATTGGGCAGGGCAGTTGTCTACGACCGAAAAAACGCAGTTCAAACCCAAAGCTACGGAGCAGAAGCAAGAGGAAGCGCCACCAAAAGCGAAGTAATAATATCAGATGACAAAATCGGTTTCCCAATGGCCAGAAAATGCGACGTACTTATAGCCATGAACCAAGAAGCACTCGACAAGTATTTGAAAGATCTGAAGGAAGATGGGATACTAATAGCTGACGCTACCAATATAAAAAAAATCCCAGAAACACAAGCTAAGGTATTCAATATTCCAGCGACAGAATACGCTGAGGAAACATTTGGGGCGAAAATCTATGCAAACATGCTAATGCTCGGAGCTTTCACAAAGATAACAAACTTGGTGAGTGAAAAGGCAATGCAAGAGGCCATAGCAGATGCAGTAACGGAAAAAGTCATAAAAATAAATGAGGAAGCTTACAGGAAAGGAAAAGCGCTAGTCCAATAAAGCCTTCTTGCAGGATTCGTCAAGTCACGAAGAATCGGCAAAGGAGAGGATTTGACAGCAGAAATCGGAAATCTAGCTTTTACTTTTCCTCTGTTGCCTTGGTCCTTGCAGTTACTCTCGCGTGCGCGATTTTTGATAGGTAAATCGTGGTCATTATGAAGATGGCTGTGATTGCCGCAAGAATATACGTTAGATTTCGAAGGTTCTGAACTTGCTCAGAGTACTCCATCAAGTGTTCCCTGTAAGCATCGTTCAACTTGTCAAAGCTAGTCTGAAGCTGACTATAATTATACGAAAGAACACCATAGTCGCTGGAGAGAAGATTGAAAGTCTCATTCAAGTTATAGAGATCCATCTGCAACTTGAGATATCTGTTGAGCAATTCGTCATAGAGATGAAGCGCTTCAGAATAGATTATTGTGATAGCGTTGGTTTTGTGAAGATATGTGAAATAAAGGTAAAAATATGTCTCGTTTGAAACGTTAAGCAATGTTGGAATGATTTCCTCACCATCAATCAGCACAATGTATGAGTAATTCATCAACCTAGTAGAAATCCTGACCCTGCAAAAGCCAGCTGCATCATCTTCGCCTGTTGCATTAAAACGTATTATTCTGTTCCTTGTCTCTCCTCCAATTTCAAACTTGAAAGTAGATATTGTTGAATTAGAAATAACAGTGACATCATATGTTTCTCCTTCCAAGCTGACATCAAAATCAGAAAAGGCTCCCATTAGGGGATGGTTGTCTCGGTAGGTTTCATCTATTAGGTAGGGAACATCCCCTAATCCGTCTCTGATCAGGTCTTGCCCAGAATAGTCACCCCAGTAGTTGCCTTCACCATCATGATCCCAAAAATTCACCAAATCATCCCACACCTGATGTGTGTTGTTAAAGTTGTTATGATAAATCGTATTATTGCTGTTGGAATAGAAAGAGACAATTCCGTAGTAGTTGTTTAGAACGGTGTTGCCACGAATCACATTACTACCGGAATAGTAAAGGCTTATTCCAGCTAGGTTGTTGTACAAAATGAAGTTGCGGGAAACCACATTGTTGACAGAATTGTAAAGAGAAATCCCATCGTAGTTGCTTAAGCTTATCGTGTTGCGAGAAATGACATTATTGCTAGAAGAGCGAAGATAGATTCCGTCGTTATTGTTTGAGATTTTGTTGTCACAGATTACATTACCGCTAGAAGATAGAAGGCTAATTCCCTCAGCATTGCCGACTACTATATTATTCATTATAGTATTATACGTAGAATGATCTACGAATATGCCGCAGTTTGGGTACAGGCCGTTTCCTCTAACGGTGAACCCTTCTATAGTTACATTCGCAGTGGTGACGATGTAAATCACATTGCGGAATTGAGAACCATCAATGATTGTGGAGTCTCTGTTTTCCCCAACAAGTGCAATACTCTTATTGATAACGACATTCTCGGAGTATATTCCAGTGTGAACAAAAATCGTGTCACCTGAACCCACATTGTTGATTGCCTGCTGAATGCTGCTAAAGTCTCCAGGCACATTCACTGTTCCCGGATCTCCCCTGACAGACGTTTTGTAATCCTTTAGACACGGCACAAACAACAAACACAAAATCATGGACAAAGCCATTACAGCCTTTTTCAATGTAGCCACCACACTTTGCTTTTTAGCACATAGAACTATTAAACGTTGAGCCGATATCGTACAGCTAATCCCGAGAGAGCATTCGCCCTAGCATGACAGAGCATGCAACCGCAACAGAAAAAGCCGGAATTAAAACAATCGGATTGATAACAGACTGCACAAGATCCCATGCAATGGTCATGTATGACAAGGCTATTATGAATGCCAGCACGCAGATTTTGGCTTTAATACCGCCTAGTCTAGATGTGGGGGCCCCTTGATCCATCATGGAGTGCAGGAGACTTAGCGCTTCTTTTACTTGTTGGTCTGTGGCAAGAATCACAAGGTCTTTGTCACTGTCTCGGAACTTCAAACTTGAAAGTGTATATCTCTGTAACTCCCAAGGCCTTTTCTTTGGCAAGATCCTGACAATATTGCTTTTCTCCATTTTCTTTAGAATCGTTTGGATTTTACGAATGAATTGTATGTCATTTGTTTTTTCCTCGCCATATAGCCTTTTTGTTATTTCTTTTACGTCTGGAAAACTCAGTTCCAGTTGGAAAGATGCGATTGCTTTGGCAAGGTGATATTGGTATTCGCCTTCTCGCAACCGTATGTTACCGTTTTCATAGTCAGCGCCTAGAGCCTTCTGCAAAAATCGCATTTCGTCCAGTGTCAACTTATGCTGAGACAAAGGCTGTCTCCTTTTCAATAGTTTCAGTTGAAAGAACATAAAAGCGCTTCGCGTAAGACATTGTTTTTTTCATCTCTTTCAACCGAGTCCACGGACAAAACCCCTATTCTTTTCAATGCCAATAGATAGTTGATGGGGTCTACGATGGCAAACTATACAAAGGAGTTTGGCTTGACTTCTTTGTTTATTCATAACAAATATAGAAGTAACATCGAACTTATAGGTTTGATATTAGAGGCTGTAAAGAATAATGATATTACTCGATATCCTCTTATGAGGTATACAAGCATCAACTATTCACAGCTCAAGAAATACTTAGGACGCCTTACTGAAATCGGCTTCATCGAAACCCATAAGAAAGACGGCCAAGTCTTATACCGAGCAAGCGAGAAGGGCCTTGACTTTCTGAGGCAATACTACGTCTTGCTAGGGACGCTACTGAACGCGTACACGAGAAACAAATCAGCTGAGGCAATTTGTCAGGAGGTCAGATGCGACTCTCCGAAAGGACAGCGGTCCTTCACCACACGCTTCGCAGCTCCCTAGCACCAATAGTGGCAGACGATTACCTCTTCCGAAGATTCATGTTCAGAACGTTTTTGAACTCGCCGTTTTCAAACGCTGCTTCTAGAGAGATCGCTGTCGCCGCGAGATTCGGAAAGATTCATATTTCTGCACATGAGAATGGCTAACGACCTGTATGATTAAGGGGGAAGGCGTTGACTCGGAAATTCACTTATGCCAAGGCTGGTGTCGATAGAGAATTAAGAACTGATTCTAAGAAGGCGCT
>JALHSQ010000092.1 GCA_022865885.1 Candidatus Bathyarchaeota archaeon | reverse complement strand
GGTTCCATCCTTCGCAAGCTTCTTAATAACCTGCTTGAACTGATAACGGCTCGCTGGATCCAAACCGGCTAATGGCTCGTCTAAAACCAGAAGCTTTGGGCTGTGCAAGAGCGCTTGAGCCAACCCAACCTTTTGAACCATGCCACCCGACAATTCAACAATCTTCTTCCCCCGCACATCAGACAGACCCAGAACACTTAAGACCTCGCCAATACGTTGCTCAGCCTCATCTTCGCTGAGACCTGAAAGCCTGCCAAAAGTCATTAAGGCATGATTCACAGTTCGCCACTCTTGAAAAGCAACGCTCTGCGGAAGATATCCCAGCATCCCATGAACTTCACGTCTCTGCTCAGGCATACGAAAACCACCGATGTACGCGTCACCCTCAAAATTGCTCAAAAGACCAACCATGATCTTCATAGTCGTCGTTTTTCCAGCACCGTTAGGACCAATGTACCCGAAAATTTCCCCTTCCTCAACTTCAAGAGAGACACGGTCCAACGCCAGCAGACTGCCGTAACGTTTTGACACCTTGTCCAGCACAACGAAACTTTTCCCACTTTTCGAATCTTTTTGCAGGACCAAACCCTCTACAGACGCTACTAGCACAACATTGCTGTTTAAAACATTGCCAAGTCTGACATCCAGAATTCAGTCATACAAGCAGCAAATGTAAAGGAAAAACCTATTGACCGCTTGCCAAGAACTGCTTGTATTGCTGTATAATATCGCCAAGCCTCGAAGAGGCAAACAATTCTCTTTCACTGATTGCGTTCGCCGCTGCCTTGTACATCTGGCTGATCAACCTCTTCAATGTTGAGTCAAGATCCTGTGGCTTTGACTTGCATAGCCTCTTCCATTCCTCTGTTCCTTCCTTTTCCGCTCTCTTTTTTGCTTCCTCCACATCCATGTACCAGCTTGTCTTCCGATAGAACTGTCTTGCGATCTCCTTGCTCACATGCAACCCGTCATAGGTAAACCTGCACTCATCCAACGTCCCAACAATGTCTACCACCATCAGGCGCCGTTCAGGGTCAAAGGCCAACTCAATCTTCCCATCCTCATTCACCAAACGCGCCCGACCAGCCAACTCCGTAATTAACTTGTCAACCTCCAAAAGCAAGTCCTTAACCTCATCCACTTCTCTTTCCGTTAAGCCAGCAATTTCCTGTGCTTCCGCCCAGTTCACATACCTGTCCTTCTCCTCCAGCTTCGTGCTCACGTCAAAAATCGGCTTCTCCAGCCGTTCACCAGCCTTCGGATAGTGGTCCAACCCTAGGTCTTCAACAGTAATCATTCCCTGCTCAAGTCTCTTGAAAACTGAGGAGCCTTCGGGCAAGCCGTTCCTGTATATAATCTCAAGCGGAATCAGAAAATTCGTCAGCCGCGGCGTGTACGCGCTGTAATCGTAGACTAGTTTCCCTTCTTTCACAATCGCCTTCGGTCTATACACATTCACCGAGTTAATTTCCATCACGTTTGAGGGCTCTTTCAACTCGTCAAACCTTACAACCCTGTCCTTCCCATCAACCAGCCCCCGATAATGCGTCCTAACGCCTCTTTCTTCAAGTCTCTCAAAACAGTAGGCTCCCATCATGCACAACGCTTGGCCTTTGCCCTCAATGAGGTCAGGCATCTCGCCCCAGTCAAAAACCGAGTAGCGGTCGGAGAAAATGAACCTTCCAACACCCATCTTGTCCCTTGTCGGTTTCCTGATCACTTCAAGGTCTTTGACGCTGCCCATCCGCACGCACGCAACTACTTCAGCTTCTTAACCGTCCCATCAGCCTTCTCTAACTCACGCTTCTTCTCCTGCTGATAATCAGAAACACGCTTGGCGAAGGCCTTGTCCTCAACTGCGAATATCTTGGCCGCCACAATCGCCGCCGCCTCAGGTTCAATCGTCACCATTGAACCAACGCCGCTCGGAACTCGCAAAGAAGAATAGACATCTGCTCCGCTAAACTTCTCAGAATACGGCGGACAGGCAATGACGGGCTTGGCTGTGTTAGCGTCCACAAAAGCGCTCAAAGCGTTGCTCCTTCCAGCCACAGTAACATAGACAACTTTTTCCTTCTCGTACTCCTTCAAAATCTCCAAAACCTTCAGAGGAGTTTTGTGAGCCGAAGCCACTCGAAACACGTAATCCAATCCGAAACTCTTCAAGTACCTGGCTATCTCACGGCAAAACTCAGCATCTCGCTCCGAACCCATCAAAACAACAACTCTACCCTTCACCAATCACGCGCACCACAAACAGCTAGAACCCCCAAACACTAATAAAACTTGCCAAAACCGAACACCACCAACAAACAACCGCTCAAACACAAATTCAATCTATATATAGAGGAGGGGTCTAGGCACCTCAGAGCAAGCCCGTCCCATCGCTTGAAAGCCACCATCGAAAAAGAAAATAAGACACTTAACAATATTCGTCTACCCTTGGGGGGTCGTCGTATAGCTTGGTTTAGTATACCAGCCTGGGGCGTTGGCGATCCTGGGTTCAAATCCCAGCGACCCCACCACGCATCTCTTTTTCGCAGGCAAAGATCAATATCTATTTGCCGATAAATGGGGCAAATGCTATGACATACCATATGAAGCGTAAAGACAAGGAGATAACTGATGCAAGCGTCCTCAAGAAGATACTCAG
>JALHSQ010000091.1 GCA_022865885.1 Candidatus Bathyarchaeota archaeon | reverse complement strand
CAACCGTTAACAGAAGAATACAAGAACAGCCTAGTGAAGAACATTCAGGAACAGAACGGCAAGAGACAGCAAGCGGTAAGTCAACTTCAAAAGGAAATTGAGGACCTGCAGCAAACAAAAAGGAAGGCAAACGACGCCTTTTCGAACCTGCAATTGCTTATCCCCAGAGTTGAAGACCTGAGAAACCGCATGAACGAGGAATCTCAATCTCTTGCTGACCTTTCAAGGGAGCTGGAAGAAAGGCGAAGGTTAAGAGAGGCTATGCGAGCTCAGCTTGAAGCGGTAGAGGCTGAAATCAGGAAATTTGACACATCCGAGCTTGAAACTGCCAAAGTTCGAAAAGACGAAGCTTCGGATGAGTTCTACCAAGTACAATTGGACCTGCGAACCAAGGAGAGCCACAAGAAGGATTTGACCAAGCGTTTGGATGAACTGAAAGAGAGGATCGATCAAGCCCAACAGAAAATTGAGCGCATGGGGAAAATAGCAAAGATTGTGGAGATCATCGGAAGCATTCGAGACGGATACAGAAGCATCCAGCCCAAGCTGCGGACAGAGTTTGTAAAGGTCCTGAGGAACTTTGTTCAGCAGGTTCTGGACAACCTTGTAAGCGGGGAGGGCCCACTGCTGAGCGTTATGATTGATGAGTCTTACACGCCATATGTCAGAAGCGAAAGCGGTGCTGAGCGTGAGGTTTCAAACCTGTCTGGCGGAGAACGAACATTGCTGGCTTTCGCCTATCGCCTAGGACTGGGTCAATTGATCATGCAGTCTAAGACAGGTCACGGATTGAACATGCTCCTTCTTGACGAACCCACAGAGAGCCTTGGCAGAGAAGACGGTTCCATAGATCGCTTGGCCGAAGCCATATCACGTTTCAAAGCTGTGGAGCAGATAATTGCTGTTACGCACAGCGAGGCCTTCGCGGAAAAGGCTGAGCATGTTATAAGGCTTGAGAAAGAGGCTGGCGTGAGCAAGGTTTCAATTGGAAGGTGACTGAGAAACCGTGTCAATCGCCACAAGGGTTTGCCTAGACGAGGATGCAACGAGAGCGTCAAGAAAGATGCAGAAGAGAAAGAACACGTTGAAATGATAAAAGTAACAATAAGGAAGAGCTTCAAAGTCGTCTAGGGCACTGGCTACGCAAGCACGACCGAGGTCAAGTGAGCTTATAACGGTGTGGTCGGTTCACTCTCTGCTTTCAATGATCCCGTCGAGGGCGACTAGAAACCTGCAGGTATCGCACATCTGGTCTTCCCTCGTTGCGTCTTTCTTGCCGCACTTGACACATTTGACGCTCTGAACCGTCTTCTGGTTTGGAGAAGGATTCTTGAGCATTCTGCTACCCAAGAACTGTTTTTCAAGAACTTGGAGTTATCAATTATGAATTCAGAATATAGACTCAGAAGAAGTGTATCTAGAAGGTTCCCTCTTTCTCAACGACGCTGTTCCCCAGAATGCCGATCTTTTCAATCTCTATCCTTACAGTGTCTCCTGATTGCAGAAACCTCGGGTGGGATTTCATGGCGAAGCCTACTCCTGCTGGGGTTCCAGTGGCTATGATGTCGCACGGTTCAAGGGTCATCACTCGGCTCAGGTGATGTAGTGTCTCGCAGACGTCGAAAACCATGTTATCGATGAGCGCCCGCTCAATTTCGGTCTATTCGAGAGCCCAACGGGAACGATTAACGCGCGGTTGCCCCAGAAGGACTTATATAAAGAAAACCACTATGTTAGATTGCCAGACCAACCTCTGGTCCAAAAAATGGAGCAAAGAAAGATGAACCGAAAAGTATCAATCAAGTCCGCGATCGTCGCGATCGTACTGGCCTGCATCATCACCGCGTCCGTCGTGGCGTCCGTGCTCTATCAGCGCTTGATGACTAACACCATGCGCATAGTCGGCGGGAACTTCAAGCTCATTAGGAGCGACGATCTTGAAGTCGATGTCACCAGCATCAATAACCCGCAGATTCTGATTGGGTTTGCAAGTCTGTCAATGTCTGCTGCCATTATCTCTTTGGTTTAGGCGTCCTTTGTGCCGAATGAGAGATGATACGAGAAGCCTCTCATGAACTGGATATGCCTGCAATCTGCAAAGACTTAATTCTGTGGGATGTGCTATTTTCAACTAGGGGGGATTCTGCGTGAAGCTGAGTCTACCTGCAGCTTATGTGACAAGCATCCTGCTTTTCATAGCAAGCTACTTCGCGAGAGTTTACCTCCCAGGTGGCGTAAGCTGGTTGGTAATCTGCACGATAGTAGCGTCAGTGCTTCTGACAACTTACTCGAAGAACTTACCAACGGCATTTGCGATGATAATCACTTCAATGCTGGTGAGCCTAGCAGTACTGTACAAGTTTGCCGTAAGTGTGGACTTCCACGATTTTCGCTGGCTCTGGAATATCTGGTGCCTACTCGGCGAGGAAATAGCCATTGCGAGTTTGAGGCTCGCCCTTGTGTACTCTCTGATAATCACGGTAGTTGGGATGACAACATCAAGTGTAGTCTCACTGTTGAAAGATTGAGAAACAGCCACAAGCACTCCGTCGAAGTATCCATCCACTGGATTTACTCGGCTTTCTGGAAACTCGGAGCAAACCAGAAGCTCTAGGAAAAACGATGGGGTCCATGAAAAGAAACTGAAATATCACTTAACACGCAAGGAAGCAGAGTGAAAAACGTGACACTTTATTGCACAAACGGCAACGGTACCGCATGGATTAGCGGCCCAATGTCTCCCAACACTAACACTATACCTTGGTAGTCGGGAGCAACCATCCCTAGCTAGGAAGCTGAAAAACAGGTAAAGTAACTGGTAGAGGCTTACGACAATGCTGGAAACCGTGCCGCAGAAGACAACGCTGAACGATACTTCACCTACATCGTGAAGTGAAGGCAAATGCGCGCGGTCTTTACCTGTAATCTTCAAGGCTGTTCTAACTTCTAGGTTGTCTTGTACTAGAGATTAGGATTATATAGAACGTCGGTCCAACTATGTTTAGGGGAGTTAGGAAGGCTCCGAAAATGAATGATTCTATGCGTTTTTCCGCAAGGAAATTGGTGGCGCTTTTATGCATCGTAGCAGTTTCTGCAGTTGGAATTGCGTTTGCAGCTATGAGATTTACGAACGTGAGCCCTACAAGCAGCACGATGATTCAGACTGGAGAAAATGCGGCAGATAGGGTCACAGTCTATGGAAACGGTGTTACTTTCATAGAGTATGAAGAAACGATTAAGCTTGAGAATGATACGCGCACTGTTCAGTTTTATCTCCCATCCGGCGCGTTAACTGACACGCTTACAGTTTCAGGAATTGATGTTGTCAAGGTTTCCACAAGCGAAGAAAGTCATCCAATAATCGAGAGGGGCGATGTAATAACCGTTTACACAGAGGATGGCGCCTATACGGGTAAATTCCTCAGCTGGGACACTATGCTGCTTCTAGAAGCTAACAATGGAACGATCATGATTCCAGGAACACGGATTACGAAGATCGTCTTGACAGAAGTGGTTCAAGTGCAGGGACCCAAAATACTCGTGCAGGTCATGACGGATTCGCCGCCAGGAGACTATCAGCTGAACGTCTCTTTTTTGATGCGAGGTCCAAAATGGAAACCCACGTATTTCATCGACTTGGAAACATCTTATCTTCAATGTTGGGCAACGATAGAAAATGTGGAAAGCTGGAGCAACTTCACTCTAGTGCTTGTAAGCGGCGGTCCCCACATTGTCTACAGCGGCCCAATCTATCAGCCATACATCCAACTCTACGAAGTGTCATTCTCAGCCCTCTCTCGTTCAATCGATTTCACGTCAAGTACGACGGATGAATACCATGAATACACTTATGAGGCGAAGTTGTCGTTTGAAAAGGGTACTACAGTCAAGTTGCCCCTGTTCAATGGCACTGTAAGTCTTCGGCAGGAATACTTCTGGACCGATGGCGAAGTGCAGAACCGTTACCACGTGAACAACACTCTAGACGAGCCACTTGCAGCTGGAATCGTGGAGTTCTATCGAAGCAAGGCATGGATGGGCGAAGACAGCATTGCCTACACACCTGTGAACGGAGAAAGCATTGCAATAGTCAACTATGCCTACGACATCAAAGTCACCGCGACAGTGACGAAATCAATAGTGGAAAGCCGATACCAGGATCAAGGAATAAACATAACAATCCAAAACTACAAACCAGCAAGGGTCCAAATTCTCATCCAACAAGACATCAATGGTTACGATCTAGTCTCATCCACACCCTCAGCCACTAGAGTAGGCTCCACTCTTTCATGGATCATGAACGTGGACACCAACAGCACCGCAACGATATACTACGAGTGGCAACACAACTGGTAGCGCCTCCTCCCTCTTTTCTCTGTTTGAGCGCGCGCTACGCGGTTCGTCCCTCTCCATCTATTGAATATCATTGCACACTACACAATGCATTAATATTCACTATATACAATGCATCAATATTCGTTTTTCAAACTTCGAAGTGGGGAATACATTAGTTTTTGTCATGGAGTTTTGGCAAAGTTGGTTGTTCACCCAGGTGCGGATGGACAGGTTTGATGTGTCTTCAAGCTGGTTTTCGGTGGTGATGCATGGTCCAGTCGGAGCGAAGGTGTCGAAGCTTTTCCCCCTAGTCCACTGT
>JALHSQ010000090.1 GCA_022865885.1 Candidatus Bathyarchaeota archaeon | reverse complement strand
GTTCTTCGAGAAGAGTGGAAAGAACCAAAAATACTGACAAGAACCGCCTGATTCAAGAACAACTCGTCTTCGTGTGGGGGAGTAAACTTTACCCCAACCAACCAAAACGAAGACGAATGGGGAAAAGTTATAGCTGAACCGAACTAGAGCTACCTTCATGGGTGTTAGGAATGGTTGACCTACAGATTGTTTCTATAATGTTAGCGTCTGCAAGTGTGATTGCTGGGGTTGTCTACTATGCCTTTCAAATTAGGCGTCAATCCAGAATGAAGACGACAGATTTGCGATGGGGTAGAGTTTTATCCAACCAACCAAACCTGACGACGATACGCTCATCTGAAGTATTATAAATCTGAAGCTTTCAAATACCAATTGCTGAAAGAGAGCATTATTTATGTCCGCAAGTGAAAACGTGCCACTCCGCGAAGAGAAGCGCGCGCGCTCGCCAAACCATGAATCTGGCTTCGACGGAATGGTGCTTGTGGTTTCAGCAGATAACTATATTCGCGCGCGCTCATAAGTGGAGGTGATAGATAAGAAATGACTAAAGCAGACATAGGAATCATCGGTGGAAGTGGATTTTACGATTTGTTAGAAAAACCAAAGTGTTATTCACTTGAAACATTCTGTGGCTGTCCGTCTGACGATATTGAAGTGGGAAAGTTATGCGGAAGAAGAGCTGCATTTCTGCCAAGACATGGTAAACTTCATAATATAAATCCATCCGAAGTTAATTACAGAGCAAACATATTGGCTTTGAAACAACTTGGCGTTACAAGAATCCTTGCATTATCAACTGTCGGCTCTCTAAAGACAAACATCAAGCCTTCAGATATTGTTCTTGTAGATCAATTCGTAGACAGAACAACACAAAGAAAACAGACATTCCATTCACAAGATTCGTTATTTGCTACTAAAGTTTGCCATATTTCAATGGCAGAGCCTATGTGTAAAGAATTGAGGAACGTGCTAATAGAAGCAAGTCGCAAAGTCGTAAACATTCACGATAAAGGAACATACGTTTGCATCGAAGGACCAAGATTTTCAACAAAAGCAGAGTCAAATCTATTCAGAGCTTGGAGAATGGATGTCGTGGGCATGACTCTTGTTCCAGAATGTGTTCTTGCACGAGAGGCAGAAATTTGTTATGCTTCCATATGCACCGTAACCGATTACGACTGTTGGAAAGACAAACCAGTGAGCGCAAAAGAGGTCAGAACGGTTGTGGAAAGAAACGTAGAGACAGTTAAAAAACTGCTTTTGGAGGTTATTCCAATGATTCCAGAAAAAAGAACTTGCCAATGTAAAGACGCTTTAAAAGGTGCATTGATATGACTTTCTCAAAATCCGAGAAAATAAAACAATACATAAGGCGAATACCCGAGTTCAAAGGAGTGGTTTTCTGGGACATATCTACATTGCTAAAAGACGGAGATATTTTCTGGAGTTGCGTGAATGACATATCAAAACATTTCAAACCAAAAGATGTGGATGTTGTAGTATCTCCAGAAGCCAGAGGATTCATATTAGGTGGAGCAGTTGCGCACGATATGATGGTTGGGTTTGTCCCCATCAGAAAATTGGGAAAGTTACCGTCAAAGACAATTTCTTTGACATATGCCAAGGAATATGAAAAAGACACAATTGAAATGCACGAAGATGCCATTAGTAAGGGTGACAGAGTTTTGTTCATCGACGATCTACTTGCTACTGGTGGTTCCGCATTAGCGAGCATAAGGTTGATTGAGGCAGTTGGTGGAAAGGTTGTTGGTCTAGGCTTTCTGATAGAACTCGAATACCTCAATGGAAGATTCAACGAGAATGTTCAAAGCAGATACGACATATATTCACTTGTCAAATACAAGAGCGTGAGTGACATATGAGTATAGAAAAAGAATTGAAAAGAAAATACCCAAATGTCACCAAAGAGCATTTACAAGATGCCTCAAAACGCATGAACATTCTTGTAAATTGGCTTAAACAAGTCTTATCGAACCCTTCTGAAAGCTCTGCCATAGGAATTGGGTATTCCATCAAAGAAAGTGCAAAAGAAATAGCTAAAGATGATGATCTCGATAGTGACTTAGTTTGTGCTATGATATTTGATAGGCTAGAATAAAAGGCGCGCGCTTGAGGGACTCTCGGAAGTTACTGGAAAGTTGGAGAACAAATAGCGAGAGCCTTAAGAATAGGAAAGGACTACAAGCCAAAACAGAACGAGTGAGAGCAGGAAGCTGCCTAACCTCGCAATCACGGGTTTGGGTTTGGGGGTAAAGTTTTATCAACCAACCAACCAGAACGACGACGGAACGACGACGAACTACCATGACGGACGACCACGACGACGGACGAACGACGGTTAGTGGACAACTGATTGATGGTTCCAAATGTATACCTGATTCAGGATATATCTATGGATATTATAGGATAAGGATAGGATAGTATCAAAATTGAGTAAACACAGTGTAGTATGAGGGGTCAGAAATACACAAAAACTCACCCCTGTGCGCGCATTTATGATTGTCACAGACAAAACTAAGAAAAAGTTTAGCGCGCTTGAGAGAGAATTGAGACGGTTGAGTCAACCTGGATCTGATCAAACATCGACTTGTTTTCGAATGATGTCTACCATTTTCTCCGCCCAAAGTTCCAGATATTCTTCTCCTTTTCCGACTTCTGCTTTGCGGGGATCTCCAAGTACACCATTCTTCGTTAGAGCCTTTATGCCTTGACTCCACACAAGATCTATCTTATCTTCGACACTTCCCATGAAACCTTCTTCGGCATGCTCCATATCGACCAGGTCTTTGCGTATAGCCAGAACCATTGATGTTTCGGATTCACCTGCGTGAGCTCCTGACTCATTCGC
The DNA here is from genome assembly GCA_022865885.1 of Candidatus Bathyarchaeota archaeon. Taxonomy (GTDB): domain Archaea; phylum Thermoproteota; class Bathyarchaeia; order Bathyarchaeales; family Bathycorpusculaceae; genus DRUK01. Next base: position 5,037 of record JALHSQ010000090.1, on the reverse strand, counting down.
CGAAATTCCATATTTTGATGAAAACTCAGCAAGGAATCTCAAGAGGCCTTTCAGATCCGTATAAGCTACGACATTGACTTCTTCAAGACTTTGATTGAGTTCATTGACTACCTCTCGCACAGCATCGAAATTTCCGCCGTGAGATGGGAGTATGATGATGTTTTTGAATCCATGTTTTGCCAAGCTAACGCAATAGTCGCGGATCAAGCTTTTCAGTGTTTCAGGTTTAAGGCTGACTGTTCCAGGGAGCGCCATGTGATGTTCGGAGCATCCCACGTTTATGGAAGGCGCCTGAAGGGTGTTACCAAGTTTTCCAGCCACTTTGTTGGCCAACGCCTCACCAATCAATGAATCCGTACTAGTGGGCAGATGAGGGCCATGCTGTTCATTTGAGCCCACGGCGAATACGACGGTGCTAGAACCTCTATCGAGGGCTTTTTGGATATCAACCCAACTCATTTCAGAAATTTGGATCTTGACCATTTGTGCTTCCTCTCCAAATTCCAATGCATAGTTTCTTTTCTATACCATGCATATATGCCCGATTTATTATTAAGACATATTTCAAAACAGCGCGCGCTGTACGTTGTTGTGTTTTTGGGGTTTGGGTTTGGGGTAAAGTTTTATCCAACCAACATCGCGGCATGTGACTTTGTAATTGATGAATGATACACTAGGTGGTATACTACTACTATACTATCAATCTACACTTACATAGTTACGTCGGGAAAAAATGGGCAGGGTCCATTACCTCACTTCGTTTCTCCAAGAATCCTCCTGGAAAAAGTGTACTGGGTCATGTGTGTACTGCGAGGTAGCTGAATAAGCCTGATTAGCCTGTTAAGCCTGGTAAGCCTCACTCGTGCATGCACGCGCACACGAGCACAGCGTTTTGCGATCGATCGTGATAAACAACACTTTTAAGTTATTTGATGCTAATCAAGAAAGCAATTCTGAGTGGTTGAAACCATGAAAATGAGAATGATAAAACTACGCCCTGAATTCCTCATAGAAAAACTGCAAGGAAAAGTATCATCTTTCACTTCCAACCTGCCAGACGATATAGAACTTTTAGATATTAAGTACGACTTGTTTTCCAAGCAAGTATCGGCAATCATAAGAAGCGACAGTTTTGAAGACGTTGCAGAATCCTATCCAATTCCCGAATTCAATATAATCTACACGACAAACCCCAGAGCCGAATCTCAGCCCACAACAAACTCCAAACCTGAATCTAAGCCCACAGAGAAAACGCCGGTTCAGCCAAGTCAAGACACAAGCGCATTAGAAAAAGAATTCAGCCCAGAGCAGCGCAAGTTGTTAAGTTTCACAGCAGACGGAGAATACGTCATAATAAAGCCAAATCAATACTTGAAGAATGAGTGGGATGAAATTAACGATACGGTGAGAAGTTTAGGTGGTAAATGGACGAAAGGCGACAGCTTCAGCTATTGGGCAATTCGACGAACCTAGCGAGCATAAAGCAAAGTACCCAAAGACTAGTTTCTTTAGCTAGCTGGCTAACTAGCTTTTTTCACCATTCATAGAACTTACAAGTATATCCTTTTACTTCCCAAACCCAAACGCAACTATTTTTTGCCTTTCAAGTGTTTTGCAGGAAGCGGAACCTGTTTTTTCTGTTTTCTTTGCTGGTCTTTCTCCCTCTGCAGTTTTTTGTGCTGCTCTAAACCTGTAGCTTTCTTTTCTCTTCTTGACAAAAACTCATCAACCTTAGCAGGCAATAGAAGCATTACGCATTCTAAAACGTTGTCCTCTTGTCTACAGCATAAGGGGCGTATACTCGATTTCGATACTGCCCATATTCCTTATCCTTTCCTCTTGTCTGTCATGTATGTATATGCTGAATCGAGTATACACCTTGAAAACATTCCTTTCCTGAATCACGTCGTCGTTGTAGGTCGTCGTAAGCGTCGTCGTTTTTGGTTGGTTGGGGTAAAGTTTTATCCCCAAACCCAAAACCCAATTTATGAACAGGCATGCGCGCTAAAAAGGATGCGATAAAACAGCATTCTTAAACTGGGCAGCGAGTGGAGTTCAAATGAAGTGCTCTAGTGCATGCCCATAATGTGGCCCGTCATGTTCATGCTGCCCTGTACATCTTCGCATTCATCGAACATGTTTTCAGACATATGCTGCTTTGTGTTCATGTGAGTTGACATATTTTCTTCGCAGTTCCCGTGGTTATCTTGGCTCATATGTCCCCCTGTAGACCACATGAAGCCGACATTTTCCATCATTGCTTGTCCATGACTTAAACCAACGCTTACCAGAGCCAGTGTGGCGACCACCGCAATTGAGGCCACGATAAGAACCATAACCCTTTTCGTCATTTGCATCTTACACCTCCTTGGGTCCCTCATGATGCAGTTCGCGTTCTCTCATGTTTACCATCGCTCAGCGTTCTTGCGGATACCATGTAGGCCGCATCTGATCAGCGTCATGTCTCCTATCAAGCCTAGGCCAAATCCTGCAATCGGAGCAACAAATGCCCAAGGTCCGCCTAATGCGGCGCCAGCTGCGAATCCAGCAACTAACCCCAAATAGCAAAGCATTACTATCCCTCTACTGCCGTCAGATGAGCATGCTTCTCCAGCGAAATCTCCACCCTTTTCAGTTCTTCAAACTGTTTTGTGATTTCCAATTCCAAAGCATGCTTCTTCTGCAATTTTTCGCCAAGCTCATTCTTCAGCAAAACGTGTTTCTCTTTAAGCAACAGTGGGGTGCTCATCTTTTCCACCTTTCCATGTCAGCATAATTTTCTTCTTCTTGGGTTCCCGAAAAGGTCCGAGGCAGCTGAAGAGGAGAAAGGAGAGAGGGGAAAAAGTTGCTTCAACTTGCTCAAGACCTTGACGAGCCCTTTTGAAGAACGGGTTTTGCCGACTTGTTCTCAACCTCCAACCCAAACCTCTCATTCTCTGCTTATAAGAAACGACGGACAAGACCTTGAAACAGACTAGAACGAAAACCGAAACACTTCATGTGGGCTCGGGTTCCTCTTTGCGAAAGTGTGTTTCCATCCAGATGTCTAATGCGTTGTCCACAAGTCTATCCATGAAGCTGGGTTTGTACGCTATCAACACTTTTGCCACTCTGTCTTCGTCTCGAATCGTGTAGAGGTTTTCGTAGCCGATTTTATCCTTGGCGAGGATGTTGTTGCTCACCAGGTACTTGAGGTATGATGACAACGTTGAGTGTGACAGTTTGAGCTGGTCTGCAAGTAGTTGATATTTTGCTTTTCCGTTTGCTAAGATAGTGAGTACGATTTCTCTCATTCTCTTCTGTCTCAGTGTTGCCAACACTTTTTTCTCTTCGGGGTCAAGGGGCTTTGTGTAGTATCTTTTATGATGCCCCTGTGTTTCTGCGAACAGGATCTTTTTCCTGGCCATGTAGCTGAGGTGGTATTCCAAAGTGGTTAGGGGCATATTCAATATTCTTTGAAGTTCCCTCAGATGAATACCTGGACTCCTCTCTATGGTGGCGTAGATTTTTCTTCTTCTTTCGTTTTCCAGGATTTCATCTTTGAACATGACGTACTAGTCCTTCAATATGCCGATTGCTATCAAGACTAGTGCTATCAGGTGGATGAGAAGGTGCACGTTCTCGCTCATGGCGATCTGGTAGACATCACTGAACAGCTCGGGGACCGTGATTAGTGCATGAACGAAGAAAACTGCAAATCCAGCAGTGACAAACAGCATCTTACGTGTTCTTGTACGCCAATAGCCAAGAAACATAATTCCGAACAAGAAACTCGTTGCTAGAGTCAATCCAACTCGTAAAACAATGTCCAAAATTCCAATGTGCATGTTTTCATACATCTCCTTAAACATTAACGCTCTCGCAAAGCAGACTTTCTCGACGCTTCTCCCTTGTATGATGCTGCACAATGCACGCAACAGAAGGTCATTTCCTTTCCATCGATGACCTCTCTGTGTCCGCCTTCGTACACTTTGCACCCGCAGCTCGCACACACTTCCAAGTTCGGTTCGATAGCAACAGAAACAAGGGCTGAGAAGCGTTTGAACAATGCCTTGCAGAGTTCCTTCCCCTTTTCGGTCAGTTCGAACACTTTCCTTTTCTTCTCTCCGACCGGCTTTAGCAAGTGTCTAACTAGGCCCTTTTTCTCGAGTTGGCTGAGAAACGGGTACACTAAGCTGGGGCTGATTTCTTTGCCTATCCTTTTTCTGAATTTGCTGATTACGCTGTAACCATGTTGTGGTCCTTCGTACAAGATGGTGAGAATGTAGAAACGTGAGAAGTCAGAGACAATTTTGTCTATTTCTTTGCTAGACATGTATTCACCAGATTTATCTTTAAAACATATATCTTCAAAAGATATATTTAAATACTTCGGAGACCACAGGAAATTACACACATCATAATGGAGGATGAATATCATGCCAAGAGATCCCGTGTGCGGTATGGACGTAGACAAGGATAAGGCGATCAAGAAGAAGATTGGAGATCGCACGTACTACTTCTGCAGTCAATCTTGCGCAAACGTGTACGAGCAGCCAGAACAAGAGCTTAAGGCCATGAAGCGCAGGGTTGCTGTGACTTTGATGGGCGTAGTTGCTGTTGCCGGGTTACGAGTGTTGGCTTTGTTCGGCTTAGTGGCAGTGCTGATGACGACCACACTCATCGGCGGCCTTTCTATCTACAGTCTGGCGTTGTTTATAGTCTCGACCCCGGTTGTATGGATTGCAGGCTGGAGCATTATTCGTGGAGCCTACAGCTCTCTCAGAAATCGCGCAATCAACATGGACGTGCTAATTACTGCTGGAGTGGTTGCAGGCTGGGCTTTTGGAGCGGTCAACGCATTCTTGCCCAACCTAGCGGGTGGCGGAGAAGGCTACTTAGAAATAGCAGTTGGGATACTGGCCTTCGTCCTACTTGGAAAGTATATTGAAGAAAGCATACGCAGAAGATCAGCTGCTTCCATTCGAAAACTGCTGGAACTTCAACCAACGATAGCCAGGGTGCTCAAGGACGGAAAAGAAGTTGAAGTTCCGATCG
>JALHSQ010000089.1 GCA_022865885.1 Candidatus Bathyarchaeota archaeon | reverse complement strand
CATCCGCGTTTATCGGCAGTATGATGTACCCGTCGGCGTGGACCATACTTGTGATGTCCCCTGACTGCTTGAAGACCGGGACAGCGACACCCCCCTCGAGCCTTACGGTGAGGAACTGCTCCCTGCCCGAAGAGGCGATCACCTTCTCCCCGAGCCTCGCCCTCACCATCCTCGGCTCCGCCGGCGGAAGCCCCGCGCCCTTCCTCAGGACGGGTGCCAGGAACACGTAGGCGCGCGCACGCCGCGTCACCGAGGCCGTCTGTGTGGCCCAGGCCCACATGTCATCGGTCTTCATGGCTGCAGCCGACCGCATAGGGGTCGAAAGGGGGCAGCCCTTCCTCGGCCGGAGCATGATCGTCTCGCCCACCGGGGAAATCCTCGCAGGTCCAGCCAGCTTCGACAAGGAGGAGATCGTGGTCGCAGAGTGCAACCTCGAGGAGGCGAGAACCAGGAAAAGGAAAACGAGGCTGAACCATCTGGTGCTCGACAGGGTAACCGACGTTTACGACGTGCTCCTCGGCTATGAGGAAAACCCTTTCAATTGGTAATCAGGTTTCAATAAAATCCCGTTTTTTTAAAGTTCATAAGCGGATGTTGCTGTGTAGAGATCTACAAAAAAGACGTATTTCCCCCTTCCATCGCGCCCTCGTTTACTCGTGAGTTTAAAATATATATATGTTTTTAGCTCATGAAATTGATTCTCCCATATTTGGTGCTCTTTCAGCGAAATAAGCTTGAATCCTGGAGCTCTCCCTATCCTCATTGAACATGTAATCTGAGCCAAAAAAAGGCCCCCTTTCACGTTTTAAGCCTGTTTCTAAGTTATTGATAAATATGAACTAAACACATACAAATATATTCTTGAATCTAAGTGATTTGGATCGTTCCATGATGCTCCAGTTGGCATTGATCGGTTTTGGAAACGTGGGTCGTGAGTTCGCCAGGCTCCTGCTCTCGAGACGCGAATGGCTTCGGCGTTCAGAGGACATAGATGTCGAAGTGCTTGCGATAGCAACTAAGAGGCACGGCTCGTTGCTCTCGGATAAGGCTCTGAATCTTGAGCGGGTCTTACACGAGCTTGAGGAAAAGGGCACGCTCAGAGGATATGGGCCAGAGTTGACGGAACTCTCACCTCTCGAAATAATAGAGCGCTGCGATGCAGATATCATGGTCGAATTGACCACTCTAAACATAGAGTCAGGTCAACCCGCTATCGACCACATCAAGGCGGCGTTCCGAGCAGGCATGAGCGTGATCACAACGAACAAGGGCCCTTTATCCTTCGCTTACGAAGACCTTAGGGGCATAGCTCGATCGAGGGGGGCCCAATTCAGATTCGAGGGCACGGTAATGGACGGAACACCGGTGTTCAGCCTTGTCGAGAAAACCCTTCCAGGCTGCGAGATAACGGGTATATGCGGCATCTTGAACAGCACAACCAATTACGTTCTCGGCGAGATGTATAGGGGTAAGGACATGGAGCAAGCGTTAGAGGATGCTGTGAGATTTGGCATCGCAGAGGCGGACCCCTCGATGGACATCGATGGCTGGGACGCGGCTGCGAAGATAACGACGCTGGCGAACGTTCTCATGGAAGCGAAGTCGAGCCCAAGGAGAGTAAACCGCGTCGGAATCAGGGATCTGATCCCAGAAGCCGTAACGAACGCAGCGAGAGAGGGCAGGAAAATCAAGCTTATCGCCTATGCAGAAAGGGTCAAGGGCGTCGTAAAGACCATGGTGCGACCCGAACTATTGGGGCCTGAGAACCTGTTCTGGTCGGTCGATGGCACTTCATGCGCAGTCACCCTGAAAACTGATCTGATGGGGGAGATCACTGTTGTCGAGAGCAACCCAAACCTCCCGCAGACAGCCTACGCTGTTTTCTCGGACATGGTCCTGATCGCCGATTCGATCAAGAGAGGTGTGGCTTCGAGCTCATAGCGTTCTGCCCATACAATGTTCAGCTCACCATCGAAAAATGGATTAATAGTTTGAAATCCCGTCCACGCGTTTCTCAGTCGAGGTCTCGGAGCCGGAGAAAGCCTTAACAACATTTCCAATCAATAGAGCAATCGGAAACGATGTTTAGCAATGAGCTCTTGAAGAGAATCAGATCGGAGTTTCCAAGGGCCGAGAGGGACGCCTTCGGCAAGGCGAGGGCCTTCCTCGACAACGGCACAGGGACCCTTGTTGTCGGAAGGGCCGCCGTGGCCGAGGCTAAGGCCAGGGTCGACTACAGCGCTAATGTCTACGGCATCTTCGACGAGTCAAAGATGGCTGGGGAAGTCATACACGAGGGGAGGAAGGCTGTCGCAGATCTCCTGAACGCACCCTCCCCCGAAACAATTGTCTCAGGGGAGTCCGCCACGAGCCTATTCTTCGGCCTCAGCTACGCCATGGGAAAGGAGCTTAGGGGAAGGGAGAACGTCGTCGTTACGAACTACGAACACTACGCCAACCTCAGCCCCTGGCTCGAGCTGAAGCGGAGGGGGCTGATCGAAGATACGAGGTTCACCCCGCTGAACATCGAGGATGGAACCCTCGATCTTAACCAGCTCGGGGCCCTCATCGACGGGGATACGAGGGTCGTCTCGGTCTCGGCGGCCTCGAACGCCCTCGGGACCAAGACCCAGTTAATGGAAGTTGGGAAGATGGCGAGGGAGGTAGGAGCATACCTTATCGTGGATGCCGTCCACCATATAGCCCACGGCCCATTGGACGTTCAGACCATAGGCTGCGACTTCCTCGTTTTCTCGGGTTACAAGATGTTCAGCCCCCACGGCAGCTTCATGTATGGGAGGAAGGAGCTCCTTGAGGAGCTGAGGCCATACAAGGTAAAGCCGGCCCCGGATCACCCGCCTGACAGCTGGGAGTGGGGAACCAGAGACCAGGCAAAATTCGCAGCGATCAAGGGCGTCGTAGACCACCACGAATGGCTAGCCAAGCAGGTCGAAGGGGGCTTCGTCGGAAAACTCAGCCAATACTCGGGGAGGCGCAGGGCGTTGAAGGTAGCGTTGACAGCGGTAGAGGAGTACGAGAAGGAGATCTCAAGGGTGATGCTCACAGGCTCTGGAGACATTCAAGGCCTCACAGAGATGCCCCACGTCAAAGTTTACGGGCTGAAGGACCCCGAGAGGCTGGATGATAGGGATCCCACATTCTCCTTCAAGGTCAAGGGGCTGCGTGGGGAAGATGTTGTTGAGCGCCTTTGGGCTAAGCACGCCATCGCCATGAGGTCAGAGGACTTCTATTCGAGGGTCCACGAAGTCTACGAGAGCCCAACTCTCATCAGAGCTAGCTTCGTCCAATACAACACTGTGGAGGAAGCTCTGAGACTTCTGAAGGCTCTTGAAACGATGAAGGCTCCTTGATCTTTGCTCTTGAACAGGAGTCACTATCAGAGGAGGGTGACGATTACCTCCTCCCCCGCCTCTAT
>JALHSQ010000088.1 GCA_022865885.1 Candidatus Bathyarchaeota archaeon | reverse complement strand
TTGAACAATTGCCTGAATCAGGGCATACTTGTGCGGCATTCCAAGTAGCGTGTGCCATGGAGAGGAGGTGAAGCGGCCGTGGAAATCCGGCACTACAAGTTCAATCGGATCACCATGGATGGCGAGAAGTGCTTTGGGAAGGCTTGTATCCGCGGGCTAAGGATGCCGGTAGCCTCCATCCTCAGCTACCTGAGTTCAGGCATGACTGTGGAAGAGATTCTCCAGGAGTGGCCTGAGCTGGAGAGGGAAGACATCTACCAGGCGCTGGGCTACGCAGCCTGGGCGATGTGATCAGAGGCCAGTTTGACGTGGAGGTGGAGTTCCTGGACCTGCCCAACGAGGTATGAGGCCGTATACCTCTCCGGGGGCGGGTAGGCAGTGGGTCAAGAGGCGGATCAGAGGTTGAAGGATTCGTGCGTGGGACCTACGGACTAGATCATGCCAAAGTGTCTGAATGCCTCTTTGATCGATTCAATCCTGTCTGCCGGACACGGTTCCGATCTCCGCACCGCGGCGATCCTGTTCCAAGCTCTCCTGGGCCCGAGTCCGCACAGCTCTTTCGCGTGGGCAATCCAACAGGTCTTCGGCGTGAAGCCGTACGTGGCCCTCACGTAGTCTTGAATCTGCCGATATGTCGCCACTGCACGTCCTCTCTGAGATCGCGGGGCTGGCCGCTGCATGTCGTTCCAAGTGGGAAGCCCTTCATCGTCCAGGTCTTGGAAAGTCGTCACGCGCCAATCTAGCAAGTCCTGGCGGCGGTTGGGCGTGTGCGTTTACGTGCTATCGCTCAGTCAAGGGACGCGGGCCCTAACGTCATCAACTGGGGCACAAGAGTGCCGCCCGCCACGAGTTTAGCCCTTCGTATCTCCAGTTCGGCGGGTACGTAGGGATACACGGTCACCCCTTTCTCTTCCAGTCGCTGGCGGCATTCCCCCAGATCATCAACAGTGTCGAGATAAACCCGCGTGGCGTCCATCAGGTTGTCGAGAGCCTCATCGATGTCGCTCCCAAAGCTGGCCGTGCCCAATTCCAGGCACTTGGACACCTCATACTCACCCTCAGGTTCGACCATGAAGGTCAGTATTATGTACTCCATGTTCTCTCCCCTTCGTAGAGATTGTACATCCACCGATTCTGAAGGGCGAAGGGGGCGCACACCTCCCCCGATGAGGTATGAGACTTGTTCCCCTCCAAAGGCGATACGAACAGACGCTCAGAGGCCTGGGGGGTCCTACTTCGCAGTCACCTGCTCCGTGACATCTATCCCGCGACGGCGGAGTTGTTCCACGAAGGGCCGGGCCGGCACCTGGGTCTCCACGCCCCCGGCTCCTGGCGGGATCTGCCCTCGAGCCATCATCTCCGCTACGATGGCCGCGCTCCAACCGGTGCAACGCTCCATCGCGGTGAAGCCCGTTTCCTCGTCCAGGTAGTCTATCACTCCCACCATGGCCTCGGCCTCACGGCCATCCTTCTTCCCCACGGCCTTGACCCGGATGATGACCAGGTCTTTGTCCCTGGGGAAAGTGACCCTCGGCTCGAACAGGGCGTGGAA
>JALHSQ010000087.1 GCA_022865885.1 Candidatus Bathyarchaeota archaeon | reverse complement strand
GGGTATCATTTTGCACCAGCAATGAGATTTGCCGGAATCGATCATCTCTTTATAAAGGGAAGAAGTAATGAACCAAAATTTTTATGGATTGATGATGAGAAAATCGAGATAAAGAATGCTTCAAGTTTTTGGGGTATGAATACAATTGAAACTCAAGAAGCAATCAAATCTGATTTAGGAGATAGTGAAATTCAGAGTCTAGTGATTGGAATTGCTGGTGAGAGAATGGTCAAATTCGCAAACATTAGAACAGGAATGAAAAGTTCAGCGGGCAAAGGTGGTGGTGGTTGTGTTATGGGGTCAAAAAACCTTAAAGCTATAGCAGTCAGAGGTAGTTCAGACCTGAGTTTTTCGCGTCCTGATGAATTGGTCAATTATTGTAAAGAGCTTAGTGATAAGTTCATGGAAACAAAGTGGGCAAAAGCCTTATCAAAATGGGGTACCATGGCACAGTATTCTGCCATTAGTACTTCAGGATATTTAAGAAATAAAAATCTACAGAATAATAAGATGGAGAATGCTGAATCAATCGACGTTAGGAACATTATTAAATATCAAACTGGAAAAACATCATGTTATGGATGTACAGTTGGTTGTCGTCATCGCTATCATCTCGACGGTTCATCCTTGATTGGTGAAGGACCTGAGTTTTCAACTCAGCTCTATCTAGGTCATCTGTTGGATTGTGCTGATTTTGAATATCTTCTGAAGGTAAATGATCTCACTAATTTATTGGGTATTGATCAAATGGAGATAGGTAGTATTATTGCAGGTACAATCGATCTTTTAGAAAACGGATTGATTTCTAAGAATTCACTTGATAATTTAAATCTTGGATGGGGTGAAACCGGAGCTATTCTTAAGATTATTGACATGATAGCAAAAAGAGAGGGTTTTGGAAATATCCTTGCAGAAGGTATCAAAGGAATTATTAAAGAAATAGGCAAAGATTCAGAGCGTTATTTTCCAAATATTAAAGGAATGGGAACTCTTGCAACCGATGATAGATACACACCTAGCTTTGCACTAGGAATTGCAACATCTACAAGAGGCGCGGATCATCTCAGAAGTAGACCTGCAATAGATACGTACGGTTTACCTGAAGAAGTATTAAGTGGAATTTATGGATGCTCTGTTTCCTCTAATCGCAGGTCATTGGAGGGGAAGAGTCGAATGATTTGGTTGCATGAATTATTATATTCAATTGTTGATTCGCTTGGATTGTGTAAATTACAAACTGTATTTATTTCGGTCAATGCCCCGAAATTTGAGGAATATTCCAAGCTTATCGAACTGGCAACCGATATCATCATTCCGAGAGATGATCTCATGCAAATCGGGGAGCGAATTTGCACATTGGAAAGATTGTTCAATAACCGAGAGGGGTTTACAAGAAAAGATGATAATTTACCTCGGGTCTATTATGAAGGAAAAATTCTTAAAGGTTATCCACATAAAGAAAATATGATAACAGAAGAGGAATTCGGAAAATTATTGGATCAATATTATGAATTACATGGATGGGATAATAAAGGCATACCAAAAGAAAATACTTTAGAAATGTTAGGATTGAATAAAGAACCAACACATATATTATAATCTAATGTAAATGTCTTTCACTTTTTGCTCTGACTTTAACAAGACCATAATGGACAGCGCATGAAACGCAATAGAATTTCAAGGTTCTTGGAGCAGCAATGTAAGTACCTGTCATCCTTAATTCTTTAGCTAAAGCAGGTTCTATAAAATTGACCCTAGTAGTGAGTTTCTTGGCTTTATCTTTTGGGACTGCAGCTCCACAATTACTGCATTGAACTAAGTCAGCTCTTCCTTTACCACCCTTTGATCGGCCTCTACTTTTTCTTTTTTGGGGCAATCTCCATCCCTAATCACATAGGATTGTTACTTTAAAATGTTTATCGTAGTTCTAGATCGATTTTATTTATTTGAAATAAATCGTTTATTAAAAGGGTCAAAAAAAATCCTCAAGCCTAATTGTTCCCATGATATCATCGAAACTGTAACCCAAAGCATCGAGAATTTGCTCAAAAGTAGCTCTGAGATAATCCATATATTTTTCAACATCAATTTCTTCAATTTTAGCAAGCTTAATGGGTTTGACTCCCGGAGGTGAAGTTGTTTTTACATAAGATATTATTTCACCAGCTTTGACTTCTTTATGCATTTTTTCAGACATATATTTTGCGACTTTCACATGCTGGGGCGTGGTTTCGGTATATTCTTCCTGAGATTTACTCATCATAACATTAAAGGCAAGTTCATCAAGCGGTATTTTTTTTTCCTTGAGATTAAGATATTTTTCTCTAAGCTGTTTTTTAATCTCCTCTCTTGCGTTATCGAAATCTCCTGTATTTTTTACATGACTCAGAATTTCAACAGTATCATAAAATGACTTTTTTATGAAAATGTGAACATGACTTTTTTTACCTGTGAGACCTTTTATATCTACTTTACCATCGGATAGTACACCAAGATAATTTTTCTTTCTTTGACTGAAAGCTACATATCGATATACTTTATCGATGTCAAGTGCGATTTCCAGTTCATTCGCTGTCCATTCTGAAATCTTTTTAATTTGTGATTCATCTGGATTGTGAAGGAAAATAGAGTCAGTATCTC
>JALHSQ010000086.1 GCA_022865885.1 Candidatus Bathyarchaeota archaeon | reverse complement strand
GTAGCCTGCTATTGCGTATCCGCCGTCACTTGCCTGCATCAAAGCCCAAGCACAATCATCGCCTGTTCCTCCGTAGGTCTTGCTCCACTGAGCATTGCCCGAAGCGTCAGTCTTTACCAGCCAAAAATCATAGCTGCCAGCGCCAAAAGAACTTGTGTAGCCTGCTATTGCGTATCCGCCGTCACTTGCCTGCATCAAAGCCCAAGCACAATCATCGCCTGTTCCTCCGTAGGTCTTGCTCCACTGAGCATTGCCCGAAGCGTCAGTCTTTACCAGCCAAAAATCGTCCCAGCCAGCGCCAAATGAGTATGTGACGCCTGCTAGTGCGTATCCTCCATCAGCAGTCTGGACCAGCGAATACGCAATATCCCAGCTTGTTCCTCCGTATGCCTTGTTCCACTGCATATTGCCCGAAGCGTCAGTCTTTACCAGCCAAGCATCAAAACTGCCAGCACCAAAAGAACTTGTGTAGCCTGCTAGCGCGTATCCGCCATCCGCAGTTTGCACCAACCCCCCATAAGCACCGTCTCTGCCTGTTCCTCCGTAGGTTTTGTTCCATTGAGCATTGCCAGAAGCATCAGTCTTGACAAGCCAGAAATCACCATGCCCAGCACCGAAACCGAAAGACAACGTTACACCTGCTAGTGCGTATCCTCCGTCCGCTGTCTGCACCAAACCAAAAGCCTCGTCAGTACTTGTTCCTCCGTATGTCATGTTCCATAGGGCATTACCCGCCGAGTCAGTCTTAACCAACCAGAAATCATCATCTCCAGCACCCGAAGAGTAAGTGTAGCCTGCTAGTGCGTAGCCGCCGTCAGTTGTCTGCACCAAAGCCTGCGCAACATCTGAGCTTGTTCCTCCGTAGGTTTTGCTCCATTCTGTGGGGGGTGCTTCAGAAAGTATGCCTGCTTCCTGTTTTGCCAGTGCTGTTGCAGGGTCAATCATGCCGTCAGCTTGGGCACAAATGGTTCCAGAAGTCTCAATTGGCTGAACCTTAAACGCCAACGTTAACATGCTGACCAGCAGCAGTGCCAGCATAGTCACGGAAAACGCTTTCCTCACAAAAACCAAAACCTTCTCCCTCGCACAAAAAGTAACGTTCTCAGCCGATAAATGGCTTGTGGAAAGATCCTCTAGATTATTGTTCGGTGCCACCAGATCCAGTAAAGTGTATTATATGCATTACTAAAGTCGAAGAAAAGGCCGAACATAGCTTTGGACGAGAATGACTTCGATGAGAAGAAGAGAATGAACGTATCATTTGATTACGATACAGATGGGTTTGAGGTGCCGCACTCGCTCGAAAAAGAAAAATGGGGTTTTGCGGGAGACATCGCAACCTTTTATGTTTGAAATTTGCTTTGTTACTGAGACTGGAGGCCCTAAGAAATGGGGATTTTGGTTGTCAGCTTTAGTTTTCCTTTCCCTTGATATCTCAGTTATCCTACGCCTAGTGGTATATTATTACGCCTTCTGCGTCTAATGTGGCTGTTGCTAGGTTTACAAGAAAAGTACCCATTTTCTCTATATGTTCAAATCCGCCTGTGCCATGTGTTCCTCTGAAATAACCTTCAGACGTGCCAGCATATAGGCCTCCGATAATTTTGCCGTTAGCACTGCCCGACATAGTATCCGCGCCAATAGTGATCAGCCATGTTGCGATAAAGGTTCCCTTTCCAGTCTTTGTGCTCAGCATCAAATGTTCATACCATACGTCCATTGTTCCAGAGCCCAGCGTGCCTGCATATGATCCTGACCAATGCATGTCCTCAAGATGCACAATGCCGTCAGCTTCCCAATATTTGTCAGGGGCACCAAAATCCGTGAATTGCACATGTTCCCAGTAGGGCGCTTTTGTGATTGCCATGACTGGTGAAATTGCCATTAGGAATAGCACTAATAGGGCTAATGTGGCTGTGGTTCCTACCAAAGTTTTTTTGTTCATTTTCCTTTCTCCTTTTAGTGAGAATCAGTTTCTCGCCTTCGTGTATTAATGTTTTGTGAAAGCATGTTCTATTCACACCAAAACAAACTAGATAAAACTTAAAGTATCAAACACAACAGTTCAAGCCATACAAATACATGCAGGCATGCTGTTGCCAATCTTCAGATATGGAGGAACTGCCCATCGCTGTATCGTTTGACTAAATCGGGTCTTCATCGAGGGTAAAAAAAGGGTTTTTGCGGGTGACGTCTCCATTGTCTGCGGAAATAGGGCAACCCCGCCCCGTTTTGGCTTGACTCCGCTAATTTTCTATCATGCTCACTCTTATTTGCGTTTTCGAAAGTAGAGTATGTCGTCTTTCTGGAGATGTATTCAAAGCCAAATGATAGTAGCTTCTTTATTTCTTCTTTGTCGTTGGTGACGTTCACTATGAAATCGTCGTCGCTTCCTGCTCCGAAGAGTGCTTGTTCCATCTGTATGTAGAATAGAGTGTTGTCTAGGCTTGCATATACGAAGAATCCCTTGACTAGGAGTACGCTGCGTTGCCACGAGCTCTCTGTAGCCAGGAACAAATTAAGGGCTAGGTTGGGAGAAACAAGTCTATTTGGTATGTGACAAGAATTTCCATAACGACCGATCGAAAAAAGAGTTGCGCTTGGAGGTCCGGAGTTCAAACATTTAGATCTTGGCCAAGTCTTTCCAGCGTCTTGAATGAATATTCCCCATTCAGATTTTCTAGAAGGGTTGTGTAGAACAAGACAGTGGTTTGATTCAGTTTTCCATTCGTGATGAACTCCTGAGGATGAGTTACTATTACAGCAAACCCATATTTCTGAACGCTTCTGAGGATTTCTGTTTTGACGGATTCGCAGCTTTTTACATTCCACAATCCGTTCGAATAATCTGACAACTCGACCGTCGCGGGAAGATTTCTCACTCCTGAAATCAGTCCAGGTTCATGGAGATCTTTGGACGTTGAGATTATGTCATAGCCTTCTTCGTGCATTGCATCCAAAGTGGCCTCATTGAAGCTGAACATTGGAGGAACCAGTGTTCTTGTGATGACATCAAGGGTTTCTCTTATCCGATTCTTGGCTTGAAACAAAAGCGTCATTTGTTCTCTGAACGAAAGTTTGGCTAAATCTTCGTGTTCCCAGCCATGCACAGCCACTTTAGAGCCTGAATTGACTGCGAGTTTGACTGTTTGAACGATTTCGCTGTCTCCTCCGAACATGCCAGCAATGACGGCGAGACTCAGAGGAACATGGTTCTGGATGCTGTTGTTGAGGAGAAAGAGCTGGGCTTCTCTAAAAGCGAAGTCCTGAATGTCATCCACTCGTATGACCAAGGTTGGGGGATTCCTATTCTCAATTGAGGTTCCAATCATGGCAATAGGGATTATGATCAGAAAAACAAGCAGAGCTGCAATGAGAATTGCTCCTTTGTCCTTCAGAACAGTTGATCGAGAATTTGGTCCTAAGTTTGTCTGCATGATTGAATCATCTTGTGAGCCAGTGGTTCTTCTTGTAAGTCCAGAGTGCTGGAAACAGGAGCCAAGGTATCACCACTAGAGTTAATAGACTCATCAAAGGCTTGTAGACCCAGTTTTTCGCCGTAGGATCTCTAAGTCGGTAGTCCAGACCAGATGCGAAACCTAGCAGAAGCTGTCCGAGTAGATATGTAAGCGGAAGTAAGTAATTGTGTAAAAAGAGCGGGGCATAGAGGTACACCAGCAGAAAGATTAGCGGCGACATAAGAGATTGCATGAATTCTGTGTAGAAGACTAGAGCCATGAGCGGGTGCTTTTTCCAGAAAAAAGCGCTTACGAAAGTGCCGGATCTCAGGTAGCCCTTTCTCCATCTTGTCTGCTGCCGGATCCACTGTCTCATTTTCTCCGGAACTTCTGTATGCACTATAGCCGTTGGAACGTAAACCGTTTTCCAAGTGGTGAGTGTTTGAGCGGTTAAACCTCGGTCTTCAGAATCATCATACTTGGCCATGGACTCCATGAGGTGTTGCGTAAGTGGAGTCATTTCTTTCTTTGCCCAAGATGAAGCTGTCACGTAGGTCGTTAAGTCTCGGTCATCGCTCATTTGAACGTTTGCTTCTGCCCAGAAAGGAATGAATCGGGATATAGCCTCTCGTCTGTAAGCAGCAAGACATCCTGAGCAACATAGGACATTCCCAAACGTGCTTTCCATGGCCTTGTGGATATTGAAAGCTGAGTCGTACCATACGTCCTGACATTTTGTCAGAAGATTCTTGTCCGCGTTTAGTACTTTGCCATTGCCCGCCATGCCGCCGACTTTCGGGTTGGCAGAAAAGGTTCTCATGAGCTCTTCAATTGCATTTTCGTCGATAATGCTGTCCGAATCGATAAGGACTATGAATTTCCCTTTGGAGGCATAGAACCCTGTGGCCACGGCAGTGCGTTTTCCACCGTTAGGCTTGTGAATCACTCGCAGACAAGGATACTTATGCGCTAATGAGTCAAGAATCTCTCTAGAATGATCTTTGCTGCCATCGTTCACTGCAACGACCTCAAGGTTGGGATAGGTTGACCTGAAAACGGCATCTATCGCCTCTTCTACTAGGGCTTCTTGATTGTAGACGGGAATTATCACCGAGACTAGGTCATCGTCTGTCTCGCATGAAGACTTCTTTTTGAAGAAGAACCATCCGACAACAAAAATGGTCACGGTGTGCGCCGGCATTAAGGTGGAATAAATGATGAGTGGATCGCCAATGGCAAGACTCAGACTCAGGTTGAAAGCCATCAGTAAAATCAATGCTGAAACTACCGTTACTCTGAAAGCCCATGCTTTCTTGCTGACGCTGATTCTCCCGCTCTTAGATATGCGAGGTATGTGTAGTCTGAAGGTGGTCTTTTTTTCAATATGTCCGATTTCGACCATGGGAACTTCGACAGTCAAACCGATCAATCTCCTCTTAACGTCAGGTTTTTCCCTGCAATTTCAGACGCATTGACGAGGTCAACTCCGCTGTTCCTAAGCTCTGATATGAATTTTCCAATGTAAGCAGTCGAACACGTGTCATCGAATTCGATTATGATTGGTTCCAGCGTTTTGGGCAGTGATGAGATGAAATTGGCGGAATTCTTGGAGCCGTTGTAAGAGGTCGCTTCAAATCTGAGGAATTTATCTTTCAAATACAAGTTGTAGTGAGTCTGGTAGGAGAAATCTGCCAGGATATCGCACCGACTCAAAAGTGAATATATGTTATCGTCTGTGCTTCCGAATGGAGCTTTGAAGAGCCTCGAATAGATGTTGCCTGCATTATCGACAGCTTGTTTTCCCTTTCTGACTTCTTCAAGTTGGAGGGAATAATCCGAAATTGATGTAAGATTCGAATAGGTGTAGGTGAGACTCCCAACGTCGATTTTCTGACCAAAGCATGAAACGCTTTTCGGGTTGTTTTCAGCCACTTTGCCGACGATGAAAACTGTTGCCTTAACGTTTTGATACTCTAGAATAGAGGACAGATTATAACACCATTCTTCAACCTCGCTATAATCAAGCACATCGAAAACCAGCATCACTTTCTGGTTTGGCTTTGGATTCCGCAAAAAGAATGGAGATACTATGGCTATGCCAAAGACAATTACCATGGTGGTTGAGATTGCAGCTGCATGCTTCAGTTTCAAAACAATTCACCCTAAACCTACTGGAATCCTGCTCAATTGCTTGTGGCATTGATTTCAAGGAGTCTTGAGGGGAGAATCATGCCAAAACTTGGTGCTTGCGGCAAACGCAGTTTGTAGTGACCATCAACCATTTTTGCTGCATCAATTATGCTGGAGACAAGTGCTCGTTTTGTGAGGTCAACGTACATTTGCGAGTCCTTGGGCAAACAGTGTCCACCGATTCCATGATCGGCTTCAAGGATTCTCACGTTCCATTTTGAGTTAATAGCGTCCCTCAATTCCGTAAAATTCAACGTGTATGCCTCACAGAACATCTTCAATTCCTCTGCGAAAGCGATCTCCATGAACCTGTACGAATTTTCGATTACTTTGCTGAGTTCAGCAATCTCGATAGATCTTGCAATGTGCACCGGAATATCAAGCACTTCTTGATAGAACCGCAAGGCCTTTCTTCTGCAACAGTTTTCGCAGCCACCCAGCACTCTTGTCTGGCGTACACCATGTTCCTCTTTTTCCATGGCGTAGAACCTGTGGGGAACGTGTGCAACGTGGAGTCTGTGTCCTAGTATTTCCTCGACCCTCCTACTCATTCCCTTTTTTACTGTGCTTTCGATGGTCACAAGCGCGTTTCTCTTGCCCTCAATGGATAATCTGTAGACGGTCTGGAAGAGTGCATCAAAGGATGGCAGAAGCATGTTTGTGGGGTTGTGGGTGGAGACGGCAATCACGTAGCAGTCGTATCCCTCGAAGGTTTCTGCTTTTTTGCGTATTATTCCATGGTCAATGGCCCGCTGCACTGTCTTGGGGTCGATGTCGTACCCGTCGACATTCAGTCCGCGTGAGGTCATGTACTCGGCGTCGTGATATCCTATTTGTCCGAGTCCGACTACGAGTATGCTGGGTTCTTTCTTGCGCAACTCTAGGCCCCGATCATGAATATTAAATATTGAGTCTTAATAAACATTATTGTAGATGCGCTCTACACAACTACAGCCCAGTTACCCCTCGCGCATCACCTATACTGTTTTTTCAATTCCCTCGTTCCTCTGCGGCCCAGCCAGAGAGAGCGTGCTAGAAGACGTATTTAACAAGAAGAGCTTTTTAGCACATGTATTCCTGATTGGTTTAGTCCCATTCATTGTATCCTTTGTTACATACCAAATTCATAATGCGAACAAGTCTCTGTTCGAGTCAATAATGCCAGTAAGTATAGGTGGCGTAATGAAGGAATTTGCACCGAAGATTCATGATTATGGGCGAAGAGAAAGTGCACCCGGAAAGGAGGAATTTATACTGAAGTTCCATTCAGCGAAGGAGATTAAGTGCGCGCTAAAGTTGTAGTCATTTCTGAGAAAAGAGGGGAAATGCGGGAGACGTCTCCATTGTCAGCGGAAATAGGGCAACCCCGCCCAGTTTTGGCTCAACCCCGCTCGGATCTTGTCAAGTTCATCATGTCTATCCCAACTACGAACGCTCATCAGTCACTTTAGGAAGAAAAAAAGGGGGGTTTTGCGGGTGACTTCACCACTGGCGTGGGGTTCAAATCCCAGCGGCCCCACCACAACACCAGCAGCACCTTTTCAGGCTGTTTCACTTGCGCTTTCTGAACAGTTTGGCATCTTCGAAGCTGCAGACATATTCAAAGCCTGCCTCCACAAGTTTTTGTGCCTCTTCAACCGTTTAGCGCGCGCCTCTATGACTTCGGACTCGCCAAAATAGTTGAAGCACGTGGTACAGCGTACTATTGCATGCGATCGATCGACATCACGATCCACAGACAAGACAAAGCCAGAAGCATGAGTTACCCGCAAACGAATATAGGCACAGGCATGCACGCCAGAGCTAAAGGAAAACAAGAATAGCTTTGGTACCAAGAAACGAACTCGTTTTTATTAGCATGGATTTGTAAATGTATGTTCAAGTGATCTCGAGGATGAGGCGAGTCTCCAACTATTTCAGTGAAGAAAAAAACACTGGTTATTATCTGGAAACCTTGTGGCTGGGACTGAGGCTATATCGTGGACTATTCTCAAACTCCGTTGGAGTGAGGGCTCCACTGTTTTGTGGGCACAAGCTAACATACAATTGCAATCTCCGGTGCAAGATGTGTCCCTTCTGGAAAAGATCCAGCACTGATCTAAGTCTAGAGAAGGAAAAAGCAATTCTGAAGCAAATTCATGATTCGGGTGTTTGTGGGATTGCGTTTGAAGGAGGAGAACCCCTCCTGAGAAATGACTTGGTGAACATTCTTGCTTTTTCCCGGTCTCTGCCTTTGCATACAAGCCTTATCACTAATGGAACTCTCCTCGAATCCAGAATAGATGAAATAGCACCGTACATCAACGGCGTCATCTATGTTTCGTTGGATGGTCTAGAAAAAACTCACGACACGATCAGAGGAGTCAGTGGATGTTTCAAAAAAGCGATAGAAGGCATAATCGCATCCAACGAGAAGGTTTCCGTGACAATCAACACAACAATAATGACAGACAATCTCCACGAGATAGAAGACATAGTGAAGTTGGCGAAGGAACTGCATACAGGAATATCCGTGGCCGTAGCTCACGAGTATTGTAGCGCGAATGTGTCTGCACCTACCGCCGACGAGACTACAAAGATAGCCAGAAAACTCGTTGAAATGAAGAAAAAAGGATATCCCCTTGTGAATTCAATCAATTATTTCAGAGTCATGGCAAAAGAGAAGAATTGGAGGTGCAGACCCTGGGCGACAATTAACGTGGATCCACAGGGAAACCTGGTTCTACCTTGTTATGTCGGTAATGAATACGCAACCAGCGTTTCTATTCTTGAAACAGGCATCAAAAACGCAATCTCTGAATTTGACTGGAAAGAAACACAGAACTGCCAGAAATGCAGTCTCCATTGTTATGTAGAGCCTTCCCTGGTGCTTTCATGGGATTTTTGGACTTACCTGAATTGGGCGTTTCGAGTTAGAACGTAGAATTTCAAAGAAGCATTGACCCGCGCAGATTTCGCCTCAAACATTCATTTTTGTCTTGGAAAATCGAGAATGCAGAAAACTTGTAGTCGAATCAGACGAATTAGTTAGAACAGTAAAAGGGGGAACTGAACTGACTGAAGATGAATGGGTCGCGAAACTCAGGAAAAAGCAAGAGATCTCCTCTGACTTCGATTGATCGACGACCTAGATACTTCACGTCAAATTCGCTCATTCTCTTGCCTTCAAGTCATCAAATGAGACTAACATTTCTTATATCCCTATGTGATAGGTTCACTCGTCTAGACTAGGCTAACTGGTATTGTGTTATGTTATCGTGTCTGTGCATGTGTGGGTGTGTGTAGTATGTTCAATTAATAAGAAAAGGATTGTATTCATTCATATCTAGCAAGGTACAAGGGTTTGTTTGCTTCTCTCTTTCTGTCTTCACGAGAGATGCATTCCATTTGCTTTGTGTGTTTCTTCTCCAATTGCTAGGACCGTTGAAAACACTGCTACAGCCAGATATCTGGATTGTCCACTACTAGAAAGCAAAGCTCAAACTCTGAAGACAGACTTTTTTAATCGTACGTGCTCCACTTGACATGCTGTTCTTAACATAAATAGTGGCTGGACATGTTTTTCGATGTTAAATTGTCGGACTAGCACAAGTCATAAGAACTGAAGGTGGAGACATTATTTATGATGCAAAATGGGTAGAAAGCTTTTGCTGTTAATGCTCTTGGCACTTCTAATAGGTACATTGAACTTGGCATCGAGGGTTGAGAAGGCAAAAGCAAGCGGAACCATTTACATACGTACTGATGGGAGAATAGACCCACCAACAACACCAATCGTCACAGTTGATAAGATTACTTACACATTTACTGGCAACATTTATGATTCCATTGTTGTGGAGAGAGACAACATTGTGGTTGATGGGGATGATCACGCAACTCAAGGAATAGGAACGGGAACAGGAATTGAACTCTCCTACAGAAGCAATGTGACAATCGAAAACGTCGTGATCACGCAATTTGACTTCGGAATTAGTCTTAATCATTCTGCGAATTGCGCCATCGTGAGAAACATTATGATGGAGAACAGCTTTGAGGCGATACGGCTTTACGAGTCCTCCAGTAACAACATAACCTCAAACGACATAAACGCAACTGAATATGATGGAATCGTTCTATATGGGTCTTCAGACAACAAGATTGAGGAAAACAACTTGACAGATAACTATGATGGTATCCGCCTTTACGAATCTTCGAAAAATGACATAACAGAAAACATTGTTGCAAGCAATTATTACGGTATCTTTCTTGCTCTTTCTTCAAACAATAGCATCTTCCATAATAATGTAACGACAAACGATGGAAATGGCGTCAGCCTCGCTTGGTCTTCCAGCGAAAACCGAATAGAGGAAAACCACATAGAGGCAAACAAATGGTGTGGGATCTATCTCAACGCGTCTTCGAGCAACCTGATTTATCACAACAGCTTTGTGGATAATGCCCAGCAAATTAGTGTCAATGATTCGCCAAGCTTGTGGGATGATGGCTATCCTTCTGGTGGCAACTACTGGAGCAACTACACTGGTGTTGATGTCAAGTGTAGTTCATATCAAAATGAGACTGGAAGCGACGGAGTAGGTGATACACCATACATTATTGATGCAAACAACACAGACCATTATCCTTTGATGGGAATGTTTCAAAGCTACAATGTCACTTACTTCACACCGCCCTTGGTTGCTCACAGTTGCAGCGTCACAGTCATTTCTAACTCAACGGTTTCGAATTTTGTTACCCTTATTTGGATTGAACACCCAGAAGTCATAATGATAGAGTTCAATGTCACAGAAGAACAAGGAACAACAGGCTTTTGCAGAGTCTCCTTCCCAACAGCCATGATGAACGGCACATATCACGTGCTTGTCAACGGCACAGAAGTTCCATACATTCTGCTGCCTTGCTCGAATGCAGATTACAGCCATCTATACTTCACCTATACACACTCAACAAAAGGAGTCATAATCATTCCAGAGTTTCCATCTTTCATTATTCTGCCACTATTCATGATAACAACACTACTTGCAGTCATAGTCTACAGAAAGAAACATGCAAAGATTTCAGGGACTCCCTAGAAGTCTTTCATCGTAGTTCAGAATTTACAAGCACAGAATTGGAGTGATGGTTTCTGAACGGTTTACCTTCCACAGAAGGCTTAGATTTTGGATTCTGTATCTCAAAGGACACTCAGGTTAGGAAAATACATGGCAATAATGCCAAGTAGTAAGCTAACTAATAAGGTACTCTATTGGCTTATTTTAGTAATTCCAGGCTTTCTTCGAGGTTCATTGCTAGTTTGATTTCGCTCGTGTTCCAAGTCATCCATTTCACGATTTCTGGTTCCATTGAGGATTTTTGCAGAGCGTCTGAGCTTGGGGATTCATAAACCCAGATCAATAGATGTTCCGGAACTACAGTCCATGCTCCAATCCTCTTGACTCCATGTTTCTTCTCCAGTCCGCCCAATTTGTCTGGCAATTCTAACGTCATTTTCTTCATTTTCTCATTGTTGAGCGGACAGTTCTCTGCGGAATGTCTGGAAATTATCAGAAATATTGGCATAATTGCACTTTCGAAAGTAAGAGTCTGGTGCGCGCTCAGACTTCATAACGACTGAAGAACAAATGCTTCAGGCCCTCAACTATAAAGAAGTAGCATCCAAGTATTCCAAAGATTAAGCCCAAGAACCATAGCGGGGGCTTGACTAACTCCAAAAACAATCCAAGAGGGGAGTAAACAACGACCAGAGTCATTGATGCCATTATGATCGAGGCTGCGATCATGAGATTGCTGGGTCTTGATTCATAAAACTTCCTTCGGGTTCTGATGGAAAAGGTAACCAATATCTCGGACATAACAGACTCGATGAACCAACCCGTTCGGAAGAGTTCAGGACCAGCATGGAGAAGGTAGATCAGGGATGAAATCGTGACGAAGTCGAAGATGGAACTGATCAGACCGAAAAACAAGGCGAACTTTGCTATTAATGCAATGCTCCACCTCTTGGGAGTTCTCAGGCCCTCCTCGTCAAGGTTGTCAGTTGATATCGTGAGGAGCGGGGCATCAGAAAGGAGATTCGTCAAAAGTATTTGAGAGGGCAAAAGCGGTATAAACGGAAGGAACAAAGATCCTACTGCTAACGTAAACATATTTCCCAAGTTCGCGCTTATGGTATTCATGATGTATTTAATCATGTTGCCAAAAGCCTTTCTTCCCTCAGCTACTCCATCGGCAATAGCGCCCAAACTCTTTTCAAGCAGGATTATTGAGGACGCTTCCTTAGCGACTTGAACTCCTGACTCAACAGAAATTCCTGCGTCTGCCAATTTCAGGGCTGGGGCATCATTGACCCCATCGCCAAGAAATCCCGTTACATGACCGTTTTTCTTCAAAGCACTGACTATGGCATATTTCTGCTCCGGAGTCACACGTCCAAAAACATCATTCTCTTCCACGGCTTGGCGTAGCTCGCTCTCTTGCATTTTTCCGACATCTACCCCTGTGAGCACTCTCCCTTGAAAGTCGATTCCAAGCCTACGGCAAACATCTGCCGTTACGACAGGATCATCCCCGCTGAGAATTTTCAGCTTTATTCCTAGCAATTTCAACTTGGAGATGGCAGGAGCAGCATCCTCTTTCACCGGATCGGAGAGAACAACCAGTCCGACAAATGCCAACCCCCATTCATCTGCTACTGAGTAGTCCGATTTTTTCTCGATTTCCTTACGTGCCAATGCTATCAATCTGTTTCCAGTTTGGCTGTACTTTCCAATCAGCGAATTGACTTCCGTGCTCATCTTCGACATTGGCTGAGCCTCAATTTCATCACCTACCGCAGTCGACACATCAAGGATTGACTCGGGGGCTCCTTTTGAAACTAAAAATCTGCGGTCACCACTTTCGATTACGGCGCTCATTCTCCTTCTATTGAACCCGAATGGAATTTCACGGATACATGCAAATGCATTGAGGCTTACTTCATCGAATCCCTTGTCTCTGGCGTAATCCCAGATTGCTACATCAATTGGGTTGCCGAGCACTCTGTCTCCTTGAACCACCGCCGAGTTACAGAGGAGTGCATACTTGATCAATTCTGGATCCGAATGATCTTTGGGATCGACGATGTCCTGAACCTTGATCTTGTTTTGGGTCAAGGTTCCAGTTTTGTCTGTGCAGAGTACGTCGATATTTCCCATATCTTCTATTGATTCAAGTCTTTTGACTACAACCTTCTTCTTGACTAGTTTGAGTGCTCCTTCAGATAGTCCGACAGTAATTACCACGGGCAAGGCCTCTGGTATGATGCCTACTGCCAAGGCTAATGAAAACAAAAGTGATTCTAAGACTCCATGGCCCAGAACTGAGTTAACTAGAAACACGAAGGCTGTCAACAACAAGATTACTTTCACGAGAAAACTCCCAAAACTTGCAATGTTCTTTTGAAAGTCAGTCTTTGGAGGCAACAAAGAGAGACTGGAGGCTATGTGGCCGAAGTACGTCTTTCTTCCAGTGGCAACAACCAATCCTACTCCAGAACCGTTCATCACTGTCGAACCCGTGAGGGCGATGTTGGACAGTTGATGTGGGAGTGGTTTGTCAAGTGCAACTGGCGTAGTGTTCTTGTCGACCGACATTGACTCGCCCGTCAGCACTGATTCATCCGTCTGGAGTTCGTCAGCGTCCAACAGCCTGATGTCTGCCGGAACAACATCGCCTATTGCCAGGTGGACAACGTCTCCAGGCACCAGTTTGCTTGTGTTAATCACCAGCTTCTTTCCACTTCTGACAACTATCGCGGTGTACGATAGGTACTTTCTAAGCTCATCAACGGCTCTTTCCGATCTATGCTCTAAAGCGAAGCCCAACACGGCATTAGCAAGCACGATGGCAACTATGATAATTGCCTCGGGCATTTCTCCCAAGAAACCAGCTACTGCTGACGCGAAGACGAGCACGTAAACCAGAGGGTTCTTAAACTGAGCTGCGAATATGCTGAACGATGTTCTGCGTTCAAGTGAAGGAATCTCGTTCAGCCCATATTCCTCAAGTCTGCGTGCAGCTTCTGTGTCATCAAGCCCCATTGCTGACGAATTGAGCTCTCTAATAAGCTCATCTTTCTGCAATTTCCAGTAGTTGATTTCCTTGGTTTCAGACATAAATCTGTACTTACCCTGTAGACTTGCTGAGGTTCATTAAGAGGTTATGCGTCTATTCTCTTTAATGACTTCTTCGCCCTCTTTCTTCTGCTGAGAAAAACGGAAGCTACGGGAGATTTCGCCACTTGGAACGGAGTACAAATCCCATCCCTCACACCGTCTCTAGATAGCGCGCGCTGATTTAGTCGTCTTTGTATTCATCTTCAGCAAGTTCAACTGAAACCGTGTCTTTGTGTGTGGGATGTTTCATCTTTTCTGGCGTCATCTCTCTTCCTTGCATGAACGCGTTTTCGGCAGCAGTAATTCCATCTGCTTTCAACATTTCTCCTCTCTGTTTGTCATCACAAATGTCCCCAGTTTCTCTCTCCTTCTCTTGTTCAGCATCCTCAGTGTCGATGTGCTTAGTCTTCTTTCTTTTTGCCTTGCTCATGCAGTCACTCTAAATAGTCAAACACACATTATGCAATACAAAGAGCATGCGCAACAGGTTTATTTTGGAAAAGATACTATTGACAGTTGAAGAGTGATGTGAGAGACCATAAGTGGAGAACAGAATCGCCATAGAAAAGTTCGCCGAGAGTACTCGGCGCGACAAGGCGAAAGGTCATCAAACGAGAAGAGCTCGTGGTGGAAAGAAACAGAAGAGACGGTAGAAACGCAGCTTTGGCTGGCTTGTCTTTATAAGGCACACTGAGACTGTATGTCACAGTAAAGGCGTGCCGACGGGTTATTGCAATATTTTGCCTTAGAATTGGTTTGCTTTTGCTTTGGAGGTAGTATGGCGTGTTAGGAATGAGAAACGTGCTTGATAGAAACCGTAGCAGATTTGAGATCATAGCGGAGATTCTGAGGAAGTTGCGTGAACCGGCTGGCAAAACGAATATTTTGTCCCACTGTAATATGAACTCTGCACAGTCTGGGCGATACTTGGATTTTATGGAATCAGTTGATCTAGTTCGAACAGACCTGATAGCGGAAAAAGTGACTTACGAGAAAACGGAAGTTGGCCGAGATTATCTGGAATTGTATGACAAGATGGTTCTGTTACTTGATCCCAGCATTTCTGCACCCCCTCTAATCTAGCCACAACTGAGGAATCATTCAAAGAAAGGGGTGATGTTTTTGCTAAATATCAGAGATGTCAGGAAATGTAGGAACTCCTTGGAACTGAATGACTTCATCGAGAAGTACGTTGCCGAACGAAACCCATCAAACGAGAGTTACAACAGTATGTATTGGAATCTGTTCGAAGAATGGAAGAAAACCTTGAAGAGGAAACCTGCGCACACGCTTTAGCTCGCACAACTCGATTTGCAGTTAATTACATTCTCTAGCGCACTGAGTGTGTGCTACCAATTTGGAGGTTGCAATGAACTAAGGTTAGAAAGAGATTGGCTTTACTGCGTAGTGAACGCACATTGCATGTCGCCTAGGCTTATGTAGATGGGCGAAAATGGCTTATGCATGAAATTGAAATAGAAAGCAATAGACTCTGAAGGAGGCGAAACAATGGGAAATAGGAAGTTGGAACTTGCATTCATAGATAAGGATGGGAAGGTGTATCCATTAGATGAGGTTACTCGTGAGGAATTAGCTAAGGGTCTTGGAAAAATCGCCAAAGAAACCGCAAAGAGACTGCAATTGTCGAAGGATCAAAGATAGAATCCAGTCTGCTATCTTTTTTCCAATATGTGGAAATCTGGAATGTGTTTCCAGATTACACTCTTGGTACGCGATGTAAGTTTGAAGCTTAAATATAACCTAAATGCCACAAGATGGTTGGGCTTGCAGTGTCTCTGCCTGCAGAGTGGGCTCAGTTTCTGAAGAATTTGGCCGATGATTATGGTATCAATCTCCGCCGTCATCAGTCAACTGTGTGGGGGTAAAGTTTTATCCAACCAACCCAAAAAGCGCGCGCATAAACCTTATAGTTGTAGGAAGCCTAGATAGCACAAAGTAGCGAAGAGATATCAATGAAAAAGGCAATGCTTTGTATGACAATTTCCCTGATCCTACTATCTACGTGGGTGTTTGTGCCTTTTGGAAAAGCTTTCACTGGTGACGTTCTTTCAGCTTGGGCCTCAACGGTTCCAAACATCGATGGCGTTACTAACCCTAACGAATGGGATGATGCCACGAAGGTTACATTTACTTTGGTTTCGAATTCTCTCGAGTCGCATTCCGCTACAATCTACGAAAAAAACGATGAAACGTACATGTATCTTGCAGTAAGAGTCGTTGGTGATGACTTCAACGCTGGTGACGGCGTGTTTTTCTATTTTGATAGTGATCATGATGGTGGAATTGAGAATGGCGATGACTGGTTGTACGTGTTGGCTTGGACGGGTGGGCTGGGCCATGCAGAAGACGGTTATTACAACGCCAGTGTGTCCACTCTAAGTTCCGATGAAGGCGATGGAGGAACAAATGATATCGTTGGAGGCGCATCACACACAAACGTTAGTGGTATAGGCGACTACACTTTTGAACTCAGACACCTATTGAACAGCGCGGACGATGCACACGACTTCAGCCTTAAGCCTAACGATACTATTGGCTTCAAGATGGAATTTGATGACGCCTATTCAGGCGGTGCGCAATCTTCGCCATGGCCCGGGCTCGGCCAATTTGCAGAAGTGCACATTGAAGCGCGTGCGGCCGACACAACAGCTCCAAAAATAATCTTGTCTTCTCAGAATCCACCGAGAGAAAACGTTCAGCCATATCAAAACGTGACCATTTCAGCAAACGCAACGGATGCCGAATCGGGAATAAAGAACGTTACATTGATCTGTTCTTTCGACAACGGAACTTCATGGGAATCACCTCAAACCATGAGGCTCAACTTCTCGACAAATCTCTACGAGGCAATAATACCGGGTCAACCTGCTCAAACGTGGGTCAGATTCAAGATAGTCGTTTATGACAATGCAGGAAACAATGCCACGATCGACGGAACAGAACCCTATTGCGTCTATCAGGTTCTGCCAGAGTTCGCCACGATTCTGATTCTCCCGCTATTCATCATAATGACTCTGTTGGCAATGATCCTCAGGAGAAAGAGAAACGAATAGGCAACGGCTTTGAACGTTAGAAAGCACGAGATTTCTGTTCCCTTGCGAGCGTGTCAAGCCATCTTAACCCCGCACTCATTTTAAGGTCACTCTTAACAGCATGGCTATTTGCTCTGGACCGGACAGAGTGAACAGGTCTGGTCTCTGCAGTTTCAGGTTTATTATGGCCTGAGTTAAGGTCTGCTCCAGAACTTAACTAGCGCGCGCTTGGAAGCTCCATGAAAGACGATACTGCGCTCTGTTTTGGTGTCCTACAGTTCTCTGAAAACGTTTATTAAGTCTTAATATACATGTGAGTACTCGATCAGAGATGAAAAACGAACCAAAAAACGCCTACATCAATGATCAGTCATCCTGCACTATAACATCTGAACGAATCGGAGAAGAGAACACAGCACAAATACCGCATGCAAAACCATTGAAGGATACCACATCAGAACAAAGGAAGAAGGAGGCAAGCAAGCCAATCTACCTAGTTCGATATGAGTAGCCTCTTGATTCATTCAATTGTTCATTACAACGATCATGGCAAACAGGAATTCTACCTAGGAAAAAATAGAACACACTGCCTATCTGGTACGTTTTCTCCATAGATTGTGATTGCTGCCAACGTTGCCTCATTCTATGAACAAAAGCCAGTCTTGACTTCTTAGGTCTTGCTAGTTTTATTTGGGTTCTCTTGTATCCTAACCACGTCAGCCAACTG
Source organism: Candidatus Bathyarchaeota archaeon (assembly GCA_022865885.1). Lineage (GTDB taxonomy): Archaea > Thermoproteota > Bathyarchaeia > Bathyarchaeales > Bathycorpusculaceae > DRUK01. The sequence goes on along the minus strand of JALHSQ010000086.1, from coordinate 67,736 downwards.
TGGGGTCGAAACCTCAAATAACACTGAATCCTTTTTTCCTATTATCCTATGTATAGTCTTTGGGGATAGTGTAATATCCTCGCCTTCTCTTAGCGTAACCATTTTTTCAGTCAATATGATGTCCACCAAGCCTCTGAAACAGTAGATTGTCTCTTTCTTATCCTTATGATAATGTTGAGATGTGCTCTTATTCTCTCTTATGACTAGGATTTTTCCGCCATACTCTGCTTCTTCAGCTATCCAAAGCTCCTTGCCCCAATCCTTCAAAATCTCCTTCAAGCATAGCCCTCAGACAAGAATTCTATAGTTAAGGTGTCTTAAAAACTCGAAGGTGATAGTGCACGCGCCAGAACGCATGCCTTTTATTCTTAGGCCTTCCATGCTTGTTGACAACATGATGCTCGAAACCATAAGATCTCTAGCTATTGTTTCCAGAGCGGAATTCCTGCTTCCGAATCTAGGATCGCTCATTATGGGACTTGCATGGGGAGCAACACCCTCCACGAGCATCGGTGATCTAGCAGTTCTGATAATCTTATCATTCACCATAATCAATCTGAGTTCTGCCATCGGCGCACAGGCTAACACCCTCTCCGATCAGGAACTGGATTCCAGAGATGAACGAAAGAAACATCTTGTCGAAGCAACGAACTCCTTTGGAGCAGACCACCTGAAAAAAGCGCTAATAATCGAGTTTATCCTCACCCTAATCCTAGCATCACTATTCACGTATATTCAGCGGAAACCTCTTCTACTGCTCCTGTGGATAGCTGGAATCAGCTTGGGCTGCGGCTACTCTCTTCAACCTACTAGACTCAAATCAAGAAACTGGCTAGCACCGATTTCGCTGATGCTCGTACTTGCGATATTCCCGGTTCTATTCGCCTATTACACCTTTGCGAATGAGCTGAACCCTTTCTTTCTGATATCGCTAGCAGGACTCGCTTTAACGGTGTACGGCGTGATAATTCCGACTGAGACCCGGGACTACTTTGGGGACAAAGCGATGGGCATCAAAACACTAACGGTAACCTTGGGTCTCGTCAAAGCCTCCATCCTTGCCATAACACTTCTAACAACAGGAGCAGCACTCACTGCCATTGCGTTTCTGCTGCAATTCACCTACTCCCAGCATTCGATCATGAACATTGTCCTAGTCGCCATACCAGTTGCCGCATTCTTCGTTCTGAAGCAATTCGCCAAACTCTACACTCTCTCAAAAGAATACGACGAATCAAACAACAGTGGCATTATTCGGGAAAAGATCGTGAATCTATCTGCACACAATCCTCAATGGATAATGGTAATCACACAAACCTACAGCGCAATCTCCATCATTCTTCTATTGAGCAAGCTCTTGCTCTAACGCACGTGCGGCAAGGACAAGGAATCCGACAAGACTTAATAGTTATGAGAGCAATAGCTCACGGAAAGCTGGCGCAGAGACAATGGGTGCAGAGGAGCTTCCAAACACTGCGAATAATCTTTGGGTTCTATTGTCGGCTCTTCTGGTTTTCCTGATGACGATAGCAGTAGGGTTCTTAGAAGTTGGAGAACTCGGCGAAGATCAAACAAAGAGTCTACTCAAAACTATCTTGATAAGTGGGTCTGCATTGTTTTTCATGGCATTCATGGGTTTCAACACAGCATTTGCACCTACAATCAACGGTGTGATTGGAAATCCATTGTATGGCGGAGCGTTCTTAGGCGGCCTAACACCAAGTGTGCCTGGGCTTCTTACCGGAGTCTGGTGGTCCATGACCCCAGATTTCTTCGGCACAGGCATAACCCTCGGCACGTACTTCATTTTTGAAGCAGCTTTTGCCTCAGTGACACTGGCGCTAGTCGGCGTTGTAGTCCTGAAAAAGGTGAAGTTGGAGGCTTTCTTCTTGTATTCAATACCTTACTTCATTATTATCTGGAGTCTACCCGCAGCTTGGATATGGAATCCTACAGGCTGGCTATACCTCATGGGAATGAGAGACTTTGCAGGAGGCCTTGTTGTTCATGGAGCAGCTGGTGCCGCAGGACTAGCCTTCGTCTATCAAATATGGAGAGAGGAGAGAAAGAAAGGACTTAGGCAAAGTCCAGCCGTTCGCATCAAACTGAACCCAACCATTCTTACACTTTCTATACTGTTGCTCTGGATCGGATGGTTTGGCTTCAACCCCGGCAGCGTGTTGGCTATAGATTATGGCGCCGAAGTGGTAGTGCTCACAACATTCCTGTCAGCAGCATCTGCATTCATGTCAACAATGTTCTTCAGATACTTGATGACAAAGGAGAACCCAGATCTTCTATATGCAGTCAATGGTGTGCTCATGGGTCTCATAGTAGTGACTCCTCTTGCTGGCTTCATAAGCCCAGCGATAGCAGTGATCTTGGGTTTCGTGAGCGGCCCTGTCTTTCTGGGCACAGAATATTTGTTCTCAAAGCTCAAGTGGTTTTCTGATCCCATAGGATTGTTTCCAGGACACATGTAGGAGGCCTCTTTGGAACCGTAATGATTGCTTTTCTTGCAGAGCACGCTTTTGCTGCAGCTTCGGGCTTCCCGACGTTACCAGATGGACTATTCTTTGGAGGAGGGTATGCTGCGGTCCGACAGCTTGGAGTAGAGCTGTTCGGCATTGCCGTTGTTATGGTCGTAGTCTTTGCCTTGCCTTATCTTAGCATATGGCTAATAGGCAAAGCTCTCCATGGCATCACAACCGACTACAAGAAAGAAGGGCTAAGCCCGTAGTTTCGACATCTTCTGGTTGACGCGTCTACCTGCCGAACTAGAGAGTTCAAGTGTGGAGTTTCCCTTGGCCAAGATGCCGAAGCTTAGATCAGGAACAAGCATATCATCGGGAATCTAAACACATGGGACTATTGTCCCTTCATCTTCCTTGTAGATCGAGAGCAGAGACATCATTATATCCAACCACACTGTTGATAGCCATAGTAGCCAGAACTAGGCAAAGGCAGGCATAACATAATTGGATCTGCTCTTGGAATTGCTGACGATTCTAATCACTTCATTTGCCCTCAACCTGATCCCCTTCGCCGGTCCATCGAATCTCCTTATTGCCTCAAATGCAGCAATAGTCAGTACCGCCAATCCTGCCATCATAGGTCTCTTGGTCGCATTTGGCGCTGCAGTGGCCAAATTCATTCATTATGCAATTACGTTCTTCATAAGCAGCCATATGGGGGAACAACGCCGGAGACGACTTGAAGCGTCTGCTCCCAGGCTTCGACGCTGGGGTTCCCTTGCCCTGTTCATAGTGGCGGCAACGCCTTTGCCTGATGAACCAGTCATAATACCTCTTGGCCTCGTGAAATATAATCCAGTGAAATTCTTTCTGGTTTTTCTTGCAGGAAAACTCTCAATTACAATCGTCGGAGCATATCTTGGGAGGATAGGTCAAGACTTGCTGGAATCTGTAATTAGTCAAGAAGCACTAATGATAATCTCCATAGTCCTAACCATAACCGTAACTATAGTCCTACTGAAAGTTGACGTTGGAAGACTAGTGAAGAGAATTCTCAAAAGAAAGATAGCCCCTGAGCCTTAGTTTCAGGTTGTCGTATGGAAGAAAGCAGGCAAGTTTGGATGCGAAAAAAGAAGGAGGGAGTCTTATGTGTACAGTTTTCTGAATATCAGTACTGCCGCTATTATTGCTGCTAGCGCAGCTATCAATGACAGTGCCAAGCTTGTGGTTTGGAGTCCTGTATCGGTTTTGATCGAATCTGCTGTTGTAGTTACCTTTCCAATGCTTGTCTGGATGTCCACAGTCTTTCCTTGAATGGATGTGATGGTTCCTTGTATATCTCCTAATGCTGTCTTGATTTCCACAGTGTTTGTGCCGACAGCCACTATTTGGGTATTGATGCTGTCAAGTGTTATTTTTATTGTTCCGACGTCAGTCTGTATCGTGGCAATATTGGTTCCCATAGTGACTATCTTTCCGTTTAGGTCACTGAAGGTGGTTATGACTGTGTCTATTTGTGCCAGTTTGCCGTTGATGGTGGATATGTCTGTCTTGATTTGGCCTATGTCTGTGTTGATTGTGGCTATTCTTCCTTCGACATTCGCAATTTGACCGTTTATTTGTGATATGTTCGCGCTTATTTGTCCAATGGTAGTCTGGATGGTTGCCAAGCCTCCACTTAGCGCGGTGAGTGTAGCATTGAATCCATCAAGTGTTGGGCTAACTGCGAAACTAGATATTCCGAACCCGCTCTGTTCAAAATCGCCGAACGTTTTCGTGGCGTTGACCTTGATGAAGTAGTTTCCTTTGGTTGATGGGCAAGTGAACATGGCAGCATATATGCCTGTGTCTAGGCGCTTGGGCGTCAGGCTTGTTATGAACGTATCTTCACGGTAGAGGTAGAAGGATATTGCAGTTGGATCCGTTATTATCCCGTCCAGATCGGTTTCAGCGTAGGCTGTGACGTTCTCTCCTGCAAAGTACAGTGTGCCGGTACTCACTCTAACATACAATGGGTCTTTAAGAGCCAAGAAAGTAGTTGCAGCCTTGTACTGCACGTCGTCTTGAAGTGTTTGAATGTTGAATTGATAGATGGATACTTCATAGTTGTCCGGCATGAAGGATGGTACCTTGAGGAATTGTGAGCCTTTGTAGTATTGTCCTTGAGCGTCGCGCCAGCATAGTGTTCCATTCCAGGCGAGGCTTGCAGGATCAGCGTGGTTGTAGTAGTATGCAAACGGTAGATACAATTCTGACCACCATGCGTAATCAAACTCGTTGTTCAATATGAAGCCCTTTTCGAAGACCCAGCGATTGCTAGGTCCGAAGTCTATTGCAAGAGTCCAATTATGGTTATCCACGGTTGTCGTTCTTGTTAGGCAGTTGTAGGTTTTGTTGCTGTATTCGGCCAGGGGGAGCCCTGAAGCCTCGATAGTTATGTATTGACCGCCTAGTCCAGCCATCTCTGTGATCCATACTCTTGTCTTCACCTTGAGGAAGGCAGCTTGTGGATAGGAATTGTCAGGTGATGGCGTGGGCGTCACTCCAGCTAACCAGCCACTTCTCACTCCGCTCGTAGCTTCTTTTCCATATATTGGATGGAAACCTCCGTAGCTTTCAGGCACGTTAAACGTCAAAGTGAGGGTTCCGTCGGTATTCGTCCTGACCTTGCCCATCGTCAGATTGCCCAGGTAGGGTTTCCATTCGAATTTGGTGGCATCTTGAGACCACTCCAGTCCCCAATCCCAATACACTGTTCCTAGGTCCACGTCGCGGTAGAGTATGTTGACGTCCGCTGATGCAGCGAAGCCTTTGCCCGTTACTGTGACTTGGTCTCCTACGAAGGCTTCTTTTGTGTCGATCCACATCCACGGTACGACTGTGAAGCTGGTCACGTTTGTGATTGTTCCGTCGGTCACTCTTATCGTGTATGGCAGTGTTTTGGTTGAATCTAGTAGGCTAACGTTTCTTGGGGTTTCTGGAACTTGGAATGTAAGGGTGAAATTGCCAAAGGTATTCGTTGTGTTGCCGCCTACGTTTATTGTGCCGAAATACACTGTGACTGTTGAGCTTGGTTTGAAGCCTGTCCATACGTCGAGCCTCACGTTTGATCCTACATGTCCCACTGACGTGTTCTGCAGGAAGCAAGGATCCAGATTCTTTATGGAAATTATTGGTCTTGGTATGAACCAGAAGAACGATACAGGAACTGATTCCTTTGTGTTTTCCGCGTAGTCATAGGCGATGGCCGTGGCCTTGTGCCACGCTTCGTTGCGCAGCTTGTCGCTTGTTGTCTTCCACCAATAGATCTTTTTGATAGCGTCATATTTCATTAGGTCAATGAAAATACGTGATGATGTTCCGTTCTTTTCTACGTAGTTGAACCATAATTCGACTTTCTTGATCGCAGACGGATGAAGTCCTTCGGTGTCAGTGGCTGTCGCGTTCACCCAAACTGTTTCACCATCCTTGAATATTGTGCCGTTTGCAGGATGAGTTATCTCAATTGCAGGCAAATGATTGTCCACCATTATGAAGAGCTCGTAGTAGTTCGTTGCTGGATTTATCCCTGTGGCAGACCCTGCGTCCACAGTCCAAACGTCAACATTATGGCTGCATTCCTCTTTAGGGCCTTCAGTCATAAAGAAGTCGAAACGACCCGTATGACCCGCCTGTATATAGTTCTGTGAGATGTCTGTCCTGAAATAAATCACTGTTGGGCGTTTGTTAGGGCCGAATTCGTCTGGCGTTGCATACCACCCTGTCACGCTTTGCCGTGTTTGACTGAAATTGAAGTATGAGTTGCCTTCCGCATCTTTCATGAAGACAGCTTTTATTTCTCTTATCGGGTCTGAATTGGCGTTATTCATAACTGTAAAGTTAATCCATTTTGGTGTGTAGCCATTCCAGTGGTACTCGTTTGGAGCTCCAGGGTGCGATAGGTAGGTTGGATCTAGTGGGGATTCTTTCACCCATGTTACTGTGGCTGTGTGTGTTGCGAAAGTGATTCTTACTGAAGCCAAACCAATTGCGATTAATAGTATTATAGCTAATGCTAAGAGTTTTCTCATTAATCCTTTCTCCTTTCTGAAATAGTGGAATCTCGCCGTCAACTTATAGTTTTCTAGAACAATATTATAGAAGAATCCTCTTTACGAAAGACTTGAGATGCGTTGTATCCAGAATAGTTTGCTGGTTCTGCTCTATGCTAGACTCTTCTCAAGAGCGTTCACATCGAAGACGTTTTGGGCTACCAAAATGTCTCTTTTTAGTACGTCGTTTATCTTGTTCATCTCGGCCATTTCTGGCATGTTGCCTGTTATTACTATTTTTTGTCCAAAAGCATGGTTGATGCTTGTCTCTATCAAACTTGTTAGTCCTAACGGTGTTGTATAGCGTATTATTCTTGTTCTTACGTGAGGGTGGCTTGCCTTGTTTAGCCTTAATGCCAATGACGCTACCTTGAGTCTTGTGTTCTCTATTTCATCTGTTAGCATTAAGATCTCGCAGAACCCGGCATAGCGTTCGGAAAACTTGAAGATCGCGTTTATTTGTTCGATCATGAATTCCTGCTTGTCCTGTAGTGGCATTATGAAGGTTATCGTTGGGCTTAACTGAGACATCGCTATCGTTATTGTTAAAGGTTGCTTCTTTTAAAAAAGGAGTGCTCTATGAGAATAATATATCGAAAGAAATAATATTCCTGTTTCCTATAACTGAATAAATACAACATAACGCATAAATTGAACCCGAGCCTTACGAGATTTGGGAAAAGGAATTGGCCCTAGAAGAGATTGAAGCCTACCGCAGATCATTGAGAACCTGTCCAAAATGCAGCTCAAGCGAGGGTTTTTGGCTTGCTTCCAATCGTGAGAGAAGCTACGTTCAATGCAAGCATTGTGGTGCAATTCTGGAGATTTGTGAAGTCTTTCCGCAGGCCGAGAAGGGAAGAATCTCCGGCGGATTTCTCAGAAAACTGAAGTTTTGATAAATGGGATAATTAAGCTGAATTTTCTCTCTTTCGCAGATTCCGTATTCTTTAACGTTCCTTCTGTGAATATTTAAAGCAGGTGTCATACTAAATCAGAAACAACAAAATACAAAGAAAAAAAAGTTTGGCTATAGCCTTCTCCTTTCTCCCATTTAGGACAATATTGTATGTTGTCAAATGGATATAAAATGGTTATTGCCTGAACCAGCATATATCCAAGTCCAAGATATGCGTCGTCCAAGGGGATGCCGCATGAATGAATACCTGCCTCTAGGCCAGAATGATAATTGCGGCTATTTGAAGTCTGATGATGATTGCGAGACATTAAGGCTGAGTGCCATATCGTCTTTCGGTTAAGATTCCATGATGCATGCTATCAGTAAAGCGTTAGTCTTGAATCTTACTCACATTACGTTCTGACGAGATGATTTCTCAGACTGCCTCCAAACAACTTTTATATCGGTAAACGCCAAACTTCCATTCCAAAGGTGAAGAAAATGGTTGATTTCAGTTTCACAGACGAACAAGAGCTTTTCCGCAAAGCCGTACGAGAATGGACAGAAAAGAACCTACCGATAGAGAAGATAAGAGAAATGGACAGTCAAGGCCGAATACCACATGAAGTACTCAAAAGCATGGGTGAAATGGGTTTACTCATAATGACCGCTCCACAGGAACACGGTGGAACCGGCGCAGATTGGGTGACAGCCTGCATTGCCGCGGAGGAACTCGGATACGCAGATGTCAGTATTGCTCTTCCAGTGCTTTGGCTTGTAGAATCATCTTGGGGCTATGTTGTCGATCGACACTGTAGCGAACAAGTGCGTGAAGCAGTCATTCGCAAAGCCATCAAAGGCGACGCTTTCATAGGCATAGGATCAACAGAAGCCGGGGGAGGTTCCGATGTCGCAGCATTCAAATCCACAGCACGGAAGCAAGGAAACGATTGGATTCTCAATGGCGAAAAAACCTACATAAGCGGCACAGAGGAAGCGAAAAGACTTGGCGGTGGATACTTTGTCATTGCAAGAACCTCACCTGCACCACCTGAAGCTTCCCATCGGGGTATGACCGGTTTCTACTTGCCGATGAATGCACCAGGTGTCGAGATCAACAAGCGCTACGATGACATGGGACGAATGGCAATCTCAACCGGCGGTTTCCTCATGAAGAACGTAAAAGTGCCCGACTCCAACCGTATTGGTGAAGTTGACAAGGGCTTCTACCTGACTATGGAAGGCTTTGACACAGCCCGCATATTGATTGCTGCAGTGTGCACTGGTGCTGCAAGGCGTGCACTTGATATCGGCATGGAATACGTGAAGGAACGAAAAGCTTTTGGCAAACCGATCGGAAAGTTCCAAGGCATTCAATTCGAACTCGCCGACGACTGGGCACATCTTGAAGCATTGCGATCGTTGACCTTCCGTACCGCATGGATGATGGATCAACGTTACAAGGAGGACAGATTCACGCCACTCGAAGTAAGCAAGATGATTGCAGCGTGCAAGCTCATAGCGCCGCACTTTGCTTTTGATGTCTACAAACACGCAATGATCTGGCTAGGCGCTTACGGTTACACGAAGGAGTGCCCATTGGAAATGGGGCTGCGCGGTATTATGTCCTACTGCGTAGGTGCTGAAGGAGCAACCAACATCCAAAGAACGATTATAGCCCGTGAACTGCTAGGCAAAGAGTACATAGCCTACAAGTAGGCTACTCTTTTCTTTGTAGAAGGCACAAGACGTAGGAAAAATCATTGAAGTTGCTTCTTTAAAGCTTCCTTCAGAGCTGGAAGTATCTCATATAGGTTGCCTACAACTCCGTAGTCTGCCATCTCGAATATCGGTGCTTCAGGATCTTTGTTGATCGCCACTATCACCTTTGAGTCGCGTATGCCCGCCACGTGTTGGATTACTCCCGAAATCCCACAAGCTACATAAAGTTTAGGTTTGACTTTGTGCCCTGAGAGTCCAACCCATTCTGTGAACCATTTCCTGTCTTCGGCAAGAGGTCTTGTGCAGCCTACCTGACCGCACAACACTGTTGACAATTCGTCAAGCAGCGCCTTGTCTTCTTTCTTCTCCAAGCCTCTCCCACAACTCACTATAACGTCAGCCTCTTCGATTCTCACGTTTGACGCCTCGAGAGGCTTTCTTTCTATTACTTCAATCCTCGGTTCTTCAATCTTTGCTTCTAGTTTCTCTACTTGCCCGTTTCGATTTTGCAGTTTAGGTTTTTCGAATGCCCTAAATGGTACGGTTGCTATTTGTGGTTTGGATTTGAAAGCCACTTTTGCAGTGGCGTTCCCACCGTAAGTTATTCTTTCGCCCACCAACCGTCTGTCTTCGTCAATGTTCAGTCTGGTACAATCAGGCACGCAGCCTGTTCCTAGTCGTGTTGCCAGTCTAGCTGCAAGAGGCTTCCCATTTTTCGTTGACCCGATTAGCAGAATTTCTGGCTGGTGATTTGTCGTCAAGTCATACAAGATACTAAGGTATGCATCAGCTTGAAAATCTCTCAAAGCTGGGCTATCAATCAGGTATACTGTGTCTGCCCCGTACTTTGTGATTTCATTCGCTTTGTCCTGTATGTTGTTTCCAATGATTATTGCTGCAAGTCCTGACTGCAGTCTGTCTGCCAGTTCTCTTCCTTTTCCCAACATTTCCAAGGCTAAATCGTAAACATCAGAAAAAACCCAGACTGACTTGCCCTCGCTCACACATTCACCTTCCAACAACACCTTCTTGAATCAATGCCTTGGCCAGCTTTTCTGCGATTTCTTGGGCAGTCTCACCCTTAATCAAGATTCTTTTCCGTTCAGTTTTGGGCGCTAGGACTTCCACTATCTCAATTCTCGGGTCAACTTTTTCTTTCTGAATATCGAGTTCCATCAAAGTCCATGTCGCTATTTCCTTTTTCGAGGCTTTCATTATCATCATAAGAGAGGGGATTCTTGGCTGATTTATTTCTCGCGTAACCGTCACCAGTGCGGGCATTTTCGACTTCACAGTCTCAATTGCATCTTCAAGGACTCTTTCTGCGATGATGGCATCACCTTCCACGGCTAGTTTTCGAACAGAAGATACTTGTGGCAGATTCAGCAACTCCGACAGTCTTGGACCGACAAGTCCCGAGAAGCTGTCTAGCGACGCTTCGCCGCACAGAATCAAGTCAAAGTGTCCAATCTTCCTGATAGCCTCGGCCAATATGTAAGCCGTGCCTAAAGTATCGACGTTTTGCACACTAGGATCGCTAACTAGGTAGGCCTTGTCGGCACCTATGGCGAGTGCTTCCCTCAAAACGGCTTTCGCGTCTTCATAGCTAACGGTTAGTGTGAATACCTCAGCTCCGGGATACTTCTCCTTGATTCTTACTGCTTCTTCCAGAGCGTTCTTGTCAAAATCGCTGATTTTCTTAGGTGCACCTACTGTGATTAATTGTCTCGTTGTAGGGTCAACTTTCAAGTGTGAGACATCGATTGCTTGCTTCAGGCACACGATTATTCTTTTCAAACTTTTTTTGCCTCTAATCGTGAATTTTGATTGACGGACTAGGAATCTGGCCTGCAATTAAAAAAGGCTTTTCTTCACGTAATAGTTTTTTCAAATTGCTGGTCTTCAAATAGACATGCTTGCGAGCGTCTTGTACGCCAGCTCCCAATTATCTGAAAGGCCACGTCTTTTCTTGGGGAGCGCATCCACCCCTCCTTGGAGTACTAGGGTGGTTGGAGCAGATCATAGAATAGGTCATCGGCGACAATTCTATAGAGGGCAACTGCGAAGGTCAGAAGAATCGAGGAGGAAGAATTCCTACGCGCAGCTTAGATGTGCATGTCTGATATAACAAGAAGGCTCTACTTCTTGGTCAAGTGGCACGCAACCAAGTGATCGTGTGCAACGGACACTAATTCAGGTTCTTGTTCCTTACAACAGGCTTCCTCGTATGGACACCTCGTACGAAAACGACACCCTTTCGGGACATCTATGGCTGAAGGTACTTCTCCTCTGAGCTCAATAACTCTCCGCTTTCGGTCAGGATTCGGCACAGGAATAGCCAACAACAAAGCCTGAGTATACGGGTGCATGGGTCTTGAGAAAATCTCATGTGTATCACCTATCTCAACGATCTTCCCAAGATACATTATCGCAATCCTGTCTGAAATGTACTTCGCAATAGCCAAGTCATGAGTAATAAAAAGATAAGTCAAACCCAATTCCCTCCTCAAGTCCAGCATCAGATCGATTATCGTTGTCCTAAGCGAAACATCAATCATGGAAACCGGTTCATCAGCGACAATAAACTCCGGCTCTAAGATCAGCGATCTCGCCATAGCCGCACGCTGCCTCTGCCCACCACTCAACTGATGCGGATACAACTCTGTGAACTGCTCAGTCGGCGCCAATCCCACACGACCGAGCATCTTCAGAACCTTTTCCTTCTTCTCCTCACCTTTTGCAAAACCATGAATTTCAAGCGGGTGCCCCACTGCGTCCCCAATCCGCATCCTAGGGCTGAACGACGCATACGGATCCTGGAAAATAATCTGCATACTTCTTCTAAGCACTCTCAGCTCTTCATGCCTGGTTCTAACAATGTCAACATTGTTGAAGAGGATTCTCCCACTAGTCGATGTGATGAGTCTTACGACAAGTTTCCCAGTAGTGGTTTTTCCACATCCACTCTCACCCGCCAAAGTGAAGACTTCGCCCTTCCGAACAGAGAAGCTTACATCATCGACAGCTCTGACGAAGCGTCTGCTGCGAGTCAGCATCCTTTCAAGGAAGCCCTTCTCAACGGGGAAATACTTCTTCAAATGCTCGACTTGAAGAATATCGGTTTGACTCAATCTACTCGCCTTCTTTGTATTTGCCGCACCGCACATAATGGTCTGGCGCGGTGTTTATCAAGGGCGGCTCCTCTTCCCCGCATCTTATTTTGGCACAGTAGCAGCGAGGCCAGAACCTACAACCCTTCGGAAGGTTCAGTAGGTCAGGCGGAGACCCAGCTATGGCATTAAGCGTCTGTTCATCAAGCTCAACATTAGGGATCGCCTTCAACAGACCCTGTGTATACGGGTGCTGAGGATTCTTGAAAATGTCTGCGCTACGAGCGTATTCAACCATGTGTCCAGCATACATAACAATAATCCTGTCACTCCTCTCCAAAACTATGCTCAAATCATGCGTTATCAAAACAAGAGCCATCCCATAAGCATCCCTCAACGCATTCAAAAGATCCAGAATCTTGGCCTGCACAATAACGTCCAACGCCGTAGTCGGCTCATCAGCAATCACTAGGCTAGGATTCAAGGCTATCGCCAAAGCAATCATAACCCGCTGACGCATACCACCACTCAGCTGATGCGGATAATCACCTATACGCTCAGACTGAATCCCCACATCCTTAAACAACTTCCTCGCACGTGCAACCGCCTCCTTCTCGCTCACTTTCGGTTCATGAGCCCGAATCAACTCGACGAAATGAGCACCTATCTTCTTAACAGGATTCAAAGACGTCATCGGATCCTGAAAAACATAAGAAATATCCTTTCCACGAAGATTCCGCATCTCGTTCGCCGAAAACCTCAAAACATCTCGGCCATTGAGCAGTATTTCACCTTTGACTATGCGTCCAGGATACGGAACCAGCTGCATCAAAGACAAGCCGAGAGTGGATTTTCCGCAACCTGACTCGCCAACCACACCCAGCGTCTCACTCTTGTCTACAGAGAAAGAGACACCTTCCACTGCGCGGACTTTTCCTCTTCTTGCCCAGTACTCTACCGTCAAGTCATTCACAGTTAAAAGCGGTTGCGACACCTTCATCACCTCATTCTCTCAGCCTGGGGTTCGCCATTTCACTCAAACCCTCCCCCATCAACGTGAAGCCCAAAGCCAGAAGGATAATCATCAAACCAGGAAACGTTATCACCCACCATGTCCCACTGGACAGAAGTCTTCGTCCATTAGTCAAATCCCAACCCCAATCTGGAATGTTCGCTGACACGCCCAGACCGATGAAGGTAAGGCCTGCTGCGGTGAGAATGGCGTCTGCAAAGTTCACTGTCGCAATGACAACTATTGAAGGAACAACATTGGGGAAAACATAACGGGAAAGAATAGTGCGACCTTTTGCACCAGCAGCGTTGGCCGCTTCCACGTAAGGCATCTCCTTTATGCTTAGTACTTGACTTCGAATAACTCTGAAATAAGAAGGAACATAAACCACAGCTATTGAAAGTGCCATGTTGGTAACTCCTCTTCCCAGCATCGCCGCAATCGCTATAGCCAAGACCAAGCCTGGAAAAGCATAGATGCTGTCCATTATAAGACAGAAGAACCTGTCAACTACTCCCCCAGCGTAAGATGAAAACAGGCCCAATGGAACGCCAACTAGCAGACATATTATAACAGATAATATGGAAACCTCAAGCATGATACCGCCACCTGAAAGCACTCTACTGAAAACGTCTTGACCCAAATCATTAGTTCCAAACAGGAACTGAGAATTCGGAGACATAAGTGGCGTTCCAACATTGATCGCGGACGGGTCATAAGGAGCGACCCATGGTGAAATCGCCGTAATCGTCACTATTGATACAACCATAGTGAACCCTAACACAACGAGCCATCCTGCTAGGCCTCGTTGAGACAGCGAAGAGAGACCCGGAATTATGCTGGAAAGCATGCCTTTTCTGACTTTTGGTTTTTCCACTTCAGCCCCTCTCACAGTCTGATTCTTGGATCAAGGTAAGCGTAGAGCAAATCAACCACTAAACTCACAACAGACACGAAGATTCCGAAAACCACCACTGCCCCTTGTATGGCCGTGTAGTCTCGGAAGTTTATGCGGTCGACGATGTATCTGCCTAAGCCTGGCCAAGAGAACGTTGTTTCCGTGAGAATCGCTCCACCTAGAAGGGTGGCAAACTGCAAGCCCATCATGGTGAGCACTGGGAGGAAAGCGTTCCTGAAAGCATAACCATACGTGACTGTATTTTCACTGAGTCCTCTTGCTCTCGCAGCCGTCACATAGTCCAAGCGAAGGGTCTCAAACATGTTGCTCCTAGTCAACCTTATGAAGACTCCTGATAGAACCAAACCTAAAGCCAGTGAGGGCAGAGCAAGGTACCTGATCGTTTCAACGAACTTGTAGATGTTTCCCTCGAGCAGACTGTCAACCGTGTAAAGCCCCGTTGAAAAATGAACGCTGCCAACGTTTAGCCCTGAAGGCGGGTCCAGCCTAGGGGGCAATCTCAAACCCACTGGAAACCAATGCAAACCTAACCCGAAAACCATCTGGAAAACCATACCCAAGAAAAAGACAGGAATGGCATATGTTACTATGCCAAAGACTCTTATCACGTTATCCCGCGTTTTGCCATAGCCCTTCGAGGCCTCAACGCCAAAGAAAACTCCTATGGACACCGCAACTATCATCGAGAAAATCGCCAGCTCAAGTGTTGCTGGGAAAGCCGAGAAGATCTGTTGTCCCACGGATGAATAGTCCTGCATGGATGCGCCCAGATCTCCTCTAAACAGTCCAGTCACATAATCAAAATACTGGGCCCACAGGGGTTTGTCAAGCCCCAGCCTGTGACGCATGTACTCCATCGCCTCTGGATGCTCCTGTTTCTCAAAATGAAGCAAAACAGGGTCGCCTGGCAGGACTCTGATGACGAGAAAAACCATTGTCAACAGGATAAATATCATTGGAATCGTGAGCAATATCCGCGAGATTACATACGTCCGTAGAGTCATTTGTTCACGTGCCTCTCAAGATGAACTATAAAAAAGGAAAAAGGGATTAAAGCTTATTTATTCTTCGGCATAGAGCAACCAGTGACGCCACGATTGCGTGATGTCTAGATAGACTCCTTTGATCTTGAGTGTTGTCACAGCATATGCTGAGCCTTGGTACGTCGGAATTATCGGGCAGTCTTCGACCATCAGGTTCTGGATTTGGTTGTACAAACTGCTTCGTGTAGCTGCAGTAGTGTTCCCTCTGGCCCACGCGATTAGTTTGTCCATTTGGCTGTTGTTGTAGTGGTGATGAATCCATGATCCACCCGATGAGTCAACGAACGGCTGAATGTAATCGTCTGGGTCTATGTAGTCAGGGTACCAGCCTAGAATGTAGGCTTCCATTTCATCGTTCTGCCTGTGAGTCCTGTATGACGGCCAGTCAGCACTATCAAGAGTCACAGCGATAACGCCACTCGCTTCCAACGACGACTTTAGCACCTGTGCCTGTTGAGGACTCGAAGGATAGTGTCCAGAAGTCTCATACCACAGCTTGAACGACAGCTTGTTGGTTTCATTGTAGCCTAGGTCTGCGAGCAACTCTTGGGTCTTCGTGTAGTTCGGATCGCCAAGTGTCAGAAAAGCGTCAGTGTGCCCGAACATGCCAATAGGAATCATGCTGTAAAGATTCTGAGCCTGCCCCAGAAACACTGTCTGAACAATTGTGGTTCTGTTGATTGCAGCGCCTACAGCTTGCCTGATCTTTGTGTTGTTGAACGGCGCATATTTCTCCTGCAGAACCAAGTACTGAATGAAGGCGCCTGTTCCTTCCCAGACTTTCAGGTTCGTGTTGGTTTTCATGTTGTTGATGTCGGTTGCAGCAAGTTGCCTGAACGCTATGTCAATTTCCTGCGCCTGAATCGCCAAAGCCAGCCCAGTAGAGTCCGCATAGAACTTTATGATCATGTTCTTGGTTTTTGGGTAGCCGCCACTCGCATTCCAGTAGTTCGGGTTTGCCTCAAGTTTCATCTCGTAATCTTTGCCTGCTGTTCGAGTCCAGTTCCTAAGCAGGTATGGTCCCAAACCCATCGGGTGACTGCCTCTGGCGTTTCCCTCGGTGTACACAACCACAGAGGTCATTGGAGCATTCGCTGGATCAACGATGTATGATGCTTGGCAAGCCAGAAGCGAGAGGAACGCTGCAAACGGAATCTTCAGATAGAATTTCACCACGTACTTCTCTGTTACTGTAACATTGTTGATGATGCCATCGTAACCGATTCCGACGAACGCGCCGTCCTCGTCAGCTATGCCTATTCCTCTATCAAAAGTGTACTTCACGTGTGTAGCGTTGAATTCGGTTCCGTCATCATAGTGCACGCCTTGCGTCAGATTGAAAGTCCAAACCAAGCCGTCGCTAGATACGGTCCACGACGTTGCCAGTGAAGGAACTATGTCGTCAATGCTGCCAGTGGCTCCTGCCTTGTATTCGACCAGACCGCTACCCAGAGACTGAACTATCTCCCAACCGAAATAGTCATATGCACGCGCCGGGTCCAAACATGATTCAACTGAATCCGTAGTGCCCATAACCAGAGTTTCCTTCAAACGCGGTTGGGGATACAGATAGACATAACCAGCAATTGCTGCAATCAAAAGAATGATGATAATGATGCCAATGGTAGTCATTTTGCCTATAGCTTTTGTGTCTTTCATTTTTTTCACTGTTGCTATACGGATTGGAACACTACGGATATATAACTTTGGCTCGCAAGACCAATCGAGCTAAAAAAGCGAGGGTGAGTAGACGATTACACTTAGGCAGAATCGACACGCTTTCAGGGACACTTGTTCTTGAATGTTTTTCAAGCTGGCCTGTGAATGTTCTCCACCGTAAAGGTCCTGGTAGCTCGCGATTAAGTTTAAATAAGCTTTTACTTAATGCAAACTCGAAATGAATGGGGAGTTGAAATGACGAGAACCCGAGAAGGAACGTTTTTCTGGTCAGGGAATGAAGCGTGTGTTGAGGCTGCGATAATTGCAGGGTGTCGGTTTTTCGCGGGTTACCCGATTTCGCCGTCAAATGAGATAACTGAGCGTCTTTCGGAGCGGTTGCCGCAGGTTGATGGAATATTCATGCAGATGGAAGATGAATTAGCTTCCATAGGCGCTGTTATGGGTGCGAGTTGGGCGGGGAGGAAAGCTATGACTGCCACGTCTGGGCCGGGCTTTAGTTTGATGCAGGAGACTATTGGTTGGGGGTTCATGACTGATACTCCATGTGTTATTGTTGACGTTCAGAGGGTTGGTCCGGGCACTGGGCAGGCAACTAAGTGTGGGCAAGGAGATGTTATGCAGGCGCGTTGGGGAACGCATGGGGACTATGCAGCTATTGCGCTTTCGCCTAATTCTGTGCAGGAGATGTTTGAGCTTACGATAAGGGCGTTTAATCTGGCTGAGAAATATCGTACTCCTGTTATTCTTTTGGCTGATGAGACTATTGCTCATGTTAGGGAGCAGATTACGGTTCCGCCGTTGGAGAGTATTGAGGTTGTTAATCGGAAGAAGCCTAAGGCTGGGGATAAGATGTTTTTTGGGTTAGAGGAGGTTGCCCCGATGCCGGCAGTGGGTGAAGGATTTAACGTTGCAGTTACGGCTTCAACTCATGATGAGTATGGGGTTCGGTTTACGCAAGATGCTTCTGTGCACAGGAGGATCGTTCAGGCGCTCAATGCCAAGATAAACAATCATGCAGACGACATTGTGGAAGTGGAAAACTACAATGTGGATGATTGCCGTGTGGGAATAGTTTCTTTCGGCTGCACTTCGCGTGCAGTTTATGAGGCGATTGAGCGTGCTGAAGCCGAGGGAGTCCGCGTGGGGCATGTTCGTTTGAAGACGATTTGGCCTTTTCCAGAGAAAGCCGTTAAGACATTGGCTGAGACGGCTGAGAGGATTATTGTTCCTGAGATGAATTTGGGACAAGTTGGCCGTGAGGTTCAAAGAGTAGCGTGCTCGACGAAACTTGTTCCGTTGAACAAGATTGGCGGTGGGGAACTGATCACGCCTGAAGAGGTGCTTGCCAAAATCATGGAGAGTGATTGACATGACAGACACATTCTCGGCACGCAAATACATGCGGGATCTGAAGTTGCCTTTCTGTCCGGGTTGCGGGCTATTCTCGCTTAGTGACACTTTTTTGAGGGCTGTGCATGAGTTGGGTCATGAGGACTTGCACAAGTTCTGCTTTGCCAGCGGGATAGGTTGTTCTTCGTGGATTCCTTCCCCGTATTATGTTGCTGATTCTGTTCATACTCTTCATGGGAGAAGCATTCCAGTTGCCACGAGCATCAAGCTCTTACGTCCTGAGCTGAGTGTTGTGGTTTTCGGTGGGGATGGGGACATAGTTGGGATAGGCTTGGGTCATTTTATCCATGCTGCACGGAGGAACACGGATATTTTGGTCATTATGGGTAACAACATGGTTTACGG
Source organism: Candidatus Bathyarchaeota archaeon (assembly GCA_022865885.1). GTDB lineage: Archaea > Thermoproteota > Bathyarchaeia > Bathyarchaeales > Bathycorpusculaceae > DRUK01. The sequence continues at coordinate 49,035 of JALHSQ010000086.1, read as the reverse complement.
GATGACAGGTGGGCAGGTGGCTCCAACCACGCCTTTTAACACGCGGACTTCGACGACGCCTTATGGAAGCTTTGAGTATCCGTTAGATGCTGCTAAGCTTGCGGTGGCTTCTGGAGCAGCGTATTCTGCAAGATGGACGACGGCACATTTGGCTGAGTTGAAGGAGGCAATTAAGAAAGCTTTAGGGTTGGACGGATTCAGGTTCATCGAGGTGGTGACTCATTGTCCGACTGCATATGGTAGACGTGCAGGCTTCAAGGATATTGGAGAGATGCTGAAATACTTCAAGGAAAACGCTGTTCCAGTGCAGAAAACTGGGAAAATGAGCGAGGAAGAGCTTGAGAGAAGAATTATCGTTGGTGAGTTTGTGCAGCGGAGGCGGCCTACGCTTGTTGAAACTGTTTATTCGAAGTTGAAGGAGGCAAAAGAGGGTGCCGAATAAGACGGAGATAAGAATAGGTGGAAGTGGCGGTCAAGGTGTAGTGTTGGCTGCGCAGATATTGGGGAAGGCTGCAGTCCTAGATGGGAAGAACGTTTTGCAGACGCAAGCTTATGGGGCTGAGGCAAGGGGCAGCTTGGCTAAGAGCGAAGTCATAATCTCCGACAGCAAGATACACTTCCCAGCAGTCAGGAAATGCGACATACTGGTAGCAATGAGTCAAGAAGCACTTAACGCGTTGTTGAAGGATTTGAAGGAATCAGGAACACTAATGGTCGACAGCACAAATGTATCAGTCGTACCTGAAACAAGAGCAAAGGTTCACAAGGTTCCCATAACAGAAACTACTAGGAAAGCGTTCGGGGAAATCATGTACTCGAACATGGTTATGCTGGGCGCTCTAACAAAGATAACAGGAATAGTCAGCAGGAAATCAATAGAAGAGGCAATCAGGGAGAATGTTTCCAAGAAAACAGTCGAAACTAACGTGGCTGCCTTCAGGAAGGGTTTGGAACTCTAGCCTTTCTTCTGATCATGCGCTACTCGACAAAGTCACCCAGCTGGAAGCTCTCAGCCAAACTTGACCATCCACTTCAACTTTTCCAAACAGAAGCATGGAAGTGCGCCATTTTTCCAGTCTGCATGTAACGCAGCTACTGATTCAGAATTCATAAAGCCTAAGATGTGAAACCACAAAAACCGAGAATATGGCTAAAGCAAAGTATCAAGAGCCAATTGTCATCGGAGCAACAGATGATATTGGATTTCAAGTACACGAAAGAATCATAAGCTTGGATGTCGGTTGTGGAAAAGCTAAACGCGGAGATATCGGGATAGATTACTCAAGAAGATCGGACGCTGATGTTATAGCTGATAGTCATTTTCTCCCCTTCAAAGATGATGCATTTGAATCAATCTTGAGCACTGTTGTTCTTGAACACAGTCCTAACCCCTTAGTGTTTTTGAAGGAACAGTTCAGGGTATTGAGGAGTGGTGGAGAAGTCAAAGTTGTCACCGATAATGCTCAGTACTATTGTTGGTCTGTTATGGGATTCGGAGAGGTCAAACATGAAGATTACCATTCCGACCATTATGAGATTTTCTTTCCTAGGAACGTCGAGAGACTGCTGACTAAAGCTGGCTTCACTAAGACTGGCTTCAGATTCTTGCGAACCAGACATAGCAAAATGGATTGTGCAGTGGCCGCACTCACCAAAATTGGGTTGTTGCGCCGGGAATGCTTGTTTTCAAGATTTGAAATGACTGGGAAAAAATGAATTTGTCACTAGCTTAGTATGCGCAAAGAGGATTTAGTTCATTGTCGAAAACAACGAGTCCGCTTCCCTGCGCACGTAGCCAAGGTATTCACTGCCACATTTTTCTGTTACCAAACACGAAACCAATAGGATCAGAAGGATACAGTGGGAGAATCCGTAACACATAAATCTGAAGTCTTTGTCTATGGAGTTTTGGCCGGGCGGTAGCTCAGCTTGGTAGAGCTTCCGAGTCTGCCAGTTGAAGACTGGTGAACGGAGACGCTGTAGATGCCTACCCTTGGTGGGTGTCACCCAGCTACCAAGCGTACATGCAGAAACCGGAGTGTCGCAGGTTCAAATCCTGCCCGCCCGACCAAGCCCTTTCGCCAAAATAAGGCAAATTTGCACTTATTCTAGTAAAGAAGCTCTGTTTAGGTCTTCTCCACTCTTAAAGTCGTGTTAGCAAGGCCGAGTTTCGCTTCAGGGCCTAAAACCTTCGAGATGTTCGACGATGCTTGAGTCTCACACTTGAATTGTACACGAAGAGTAGCTATAAATGTTAGATCGTGCGAATCTTGGCTTGGAGAATGGTTTGAGAACTAAGCCATTTATACTGTTATTCTTTCTTTTGTTCCAGTTTCTGGCTTTAAAAGGTGGCCTAATCGATCGTTATACTGTTTCCTCGGTTCAGACAAATGAGGCACGAGTTGATTGGTTGTTTGTTTTGAATTCGTTTGGAAGTGCAAATGTGGCAGTCTTAGTTTGGGACATCAACGATTCTGCACTCGAGTTTCAATTGCCCAAGAGCTATCAGGAACTCAAAATCAGTTCAGGCATTAATGGCACAATAACAGAGGTCAATAGAAGCTCTTGTGATTCATTAACGATAAACAGCATTAGTGCAAGTTCTCTAAACTTCACGTTTGCTTGGCCCGACGCCGCAGTGCAGTATAACGATACCTTTTATTTCGCAGGCCAAGAGAAGTTTGAAGTTGGTTTGAGTAATATCACAGTCAGGTTTCCTAAGAAGACTTCGGTTTTCTGGGTTGAGGGCTCAAACCTTACTGGGACTTACGAGATGTTGAGCTTTGAACGTAAGAGAGGAGAATTACTGCCATCGTTTAGCTATTCTTTTCTTGATCAGCCCAAGGTTAACATGTCTTTGGAGACTTCGAGTCATGTAGACTTGCATTATTATCCAATCATGGTTGGAAAGTCTTGGATAAATAGGACCTTAGACTTTATTGAGCAAAACTGGAATTGGCTAAGGACAACTCTCAATGGAAGTATTAACAGTGTAAACGTCACGTTTGCTCCTTACGGATACAATGACCTAGGAACTAAGAAAAGTGGTCTTTGCTATTACAATAGCCGTAATATAGAAATCGTTGCCACTCAACAGTACGGAATTGGTCTTGATGGCTTTATTACTGCAGTAGTTCTTCATGAACTGACTCACGCTTTTACACCTTTGTTTGAGGATTTACCCTCTTTTTATTCAGAAGCCATTGCTGAAGACTTCTCATATGAAGCACTTAGGAGAATGTCCTTAAATGAAACAGCTGATTCTCTTGAAGAATCTCGATTTGCAGACGCCTACTGGAATGGTGTGCAACGAAACTTGATGAATTACACTTGGATGTGGAAGTGGAATGACATTATCTACGATAATTACACAATAACAAGTGCCTGTTACGGTGTGTCAGCCTTCATAGGTGATTATATCCTTCATCATTGGGGGTATACACCACTTGATAGAGTGAATTCTCTCTCTAACAAAATAGAAATAAACAGCTTGAATGAGACCCAGCGGTTTTCGAAATTTGTCGAATACTTGAGTACAGCTTACGATGAAAATATGTCGGAAATTCTTAGTAATGTTGCGATTTTGATCAATCAGTGGAACGATGCCAACCATATGCGGGAGGAAAGCTACACAGTTGCAGTTAGTGGACCAAGCACGCTTTACATTAGCCAGAACTTGGAAACGCTTGTGAAGGAGGCAAATGATCACTATAACAACAGAAACTATGACCTCTCAATCGGTAAGTTTGAAGAGGCTAGGAATTTAGTGAATTCTGAACTGTGGCAATGGTTGGATTACACATTTTGGATATCGGTCGCACTCGTAGTTGTTTGTGTTATAGTTCTGGTTCGGCGAAGACGTTGACATGGAGCAAAACTCGTAGAGGTATCCCAACAATCTTACGCCGTGAGCAAGCGAGGAATTTAGACGCATGCGTAATGCTATTTCGCTCGACCATTGTCTCGCACGCCTAAGAAGGGAAAGCAGTTGGTGATTTTCTTCGAGTGCCTAAGAGGTGTTTACCGAGTATTGTGGCGTGTTGGGTCGAATTTGAGTGTTCGTCGTTTCTTGGGTTTGGGTTGAAACTTCGCCATTACTACCGTCAAACATACATGTGGTCGTATCCAACCTTGATTCTATGATAGGCAATCCTGATGAAAGGTATGTCGAGAACTTCCAACCAAACGTGAGTGACACATGGAGAGTCGATGAACTATAAGTCAAGATCAAAGGTGACATGAAGTATGTTTTTGCCCTCTTAGATGATGAAACAAGGTTCTGGATTGCTCAAGTTGCTCAAATTCGATTTCGGCATCTGAGATGTTCTTCGCACTAGAATGTCCGCCCAAAACAACTTTCAACCGAAAACTTTGACAAAAAACGATGGTTCTGCATGAGTTCCTATATTTTGAATAGCGTTGATTAAACAATAAGGCTTTAACCAACAAAGCTATATTCTATTATTGAAGGAATGCTTCCTCTAATATTCGGTAGTGGTTTCAGTGAATGAAAAACGAATTGGCGTACAGCCTCTATCTTACGGTATGACAGGTTTCAGAGTCGATGATCTATTCTCAAAGGAGTTTATTGCAGAACTGAAAAAGGAAATGCCCACTTCGGTAATTGCACACTTTTGTATTGGCTTCACAGACTCTAAAAACCTAGTAGCAGTATCCCATGATAGAATCGAAGGAAAATTCATCTTAGATCGTGTAGATGTAGAAGGAGACGGAGTAGACGCAGAGCAGAGGATAAAATCCGTAGTTGAAATATTGAAGAAGGTGCTTAGATGACTGAAATGGGCATTACCTTAGGTACAAGGGGTCATTGTTCTTGTTTTGGATTTTGTGAGAGGAAACTAGTATCAGACAAATATGACTTTGGTTTTCGGAGATCGCTATTGGAGGACACTGACGAACTAAGTGCTGTCGATTTAAGGGCAATTCTAGGAAGGCAGATAGTCTCAGGGTTGCCAACTCCATTCAGAATAAGAAATAACGGGCGATTTATTGCAGTGACTTTTACTGGTAAGATTCTGGCTGTTTGCGATACTCTCGAATCCTTAAATGAAGAAATAGCGAGAAAAAACCTTAAAGAAAACTACTATATCGAAAGACTTGGTCATAGTACAATAGCACAGATTTAGCAGGATGTTCATTTCTTGCCTATTTGCACATTGCCTTACGATGGTAAATGTGAACTAAACATAGTGGTAGATGTTCACGGAACCCAGAAGGAACTTAGCGTGTTAGTTGATACCGGATTTACTTCTGGAACAGGTTTTGGACTAAAACTACCCTCTGACTTTGCCAACTACGCACACTATACTGGGACAGGGCATGTTAGAGTAGCGGATGGAAGAGAGGTAGCAGCTGCAACAGTCCCAGATGCGAAAATCATACAAATAGGCAAGCACAAACTTGGTGATGCTATATCTGTCCCTGCTCTATTTATGAATGGGCCGCGGGCCATCGGTGTGTTGTTTCTCCAAAAATGTACTGTGGAATTTGACGGTCCTAACAAAAAAACATCCATTGACTTTTGATTTCACACCTATAGACCTTAATCGAACAGAATCTCTTCTCGAACCCCTTATTAACAAGGAGCTTGAAGCCCGATGGCCATGAACTGCCCCTTCTGCCGTTATCAGTGGAAGAATCGCACTAATGTAGAATTGAAATTGTGTCTCGCTTAAATCTGCGTTTTTCGAGGGTGCTGGGGGATAGGGGTAGTCCGTATTGACGCATCTCAGTAGAAATGAAATGTTCCTTCTGCGGGTTACTCGATGTCGGCTGAAATCGCACTAAGGTGAAATTGAGATGCATGCATTGACTATCATTCTTTGAAAGTGCAAAAAGACTGTAGAAGAGCAGTTTGGCACACAGACTGATTCTTATACAACTTGCCATTTGATTACCTTTACCAAGGCATGGAGTGAATCATCTAGTGGTTCCTGAGAGTTCTAGAAGAGTCAGCTTGGTTAAGCCTTCAGCTATTCGTAGAATGATTGAATTGTCAGCAGGAATGGAAGATGTTATCCATCTAGAGCAGGGTGAACCAGATTTCGTTACGCCAAAACACATAATAGACGCTGCTGTTGAAGCCGCCAAGAAAGGTTTTACTCACTACACAGAAATGGATGGAACACTCGAGCTACGCCAAGCCATAGCTGAGAAAGTCGGAAGAAGGAATGGACTAGATGCCGACCCGCGTACTGAAGTCACGGTAACTTCTGGCTCTCAAGAAGCAATGCTGATCGCTGCCTTCGGTTTTTTGAACCTAGGTGACGAAGCATTGATCCTAGATCCTTACTACCCAGCATATTTCGAAGACACACTCCTAGCAGAAGCTGTGCCTATACCTGTTCTGCTCAGTGAGAAAAGAGACTTCGGATTAGATGTTGAGGCTCTGGAGAATCAAATAACGAAGAGAACAAAGATGATATGGATGTGCAACCCCTCGAATCCAACAGGACATGTGTTCTCAAGACAAGATCTTGAAACCATAGCCGAAGTCGCCAAGCAACATGATCTGATTGTCTTTGCCGACGAGGTATACGAGGAAATTGTTTACGATGGCATAGAACACATCAGCATTGGTTCTCTGCCGAGTATGAAAGAAAGAACAATCACAGTGAATAGTTTCTCAAAAGCATACGCTATGACCGGATGGAGAATCGGATACATAGTGGCTGAGAAGAAGCTATCCGCAAGCCTGCGTAAAATGCACTATTACGCAACGCTTTGCCCGAACGCGATCTCGCAAAAAGCAGCCTTCGCCGCGTTAAATGGACCGCAAGACTGTGTTCAAGAGATGGTAGCAGAATACGACAGAAGAAGAAGGTACATGCTCAGTGAGCTTGACAAGGTCAAAGGTCTACCGTGTGCCACACCGAAGGGAGCCTTCTACGTTTTTCCGGACTTCTCAAGATTCGAAAAGTCTGACGAAACTCTCGCTCAACACTTATTGAAGGAGGCTAGAGTGGCGACAGCTCCAGGCTCAGGCTTCGGAAAAGCGGGAGAAGGACATTTGAGAATATCCTACTCTGTTTCCTATGAGCGGCTCAAAGAGGGAATCGAGCGGATCAAAAACGCTCTAGAATAGGAATCATAAACCAAACACGACATGATTAGATCTTCTGCCTTGTCACTGTAACTATAGCATTGTCAGCGTCCACCTTAACAGTGTCGCCAGTGTGAATAGCTGCAAAAGGGTCTTTTTCCAATCTGTCAACCAAGGGAACTCTCGCTAAGAACGCACTCACTACGAGCACCGTTTCCACATTCCTCACTATCATAGCCTTTGGAGCAAGGTTGTTTGACGCTAACTTGAACAAGCCGTCTATCTGAACGACCGAGCTGGCTTTTCCTGAAGGAAACACGAGCACTCTGTTGGCGACGCTTCTTCCCGCCAGTTCATGCGTCTTCTCCCTTATCAGACCCGTCTTGGGATCGGTCAGATAGAAGCAGATCGGCTCATGAGATACCAAAGCCTCACCTTCTCCGCAACCCCCTACAATCTTGTGGCACCTCAACGAAACTGCCAACTTCTCATCCCCATCTTCCCTTGACCGCGGCTTCAACACAATCCTGAAGCCTTGACACCACAACGTCTTTGAATCGACGATAATAAGCACACTTAGGTGAATCAGTCATTCCCACTTTCTCCTTATAAGCAATCCAGCAAGGCTCATCTATACACGTGTCAACAACTACACGTCCCCCAGCCTTTTCTATTATACCTGTATAGCCAGTCTTGTCGGCCAGAGCTTTTGTTGTGGCAGACGTGCAAGCCCAAAACGAGATGCCTTTGTGCACTTTTCTTCCATCTAGGAGCCTTGCTACCTCGCCTAACTGCTTGAGCGTATAATGGGGGCATCCGAGCATGACAAAATCGATACTTCCAGTTGCTGTTTGAAGCTCTTCATAGTCTTCTCCGAGTTCCTTATCTGTGATTGTGGCTTTGTCCTTTGGATGGTCGCCTCGGAAAGCCTCTTCCACTGTCAAAGCTTCAATCGTGTAGCCGGGCATGTGGAACATGGATATTGCGCCAGACACGTTTGACATTGCACAGAAGTTTATCAGCTCTTCTGTGCTAGGACGTTTGGGCAATCCTGTTAAGACGGGAACACCGTAGCCTACGACCTTACCAACGTGGTAGCCTAGAAGTGTGTAATCAAACTCGTCCTTTAATGATGCTTTCACATCGATGAGAAATGTTCCTTTCCGATTTTCTCTGATGTTCAGCCCGTATTTGGGTGTCTTGCCGATGACTCCTGAGGCCAGCGCGCTCTGCGCCGCTTCACGGTTTGTTCTAGCGCCGATTACAGAGTTAACGTAAGGGGTGGCGCTCGACTCGGAGAAAGCTACGGTTTCACCATACAGCGGGATGTTCTCTGACAGGTAAGGCACGCAACTCCAGCTCAGTATGGCGCCTACTCGCTTGTAGGCTTCCATCACTCTCCGAGCTACCTCAGCTTCGCCTTCTGGAATATCAAACATGCTGTGGAAATATGCTAGGTCATAGACGGGATTGGTGGTTGTGGGAACTCTGCATTTGGCGCCTCCATCAGCCAGAAGCTCGACGAAGTACAAGTCTCCCTCTTGACCGCTTGAAGCAGCATGTGCCCGGCTCACAGGAATCATATTCTCCGCGTCGTACGCGTCCCCTATTGCCACAAGCAATTCCATCGCTTTCTGCATTCCCACACCGAATTTCCCACCGAGTATCTGCTCCTCTTCTCTAGTCAAATACATACGATTGTTCACCTTACACTCCTAAACAAGTTCTTAGCAGACATTTTGCTGCTTTCCCTCTAAGAACCTCACAACGTTTTCGACACACATGTCAGTACATCGCACCTCCGCTTCAACAGTATTGAACCCGATATGCGGAGAAAGCACTACATTGCCAAGCCTCAACAACGGGTTGTCTTTGGATGGTGGTTCCTCTTCAAAGACGTCCAATCCCGCGGAAGATAGTTTACCTGATTCCAAAGCTTCAAACAGAGCCTTCTCGTCTATGACTTTGCCTTGCGAAGTGTTGATTATCACGCCGCCATTTTTCATAGCAGCGATCTCCTTTTTTCCGAGCAAACCCTTCGTTTCGGGTGTGAGAGTAACATGAATCGTTACCACATCGCTTTCTTTAAGCAGTGTCGAGAGATCTACATATTTCAGCCCAACCTCTTCTGCTCTTTTGAAATTAGGATACTTGTCATAACCTAATGTCTTCATCCTAAAGACCCGACCTATCTCAGCAACTCGACAGCCTATCGCTCCCGTACCGATCACACCAAGAGTCTTTCCAGCCAATTCTCTACCTCCAAATGGCCTCCAGTCGAAGCACCAACTCCTAAGATGCTTGTCGGCCAACGTCAGTTTTCTTACTGCTGCCAGCAGCAACGCAAACGTGTACTCTGCAACAGCTTCAGTGGCGTAGCCTGGAACATGTGTAACGACAACGCCTCTTTTTTTTGCAGCCTCCAAATCAGCGTAGTGACAGGTTGTTGCCCATATCGAGATCATCTTGAGCCTCCTAGCAGAATCGATAATGCTCTGGGTCAAGTTACTCCATCCAACTATGACTATGTCAGCTTCTTCGATCCTTTCCTTCAATTCGTCAGGTGTCTTTGGAGGTTCTTTGAAGATCTCTAGGTCACCGAGCGACCGTAACCTTTCGATGTGTTTCTGCTCTAGGTAGACGTGGTCTACGACGACTATCTTCATTTTTCATCATTTTCTAGCAGATAAATGGTTACTTAAGTGTTTACCGTGCTAATTTCAGTGCTTATTATCCATATTGTGAGAACGATGCTCCTCATCAGAAGACTATTTCATTTTCTCTTCCGCGCCACTGTCTTCTCTTGAGAAGCATAGGACTTCAACAATTAAATGTGCAGTAACACCTAAGCAAAGGCATTTGCCCAGCGATAACCAGTGCTGCCTGTGTTGGAAACCTCAGCAAAAAAAGGCTGGAAAAATCTACCAATAAGCTCTATGTGGCGGTAGCTGCTATGGAAATAGTTTAGGAGATGTCGGGTATCCGAAAAAATCAGAGTTTTTGGGAGATGTCTCCGACATCCAGGTCTTAAGCTTATTCAAAACACGACAGCTGTCACGACTTATGTTTAGGATTTCAGAAAAAGGGACAGGAGGGTGATTTCCTACCGTGCATTCGATTTCACTTTCGGCCCAAGCAGTACCCAGAGCCACTCAACAAATTCCTTAATGTTCTTTGTCTGTATGTAGATGTCACCAGGCCCTGTAATCTGAGTCACAAACCCTTCGCCGCCCAAGAAAGTCTCCTTGAGACCACCAAACTTTGTAACCTTATAGCTGCATGTACTGCTGAAGGCTACAAGGTGAAAGTTGTCAACGATCAGCGTTTGTCCTGGCGCCAGCGTGTGTTTGTCCACGGCTCCAAACGTGTTGATGAACAAGATTCCATCTCCCGTGGCTCTTATCATGAACAATCCTTGGCCAAACAGTCCCTTAGTGAAACCTTCCCATTTGACGTCAAGGTCCACGTTTTGGGTTGATGCCACGTAAGCTGATTTCTGGATTATGTACCCTTGATTTGGCTTCACCTCAAGCGTCTCCATGTCTCCTATTGGTGCAGAAACGAGCGCAACCTGTCCTGGACCGTTTGCTGCTACGTAGTCATTCACCCAGAACGATTGGCCGCCTAATATCGAAAGTCCCAAGCTGCCTAGAATGCTTTTTTCTCGCTTTCTAGTGTGAGGCTCAATCGTCGGGTCCATGTAAGTCATGGCTCCAGCTTCGCCTGTAATCGTTTCGCCACGTTCCAAGTTGACGACAAGCATCGAGTAGGATGGTTTGTATTTTATTTCGTACTTCATTTTTCGTTGCTCCTCTGCCTCTAAATCATGAGAGACAGTTATTATCGTTTGCCATATGCAAACAGATTAATAGTCATTGGATGCATACGCTGAACTGGGGTTTCTGTTGAGCTGGCTTAGCTATGATCTTATGGCTTTCATAGGCCTAATCATACTCGGTTTGGTGATAATCCTTGTCGTGCGTCTGCTCATAGCATTCGTTCCTGCTATCGCAGCTGCCCTCGTCGTTTGGTTCTTCACTGGAAACACTTGGTGGACGGGTCTAGCCTTCCTGATAGTTGCAATCTTGTCAATCCTTAAGAAACTACGTTGAGAAAGTCGCCACTGCGATTCTCTCACATCTGAGCCTATTGGCTGCTTTTGCCAACATGGTCAATAAAGAGAAAAAATAGAGGTAATTGCTCTTGTTTTTGGTTACGGGGCATTTGTCCAGCTTCGCTATTTTGGCAGTTTCTTCTTTGAGTGGACCTACGGTGGGAACAATAGATCGCTCTGGTCTCCGCCTTGAACGTAATCATTTACCGTATTGACTCCGGTGACTCTGCCATTTGAGTCAACTGTCATGTCAAAGATTCTCCAGATGTCGGTGTCTGCCGTTTGCCCTGAAGGTGCAGTGAACCGGTAGATTCCCACGTTCGGAATCACCGCGTTGACTTCTACGCCGGAAGTCGATATGTTTCTATCACCTGCAAAATGCCTAACTGAAAAGCGATAGGTTCCTTCGCGAAGCCTTGATATTGACGTAACCTCTGGACCGAAGCCGTTAGTGTCGTCTGTGTCCAAGTTGGCGTATGGATCCGCTCCTAAAGAGCCTTCGGCGCTGTAATAGACGTGGAAAGTAGTGTTTCCAGCAAGTCTCGCAGTGAGGTGGCTGTCCAAGTCGCGTGGGTTTTCTCCCCATATCAAAGTAATCTGCACTATTGGGGCATCCAACACTATGTCGCCAACATCATACGCTTCGTTCTGTGCTAACGCATGTGGAATCTGCAAAACCGCACTCTTGTGGCCGTTTTTCGAAGCTTGATATTTGAAGATTACTCCAACCTCAACTGGAATTCGTGTGAAGTTGCCGTTTGCGCCTGTCATGGTTTCTCCTGACGCCCATCTCTGCATGTACCAGCCGGTGCCCCAGCATTTCACTTGGGCTCCCTGAACAGGGTTACCATTTGAATCAACAACGCGGCCACTTACGTAGCCTGCTGGATAGCGAATGTCATAGTTCCAAGTTGAGAAATGCGTAACATTGCCGACGAAGCATCCTATTGAATTATCATAGATTCCGTATCCTTCCTCTCGCCATGTGCCTATGGTCGTGTCGAAGTACCAGAGAGGGCATCTGCCCGATGGAAGAGCGGCTGCCTCAGTCTGCATGATCGCTGGAACTGGGATCTTGATAGTGGCGTTTTTGCCTGTGTCGAGATTGAGTTTTTCGCCGTCTTGAGTCGTGATGTAGATGTCCATGAATCCGTAGGATTTAATGGGACCTGTGGTTTGGTCTTGAGCTGAGATTCCAAGGTATTCTCCTGGGAAAGCGCTTGCTTCATTCTCGTCGCTTGGGTCGAATGTTGTTATGAAAATTGTGGCTGTTCCTGTGTAAGGAGTGCCCTGTGAAGTAACGAGGGAACTATTTCCGACTTCTACGGATCCGCCGTCTGTTGTCATGATTGTAGCTCCGGTAGAAGCGTCAAAAGAGCTGGTCTTGTCAACTGGGCTCATCGTGGCTTCCACAAAGCTGCTATTACCTAGCTGAATGTCCGTCGTCTGATAGGTCGTAGCGGAACCATTCATAGTGAATGTGACCAACTGCTTGTTTCCAGGCGTCACGTTTGCGACGCTATACCATCCTTGATCATTAGACTTGCCTGTCTGGCCACCTACGCTTACAGTAACGTTTGAGAGGGGAAATCCAAAGATGTCAGTTATCTTGCCAATCAGAACTCCGTAGTTGACTGGTCCTCCGCTCACATTAGATTTGAAGGGCCAGGGAATAACGTTGAAGAAAAACAATGCAACGACGGCAACTAGGATTATCGCAATCAAAGCTGTGACTATGATGCCTACCTTCATTTTGCTACCCGTCTTAGGGGTTGTTGGCGGTGGAGGCGGTGGTAGAGTGGAGTTGATCGAATGCTTTTTCCCGTTTGTCACCTTATTTTGTAGTCTCTAACATACCTTCCACGTTAATATGCCTTATCCAACGGACGACCGTGATGCTAAAGCTTCCTAGCTTCTAGACCTTCCGATTGCTACAACCCCGAAAACGCCAGAAACGATTGAAAAAGCTTTTATATGCAGCGGCGTTGTGGATAATGAGTATTGATGAAAATCAAGGTGCTTGCATGGAACCTAGCAAAAAACCGCTGAACGTCCTTATCAAGCAATTGAACGCTGGAATCTCAGTTATGTTGAAAAACGGTTGCGAATACAAGGGCAAGATGATCAAGTGCGACGGACACATGAACATACTATTGGAAGGAGCAACTGAATGCAGAGAAGAGCAACTATTGACTAACTATGGCAATGTGCTGTTACGCGGAAACAACATTCTCTACATAATGTTGGGATCTGCCTAAGAGAACGCTATTCTGCGCTTCCCAATCACATATTCCAAGGCTTCATCGGCTTTGATGTTTAGCATATGTTTGCGGCTGAAATAACGCACAACATTCTTCACGTCACGTGTTAGAAACAGTTCAGCGTTTTGATGTTCCTTCTTAACATACTGTGGCCAGTCGATAATGAGGATATGTTTGTCAGGCTTCAGAATTACATTGTATTCGCTGAGGTCCGCATGGACAACGCCAGCCTTCAAGTAAGCTCTTCTCACATTGAGCAATATCTCCTTCAAGACTCGCTCTGGCCTAAGTATCTTTTTCGATTCTGCCAATTCGGCTCCTTCAATCATTCCCATGACTATGACGTGGCGGTTTTGGCTTATTGGCTTGGGGACTGCTACCCCAAGCGGATAAACCAGTTCCAAGGCTTGATACTCCTTTTCTGCTGCGAGTCTCGACTGGAAAATCCAGCTCGCATGCTCTTTCGTGTACCCTCTTTTTCTTTGTGTTTGACGAAAGCTTATTCTGCCTAGCCTCTGAAACTTCACAGCTACTCGCTCACCGCCAGGACTCAACGCATCAAACACATCCGCCTCTTTACCTACCCCTAATGATTTGCCAAAAGCTTCAAGCACGCCAGCTTTGACAAGAGCATTTAATGCCAAGCAATCGTAGCCAGCATAATTCAACGTGTAACCGACATAGGCACCTCTCACTCGATATATGAGACCTAGCTGGCTCAGTTGGTTCAACCTGAAATCTGTATCTCTCGCAAGGTCAAGTTTAGAGAATTTCGCAACTTGCTCCCTTGAAACAAACTCGTGCTGACTCATAGCAGCCTCAATGACTTGCAGCACTCGGAGACCTTCACTTTCCAACGTCCGAAACACTCGCACCGCAACATCAGCTGAAGACATAACATTCAAAGTGGACGCTTTCACTAAATAAGTTTCAGCATAGGCTAGACCGAGATGATCTTGGTTGACCTTACTGACTCCTCAACCATTCCTTCTACGCCAATCTCAGCTTCAGCCTTCTTTGCGAGTTCTAGCTTCGCTTTAGCTTCGCTTTAGCTGCCAGTTAATCTGGTGCTGCACTGCAGCCTCCGTTAGTTTTTCGAAGCGAGACGTCATATGTTCCAATCTTTCGCACCAATGTTTCTGTCTTATCAAAGCCGAGGAGAGAGCGATGTATCGGATGCTTTCCTGTAGCCTCATTCGAGACTTTCGAATCGGCGGGCGTTTAGCTTACTTGCTCCCCTAATGCTTCGCCTGTAACAATGCCGCGGGTTTCTCCCTTGCGTGGATGAAACATCCTCCATGTTTCACGTTTAGTCTCAAGAATTTCACACGTAGCTTTTTTCCAGACGCATGGTGACGCGGCACTTCTTCCGCCATGATGACTCTCAAAAAGGTTTTAACGGCGAAAGCTTGCATAATGTGCTTTCAGAGGCTGCAGAACCAATGCGTATCGTACTCAGAATCGGCGGCTCGATTGTTGCTTCCCCAGCCAACCCTGAACTGATCAAGAAATATGTTGATCTGTTAAGGAATCTGAAGACGCAAGGACACGTTGTGGCTACTGTCGTGGGCGGTGGCACACTGGCTAGGGAGTTGATTCAAGTTGGAAAGAAGCTCGGATTAACAGAGGAAGCTCAGGATGACCTAGCAATATCGGTTTCAAGACTTTTCGCTCAACTATTCCTCAAGCAGCTCCGCGAACTCGGATGTGGAATTGTCCCATTAACAATCGAAGATGCAGCGAGATGCGTCCACGAAGGAAAGATCATGGTTATGGGCGGACTGAAATCTGGTATGACAACCGACAACGTCGCCGCCTTAGTCGCTGAAAACATAGAGGCTGACCTGTACGTGAAGGCCACCGACCAAGAAGGAGTTTACAGCAAAGACCCCAAAAAACATTCAGACGCCATCAAACTGGACCATATGCGTTTCAGCGAACTATCACAGGCACTTGCTGAAGACAAGCATAAGGCCGGAATGCACCAGATTCTCGACCCCAAAGCAGTGAAACTCCTCATGAAGGCAGGAGCCAAGGTCATTGTCGTCAACGGAAACAAGCCTGAAAACGTGCTACTGGCCATCAACGGAGAAAACATAGGAACGACTATTGAGTAAGATTACTTCCTGACTTCTTCATCAGGCTATAAGATTGAGGAAGCTTCGTGCAGGTTTAACCACCTTGGGGGTAGTTATCGGCATTGCAGCAATCGTTGCCTTGCTTTCAATTACTCAGGGTCTGCAAAACACTATAACTGGACAGCTTCAAAGAGGATTTGCCACCGACACGCTGATTGTTACCGCTGGGAGGGGTTTCGGCGCTGGCGCAAATGGCGGAGTTAGCACAGGCGGTTCAGGGATATTGCTGATCAATGACACGCAGATAATTAACGGAATAGAGAATGTCACGATGTCGACGGCTGTAATCCAAAAGGTAGGTTATGTTAGATTTGGTGACAGAGAGCGGGTCACTTCCATAGTGGGTGTGGATTTCGCTGAGTATGCAAGCATTTACAGCAGTACCTTCGTCGGTGACAGTGTTCAGATTCCTTCAAACCCTGGAGCTGACACTGTTGTGGTTGGAAAACGAGTAAGTGATCCTTGGAAGAATGGGACAATACTCTGTAGTGCAAATGACGCCGTTGAAGTCATCTGGCCTAACGCAACTGCACGCCCGCCCAAGAATGAGACTTATGCTGGCACTGTTGCGTCTGTCCTCAAAGAGGTCGGAGGCTTCGGCATCGGCGGACCTTCGGACTCTAGTGTCTACATTCCAATTTCTCAAGCACAAAGCTTCTTTGGAACCGATGAATGTGATACGATAATTGTGAAATTGAAGAGCGATGACAAAGCAACGATCGACGGCACTTCCAAGGCCATAACGAGTGCTTTCAACGGGGAAGTATCGGTAGTATCTTCAACTGCGGTGCTTAGCATTCTTTCAAGTGTTTTCTCAATTATAGAACTATTCTTGGCTGGAATTGCTGCTATCTCGCTTCTAGTGGCAGGGATAGGCATAATGAATATCATGATCGTATCTTTGATGGAGCGAACCAGAGAGATAGGTATACTTAAAGCGTTGGGCATGAAAAGCCGAACGGTGCTTCTGATTTTCCTTTGTGAATCGGTGATAATTGGCTTGATGGGCGCACTGATCGGCGTGGCTTCAGGTTGGATTTTAGCAAACGTGGTTGCGGTAGTCTTCAGAGGCGGCGGTGGCGGCGGATTCTTTGGAAATCAAGGAGCAGGAACCGGTGGGATGACGATAACTCCTGTCTTAACTCCAACAGTGACCATACTAGCCTTGACCTTCGGCATAGGAATCAGTGCAATCTTTGCAATTTACCCAGCTTGGCGAGCTTCAAAGCTTAAACCCGTAGACGCCCTAAGGTACGAATGATGTACCATCATTCTCATGGTGTTTCCATTGAAGAGACTGTATCCAGACCAGCCGCTCGTCGGGGTAGGCGCAGTAATAATCAAAGATGGCAGATTACTGCTTGAGAAAAGGAAAAATGACCCGGGACGAGGCAAGTGGAGTATTCCAGGTGGATTAGTAGAACTTGGGGAAAGCTTGGAGCAAACGGTCTTGAGGGAAGTCAAGGAGGAGACTGGTCTCGAAGTCGAGCAGCCAGAACATATTGACGTTGTGGACAACATAGATCGAGACGAAAGTGGAAGAATCAGGTATCATTTTGTGATCTTGGATTATTATGTGAGAGTCCGAGGCGGTTCGGCAAATGCGGTAAGTGATGCAGAAGAGTTAAGATGGGTCGCCTTGGACCTCGTGGAAACATACGATTTGACAAAGACCTTCAGGGCTTTCTTCCAAGGAAACAGAGAAAAGCTGAAAGAGCTTGGAAAAGAAAGCATTTGAGATTTAGACAAACGCTGTTTCCTTATGCTGATCTTTCTTTTTGCGCTATTGAGCAAGTTTCCACAGCGTATTTCATGCAAGATCCTTGAAAAACAGTCTTGTTTCCCCCATTGTCTTAACATCTATAGTTTTTGTTTTGACTACCATTGGAAAGTCTTTCACCACTTTGCCTAGGGCAAGACAATGCTGAGGAGGTAAGTCTCTGGCAATTGATCTTACTGTTTCCGCGTCGACTCGTGCTGCGCGTGACACAACGTCTAGATCATGTTCATTCGTGAAGTTGAAAAGAAAGATATTATCTGCTTGGCGATAGATGTTTTCTCGAATCGTATCCGGCTGATTCGTTATGAATGTAGTGAAAATTCCGAAATGTCTCATACGTGTCACAATATCGTCCCAGTAAGTTTCACGCAAGTAAAGGTGTGCTTCTTCAGCGAATAGAAAGACTGCTTTCAGCTTCATGCTTGTCAAGGATTCCACTAGTTTTCCAAGCACATATTCAACGACTATTTGCCTGTCGATAGCTGAAGTGCTTCGAAGGTTTACAATCAATGCGCCGCCTTCCTCTTTGGCCTTGAGCATGGAATCTTCCAAAGCTGCAGCTTCAGCGACATTGTCAGTGAAAAAGCCGGAATTGAGGAGGGAATGGTATCGCGCAAACAGAGCGTCGCGAACATGCTGGTTGCAGTTCCAGTTACGGATAGCTTCGCCTAACTCGTGCAAGCTGAGCATGTTTTTTTCTCTCAGAGACTGCCATATGCGTCTGAATTCCCGAGCGGATGTTCCAGGCAAATGGAGTGCATGGATGAGAATGCCGAGCAAGACATGCAGATTCAACTGTTTCAAAGCCACTTGGAAGTTCTGGGATGGTGTTAAAACATGAATCTTATCGTAATTCGCGTTTCTTTTTCCATCACTAGTCATTCCCAAGCTTAAGTATTCGCCATTTAAATCAAAAACAACGACTGTGGCTTTATACCCCACTAGGCTTGTCATCAGAAGCTTAGAAAGATGGGATTTGCCTGTCTCCTTCTTTCCAGTTATTATGTTAAGTCTTCCATCCAAATGTGTTGCATCAATCGCCAAAGGTGAAGAGTCTTTGGTTTCGCCCAAGATTATAGGGAGCCTCCCGTTCACGTGTGCAAGCTCCAGCAGCTTCGGAATTGGAAGTTTCTTGATCGATGATTGGGAACGTGAGGGAAGCCATGAACTGCTGGGGCTCAAATTCCCATTTTCTACTGTAGCTCGAATTCTGCACATCAGCAGGCTAGCGTCCTGAATGTACGTTACGTGAGGGGCAATTTCTAGCGGGTCAAAGTCTTCTCCTTGAACGAGTTCGCCATCGTCAGGAAGACTGCGTAGTAATTCTTCAAGAACACCTGGAACGCTGGCAAATTGAACGTCAATTACCTGTGCAATCAATGCTTTGTTAGCGTCGGAATCCTCAACCAGCAAATAATCTCCCTTTTCTATGTTTTCGTTTGGAGAACTCAAGATCTGCAAAATGTTGCCTTCCTTTCTATACAGTTTCAAGAGTAGCCTTCGCCTCCTCCAAATGGACCGAATAAGAGTCTATGCATGTCCGGTCTGTTGACAATTCTCAATCCATATGCACTTGCAGTAAAATGCTGCATAGCTATGACTTCGTTCGCTGTGAAAGTGCATAAAATGTGTGCTAGGCGGAGCGTCTCAGGATAACTCTGGGAGAATATATCGTTTCCTAGAAGTCTCTCCACTGCTCCAATCTTCTCTTCGATAGGGTTCTCCTTGTCAACATCAAGTCTGAAAGCATAGTTCCCCGGGGTGAGTCTTGCCACGTAGACATCTCCGAGTAATACGATCGGGGGCTTAAGTCTCAGACCCACTGTCTCTAGCAAGTAGGGTGGTCTATGTCGAAGAGGAACGTCAGTTATCAGGCGTCCGTTCACTCTGAGATTTGTCACTTTTGAGAAAGCCAGTACAATATTCCCCTTTTGGCGTGCACATGCTAGCATTTCTTTCATGCGGTATGTTGGAATGTCTCCTATTCCCGCGGTGAGCGATCCATCAAAAAGGACAAGTCCGTTGTTCAAGCTTCTGGAAAGCATTGTTTGTAGCCATCTTTCCAAGAGATTGGCTATGCGCGTTGGTATCTGGAATAGATTTGGGTAGCTTTGATGATCTATTTCGTGAGGATTGCTAAAGTATGCCTTTTCTAGTATATTGTAGACTTCCCTTTTGTTCTCATCTGTTATGTGGAATATGAACGGTCCAAACCTGGTGTACCTGTAATTCCTGTTTTGCCTCCAAACACTTGCTCCTCTGACTGCTATCAGCATGCCAGTGTTTGTTTCGCCTATTTTTATAGTTGAAGTGTCGCATGCTGCAACTGTGGTTTCTTCATGCCTTGGTTTCAGGTTTATGGGTTGTTCCCCCAGTTCTAGTGCATGGGTGTACGCTTCAGGGTCCTTGATTCGTGAAATGTCTTGCTGATTTAGTTGAAAGGTTTGATTTTGCACTTGTTCCAGAGAGTGGATGCTTTGCTCAAGGAAGCGTAGTGGTAATGGTGTGTCGATGGTCGAATGTGAAAAGTTATATTTTGGCGTTGTTGTAATAGTGTATTGTTCAATCACCAAGATTCACCAATAACCAATAGTCGAAGGTAGAGATATTTAAGTATTGCGCATGAACAAGATGCGCAATACAATATGCAACAAGGTGAGGCGTTGACCGAAAAGGAACACAGACCCCCGATACACGTCAAAATGAAGATTGGCGAAGTAGAGTTTGAAGTAGACTGCCAAGAAGACCAGCTGCAGACAACAGTAGACAAGATTCTCTCGATAGTAACCGAAAGACTAAAAGAAACGTCGATGACGATGGAAAGAAGCTCGCCGCCGCCTAGAGCCGAAACATGCAAAGGCCTAATCCAAAAACTTTGGGAGGAAGGCTGGTTCTCACGCGCTAAAGGCTTGAGCGAAGTACACGGCGAGATGGCAAAACGTGGTTTTCATTATGATCGTACTGCAGTGGCACATGCGTTGATTGACCTAGTTAAGGATGGAATATTGTCGCGAGAAGGCAGGCCACGCAGGTATCAATATGCGCAGAAAAGACCTCCGTGAAATATGTTTTGGGTATGAGCTAGCGAGGTTCTATCCTTGCCTTGATCTTTGGCAAGACTTCCTTTTGCGTCTGGATGATGCCGAAAGTCGTGATTCTGATTCTTTCATCGGCAACTTTGGTTGCCATTTCATTCTTGACAAGTTCGCCAATGCGCGTGCTTGCTATCTTTGCGTCTTTGCAGAGCTTAGCCTGTAACTCATCCTTTGGCATCGAATCATTTTTCAAGACTCCCAGTTGATAACCTATGTGATAGGCTGTAAGCCAAAGGATCAATGTTTCGTTGTCAGTCAGCTTGCTCCTAGGAACCAACAGGTTTGGTCCTTCTTCTGAAAAAGCAATTATGCCTTCACACTCTTTGGCGATATTTTGCAGATCGACGTTTAGTGTCAACTTGCTGGCAATCTTGAAAGATGGCAGAAATTCGAGGAAAAGCTTGTTTATACACAGCCACACTTCTTCCATGTTTCCCGAGAAGGTTTTCTCAACATCCTTGTATTTGACTTGGACTGTTACGTCGCCTGCTTGGCCAGTCAACCCATTTTACCTCTAAGCCTAGCGAGGACGGTATCTTCGACCCATCTTTCCCCTTGAATCGTTAGCTTAAATTCCGGCTTGTTCGGGTCAGGTTTAAACACTTGGCCTCTTTTGGTCATTTCGTTTAGGCGGGCTGGAACCATGCATTTTATCCCACTTGATTCTAGGAGTCTTGTGATTTGGGCAGCAGTACTTTTCTTTTCTTCTGAGGCATAAAGGGTTAGGCCTATAGCTTCATAGTGTGTGAGGTTTTCATGCGCTATGATTACTGGACCCTCCGTCGTGGATTCGACGATACCTTTCAACTGAGCTCCCGACGGGGCTATACGGTTTGACACAAAGTCACCGACTTTTTCCATAAAGTTCTCTGGGAACGCGTCAAGCATGCTGAGGATTTCTTGCGGGTTCTCGCCTTCGATACTAATCTCGCCAAATGGGGTCTTTATTCGTGCTTCGATTTTTCTCATGCAGTTTCCCCTTTCAAGCCCAAAACCTCGTCTTCAACGAGAATGTAGACGAAACCTGCGTCGGTATTCCAGCGTCTTATCTTTCCTCTCTTGGCAAGTCCGATTAATGCTCCTGCTAGGATGCGTGATGAGTGGTTCATTCCGTTTGCCTGTAGGGCTTCTCTGAGTTCCTCAATAGTACGTGGGCGCCATTTTCCCCAATCAGTTTTAAGAACGCTTATTATGGCTTCTTCGCAGTTTTCTGTTGGTGTAATCTTTGGGTATTTTTGCATATGTGTTTCGTCTTTGGAGTTTCCGGTTCTTACTGTGAGTGTCGTGACTGTTTTGGGTTTAACGATTTCAAAAGCCTTGTGAACATTACTGATCAGGTTTGGCAATTCCTCAATCGTCTTCAAGACTTCCTCCCGTGTTCCATCGATCTCCAGCTCATATTCCCCTATTTTGACTCTGAAAGTGAAGTTTCGTTGCACTTCTTTGATCACCCTAGTTTGCAATGTTATCGCATGCTATAGAGAGTGGTAACCCCTTTAAGGATTTACTATTTCGACACATATCAGAAAAGGGAGTATTATCTTAAGTATTAAGATACACTATTCTATAAACGCAGCTAACTCCGAAGATGGGAGGGAACTTCTTGGTCAAGAAAGGGTTTTCTGTTTGGCTCTTCAGCTCCTTAGCATTTGTAGCCTTACTACACGTGATTGACGCAGTCTCTGCTATAGTCTTTGCCAACCCAATTCGACTATTCCAACTATACCCTTTCGTCGGTGATAAACTGCAGGCGATAACGCCCCCAGTGTATTTCTGGTTGAGTATAGCTTCCACTCTTGTGCTATGGGGCATAACCTGCGCTATAACGTTTGAAAACCCGATGGAGACTTTTTTGAACAACATACTCTCAGATGCTAAAGCACAAAGCTCTACTGAAGATTCACTGCTGGAAAAAAAGAGCGAAGTCCTCGACGCGATGTTTGAAACCATAGAATCTGGCAATGGAACTCTGGCACAGGTCAAAGACTTGATCTACAACGTGAGAACAGACGTTAGAGAAATCCAGTCACTCAAAGAAAACATTGAGAAGATAAGAACAGACATGATCAGTTTCAAGAAGGAATTCAAGAAGATCGAGGAAAGAGTGAGATTCCCGAAGGCATGCCCTTCATGCGGAAAGCCACTGCTACCAGACTTCAAACTCTGCCCTTATTGTGGTGAAAACATCACACTGCTGCCTAAAGAGATCATCGTGATGGAAGACTACAGGTAGAAGGTAGAACGCAAACATCTAACCTGTTCGACTCCGATACAGATCCAATGCTCGTCCGCGTGTCGACTTTCACTCATTAATGGGGAAATAGCAGGCTACGAAATGCTCCTTTTTCAGTTCCTCTAACACTGGTTCCTTCTCACTGCAGATTTTCTGTGCATATTCACATCTTGGGTGAAATCGGCAACCCGAGGGAGGGTTAATGGGACTTGGCACTTCTCCACGTAACAGTATTTTCATGCTCTTTGTTCTCGGATCCGGAATTGGAACGGCTTCAATTAACGCCTTTGTGTATGGATGAAGGGGACTATCGAAAACCTCATCGGTGTTTGCCACCTCAACTATCTTGCCCAAGTACATGACTGCCACCCGGTGGCTGATTTGTCTAACAGAACTCAAGTCATGCGATATGTACAGGTAAGTGAGTCCTATTCTGGCTTGAAGATCTGCAAGTAAATTGAGGATCTGCGCTCTGATCGACACATCTAGCGAGGAAACGGGTTCATCAGCAATCAGAAATTGCGGTTCAACAGCTAGAGCTCGGGCCATACATATTCTCTGCCTTTGTCCACCACTGAATTCATGTGGGTACCTTTCTGCGTGGTACTCCTCAAGCCCCACGAGTTCGAGAAGTCTGTAGACTTGGTCTTTCCACTTGTCCTTGGCGATGTGCTTGTGGATTATGAATGGTTCGGAGATGATGTCAAACACCGTCATTCGCGGGTCAAGCGAGCCATACGGGTTTTGGAAAATTAGCTGCATTTTTCTTCTCAGTCGGAGTTTTTCCTTTCTGTTAGAGCCTCGGAACTTCTCCAACACGTTCTCTTCTTCAAAGAAAACTTGCCCAGATGTTGGCTCGATTAAGTTCAATATCAGCCTTGCAGTGGTGGTTTTTCCACATCCACTTTCTCCAACTAAAGCAAAAGTCTCTTTCTTTCTAATGCTGAAGCTGATATTGTCGACAGCATGTACATTACCTGTTTGCTTCTTGAGCAATACTCCTTTAGAGAAGACTGGGAAGTACTTGACCAAGTTCTTGACAATGATAAGATCGTTATTGGCCATTGCTGACTTTTTCTCCCTTCAATTTGATGTTTCGCCATTCGTGACATGCGACCTCATGTCCCTGTTCTGTTTCCTCTAATAAGGGACCTTCTATTTCGCATCTCCTCGTGGCATATTTGCATCTTGGGTGGAAGCGGCAACCCGAAGGAGGGTTAATAAGATTCGGGATGTTTCCAGGGATCAGTCGCAAGGCCTTCCTCATATCTAACCTTGGAACTGCCCCTAGCAATGCTTCTGTGTATGGGTGCCTAGGGCGTTCAAAAAGATCCATGGTTTTGGCTATTTCGCAAACGAGACCTGCATACAGGACTACGACTCTTGTTGTCATCTTCGCGATTATTCCCATGTCATGAGTGATCATTACAAGTGACATCCCAAGCCTCCTCTTTAGTTCATTCAAAAGGTCTAAAACCTGGGCCTGTATCGTGACGTCCAGACTCGTAGTTGGCTCATCGGCGAACAAGAGTTTGGGTTCGCAGACCAAGGCTCTCGCAATCGCAACGCGTTGTTTCATGCCACCGCTGAATTGATGCGGATATTCTCGCATTCTAGTCTCTATTTCAGGAATCCCGACCAGCTCAAGGAGCTTGATTATTCTGCTTCTGCAAGCTTTTGCTGAGAGTTTTTCGTGAGCCAAGATGACGTCTCTAATCTGCGTTTCAATGTTGTATACGGGGTTCAGCGATGATGAAGGATCTTGGAAGATTGTTCCGATGTCTTTGCCCCTTATCTTCTGCATTTCCCCGTCGGTTTTCTTTAGGAGGTCGCCTCCATCATATTCAATCTTTCCAGCTATGATCCTGCCCGGCTTTGGAACGATTCTTAGAACAGAGAGAGCAGTTACTGTCTTACCAGACCCTGATTCACCCACAAGTCCGAGGGATTCTCCTCGACCTAGGGTGAAAGAGACGCCGTCTACGGCCTTGACTACCCCTGCTTCGGTGAAGAAGTGCGTCTTCAACCCTTCGACGTGCAATATGTTGTCTTCCATGCGGATACTTCCTCAATCGCGTAGTCTCGGGTTCAGGGCGTCAGACAATCCGTCACCTAGCAGGTTAAAACCAAATACTGTGATCAGAATAGCTAGCCCTGGAAAGACTTCTGCCCACCAGACATTCCTGGTTTCTGACCAATTTTCTTGGAGTATTTGTCCCCAGGTCACAGTATTCACGTCCCCGAAGCCCAAGAAGCTGACAGCCGCTTCCACGAGAATGGCATACGCAATCGTCAGGCTAGTAACAACTATCAGCGATGACAATATGTTCGGCAATATGTGTTTGAAAATTATCCTCATGTTGTTGGCCCCTAGTGCTTTCTCAGCCTCAACGAATTCAAGTTCTCTCACTCTGAAAAACTCGCCTCGCACCATTCTTGCGTTGGATGCCCAGTTGAAGGCCCCCAAAACCAAGGTGACTATTGTAAGGCCTGAAGGGATTCTTAGGCCTATCAGTGGAATTGTCCAAAACGGGTCTCCTATTGTTAGTGTGAATACCCTAACAAAAACCAATATGAAAAGCAATGACGGAAAAACTAGGAATACTTCTGTGGTTCTCATGAGAATGTTGTCAACCCAGCCACCGTAGAATCCGGCTATCGAGCCCACAACTACTGCGACGGCGATTGTTATCAGTGTCACCAATATGCCCACGTAAAGTGTGTATTTGGTACCATGAATGACGTCGCTAAGAACGTCAGTACCGCCCGTCGACGTTCCGAACAAGTATTTCCAGCTGGGAGGAAACCTTGCCTCACCTCTGTAGAATGGTGCGTCGGACCCTGGTTCCCCTCTCGCTGGATAAGGGGCAAAGAATCCTCCAAAAGCTCCAACGAAAAACACAGAGACAACGATTACTAGCCCGACCAAGCCTGCTCTGTTTCTTCTGAATCTCCTCCAAGCCACTGCCCACTGACTGGCTGACCTTCGCTTGTATTTCATAGTTGCTTCGTTTTCAGTCTTGGCCATTCATTCACTTGCCTTTTTCAATACTTATTCTTGGATCAAGATAGACGTAGCTTATATCCACGATAAGGTTGGCTACCAGCGCCATCACGGTTATTATCATCGTAATAGCCATCACAACAGGGAAATCCAGGTCAGTGGTGGCTTGAACAAATTTACGACCGAGACCAGGCCAGCTGAAAACGTATTCAGTCATGGGTGCGCCAGCTATAATAGTCCCTAGAGATATTCCCAGAAAGGTAATCACTGGACCGATCGCGTTCCTAAGAGCATATTTGTATACTATCTTGCGCTCGCTGATGCCGCTTGCCCTAGCCGCAAGTATGTAGTCTGATCTCAGGATTTCCAGCATGTTCGCGCGTATCAAGCGGATATTCTGGGCTAGCTGAACGTAGACAAGGACCATGACTGGCATGATCAAATGCGCGATTGAGTCTAAAACTGGATTATTCCACCAGAGTCTCGGGTCACCTGCCGAACCACCAGAAGGCAGCCAACCAAGATTGAAGGAAAACACGATTATTAATATGATTCCCAGCCAAAACGTAGGCATGGAAACTCCAAATAAAGAGAAGGAAGTCACGATTACATCTTGCTTTGAGTATTGCTTTCTTGCCGACATTATCCCTACTGGTATCGATATTCCCAAGGCTATCACAATCGAGACTAGCTGAAGTTTTACTGTTTCCCAAAACCAATTTCCTATAATCAGGTTTACCGGTTGACCTCCTCGCAAGGATCTTCCAAAGTTAAACTGCAAAACATTCGCGATCCAGTTAATATACTGAACTGGCACTGGTTTGTCAAGGTCGTAGTATACTCTAAGCGCCTCAAGGGTATCGGGCGTGATATTGCCCTTGCCCATTCTAATTATGCTGATTGGATCTCCAGCCGCATACATGGTCATGAAGGTTATAATAGAAATGCCCAATGCAACAGGAATCATGTACAGCAATCTGCGGATTATATAACGGAACATTGAGCTACTCAGGAATAATTTAGTACGTTCCATTAGCCTTCGGCCTAAGCCGGATTTGTCTTGGGTCAATACTCTCAACTCAAGCAGAGTATCAGTGATATCTTGCTGTAATGTTGCTAATTAAGCTTTACAGAATCTGCCAGAGCCCTCTTTGCAAGAACAAGTGATAAATATGTGTTGCTTCCAAAAAGGAAACCGAAGGAAAGAAAAATGAACAAACTGGGAAAAATCGTTGTATTGCTTTCGATAATCACACTGACGACTTCTATACTATTACCTTTGTCTTCTGTATGGGCGGAAGATCAATGGCTTTTCAAATTAACTATAATCGCCCCAGGAAACGCAAACATGGTCAGACGTCAATGGTCACAGATATTCGCGAACTCGTTGAGACTTCTAGGTATTGATGCCAGAGTAGTGTACCTTGGTTGGGCCAGTGTCTATGACCGCGTTCTTACTCCCCCCCGAGACATGGTTGGCAAGAAATTCGAGGACGGGGGTTTTGACGTTCTCTCCCTTGGCTGGACACCCGGGTTGAATCCGGAACCACGACAGGTTTTGTACGGTGGATCAGATTTCTTTGCACCTGATGGACAAAACTACTACCTCTATAACACGACGCAGAGCAACCTCCTCTTGGATCAGTTCATAACAGCTACTGACGTTGATACTCAGAATCAAAGCCTCCAGGCTTGGCAATCGCTATACATGGATGAAATGCCGTCTTCACAGATCGTGTATCAGAGCGCGCCTGCTATAGTCAATCCTGTGTTGAGCAATTTCGGCCAGACAGCAAACGGTGAAGGCTGGTTATACTTCAATGCGCAGCCGAATCCTGAGTGGTTGAAAGGCAAAAGTTCAGTTGTATACTGCTCAACGGGGGAAATCCAATCACTAATCCCGTCTCTCTCCAACTCTTGGTACGACACTATGATAATCTCCTGCCTCTACAGTGGGCTGGCAGTTACGAACAATGACCTATCAGATTTGGCAACCCCTGGTCTGCTAACATCATGGGATAAAAGTGCAGACGGTTTCAACTGGACCTACAATCTGAGACATGGCGTCAAATGGCATGATGGCTATTTCTTTAGTGCAGACGACATTCTGTTCTCCCTTTGGGCTCTAATGAACCCCGAGACGGCCTCTCAATTCGTAGGATACTATCGTAACGTTTACGGAGACAATGTGAAGTTCACATGGGAGAATGGGACTTCAACGTTTCTAGGAAACGGTTCAAGATACGGTACCATCACAGCTGTGGATCCTTATACTGTTAAATTCAATCTTCCGGTACTGACCCTTGGCAAACCGTATGGCTACTTCGACCCGTACTTGCTTACCCTCGCAAACAACATAATTCCAAAACACATCTTTGAGAAGATACCAACTGCTGAATGGTCAGCCACACCGTTCAACACGGGACAAGGAGAAATAGTGATCCCAGGTGTTGGCAGCTACACTGGGCCTGTGGGAACTGGTCCATACAAATGGGTAGGCTTCAATCCAGTCACACAGGTTGTGCACATGCAAAAGTTCAACGACTACTGGAACAGAACGGCGCTCGAGCAGGATGGCATGTTCCAAGTGAATGATTACTACGTTAGGTTCATCGCTGACAAGACCGGGGCTTTAGCTGCGTTAAAGAATGGAGAGGTTGACATGCTTGATGCTAACTACCAGATGCAAGTGGATATTCCAACCATTGACCCGTCGTGGGGAAGAGTGCTGCTGCAGGATGGTACAGGAAGACAGGAGTTCGGCTACAACTTGCAGCATCCGATTATTGGAACTGGCGTGGATACTCCGCTTGGAAGAGCCAATTCTTCAAGAGCAGCAGAGGCAGGTAAATATGTCAGAATCGCCCTCGACTATGCCATCCCAAAGCAGCTGATAATCGACAATTTGCTTGCAGGTTATGGAGACCCCGGTGCCACAGTCATGCTCCCGACACAACCATTCTACAATTCGTCGATCGTTGCAAGACCATATGACCTTACCAAAGCCAGGGAGTATCTCGAAAAAGCCGGCTACACCACGCCTGGACCTCCCTCACCAACGATTTCGTCTTTCACTGTTGGGATGTCAGATGCAATATCAGGGTACTACACTGATTCTGATGGGAACCCAATGCCAAGTAGGGAACTCCAGCTGATGGTAACGACAGATAACACCACTTATGCTTCCGCCTCCGAAATTGTTGCCAGGACAACAACCGACTTGAACGGCTGGTACACTTTCACTGCAACACCGCCGACCAATGGAACGTTCTACTACTATCTCTTTGATGGCCTTGCCCCGGCAGGAAGCGAATGGAAGTATGTGAGAATGCTAAACGCTACCACAATGCAAGACACGCTTGCGCCACTTCAGAACCAAGTGAGCAACCTGCAAAACTCGTTGAACACGATGACTTACATTGCCGTGGCAGCTTTGGTGGTCGCCATTCTTGTTGGCGTTGTCGCAGTCTTCATGCCCAGAAAGAAATCCCAATAGACCCCTTCCTTTTTTTGATGTTTTTCAACCTACAAAATCAAGACAGAGATGACTAAGGATTCCAAAAAGAGTGCAAGCCCCTCGAAGAGAATCACATTGGCTTTTTTCCCGCTCTTTGCTTGCTTCTCAGCTGTCCACACCTCATCGGAATGAAATACATACTCTCTGACTTTGCTAGCAAAGATTGAAGAAGAGAGAGCTACTAGTCCTCCAGCGAGAAAGAGGATGCCTGCCTCCAGGAGAAGTATCATCGAGAAATGACTAGCCCAAGCGACAAATGCGAAATCAAGCCATGAAAGGCATCCCAGCAAAAGGAGCACCGATGTATTGATCAGAAGACAGGCAAGGTTGACCTTAACGACCCAGACTAAATTATCTCGCCAACTTGCTTTCAAGTTCATCAGTATCAACTGTGCCTAGTTGTGATAGTATTCTCTGGGCGTACTAAGCCCAATTAACAACTAACTTACTTACTTCCTCTGCTGCTTTCTGGTGCCTTGCGCTTCAAGCCTTTCTCGCAACAACTCACTAACTACCTCAACTTTTGCTTTACCTCGCACTTTCCTCATCATTGCACTCATGAGTGCCCCTAGAGCATTCATCCCTATTTCTTCAACTAAGTCTTCATTGGCTTTTAGGACTTCATCGACTGTCCTTTCAAGCTCTTCTCGCGTAATCATCTTCAAGCCGGTATCAGTAACGGCTTCCGCGACACTCTTATTCTCGTGCTCACTGAGCCATCTCACTATCTCGGGCATGCTCTCCTTCACGAGTTCTCCTGAATCTATGCTTCGAAAGATCTCTTCAATTCGGTTTTCAGAAACCCTTTCAACTCGAACACCGTTACGTTTCAGTGATTTCATTGTTTCAGTTAAGAACACTGCAACAGCTGTCGGCGAAACATTGCTCTCTTTGACTATTGTCTCGAATAGTCTACAGTGCTCAGAGTCAATGATTTGCTTGGCTAGTTTCTGGTTCAGTTTGTATTCCTCAACCAAGCGTTCAAGCTTCTGTTCAGGGACTTCAGGAAGATTTGACTTGATTCTACTGAGGAGTTCTTCAGTCACCTGCGTTGGAGGAATATCTGTTTCCGGATACATTCTTGCTGCACCGGGTCTAGGTCTCATATACCGGGTAGTGCCGTCTGGATTTGCAGATCTGGTCTCTTCTGGCACGCCTCGTATTGCTTCTTGAGATCTCTCCACAACTGCCTTCAAAGAGTCTCGGGCATTTTCCAACCTGTCTGCAACGAATACTACGGCATCCTGTTCATCGGCAGTGGTGACCTGCCTCAATGCCTCAACTTCCTCCTTTGTTACTCCAAAGGCCGGCATTTCGTCTGTATGGAATATTCCGCCCACTCTTCCCCAAAAACGAGCCCTATCGGCCACTTCAGTTCCGAAGCGGATGTCTGGCAGTAGCTCCTGTTTCAAGAGGTCTCTGAATCTTGGGAGTCTCACGGCTAAGACTCGTTGGTTCTTGTCCAAGGCTTTTCGGATCACCTTGCATTTTGTCTGTTCAAAAACCTTTGTCACGTCTATAAATTCCTCTTTTACCTCTTCCTCCTTGGCGCCTCTTCTCCCAAGTTCTTCGCGTATTTCAATAAGCTTCAGCTGGCGTTGGATTTCATACTCGACGGCCAGTGAGATCAGTTCGAGTTCTTGGACTCCTTTGATCTCAACGAGTGCACCATCTCGAATAGACACGTTCAAGTCTTGGCGAATTGAACCAAGGCCACGCATGACTTTGCCGGTAGCTCTGAGGATTCCGCCAATTGCGAAGGCGACTTCTTCAGCTTCTTTGGGCGACCTTATGGCCGGTGCCGTTGCAACTTCAATCAAAGGTATGCCCAATCTGTCAATCCTGTAACGCGTCACGTTATCTTCTTCGTCCCCAGTTTTCCTTGCCGCGTCTTCTTCAAGGCTTGCATGCTGAATCGGAATGACCTTCTCTCCAACGTTGATCTGACCATTAAGCGCTATCACACAGGTTCTTTGGAAACCAGTCGTGTTCGAGCCATCTATCACTGTTTTGCGCATTACTTGAATCTCATCGATCGGCTTCGCTTTCATCAGGACGGCTACCGTCAACACGATCTCTACTGCTTCCATATTCAATGGGTGTGGCGGTTCTTCATCCATTTCCACGAGACATGAAGTGGCACTATTGGCTTCGTAGAGGATTTTGGTTCCCTTTTGAAACTCAAAATAGGCTGCTGGATCTACTTGACCGAGTTCGCTTTGCGTGGGTCTAAGTCTACGCAGAAACACTATCTCGGGCTGATCTTTGAAGAGCTCAGGTTTACAGTCACAGAACAACTTCGCGCCCACATTCAACTGTTGATGAACCTCTAAGCCAACTTTCAACCCAATTCTCTCATAATCTATACTCAAGGCTGATCATCTTCCTCAATCGCTGCAATTCCTCTCTGGCAGAGTTCGTGGCGAACATTCACCAGCTATATTTGTCGTCAGAAGCTCTCTTGCCTTTCTCATGTCTTGGGTTTGACCCAACACCCACATCAATTTGACAAGGCCTGTTTCTGGAAGCATGTCTCCCAATGACACGACTCCTAGAGCTAATAGATCACGGCCGGCATCATATACGTTCATATTTACCCGACCCCAAACGCATTGAGATGCCATAGCAACCAGCAAGTTTTGCTCCATCGCGTTTTGCAGGGCTTCATAGCAACATTTACCTACGTGGCCTAGGCCTGTTCCTTCAAGAACGATGCCCTTGTAGTCTTTCTCCGCATACCAGTCAATTACCTTGGGATCCATGTTTGGGTAAAACTTCACTAGGGCAACGTGTTCATTGAATTCGGGTTTCAGAACCAGTTTCTTTCCTGAATTGCGTTTCCTATAATCGGACGCTGACATGACTATCTCTTGATCTTTTATCCTTGCCAGGACCGGAGCGTTTACGGATTTGAATGCGTCTCTCTTGCTTGTGTGGCATTTTCGAACCTTCGTTCCCTGATGTATTGCTATGGAATCGTCAGACGACGTTTCATGCATTGCTACTACGACTTGAGCAAAAGGGGCCTTTGCCGCTACCGCGACTGCGCCTAGAAGATTTGTCGCAGCATCGGAGCTTGGACGGTCGGCTGACCGCTGCGATCCGACAAGCACGACTGGGACAGGCAAGTCTTGCAGTGCAAAGCTTAAAGCAGCGGCTGTGTAGCCCATGGTATCCGTTCCGTGGGCGACTACGACACCGTCAATGCCTTTTGATATGTAATCTGCTACTGCTCTAGCTATTTCCGCCCAATGTCTCGGTCCTATGTTTTCGCTGAATAAGCTGAATACTATCTGAGCGTCCACGCACGCTACGTTTGCCAGTTCCGGCACGATGCTGTAAAGATCGTTTGCTGTTAGGGCAGACCGCACGGCTCCTGTTCTGTAGTCCACGCGGCTAGCTATGGTTCCGCCTGTGCTCAAGATGGCTACTTTCGGTAGGCTTTGAATCTGTTCTGGAAGTGACAGAGAAGTAAAGGTTGGTTTGGCTCCTTTTCCTGTTTTCTCTATCTTTGTATTTGATGCTATGCGTATGCCGACGTTATAGCCGCTTTTCATCTTTATGACAACGTAGTTTTCGTCAGCTGTCTCTGAGCGAGGGATCAGAATTCCTTCGTATTGCTCTTCATCTTTCACTATGCGTATGTTGTCGCCGATTTCAGCTTCAGCCTTTCTGAGAGCTTCCAGTACACGTCCTTTGTAGCCGAATCCCTCTTTGTTGCTCATTTCTGACTCTCCAGTGCTTTTGACATGTAGGCTCCGTCATATTGATAACCGAATCGCATGTAGTACTGTTTTGTGCCTAATGCGCTTATAACTAGCATCTTTTTCAGATCGTAGTTCTTGGATATTTGGGTTGCCTCGTCTAGCAGAATGTTGCCATAGCCTTTGTGCTGCCATGCCTTGCTCAAGTGTTTTCCAACGGGAACCATTGGTCCATAAACGTGAAGTTCTCGCACAATGGAGCATGATGCAGTTCTCATTTCAGGTCTATGCGCCTTTCCTGATGGAATACGTAGACGCAAGAAACCGACCAAAACACTGCTATTTGGATCCTCCGCGGAGATGAAGATCTCTTCACCTTCAGATGCATCATACTTTATGGAGAGTATCTTTATGTCTTCTGGGTCAATCTTAACGCCGTCAGCTGTCAACCTGTGGCCTACTTCTCTGCATCTTATGCATTGACAATTCACACCTTGATCCGTCAGTCTTTGGCGGACAATTTCGCGAAGATCACTCCGTTTGACGCCTGCAACTATGAGTCTTGCAGGGATGTCACGTTGAACGCGCATTATGCGAACCCATGGAGGAATATTCTTCTTAATTTCCACGATGAGATCTGTTGCCTGCTCTGTCGTGTACGGGTCATATTGACCCTGTAGGTGCCACTCGTGTGTTTTCGTGTTATTGAGGACTAGACAAGGATAGATTTTGATCATGTCCGGCTTGAAATCTGGGTTTGCGAAAACTCTCTTGAACGTTTTCAGGTCTTCTTTCACGTTTGAGCCGGGCATTCCAGGCATCAAATGATATACAATCTTCATTCCGGCATCTTTCATTATGCGCGTGGCATCAACTACGTCTTGGACCGTGTGTTTTCTGCCGACTAAGCGGTAAATTCTGTTATTGGGGTTTTGAACACCCAGCTCCACGCGTGTTACGCCCATGGATAGCATTTGATCAGTGTGCGTTTCCTTCGCCCAGTCAGGTCGCGTCTCGACTGTTATTCCAACGTTACGTGTTCTGCTTGTTTCGGCGATTTTTTTTGCCTCTTCGAGATTTGCGGATTCCTTGTTAGTGATTGCGTCCAAGCAGCGTTTAACGAACCACGTCTGATAGTCTATTGGTGTAGCGGGAAACGTTCCGCCCATTATTATGAGTTCTATCTTGTCGACCTTGTGTCCAATGGTTTTCAGTTGATCTATTCGGTTTTTGACCTGCAAGTACGGGTCAAACTCGTTCTGTAGTCCACGCATCGCAGCGGGTTCGAAGCCGGTGTAGCTCTGGGGGACGCCGAATTCGGGGCCGCCTGGGCAGTATGCGCATGGTTCAGGTTGTGGGCATGGGTGGGGCTTAGTCATCACTGCTATCACTGTGACACCAGACATCGTGCGCATGTTTTTTCTTCGTAGAAATGGTAGAAGTCTGCGTTTTTCTTTTGGGTTGAGCTTGCTTATTATTTCGGTGTTTGAGGGTATGCTCTCTAGGTGATATTGTCGGGCTATCTGAATCTTCAATCGATCAACGTCTTCTCTATTGGGCGAAGGGGTTTGCAGTAGGATTCTGATGATTTCCTTAACGGCGTCACTTGCACTCAAATAATGTTCAACTACCACTAAATTGCATATGTGCACTTAGAAATAAACTCCTTCGTTTCCAAGAAGGTATTTATCCCTAAACGATGCTAGTGGTGAGGATTTTCGGTGAAAGAGCAGTGCACATTCACTCAAGTCTTGGCCAGTATACTAGACGCATTGGAATGCTTAGTCGAAACGCGAAGCTTTACTTGATTGCAACCATCTTGCAGGGTTTGGGTTCGGGAATATGGGGCGTAATATTCTACCTGTATCTGAACTTGGGTGAAGTTGGTTTCAACCTGGATTTCATCGGCAACATGTTCACAGCGAGTGCTCTAGCAACAGGTCTTGTAGCGTTACCTGCAGGTTTGATCTGCGAGAGAATAGGACCAAAAAGAGCCTTGCTTATCGGGCTTATGGCCAGTTTCATAAACCCTGTGCAGATTCTGGTTTTGCACCCGACAACTCTGCTAGCTGCAAGTCTCGTAAGTGGCTTAGTCGGTACCGTGAGTTGGGTGGCAATGGCGCCATTCATGGCGGAAAATAGCACACCTGAAGAACGAACGTACTTGTTCAGTCTCGACTGGACACTGATGATTATCATGGGAGTCATCGGCAGCATCTTAGGAGGAGTAATGCCTGATCTATTCAATGGTTTTCTAAATCTGCACACCGGGACAGATGGTTCAGCAATTGGATATCGCATATCCTTGACAATATCAACAGCATTGACTCTGCTTGCCATTCTTCCTATATCGTTTATGAAAGAGCGTCAAAGAACGCAGAAACACAGGATGATGGACTTGCTTAGCTTGCGAAACATAAGAAGCCCCAGAACAATAGTGAAGTTCATGGTGCCAACGGCCATCATAGGTTTCGGTGCCGGCTTCATAGTTCCTCTTTTCAATGTCTTCTTCAAAAAGAGGTTCCTCGCCACTCCAGAACAGATAGGGATTATGTCGTCTCTGAGCAATGTTACATTGGGCGTTGGAATCCTCGCAGCCCCCGCTTTATCAAGAAAACTTAGCAAAGCGAAGAGCGTAGCGCTGTGCGAGTATCTTTCTATGCCTTTTATCATGCTCACAACCCTATCCCCAAACCTGACGATGGCAACTGGAGCCTACGTTGCCCGCAATGCCTTGATGAACATGGCTGGTCCAATAGGCTCGACTTTGCAGATGGAGCTCGTAACAGAAACCGAGCGGGCCACCACGAATGGTTTGATGGTTATGGCAGACAACATTCCTCGAGCTGTAACTGCTTCGATTTCCGGTGTGATGATGACAGGAGCCGATTTTACCACGCCTTTCCTATTCACAACAGTGACTTATTTCATAGCAAGCTCGATTTACTACATTTTCTTCAGGAATGCGGAGGCTAAGAGGGCTAATGCGAATTCTAAGAAGGTTTCCTAGCATAAACTACCTTTCCGTCAACTATAGTCATATCCACGTCGATTTCTTTGATTTCTTCAGCTGAAACTCTAAAGGGATCTTCTGACAGGATTGTCAGGTCTCCATATTTCCCAGCTTCAATCGTTCCTCTTTTATCTTCGTCAAAGGAAGCATAAGCAGCATTTGCGGTATATGTTTTCAAAGCATCTTCTATCGTCAATCTCTCCTCTGGGAAGCTCTTCCTTGCTACTGTTGCCCAAATGCCTAATATTGGGTCAACGGGTTCCACCGGGCAATCCGATCCAGAAACAACGACTAAGCCTTCTTCTACAAGCGTTTTGAAAGGGTAGGTCCACCGTGCTCGAATTTTGCCTAAGCGGTCGATAACCCAGAAGTCAGAGATGACAAAATGAGGCTGAACAGAAGCAATCAGTCCTAAACGTTTCATTCGTTTGATAATGCTCAAGCTCAGAACAGAGCAGTGTTCAATTCTGTGCCTATGCCCTTTCAATATTGGCTTGCCTAAGATTTTCTCATAAGCTTTCAGAACGACTTCCATGGTGTGGTCCCCTATGGCGTGTATTGCCACTTGCAGGCCAGCAGTGTGAGCTTTGAGAATAAGGCTTTCAAGTTCGTGCTGAGTGTATAGCATCATACCTTGTGTTTCGGGTTGGTCGCTGTAGGGCTTCTTCAACGCTGCTGTGTGTCCACCAAGTGAACCGTCG
The DNA here is from genome assembly GCA_022865885.1 of Candidatus Bathyarchaeota archaeon. Classification (GTDB taxonomy): domain Archaea; phylum Thermoproteota; class Bathyarchaeia; order Bathyarchaeales; family Bathycorpusculaceae; genus DRUK01. Next base: position 12,412 of record JALHSQ010000086.1, on the reverse strand, counting down.
GCTAGGATCTTGACGAAACCTATTTTGACCATGTCGTTTCCGAAGCCTGTTGACAATCCTAATTTGACTAGTTCATCCAGCAATTCGATTGGGATTCCCAAGTACACTCTCACTGGTAGTCTGTCTTCGGAAGCAAGTTTCTGTATTGCGCGCACCTCGTTTGCGGAGCCTAAAATCCAATGGACACACGTGAGTCCCGCTTCAACGGCTTTCTTGCAGGCTAGGAAACATGTTTCTTCAAGCTCTTTCAGAGTTGGTTTTGGAATGACTTTCCAAACGAGTTCAAGAGCATTTTCGCGCAGTATACCATTGGGTTCTCCAGTTTCTTCATTTAGATCTATTTTTCCTCCATCAACGACTGTTCTTCTCGTTATTCCCGCCAACTGCAATGCTCTACTATTGGCTGCACCGATGTGCCCACAGACCCGAATGAGAAAGACAGGTCTGTCTGAAACTGCATAATCCAAGTCCCAGCGAGTCGGGTAACGTTTCTGAGAAAAACGTTCTTGATCCCAACGGCCGCCAGAAATCCAATTCTTGTCAGGGTTTTTCTTGACAAATTCCCGTATTCGCCTCTGAACTTCTCTTATCGATGTCGCGTTTCTCAATTCGAGGGTCTCTAAGGAACGCCCAAATCCTGCCATGTGAATATGGCAGTCAACAAACCCGGGAACGACCGTTCTCTTTCTTACATCTATGAGTGTCGTTTTCTTATTGATGTACTTACGGATCTCATCGTTAGAACCCACGGCAACTATTTTTCCGCCATGTATAGCGATTGCTTCAGCTTTGGGCTGTTTAGCGTTTAACGTCACTATGTTTGCATTGACAATGGAAAGCGTGGCATTTAACATGCATTCTGTCTTGGATTCAGAGAATAAAAATCTTAGCAGTCTACATCCAGTTTTGACCGGACTTTCTCTGCAACATTACTCTTTTTTCATAGTTTCTCTTGTTTCTGGATCTTGGGCCTGGGCTGGTCTTTTCAGTTGCCTGTATCTTCGGAGTCTGGCCTCTAACTTTTCCTGCTTTAGAAAGTGAACCGTGAGTCGGCATTGAGATACACCTTGATTTAGTGAAGAACTTACAGCAACTCTTAAACCTTTTCTTAACATTATTTCCATACCATTGCGGGGGTCGCCGAGCATGGTCAAAGGCGTAGGCTTCAGGAGCCTATCCTGCAGAGGTTCGTGGGTTCAAATCCCACCCCCCGCATTATTATGTTGATTCTGGAGGGGTTCCTGTTCCAGTCTGAAAGTCTCGGTAAACCTTGTTGAAGACCCGTGCCACAAGCACAGTAAAGCGCTTGCGCTTCTGAGAATACGTTAGAAAGAAAGGAACTAGATTCTTAAATGCGAGGCTTAGCTATGTTGTCGGGTAGCTTCTTCAAGAAGATTCTTTTGCCGTTCGCACGACTTTGTTCACGTCTCTTCTGTAATGGAAGCCTTCTAGATACGCGATTGGCCTTATGCAGAATTATAAGTGACGTTTTTGTGACTCTGCCGAACTGGAAACACTGAAGCAACTATTGATTGTGCTTAGCTGTCCTCATTCTTGCGTCTGCCCTTGCCGACACCCCTGTATGTAAGCCCAGCTTTCCTTGCGGCATTTTCATCGTAGGCATTTCTGCCGTCAACCAAGATAGGGGTAGCTAGTTTCTCTTTGAGCTTCCTGAGATCCAGTTTTAGGTACTCTTTGTGCTTCGTCGACAAGATGACTGCATCCGCATCAACCAGAGCTTCATCAAGATCTCTTGTGAAAGGTAGGTCGAAATCACGCACAATGTGGTCGTGTAGCACGGGTTTGGCTCCGCGTCTCTCGAGCTCCTCGTACAGTGTGGCTGAAGGAGTGTTTCTAGTATCATCAGAATTCTCAAGGAACGCCACACCAAGTATGGCTATCTTGGAACCTTCCAGTTTCTTGCCATGTTCTTTCAGTGCGTCCTCAACGAGGTCAATGACGTGCGCAGGCATTGCCTCGTTTAACTCTCTACTGTCAACGATGACCTTCGGCAGAAACTTGAACTTACCATACGTGTCCAGTCCGTACTTGAGTAGCCAAGGGTCTTTCGGAAGACAATGCCCACCGACACCGCCCCCAGGGAAATGCATGTTCCTGACTGGGTTCGACGCTGGATTAGTTGGGTCATTAGGCAACATGTTTACGAGTTCTCGCACTTCATAGGCGTTGACGCCAAGGCTCTCGCACATCAACGCCACCTCGTTTGAAAATGCAATGTTCACATCCCTGTAAGTGTTCTCCACAACCTTGGTCACCTCGGCGGTTAAGGCGTCCGCAGGGCAGAGCTTTGCTCTTACAACGTGTCCATACAGTTCCATAGCTCGTTTCGTGCTTTCAGGATCGACTCCTCCGACTATCCTAGGAAGCTCTACGATGTTCTTGATCAAGCGTCCCACCATCACTCTTTCGTAGCAGAAGGCTAGGAAAAAGTCCTTACCAGCCTTCATGCCAGAAGCTTCCTCCAATATTGGCTTCACAATATTGTCCGTTGTACCAGGCGCAACTGTGGATTCGATCACAACTAGAGTCTTGGGGCGAATGTGTTTGCCCACGTTGGCGCTTACTTCTTTCAGTGATTCGTATCTTGGAATTCTGTCTGCATCCGTAGGTGTTTGAACGTCAATCAATACGGCATCTGCATCCTTGCATGTGGTTATGTCATCTACGACTTTGAGGCTTGCTTTCTTCACGACGCGTGCGATGAGTTCTGAGAGGCCTGGCTCGTCTCCACCGATTGGATTCTTGCCTTTATTCAGCCAATCAATCTTCCAGCCTGAACGTTTGGATCGGCGCTGCACGCCAACAACGTTGAATCCTTGAATGTCTGCGAATAGGGCTGCTATCGGGATTCCCACGTATCCCATGCCTATGACTACGACTTTCCTTACCATGCAACTATGCCAGATGAATGTCGAGTATATCTTGCTTTCGCCTTCACAAACGGTCCAAATTGCTTTGCTTTCCAACCATTGTCGTCTGAATGTCTGAGTATGGCGAAAAACCGGCTATTCAATGCTCTTGTTGCTGAAGATTGTATGGACGGAGCGGGATTTGAACCCGCGACCTCCACGATGCCAACGTGGCGATCGTGCCAGACTGATCTATCCGCCCACAAATACTCTGTTTCTGAAACCTTAACCGTTGGGGATGCCCTATAAGCATTTCTTAGCCATAGTGCAGGTATTGTCTCAGCAGTCTTTCAACTTCATTTGGCTTATTGGCTAACTCTTTCCATAAACCCTTGTCCTTGTAGGTCTTCAGATTCTCTATCGTCTTGTCGATAAGCTTGCTTGGGAAAACCCCATCTGCCTCATAGAATCGTCTATCTTTTTCAAGATTCTTTGCAGATTCCTCGCAAGAACAAGGCAAAACATCAGTTTTCTTCTTTTCATCATCGGCAGTCTCTACACGGAGATCTTCAGCAGTTCTTAATGCTTCGTCAGGGTTTCTCAGTCCATAGTCAACAGCAACGGCAATCCCTGCAAACAGCAAGTACGCATTTGCGAAGGCGTCTGGAGCCCTGTATTCGAAAGTTTCTATGTGGCTGCGCGGCTTTTCCTTGTTTTCTGCAAAGCTCCACCATAACGGGATGCGTATGAGAGCCAGTCGGTTTCGGGCACCCCAGCAAACATGCGTCGGAGACTCTTTTCGTGCGATGAACCGAAGATATGAGACTGGCGTTGGATTTCCAAACGCTGCAAGGCTTGGTGCGAATTTCAGGATTCCACCTATCATTTTCCTAGCATCGGCGGTTAAGCTACGGTCTGAATCTGAGACAACGTTGCGGTTATTGATAGAACCGCACAAGTGTATGTGCATTCCTGTCCCAGCGTGTTCCATGGCGATCTTTGGGGAAAAAGAAGCTGACACTCCATGCTTTTCGCAAGTGCTTCGGATGATCCATTTTGCAAGGGTTATCGTCTCAGCGGTCTCTCTCAAATCTCGAATTGTGAACTCTATTTCGTGTTGTTCGATAATCGTGCCATTTCTGTCCGCTAGTTTTCCAACTTCACTGTGCCCATATTTTGTGGCGATGCCAAGATCAGCCAAAGTGGTCAAGACTTCGTTTCTCAGGTTCTCAAATCTTGCGAACGGTGCAGATTCATGATAGTTGTTATCTTCAGCTGCTGGGAAGAGGATCTTGGTTTCTGGCTCTGACATTACATAGAATTCAAGCTCTGCCAGAGCTTTCAAGACAATCTTGCTTGAGGAGAATAGCTTTTCCTCTGCTCTCGCCAAGATATTTCTCGGAGCGATTTTCAATGGCTCGCCCTGTTCATCAAGATAATCACACAGTACGTTTATCGTGGGTACCGTGGCAAAAGGATTGACAAAGGCCTTGTCAAGTCTTGGTCTTACGTAAATGTCGCTCTTGCCTGGCTCAATGAAGGAAAACAGGCTTGAACCATCAACTCTTTCACCAAAATCCAAGATTCCATCAAGTCTGCCTTTTTCAGTCACTGAGAAACTCAAAGTCTTCAATCGTCCATCTTCGGGAATGTGGCACAGGTTGACAATTTTGATATTGTTTTGTGAAGCAAATCTGATGAACTCACTTTTTTCATTAAAGCTTAATGGTCCGTCCATGTGCTGCCTTCCTTCAATTTGGCATCTTGTTCATTTGAAACTCACGTATTTTAACCCTACCTAGTGGAATTCGGCCTACTGCTTGCTTGAGCGTGAAAATTGATCTACAGAGGCTTGTTGCATGTTATTCTCAATCAGTATGTGTGCCTCTTCATATGGATACGTTTTGAGGATTCGCTATGTTTATTTATAAAGAACGGTATTGACTATGTTGAAGGAAGGTTTGGCACTGATGTCTAAGAAAACCCCATCGAGAGACGAAGCATTAGAAGCCATAGATTTCATAGTAAACGTCTTGAAGGAACACGAGAAAGACTTGGACAAGCTCATAAACGAGCTTGGCACGATAACAGAGAAGATCGGTGACACTGGCGAACTCAGCGGAAAGGTTGAGAAAGTCGAAGAAAGACTGACTACACTACAGAACGAAATAGCAAACCTGATAACCTACCTATCAGCTTCGCCGAACACTTCAGGGGCACCTACGTTGCAGTTCCATGAGAAAAGCAGCGAAACAACCGAGCCAAGAGACATAGTCGGTCCGCCTGTGATACTGAGATGCAAGCAATGGGCGGATTTTCAAACTCTGGCAGCTCAGGCTCAGACCGTGTCTTTCCTCTATAGGGAAGCTGAGAAGACTTTTCAGGTCGATGCCTTGAAGAATCGCCAAATCATAACTTACAGTGGCGAACTTCCACGACCTGCCTCACTTCTGAGAACGTGGCTATGCGGACAATTGAGAGTTGAAGAGAAGAATGTTTTGGAAGGCATTCTCGCCATAGGCTAGATCCCCTATCTTTTCAAGGTTTATTTTCACTAAGTAATGTTTTTATAGGACAGTCGTATCTTAAGTCTTACGATGCAGGTGGGGGGCTGAGGTCGAAGGCTAAGCCACAAACAGCCATGAATAGCTTTTATTCCGTTTTCGAAGCCTTCTCCTTTCTCCTCGATGACGGAAATGGCTACGTAGTTAGCCAACAAACAATGAACGTCCCCCATCAAACGCAGCAAGGCGAGAACAATGAACGAGAACAAAACACCTCTGCAGAGAATTCATGAAGAACTCGCAAAGTTTGAGAAGACAATGGCGGAAATCCACCTGTTGAAATGCGTCGCTGCAGATCTTCGTAGCTATCGGAGAATGATCAGAGTCAAGAAGTATGACTAGCCTACGGTCCAAATAAAACACTTAAATATCGACCGTCACTATTTTTTCAGGAATGATGAATGAAGCCCTTAACTGAAAACCTGCACTTTTTTAACACACTGACACGCAAGAAAGAAAGATTCGTTCCAATAGAGAAAGGCAAGGTAAAGATGTATACTTGCGGTCCCACCGTTTGGGATTTCGCGCACATAGGCAATTTCAGAGCCTTCATTTTTGAAGACTTGCTGCGCAGATGGCTTGAATATCGTGGTTTCCAAATCACCCAAGTCATGAACCTAACGGATGTTGATGATAGGACAATAGCCGCTTCAAAGAAAGCAAATATACCACTTAGGGAGCACACGGAACAATATATCCGAGCATTCTTCGAAGACCTAGCTGCCCTGAACATCGAGAAAGCAGAACACTACCCAAGAGCCAGCGAACACGTTCCAGAAATGGTTGCACTGATCAAGAAACTGATCGAAAAGGGCTATGGCTACAAAGGCGAAGATGACTCAGTATACTATGACATTACCAAGTTTAGGGACTATGGCATGCTATCAAAATTCAAAGTCGGCGACCTCAAACCAGGCGCAAGAGTAAAGGTAGATGAGTATGCGAAGGAAGAAGCGCGTGATTTCGCCTTGTGGAAAGCCTGGACTGAGGATGATGGAGATGTTTTTTGGGAGACAGAAATTGGCAAGGGAAGACCCGGATGGCATATAGAGTGTTCAGCAATGTCCATGAAGTATCTGGGCGAAACGTTTGACATTCACACTGGCGGTGTTGATAACCTGTTTCCTCATCATGAAAACGAAATTGCACAGAGCGAAGCAGCTACAGGCAAGAAATTCGTGAACTGCTGGCTTCATAATGAACACTTGCTAGTTGAAGGCAAACGTATGGGCAAGAGATTTGGCAACTACTACACTGTGCGAGATTTAATAGCCAAGCTGGGGCATGACCCTAAGGCAGTTCGTTATCTGCTCATGTCCACGCACTATAGACAGCAATTCAACTTCACCTTTGAAGGTTTGGAGGCGTCAAAGAACGCTGTTGAACGTCTAACAAACTTCATGTATAGGCTATTGGATGCGAACGGAAAGGGTTCCGGCGAAAATGCACGGTTGCTTATGGACCGCGTGAAAAAGGACTTTGGAGATGCCATGGATGATGACTTGAACATAGGTGTTGCGTTGGCCGCCCTTTTCGATTTTGTCAGAGAGATAAACAACCTTATTGATAGTGACTTGCTCAGCAGAAAAGAGGCCGACCATATATTTGATTTATTATCAGGCTTCGACAAGGTTCTTGGCGTGATCGGCGAAGTGAAGAAAGAAGAGAAACTTCCAGCCGGAGCTGCAGAGCTTATACAAAAGAGAGAAGAGGCCAGAAAACTGAAGGACTGGAAAACCGCAGATGAAATCAGGATCGAACTCAAAGCCATGGGAGTGGTAATCGAAGATACGTCTCAAGGCCTGAGATGGCGGCTCGAAAAACACTAACCCAGAACGCTTGAGGCCTCATAGTTCCACTTGTCTGTGGCATATTTTTCTTTGAACAATTTTCCAACAAGCTTCTGCTCATACGTCGTCAGTTCACTTTCAGTATATTCAATAGCAAGGGCTTTCTGGAAGCCTTCAACCAACACGTTCTCCATCTTCTCCATGGATACCTCTCTTCCGAGCTCTGCATTTATTGATGTGATCCTGCTTTTCGCCACTTTCACAATTTCCATGCGTGTTTTTGCCCACGGAACACGTAGGAACGTGAACATTCTATCCAGATCGGCATTTACAAGAAGTGTTCCATGCTGCAAGACAATTCCTTTCTTGTGACATTGCGCGCTTCCAGAAACTTTCCTACCGTTGACTGTCAGATTCGGACAGGTTCTAGCATTGCCTTCGTCAAAATCTGCTGTGACACCCAGAATTTCCAGAGCATTGTCTATTCCCGCGTATATCCTCTTGTAGACTGCAGCCATGTCTTGGGTTTTCAAGGCTTCCTTGCTGGCAACTAGACTGTAAGTTATTTCGTCTTCTTGGTCATGATAGACAGCACCGCCGCCAGTTATCCGCCTAACAACGTCAACACCGTTTTTCCTGCAATTGTCAGGTTGGACTTCGTTTTCGATTTTCTGGAATCTTCCAATCGAGACGGCCGAAGGCTTCCACCGGTAAAATCTCAGAGTGTCCGAAACTAAACCGTCAACTCTTGCTGTTAGAATAGCTTCATCAATTGCCATATTCGTGAAAGCGTCGCAAGTAGTAGTCTTCAGCAGCCTCAATGCAGCCATAGTCTTCGTCTCCCGTGATCATTCCTTTATTAGGACAGTTGGCGGGTTAAATACCTTGAAGATGAATGAAAGCCACAAGTTCTGTTGCGATAAGTGAAGAGTTGCTTCAGGTAATTCTCAGTAGCGCGAGGCGGCTCTATCCGAGAGAGATGATCCTGTTGTTGAGAGGCAAGAAAACGGAAAGACTCGTCAAGGTCTCTGAACTTGTTGTTCCTCCGCTCGCCACCTATGGTCATGGTTTTGCCAGTGTTCCTTTTCATACTTTGCCTTTGGATTTTTCTATTGTCGGAACGGTGCATTCCCATCCTTCGGGAAATCTGCTGCCTTCCATTGCAGATTTGAATCATTCTTTTGGCTTGGTGCTAATGCTCGTGGGTTTTCCATACACGGATGTACAGTGCGCAGCTGTGTTCAACCGTGACGGCGACAGATTACAACTGCACGTTACAGAAACCTGACGAATTCATCATTATATCCTAGTAGAGTTTACGGTGAAGCGTGAGTCATTGACTTAATGATGCTGATCCCAACATGGCGTGTGTTTGACCAAGGGGATTCTCCTGTCAAGGCGATTTGACAACACATCTTCTGAATCTCGTGAATAAGACCGTAGCTGATGAATGGCTTTGAAAGAAAGGTGTAAATCACATTAGCACACCTAACCAAGGTGAGGGTCGCGGCCTTTGGCAAGAGTCATGATGCTGGTGGATTTGGACTATTTCTATGCTCAAGCCGAAGAGACAAGAAACCCCTCAATTCGAGACAAGCCAGTGGTTGTCTGCGTCTACTCAGGGCGCAGCGAAGACAGCGGAGCAGTAAGCACAGCCAACTACATAGCACGAAAATACGGCGTGAGATCCGGCATACCCATCTTTCAGGCTAAAAAGAAACTCGAGAACGTCAACGCTGTGTTTCTTCCAGTCGATGATGCCTTCTACGAGGAGATCTCAGAGAGAATAATGGCTATCTTGCGAAGCCATGCTGACCGTTTTGAACAAACAGGAATAGATGAAGCCTTTCTCGACGTAACCGAAAAAACCGGAGGAGACTTTCAGGAAGCAAAGAAACTTGCACAAGCAATCAAGAATGAATTGAAAACCCGGTTAGCTCTCACATCTTCGATAGGCATTGGACCCAACAAGCTGATAGCCAAAATCGCTGCAGATAATCAAAAACCGGACGGTCTCACCATCATAGAGTCCGAGCAAGTTGAGGCTTTCTTATCGCCTCTTCCTGTAGGTCGTCTTATCGGTGTTGGAACAAAGACCAGAGAAAAGATGCAGACTCTAGGAATAAACACGATCGGCGATCTGGCAAAATACGACGTTCAGAAGTTGATTAGCATTTTTGGAAAAGTGCTGGGTGTTTACTTTCACGATGCCTCACTGGGATTAGATGATGCACCTGTTCAGGAAAAAAATGAGGTTGAATCCTTCAGCAGAATCTCGACGTTGAAAGAGGATACCAGAGACCTAAGCTCAATCTTGGAGAGAACAAACCAGTTATGCAACGAAATCTACAATGTGACCCTACAGCAAAAACTAGTCTTCAAGACTGTTGGGATAAGCGTTGTCTTGAATGATATGAGTGTTCATACTCGATCTAGGACTCTTGAAACCCCTGTAGACAATGTGGAGGTTTTGGAGGAAATAGTAAAAGAGCTCTTCGAGAAATTTCTGAGTGAAACTGTCCTTGAAGCAAGAAGAGTCGGCGTCAAAGTCTCGAATCTTGTGAAAGAACAGAAAAGCCAGAAGCAAATCACAAGCTTCTTCAACGCAACTCCTAACTAAAACCATGAGAAATGCTGGCAATTTATGAAAAATCCCGTGCAATGCGAGTTCCAGTAAGCCTTATTTCTTGAATCCTATCTTTTCCTCTTGATAATGATGGTTTCAAAAACCAAGGATTTGCCTCCCAACCAGACTCCCGTCAAACACCTTCTGAGGTGGGGTGTTGATCATCCAGGCATCATAAGCCCTAATCCGAAAATAGATTTAGGAACGTACACTTTGAAAATAGACGGCTTAGTTGAGAGACCAGTAGAGTTGAAGTGGTCCGAGTTCTTGAATTTGCCAATGGTTCAATCTGAAAGCGATTTTCACTGTGTCGAAGGCTGGAGTGTTCCAAACTGCAAGTGGGAAGGAGTCCGCTTCAAAGACATCGTAGAGCATGTAAAACCAAGAGAAACCGCGAGATTCGTGGCCTTTACGTGTGCAGATGGATACACAACTTCGCTAACGTTAGAAGAGCTTTCAGGAGATGATGTGCTGTTGGCTCACAAGCTTAATGGGAAGCCCTTGGAAGAAGGTTATGGTTTTCCGTTGCGATTGGTCGTGCCAAGCAAGTATGCATACAAGAGTGCTATGTGGGTCACAAGAATCACTTTCACGTCCAAGAAAGAGAGTGGTTACTGGGAAAAACGAGGCTACAGTGACGCTGCGGACGTATGGAAAAATGACCGATTCTCAAAATGAAGAACCTGATCTGTAGGACGTTAAAGACATTGTTCACTCGGACTCCCGGCATAGTTTCACTCTGAGCGGCATTGCATTCCTCTTTTTGCTGATTTCCCCATACTACTACTTTCCGGGCAGACAAGCTTACATTTCGAAGTAGAGCAGTTCTCTAGCAGTCCTTTTATGTCCGCTTGAAAGAAAACGGTCATCTTCGACGGATTGCGGGAGACGTCGCCACTGTGTGGGATTCAAATCCGGGGGGGGGCAGGTTCAAGATGATCTGTGTTTTGGTGTCCGTTATCGCGTGCAAGAACAGCGAGAAATGGTTTATATGTTCGTATTGTCCTTTGACTAGGACTTACATCAAATAGCTAGAGAGAAAAATCGATAGGGGAGGCGAAGCGTTGAAAAATGGACCTCGCATGGATTGCCTTAGCCACAGGAGCGTTTGCGATGCTCATTGTAACGTACTTAACTTGGTCTATCTATCAACAAGATCCCGGAACTCCTCAAATGCGGGAAACCGCCAGATACATAAGAATTGGCGCCAAAACTTTTCTAAAAAGACAGTATAAGACGATTTTGCTCCTTATCATGTTGCTTTCATTTCCAATCGCTGCAATTTTCGGGTTAGAAACCGTTTTCTCTTTCATCTCTGGGGCATTGCTTTCACTAGTCGCTGCGTACATAGGAATGAACGTGGCTGTCAGAGCAAACGTTAGGACCGCAAACGCTGCTAGCACATCGCCTGAAAAAGCATTCACGGTTGCTTTTAGAGGAGGAGCCGTGATGGGGCTTTCAGTTGTTGGATTGAGCCTCATCGGAGTAAGCGTACTCTATCTTCTGTATGGTCATAGGGACCCTAATCTATTGGTTGGATATGGATTTGGTGCCAGTCTAGCCGCTTTGTTCGCACAGTTGGGCGGCGGGATATTTACGAAAGCAGCAGACATAGGCGCAGATTTAGTTGGCAAAATCGAATTGCGCATTCCAGAAGATGATCCTCGAAATCCCGCGGTAATTGCAGATCTAGTTGGTGATAATGTGGGCGACTGCGCGGGAAGAGGCTCAGACCTGTTCGAGTCGATAAGCGATGACTATGTAACTGCAATGATAATTGGGAGCACTTTCCTGGGCGTGTGGGGAACAGCCGTGTTCATGTTTCCACTCGCTTTAGGTGTTTCAGGAGTCTTGGCCACAATTGTCGGGGTTTTTGTTGTTAGAGGTTGGAAGAGTGTCAAACCGATAATGTCCTTCAATGCCGGTTTGTTCATTGCTGCTGCAATCAGTACCGTTGGAGCATATCTATCCTCTGTATGGCTTCTAAACGACGTTAGAATCTTCTACAGTGCACTGAGTGGCATATTTGCGAGCATCGCCGTGGGGCTTGTCGTGCAATATTATATCAGTGCCAACGGAAGGCCTGTGAGGCAGATGGAGGAAGCATCCGAACGAGGAGCAGCCATTAACATCATTACAGGCATATCTTACGCTCTGCAAAGTCCATTCTTTCCATTCATGTTTATGGTCAGTTCAATACTATTTTCCTATATCATAAATGGCCCCATCTACGGTATTTACGGCGTCGTCGCTGCAAACCTTGGAACTGATATTGCTATTGGAATAATCATGTCAGGTGATGCATTTGGGCCGATCAGCGACAATGCACAGGGAATAGCTCAGATGGTCGGAATGTCAGCAAGAACAGACGAAACGTTGCAGAAGCTTGATTCCATGGGCAATACAACAAAAGCCTACGCAAAGGCATTTGCAACAGCATCAGGAACCGTGTCAACCGTCGTACTTTTTGCTACCTATGCCCAGAAGGTAGGGCTTTTTTCGTCTGTCTTGAGTCAAGCCTTTGTTATTGGAGTTTTGATGGGTGCCACAATGCCCTTTGCG
>JALHSQ010000012.1 GCA_022865885.1 Candidatus Bathyarchaeota archaeon | reverse complement strand
TTTCCATGCCTCAGGGCGTATCACCCGTCTACAGTGTCAACAAGGACAATGTCAATAACCCAAACATTTGGGGAAACACATACACCTTCTGGAAAGGCAAAGAAGACGTCCAAATGCTAACATGGCCCGCCAAAGGTACTCCACCCGCCTGGAGTCAGAAACTCCTCGATGACTATGAAACGATGTTCAACCAATACTTCTAGTTGCTTCACCAAATCCGCATATCCTCCCTTTTTTTCAACTATTTTATGCGAATTGAATGTTATGACATATACTTGCATTCTTCTCCTAATCTTCTCTCCTTGGCCTCCCGGAACTTGCACTGACCTCAGCCAAGTGCTTTCCAGATAGAAGAGTGGGCAAGTGAAGAGCTACGACGTGGTACTTCTTCATCCTCCAGCAACACTGAAGCAAGAAGAGAGCACAGTGCAATACCCCATCATGCCGATGGGTGAGTTCGCTCTGGCGTCAGAGTTACACAGAAACAACTTCAGCGTAAAATTCACTAATCTCGGTCTTGAACAAATGCTGTCCCCGTCTTATAATGTAGAGAAATACATCCGTTCAATTCAATCGAAAGTCTTTGCAATTGACCTCCATTGGACTGTTCACTCAGACGGAGCAATAAACGTAGCGAATCTCTGCAAGAAATATCATCCCAACAGCCTCGTCGTCCTAGGCGGGCTCACTGCTACGTGGTTTTACAATGAGATTCTTCTCAAGTACGCATCCATAGACGCAATCATCTTGGGGGAAGCAGAATTTTCTTTTGTCCAACTGGCAAGAAAGATTAGCGATGGAAAAGACTGGCAAGATGTTCCAGGCATTGCTTACCGAAGTCATGAATTGGTAAAGCATAACCCGATTCCGAAGCCCAACGAGAACCTCGATAATTTGGATCTTACGAATCTACCAGCACTGGATAATTGGAAAAGCTACATGAGAATCTCCCAATCAGGGTATTTCAAGGACAAGCGCCCCCGCTTTTGGCTCAACATTGCAAGAGGATGCCCGTACGATTGTGTTCACTGCGGAGGAGGCAGAAATGCCTATAGATTACTCACAGGTCGAGAGAACATTGCATTTAGATCGCCGGAGAGAGTTGCAGAAGACATCGAGAACCTGTCTCACCTTGGCGTTCAACAAATTTCGCTCAGCCACGATCCTGAAATAGGTACGGAGAAGTATCAGACACAACTGTTCGACGAGATAAAAAAGAGGAATCTCGATATCTGTATATACTATGAAAGCTTTCGAGTACCTTCACGCTCATTCCTAGAGAAAATGAAGCGCATCTCCTATGAAACGGCAGTGGCAATCTCGCCAGACTCGCCTTCCGACGAAGTGAGGATGCATGCTGGTCGAGGATTCACGAATTCCCAAATGATGAAAGCGATCGAAGACTGTGAAGACCTCGGTGTAAAAACGGATATCTACTACATGGTAGGGCTTCCGGAAGAGACCGCGGATTTCCTTCCCATGTTCAAAAAGGTTCTCGCGAAAATGTCAGACAAAATCTGGACCGTCGTCTTTCCTCCTTTTCGTTACGTGATCGACCCGAATTGTCCTATGGCCACCCGACCTGAAGAATATGGAGTCAAGCTCTTCTATAGAACTTTTGACGACTACAAATCCATGTCTTTGAGCTCCAATGCGCTTGGACGCATCGGCCACAAAACTAGTTTTCTCGCAAGAGACAAAATATGGAAGCTTACGGCTAAGGCTAACGAGTGCGCCACTAAGATGCCTCTTCCGCCGATGCGCCGCCCCGTCCTATATCGATTTTTTTGTTAACTCCGAAACACTGCACAACATAAAACATCCACTTCCACTATGCTTGACTATCGCATGTTTCAAGACCGAGACGCATCGACGGCCATCATGTGAGTTAACCCATTAAATTCAAGCCCTGCCATTCTTGTTCAATAACTTTGGTATTTGTAAAATCGATATTTTTATATTGGGTTTCTGGTTAACTGTTTGCGATGGGAAGTTGATGTTGGATGAAGGGGTCTGTTCCTCTGTTAAAGGTGGAGGGTCTCTCTAAGAGTTTTGGTGCTATTAGGGCGGTTCATGATGTTTCGT
>JALHSQ010000085.1 GCA_022865885.1 Candidatus Bathyarchaeota archaeon | reverse complement strand
CTCAGAACTTGTTTTAGGCTATGTTTGGACGTGCTGTTACAGGAACTAAAAATAGGCTAAGTAGGCTCTTTCAGGACGTCCTTTTCTTTATCTCCAGATGGCTTTTTATTTAGGTGAATTATGAGTTGGTGGTTTTTTTTGGTTAGAGCTATATCTTCTTTTTCAACATTTTCTGAAACTACCTCTCCGTTGTTTCTAATGTGGCCAATATAACCCAGTTCCTGTAATGTTTTTATGAGAAGTTCGCGTGAGGTTTTCGAGTTCTTACTGAAGCAAAAAGTTATGGTTTTTCTATCAGGGTTATAGTTTGCTAGCGTGCCTTTGCCAAATTTTTCTATGATGCCCCATATCGTTTTGTGGCTGGTATCTCTCATGCTTTCGCCTCTCCTTATTTGGCGTGGTTCTTCATATAATCTTCTATGGCTTCAACCCAATTCAAAACGAGTTTGCTGAGCGCGTTCGGAAAAGGAACCAGGTTCACTCTAGAATTTCCATTGGGAAAAAAAATGTTATCTTAAAGTCTGAAAGATTGCGCTTTGGCGGATTAAAACACGTTTCGGTTTGATGCACTGAGGTGAAGGGTAGCCCCAGGCCAGATCGCGATTAGCTTCGAAAAACAGAAAACAAAGCGCGAGCTTAAAAAACGAACCCCATTGAATAGATAGTCGGTGAAAACTTGGCTAAATACTTTAAAATTGAAGATCAAAAACTAAATATAAAGACCCAGTGAAGTCGCCACGGTACGCTTCAACGTGTCTTGAAAAAGGCGAAGTTAGCCACGCAAAAAACGCGATTCGCAATCCTCTGCGTTTGATGGGTTGGCTCTGAAAGTCGAAATGCACATAGCGCGCCTATGATGATAAACACGTCAGTATGAGCGGGGATTTCAGTTCACTTCTGTTTTCCCCGAGATGATTACTACAAATCGAACTCTGAGACGCCTAAGCATGCCATCCCCAGGCGTCACCAGGCTTTGCGGGTTTGAAGCTGAAGTTTTGGAGTTGAGACAAAAAATTGCAGCTGAGACAGCGAAAAAGGCAAGCTCACAAGCTTCAGAACACTAGACTCGCCCAAATACACTTTCACACGTTCAGGCATTGGAAAGCAACGACAGAATACCACAAGACCAAAAACATCCTCTACGTAATGAAACTGCTCGGACACAGAAGCATCAAAAACACACTCGTCTACACGCAACTCATCGAGTTCAAAGACGACGAATACACCTCAAAAGTCGCCCAGAACACTAAGGAAGCCTCAGAACTAGTCGAAGCAGGATTCGAATACATATGCACCACACCAGAAAACATTATGCTGTTCAGAAAGAGAAAGTAGCAGCCAACGGAGAAAACCCCCGGAAAAGCAGGTCGGGTTCATTCCAAAGTGGGCCGGGAGAGATTTGAACTCTCGACCTTCCGGTTATCAGCCGAACGCTCCAGCCAAGCTGAGCTACCGGCCCTCAAACTGGGCAAATACTATAAAACATTGATCATTTTAAAGCTTTATCATGTCGTTTTTTCAAGGAATCCGACACATTTACGGAGATGAATGACACGATCGATCGGCATAGTAAGCTTATGTGTTCTCGCGGGGCCAGCGCTGGGGGAGTTGCATTCGAAGCTCTATCAACCTGTTCTAAAGAAGGAAAAACCGTACAATGGAAAGCTGTCTGTGTCACTACTACGTCAACGAAAACCTTAAACCATTCAACGTGAAGTCTTAGCATTCTAAATAAACTCAGAAGCAGATGGAAAAGATCCAAACAGTCAGATGACAGTTAACTAAGCCGAGGTCTCATCTGACCGATTTGTCTTTCTATCTGCTTCAACTGTGTGTGGTTGTATCGATGCCATCCATAATAAAAATTGAAAACCTCACAAAGAAATTCGGGGACCTTGCTGCAGTTGATCACTTGAGCATGGATGTTGAAGAAGGCGAGATCCTTGGTCTTCTTGGACCTAACGGCGCAGGCAAAACAACAGCCATTCTCATGCTGGCCACTGTCATAAAACCTACAGAAGGCACTGCCATTGTAGGAGGTTATGACATACGCAAGAATCCCGACAAGGTGCGAGGTCTCTTAGGCATAGCCTTTCAAGAACCGAAAATGCTGTGGGTTAGCACACCTTGGGACGTAGTGAACTGGCATGCCAAAGTCTGCGGACTACCGACTCAAGAACGAAAGAAAAGAGTAAAGGGGGTTCTTGACGCTGTAGACATGTGGGAGCCTCGACACAAAAACGTCCATGCACTCTCCGGCGGAATGCGCAAAAGAGTCGAAATGGCCAAAATCCTAGTCCAGAGACCAAAAATCGCTATCGTCGACGAGCCAACTGCCCAGATTGACATAGTGGGAAAGCACAAGATATGGAACATGCTCCTTGAACTGCGGGACGAAGGAAGCACAATTATCCTCGCTACAAACGAGCTTTATGAAGCTGACCAGTTATCGGACCGAGTTGCAATATTGCACAAAGGCAAGTTGCTTGTTCGCGACACCCCTAAGAAGTTGAAGGACAGTATTCTGGGAGGCGATATAGTTGACGTTCAACTCGGACAAGACGCTCCTGCAAGCGTCGTCGAAGACCTCAAGGGCTTGAAAGAAGTTGTAGATGTCATGCAAATCAAACCAACAAACTTGCGCCTCTATTTGAACAAAGTGGAGGAAGTTGTACCGAACATAATGGCGTTGTTCTCGAAAAAGAACGTGCCCATCACCTCTATACGAATGAGCGAACCAAGCCTTGACGATGTTTTCGCGCACTATACCGGTCTGACAATTGAAGAGGCTCAGAAAGACGAGAGGTGAATTATAGACGAATAAGCTTCTCCTCGTGATTGAGAGAGATATCCGGCTTTTTTTCCAGTACAAATTTCTCATCATAATGCGCGCCATCTGGTTCGTTTCACAGATAGCACTGTTCGGGCTCATAGCCTCACAAATGATCAATATCCCAGGCTACTTCCAATACTACGTGGCTGGGCTCTCTGTGATGACGCTCTACTCAGCTGCCATATTCATTGGATTCGACATTTACGAAGAAGCAGAGCACGGCGTGTTCGAATACCTTTTGAGCCTCCCTGTATCGAGGAGACAGCTGGTACTGGGCAGATCAATAGGGGGAGGCCTCAGATCCTTCATTTACGTTGGCCCCTTGATAGCCGTATCCATGTTCGTAATCGGTGCTATCAACCCACTGAATTTTCTGGTCTCGATGCTCGCACTTTTCCTATTCTCCTTCGGCGTCTCAGGCATGAGCATCACAATAGCAGTGTTGATCAAATCCAGCGATCGGTTTGACATTCTGATGGGGGTGTTAGACGCATTCATTGTTCGCTTAAGCACAGCCATGTATCCATTAGTATATGTCCAGACGGCTAACCCGCTTTACGGCTCGATTGCAAGCTTCAACCCTGTTACTTATGCTGCAGACCTATTTAGATGGGGAACAGGTATCGAATCTACATTTTTTGTGCTACAGAATCCTCTTCTGCCCTTCCTTGGAGTTGTCGCTTTCTTCGGTCTTTTCACTTTGCTAGGCGTGACAATCTATGAAAGGATGATTGAAGGAGGCGGCTGGCAATGATGAAGGGAATCATCCGTATGGTCGAGCATGATTTCAGAAACTTCTTCAGATACAAGTGGTGGCTTGTGGGCCTAATCAGCATGAATCTAGCAGACCTCTTCATCATGGCAATCGTCTACAACAATATTCTATTCCCAACCCTGTCAGCACAGATCGGCGGCTACTTTAATTTCTTCGCACCCGGACTAGCTGTGACAGGCTTGTTTGCATCAGCCTTCATGATCGGGCGAGAAATAAACATGGAACGCCGAAGAGAGGTACATCACTACATGTTAAGTCTTCCAATGACGAGATTCGAACTCGCCATCGGCCGAGTGCTTTCAGGAGGGCTTCGAGGGATGCTATACATGTCCCCGCTCTTACTCACGTGCTTCATTTTCCTAGGATTTCCCACAATATGGCAGCTACTGCTAATCCTGGCAGTTCTCTTTCTTCTAGCAGTCGGCATTTCTGGCCTGAGCATCGCTATCGCAGTCTCTACGTCGAGCCTCGAAAAATTCATCACCGCAAGAGGACTAGTCTACTACACGCTTTTCTTCTGCAGCAGCGTCTTCTACCCTCTCTCCTTGATACAGGATCTGGGAAAAAGCGGCAAGTTTCCAGCTGCACTGGTTACACTAGCTGAGATTAACCCTTTGACTAGCGCCTCTGACATGATCCGCTCTTTTCTACTGCCAGGCCACTACTCATTCTCATACACTTCGATACTTAGCGTCGCAGCATTTTCAGCGATTTTCGCCCTCGGAGCAGCATTTGCATACATGAAGCTTCTCGAACGCTAGGTTTGCTTATCTAGACTTGGACACGCTCAAAATCGAAAGCTTAAGAAAAGCGTTGATGAAGAAAGGTTAGAAGACCTGAAGAGGAAGTTCTCCGGTTCTGTAAAGTATTCGGTGATTCTTGGCCTATCGTCTTTTTCTGCAAAAATTCGGTGAATAGATAATTCCAGTGTGACTAAGTGTTATATCATGGAAACGCTGAACTCCTTCCTTCATGCAGATAGAGAGTCATTACGGAATATCTGAACGCACTGATGAACTCGCTCAGAATCTACGAGAATTAGATGAGGGCGTTGCATAAGAACAAAAATGATTAGCTAACGTGCTTTCTCTGTTCCAACAGCGCGAGAATCAGGTCCAGCCTTACGGAATCGTCCTGTTCCTTTCGCAACATGCGCAACTGCTCTTGAACTGTGCTATACATTGGGTCACCATCCTTTTCCCCTCTTAGTAAACGAGTCTAACATAAAAGTGTTTTCTTGATGGGTTCTGGTAACTTGTCGTCAGAGGGGGTTTTAACTGTTAACTCTCGTCAGATGGTATATTGAAGAGGTTCTATCAAGTCTTCGGTTGATAACAACCTTTGTAAAAATCGATACTGTTAAGTCTTTTGACCTGAACGCTTTTCCGATTTTCATTGTTGTGAAGCTGATTGTGGCTTGGTGAGTAGATAACGTTGCCAGAAAGACCTATCCGTAGCGAAGACTACTTTAACACCATCAAGCCAGTACAGGTTTAGAGGGGGAAGAGTCAAGATTGAACCCTAACGGATACGCAAACGCTCCACACAGGTACATGAAGATATTGGAGCGCAAATAGCGTCTTGGCACGCGGCAGAAGCGGGAAGAAGGGATGATAGTTGATTTCGGGTTAACTTTATGAGCATGGACAACATATCTTTTGGTTCCTTTCACTATCGACAAGTTAGTCACTTTGAGGCTCGATTTGAATGGTTGAAGTAAGAACCCTCTTTGAACCCCGAAGAGTCGTACTGATAGGATCAAGTGTGATTCGAGAAAAAGTAGGTATGTCTTCGCCTCAACTCTTCAACGACGTTATTCACAACATGCGAAAATTCTTCCACAACGAGACCCAAGTGCTCGACACAAAAAACAAAGAAAACACGGAAGATTATTTGAGAAAAAGTGAGTCAGCAGATCTCGCAGTAATAATGCTCCCACCAGACCAGTCAATTAGGCAAGTCGAAAAGTGCGCAAAGAAAGGCACAAGAGCATTTGTCTTGATCACAGGTGGGTACAAGGACAGCCAACGTCGAAAACTCCTCAACCTCAAAAGGAAATATGGCATCAGAATCCTAGGCCCAAACACAATCATGGGCGTGATAAATACCGCTAACGGCTTGAATACAACATTCGAAAAAGACGTTATGCCAAAGAAAGGAAACATTGCAGTTATCTCTCAAAGTGGGGGAGTCGGTTCCTGCATGCTCGACTGGGCTTGCTTCTACCACGTCGGTATAAGCAAGTTTGCCTTTGTTGGTGACAAAATAGACGTGGACGATCTCGACCTACTGCGATACTTCGGCAATGACAAAAATACGAAAGTAATCTGCCTCTACCTAGAAGGAATCAAGAACGGCACAGAATTCATCAAACAAGCAAGAGAACTCGTCAAAACAAAACCTATCCTTGCCTTAAAAGGCGGTATAACGCGTGAATCCGCTCACAGAGCTAAATCGCATACTGCCTCGATAGCAGGATTAGACGAAATCTTTGACGCTGCCTGTAAGAAAGCGGGGATAATAAGAGTCGAAAACATTGAAGAATTACTGAATTCGGCAATAGCCCTTTCAAAACAGCCACCTATGCTTGGCGATAACGTGGCTATCGTCAGCAACGTAGGCGGACCTGCGATATTGGCAGGAGACGCAGTGGTAAGAAACAATCTGAAGCTCGCCGACTTGTCTGAAAAAACAAAACGCAAAATTGAGGATCTGTATCCCGGCGTAGAGGCCATGAATCCAATAGACCTCATTGCTGATGCGAGGGCCAGCCGGTACGAAAAAGTGCTAGGTTTAGTTCTTGCAGACAAAAACGTGGATGGAGTACTCGTAATAAACATGCTCAAATCTACTTTTTTCGAACCCGAAGACGCCAAAGTGATTCCGAGGGTCGCATCGAAATATCCACACAAGCCCATTGTGGACGTACCTGCAGGTGGCGAAGACTTTGCATTAGTGCACAAGATTATAGGCAACACGAGAATACCTCTCTACAATCTGCCGGACAAGGCCGCAAAGGCACTCAGGGCCCTGAGACTCTACGGTATTATAGCTCAGAGACACTAGGTATATTTCATAGGACTGCAGACTCTATCTATCGTTGTCACCTATTCACAAGGTGAAACGTTGATCCAAAACGCGAAAAACTTGAACAGAGTGTTGGCTGACGAGATTCTAAGCCTATCCAAGCAGATTGCTAATCCTGATCAGATTACATCTGCATGCATTTTTATGAATGATCTATCGACCTCATCTGCGTCAAAAACAACCGTTAATGTCTTGATTGTAGTCAAGGATTTCCAACAAAAGCTCAGAAATTACATGAAAACCCTGGGTAAGAGAAACATTATTTTTGTTGCGGTCGACAAGTGGGTTTTTGAAAGAGACGTTGATCGAGGCTTTCTCGGTGAAGCTTTGGCTTGGAGGTTGATTCTGCCATACTTACCTTTAGTGAGTGCTGACTATCTGCGAATTCAAGAAGTCAAGTTAAAGAAACGCCTAGTCACTGAGCTATTGGAAAATCTTGTGTTGGATTTTCCCTATTTATCTTACGAGTTTCGTATAAGACCCGAATACTTCGTATATGCGGTCATACTGAACAGAGTTCGACTTTTTCCCCCAATTGCTTCTGGTTTGTGGGAGTTCACCTCTGAAAGTAACTGGAAAGACAACGTGAATCGCGCGCTTCACGGCTACTTAGAGGCGTTGAGGGAGTTAGAAAGAGATGGCTTTGTTAGTCTTTCCAACGGTTATGTGCAGATGTCTGAAAAATTCGTAGACCATGCGAGAAGCCCGAAGACTCGAATCATTAATCTCTCTAAAACTGTGCCACGAGCCCTTTTCACATCTTTGCTAGGAATTTTACCGATACTCTTAGACGCCTTCTCAGCAGACAAGGAAATATTAATGAACACCCAGAGGTTTGAAGGCTCTGCTCTGGCACATTGGTTTCAAGTGCCTGAGAAATATGTATTTATCCCAACAGGGTCGGGATTGGTTCCCCTCAATAGTAGAAGTAATGTCGAAACGCTGGCGAGAAGAGCATTCCATGTGGGAAAAGAAACAAAGATTACGTTTGAAGAGACAGGAGGAATTCTAAACGACGTCTATCTGCTCAGAGTATGCGACGTCGGATCAGAGAGAAGAATCGTCGTAAAGAGGTTTAAGGATTGGTCAAGTTTCAAGTGGTTTCCACTCACGCTTTGGAGTGTTGGAACAAGGTCGTTTGCCGTTCTGGGTCGCCCAAGACTTGAAAGGGAATGTGCTATGAATCAATTCCTATATTCAAAGGGCTTTGCAGTCCCAAAACTTCTGTACGCAAGTCCTGCTGAGCGTCTAGTGTTCATGGAATACATAGATGGAGAGAACGCCAGCAATGCAATAAAACGACTTATCAACCTTAAGACCGCTGTCAAGGCAAAGAGAGAATTGAAACTCATAGAGCGAATTGGCAGGAAACTTGCCAAAGTGCACTCTCTAGACGTCACTCTAGGCGACACGAAGCCGGAGAACATAATGATAGGCAAAAACAGCGAAATCATTTTGACAGATTTTGAGCAGTCATCAAGGAGAGGGGACCCAGCTTGGGATGTATCCGAGTTTCTGTATTACGCTGGTCACTATTTCCCGCCCTTTGCTGATGCCAAACTCGCGGAAACCGTTGCTGAGACATTCGTAGCTGGCTACCTGGAAGCAGGAGGAAACGCTGAAGTCGTAAGAAAAGCTGGAAACCCGAAGTACACGAAGGTTTTCAGTGTTTTCACACTCCCACACATTATGCTGGCTATCTCCAACGTTTGCAGAAGAACAAAACCAAGACAGCAACAACGTTGTCATTGACCATAGCGTTTGAACTGCCATGCTTCCTTTTCTTTATGAGCTTGCTCCAGTATCTTAGTGGCTTTCTTCACGTGTGTGATGAGTTTTGGGAGTTTTGCAGTGTACACGAAGTCGTCAGGCGAATATCTGGCCCACCCCATGACCATGCCTTTTGACGGGTATCTGTAAAACGTGGAATCTATTTCAACCGTTTTGAAAGTCTTCGTGTAAGCGCGAAGTAAGCTCTTGTCCTCCTTCGAATAGAGCGGCCCTATCCACTCCTTGTAGCTCCATCCCGACGTCCCCAGCGAAATCTCGCTAGTTGCTGTTGTCAATTCTCTCACCCGTTCGAGTGAATCAAGCTGCTTACTGCCTCATCTGTGCTATTGTGAGCTTGTTCTGACATTTCATGCAAGCTATGAAATAATCAGAGGTGTGAAAGAGATGTCGCTTGGCAAAGAAAGAGCGTTTTCTTGACATAGTTTAGTTTATCTGATTCAGACTCTAACTATTCGTGAAGATTCATGATCTCCATAATTGGCGCCGGAAAAGTTGGGAGCGCTGCCGCATTCGACATCCTGAGACACCGAGTCAGCGACGTAATTCTGATCGATGTTGCTGGGAATCTGGCTCAAGGGGAGGCGCTTGACATGATGCAGGCCGCACCTGCAATAGAGTTTGACGGAAAAATCAAAGGGACAAGCGATTTCAGAGAGATGGAAGGATCTGAAATTGTGATAGTTGTTGCTGGGCAGGGCAGAAAGCCAGGCATGTCAAGAATCGATCTCATGAACACTAACGCCAAGATAGTCAGATCCATAGTGAAGGAAATCGTGAAGTATGCGCCTAGATGTAAGCTTATGCTTGTTACAAACCCTGTTGATGTCATGACCTACATTGCGTACAGGGAGTCAGGTTTCGAAAGAAACAGAGTTTTTGGGATGGGCAGCATCTTGGATACTCTACGCTTTAGGTCTCACATTGCAATGGAATTGAATGTCTCAAAGGAGGATGTCCGTGCATTGGTCGTGGGTGAACATGGTGATTCCATGGTTCCTCTTGTGGAATGCTCTTCTGTTTCAGGAATACCATTGAGATGCTTGCTTGAGGAAAAAAGGATTGAGCAGATAATAAACTTGACAATAACTTCAGGCTCTGATGTTATCAAACTGAAGGGATCCACAACTTACGCTCCAGCAACAGTCATCGCGATCATGGTTGATGCGATTTTGAGAGGAAGAAATAGAGTCATGAGCGTCTCAACATACTTAGAGGGAGAGTATGGGTTTTCAGATGTCTCCGTCGGAGTGCCCGTTATTCTTGGAAAAAACGGAATTGAGAGGGTGCTTGAACTTGAATTGAAATCTGAGACGAGGTTGAAGCTCGAGAAGTCGGTTTCAATGGTGAAAGAAGCGATATTGGAATTAGAAGAGTAGCCGCGCTTGAGAAAAAAAGGCATTAATGGGAATCCGACGAATGTTCTTTGCTTCTGTTGTCGAGGTGCAGCTTGTGTATTGACGTGGAATTATTATGTCTTGTCGATTTTGGGGATACATAAGCTATAAGTTCGAGTATCAACTCTTGCTATTCAAGATGAGTATGGCCACCAACGCAAAGCTCGACCGCCGGATACGCATGTTCTTCCACAGCTTAGGGCTAAGCTCCATAGGAGGAGCTATATTTCTGCAGATCCTGGTTTTCTCAGACATATTCCAGCATGGCTACTTCATGGCAGTCGAGAAGAATCAGACCATATTAACACTCGAAGTAGGCCTGACAGCGTTCGCCTTAATCTACTTCATATACATATACCAACGACTTATCCGCTCAATCAGATAAACTTCCGCTACATGCCCCAATCAGAAAGAACGCCTCTCAAAGACCTCCAAACTACAAAATAAAGGCAATAAACCTTAAAAACAGATTGTTATAACACACTGACTATTCCCAAGTGTTGGTGAACTGAATGAAGATAAGTAAGACTCTAGTTATTTTTCTCGTAGTTGCACTTCTTATGCTGGCACTTGCCAAATCGACCAAGGCCATAGGCAGTAATGAGGTGCAATCATTCTTTTCAGTGGATTATGTCGGTATCTCTCTGCGATTGTTCGCCACAAACGAAACTGTCCCTGGAGAAAACATAACAGTCCAACTCTGGGCTAACTACACAGCCGGCCGTGTGGACATAGACTATTTCAACCTCAGCACTTACGGTTTCAACATGGGTGGACCAGAGAGAACTTATCTGAACTTGACAAGCGTGGCAGCAAACGAGTCAAGGACCTTTAATCAAACACTCGAAAAAGAATACAACCTGTTCGTGCCAAACGACGTTTATGGTCAAATCTACTGCGAGCTCCAGTTGAAATACACTGTAGTAGATGAACCAATTCAGCGCAATCCAAGTTTCGCAATAACATACGTCAAAAACGTCTACTTCGAAAACCTCAAAGAAAACTACAGAGTGTTAAACGAAAGTTATGGCCAGCTAAACCAAACCTATCAGCAACTCAACGATACATACGGTCAACTCAATGAGAACTATGGCCAGCTAAATCAGACTTACTGGCAACTCGATGACACGTACGACCAACTTAACCAAACCTATTGGCAGCTTAACGAGACGTACAATCAACTCAACCAAACCTACTGGGAACTCCACCAGAACTACACAGAGCTTGAAGGCACGACAAGTGACCTTGACAACACAAGGCGTTTAGCAGTCATTCTTGGGATAACTACAGCTTCCTTTGTAGCCACGACGCTTTACCTGATAATGAAGAAACCTAGGGAACCATGGTAGCGCAGACAGCTCTTCTCTCTCTTCTGAGTCTTCACTAAAGGCTATTTCCGATGCAGATTCTGAGCCGCAATGAAGACCAAGCTACACTCAGTTAGGGCTTTTGCAGTTCTATTCAAGGCATCATGCTTATCTAAGTAGTTCGTCAGCAGCTTTGGCATCAGTCCTTTTTCGGTTATGTCTTTCTTTGGCATGAAATAGTCAAGGATGTCTGAAGGGTGTTCTCGGGTCTTTTCAGTTTCAGGGGTTCCTCCTTCATGTTTGGCACTAATGTTCCTAACATGGCTCGCGATTTTCATGAGTTCTTTTGTCCGATCATATGGTTGTCTGACAATACTCTTGTATGCCTCAGTTATGTGATGTTCAATGCGCATAATGTCTTCAAAATCAAAAGCTTCCCTAACTTGTGCTGAGAGCTCAATCGTTTCGTTGCTTACAGAGTTTGAAAAGTTAAAACCTATGAGTGGTGTCGAACCATCGTCTCGGCTCAGAAGTCTAGCGGTCATAAGCGTCCACAAAATCGAATACGGATTATCATAGCCTAGAAACACAGATATTTTGAATTCGATGTCAATCCCGAGCTTTTGCATAAGGTAACCGAGCAAAACAGTGCCCGTATTGGTGTTCAAAACTTGCTGCAGACCATACTCAGTGTAGTAGTGGAGGAATTCATCAACCCATTTCAACGCGTATTCATTCGGCATCCCAACGCCGCCAAAATAGCCTGTTATAGTCTCTGGACCCGCTAAGTGAACGTTAATCGGTTTGCCATCTGCCCCAGGCAACGTCCCCTTTGTGTCGAGGGTCTGAACGTAGGATGCGCCTATGATCTGCATTGCCGCTGCAAAAGCAAGCAGATCATCATCTTCAACTTGCTCTTTCATTGAACGAACGCGAATATAGCGACTAGGCATCAACTCTTGGCCTGCAATGGACTTCTTTGCCTCTTCAATCAGCCAAGGAAAGAAATTGGAAGCACTAATCTCAAGTGTGGCTGCAAAGGAATCGTCAAATCTCATTAAATCTGCTTTCTTTCCAAGAATCTTCCTTCGGAAGTCCGGTACGCTGATGAATGCTTCTCTGTCACGTTGTTTGCATAGCCATTCAAGATCTTTCACGAAGGATGATTTCTTGCTTTCAAGTCGTTTCATGAGGTTGCCAAGTTTGCGGGTCTCCTTTCCTTTGCGGTTGATTTCATCGACGCCGCCATATTTCTCAACAATCTCAAGCAGACCATTTGTGAGAGGGTTATCCTTCTTAAGCAGAAAGTCATTGATTTGATTCAGATTCTCTTCTTTAATCATCAGTCTTTGCCTGAGATCATCCATAGGTCAGTTCCTCAAACAAGTAGTCTATTCAGGTGGACGTGATTTAAGCGTTTTTGGGATTAGAATTCTCTATTCTCGTGCTTAAATTCGTAAATGCTTCGTTGCTATCGATCAGAAGTCTGCTGAGCCTTTACATTGCTCTCATTCGCAGCGATTTTTCACGTCTCTTCGGCAGAGATACTCTGTGTGAACCGGATGTTCGATTCGTTCAATCGGTATTTCAAAGTTTATTAACCATGCAAAACTCAAGGTTAGGTGAAAAGGCGAGAAGTGTTATGTTTAAGCCTGAGGGTATTCTTCCTGCTCTGGTTACACCGTTCAGGGATGATGGGAAAACTGTTGATGAAGAAAGATTGCGAGTACTAGTCAATCACTGCATTGGATTGGGTGTTCACGGAGTTGTTCCCTGTGGCACTACAGGCGAATTCGTAAATCTAACCGTAGAAGAGAGAAAAAAGGTCATCAAAATCGTTGTTGACGAGGTCAACGGCAAGGTGTCTGTGGTTGCTGGAACAGGAGCAAGTGGAACATCTGAAGCTGTTGAAATGACGAGGTATGCAAAGGACGTTGGTGTTGATGCTGCCCTAGTCGTAACACCGTATTATTTGAAGCCTGCAGACCGCGGGATTTACGAACACTACAGCACGATTGCAAGCGAGGTTGACTTGCCGATAATTCTCTATAATATTCCTCAATGCACTGGTTTGTCCTTGCCTTGGCAGATGGTTGAGGATCTCGCTCAGATTCCAAACATCGTCGGCGTGAAAGACAGCAGCGGACAACTAAGTTTCGTCCTAGCAGTTCTGGAAAAAGTTAGAGATAAAATCAACGTCTTATGCGGACATGACGAAGTTGTAGTAGCAGCTTTGGCTGCCGGATGCTCAGGAGCGATTCTTGCAAGCGCCAACGTGATCCCAGACATTTGGATTCAAATCTACAACTATGTTAAGAGCGGCGAACTCCAGAAAGCTCGAGAACTACAATATAGGGTTCAGAAGATCGCTAGGATAATTGCTGGGAGTGGACCAGTTGGAACAAAAGCAGCTCTGAACATGATGAAGATTAAAGTCGGGCCTGTTCGCATGCCACTGAGTGTCGGGGGGGAGTTAACCTATGAAGCAAGAGAGGAGCTAAGGCTGGACTTGGAGAAACTGGGAAAGATGGAGCCTAAACCGATAACTTTCGAGATTGAAGAAAAGCGCATAGAAGAACGGTTCAAAGCCCTAGACGTAACTCCACAAGTGATAAAGGATTTCAACCTCAAAGTCAGTGAGGCATTAGCTGGACAAGGAGCTGAAGTAGCTCACATTGATTTAATGATTGGAAAGAAGAACGGACCTTTGGGTGAAGCATTCGCAAAAGCCAAAGCAGCCCCAACGACAGGGCATGAGCCGTTACTTGCTCTCTTGGAGCCGAACCTTGCAGTAAAGCCTATCACCCTCATTGTCCCGACAGTCACGATTACCGGAATGCGTCAAGCAAGCATGGTTTACGGACCCGCTCAGACTGCAGTGGCCAAGGCAGTAGTTGACAGTGTAGCCGATGGAACAATCCCGAAGGAAGCGGTCGAAGACCTGATTGTCATTGCTAACGTTTTCGTTCATCCAACAGCTGTTGATAGGCAACGTGTCTACATTAATAATTACAAGGCGATGCGTCACGCGATCCGTAAGACAATAGAAGGACGACCAGACATTGCGGAACTCGTTGAAAACAAGGACAGATCTAAACACCCTTTCAAATATACACCATAGTGAAAACATTGACAAACCAAAAAATAACTGAAGGCGACTACATTCTCCTTTGCCTGAAGCAACGCAAGACGTACATGGTCAAAGTTGAAGCAGGAAAGAGTTTTCACACGCATAAGGGCTTCGTAAAGTTCGATGATTTGATTGGAAGAGACTATGGACAAATAGTCAAAAGCAGTATGGGGATTGATTTTGTAGCTTTGAAACCTTTGCTACGCGACTACATCATGAAGTGTGCGAGGCAAACCCAAATAACGTATCCAAAAGACATAGCGTTGATAGTGATGTTTAGTGGAATAGGCCCCGGAAGCCAAGTCGTAGAAGCTGGAACGGGAACTGGAGCGTTAACCGCATCTGTAGCTTTCTATATTAAGCCAGCTGGCAAAGTGCACAGTTACGAAATCCGAGAGGAATTCATCAAGACAGCTGAAAGAAACCTGACCCGTGCAGGCCTTTTTGATTTTGCAGATCTGAAGCACAAAGACATTACTTTGGGAATAGATGAGACTGAAGTTGACTCAGTGATATTGGATCTTGCAACCCCATGGCTGGTTGTGCCACATGCTTATGACGCCCTTAGACCTTGCGGAACAATCGTCTCTTTTAGCCCCACAATTGACCAGGTTGTCAAGACGGCGGAGGCATTGCAGGAGAACAGGTTCGTTGACGTGGAAACGATAGAATGCTTGATGCGTGGAATGCAGGTTGAGAGAGGAAAAACCAGACCACAAACGCTGATGACTGCGCACACGGGATATATTACTTTTGCAAGAAAAGCATTGAAGCCTGAGCAACAAGCAGAAAGCACAACTGCTTAACCTTCCATTGGTCCGCCGATGGCGAACACGCCTGTTAAGCACTCATTGCTCAGCTCTTTTCCAAGACGCATGCGAATACTCTTGACCGGCATAGACCTTTCCAAGCATTACTCGAAACCGAACTCATTCAATGTTTTAATGCTGCTTTATTTACGCTTGGAACCCCTACGTAGACGTTATCTTGCTTAAGTGATGAAAGACATGTGGCTAGAAGCTCCTCAACAGTCTCGGTGTGTTTTTGATCGCAGATCCATGGGCCCAACTTGTATCCAGTCTCAGCTTTTCTGCACATTATGTATCCGCAGATAATGGTATCTGAACGTGCAACAAAACAATGAGGGGGATACTCTTGAAAAAGCTGGTTTATTACTTTCATCCTATTGGCACCAAAATACTTCTCGGCGAAAGCGGCCACACGATCAATTGCCGCTGGTTCTAGAGGTGAAACGTACCTCATCTTTAGATCCGGAGCAGTTTCCTTTCGATCCCTGACGAACCTCAATGAGTCATATTCATTAACGAACCCCAACTTTCTGTATAGACTTGGGACTTCAGGAACAGCTTCCAACTTTATTGTTTCTACGCCTTGATTCAAGAGATACTCAATCACCTTCTTCATCAGCAAGGTTCCGATGCTCTTTCCTCGGTACCCAGCTTTGACTATAAGCAGCCCAATCCAGCCAAGTTACCGTAATTGATGGAAAAAACGTGCCCCACGGAATCATGGTTTGTTTCGGCAATGAAGCAGCCATTAGGTTCATAGTTAAACATGCGTTTGATGTCTTCTCTTCGGTCATTCCAGCGTTCTTTAGCTACCATTTCGTACGCAAAGTCGATATCCTTTGGTCGGAATTTTCGGATCGTGAGATCATTCAAACGCGCGTTGGGCTCCATAGGTTTACGTGAAAAGCATTTATTTGCATCATATTATAATGCTTGGCATTCATCTTCGAGAGGAACTGGAAATGAGGTTCTCAATCAACGAAGTCGAATATGAACACCGCATTGAACGAGTAAGAAAGACCCTTGCAAAACGTAGACTCGATGCATTGTACCTAACGAACGGTGCAAGCATGTTCTACCTTACGGGCTACCACTTCATTTCAACCGAGCGACCAGCAGCATTGGTCATTCCTGTAGACGGCAAAATTGCTTTTCTTGGTCCCAGCTTGGAACAGGAGCATGTTCCGCTTGAAACAAGACTCATTGAGGAGATTAAGACTTACTTGGACTATCCTGGTGAAAGACATCCGATCAAGCATTTCGCCAATTTCCTGGAAGAGTTGGGTTTAGCGAAGAAGCGTATAGGATCAGATAGTAGTTCGGGCGCCTTTGGAATGTGGGGTTACAGTGGACCAAAACTTGCGAAAGAGCTGCCTGAAGCAAGGTTCGTAGACGCCTCAGACCTGATACCCAAGATGCGCGTCATCAAATCCGCGGCAGAAATAGATCTTGTTAGAGAAAGTGCCAAGTGGGCTAACCTGTCAGTTTCTCTTCTGCAGGAATATACTGCAGAAGGTTTATGGGATGCTAACGTAGCGCTTGATGCGTCCAATGAGACGTCCTTGATCATGAAGAGAACCCTTGGATTTGACTATGTGCCCAAGCGCAATGTTTACGCTGTATCAGTTGGGTTTAGAGGCCAAATCGGAGAGATGAGCGCCATACCCCATTCTATTGCAACAAGACGCATGATCAAGAGGGGGGACGTCGTTATTGCAGAATCTGGCGTTGATGTGGGAGGCTACACCTGTGAATTGGAACGCACGATGATTGTTGGAAAGCCTTCATCGAAACACAAACGCTATTTCGAGGCTATGGTGAAAGCCCAAGACGCAGCATTCGAAGCATTCAAACCCGGAGCCAAATGCAGTGACGTAGACAAGGCTACCGTCAGTGCATTTAAGAAGGCAGGTCTAATGGACTTGGTGAAGCATCACACTGGGCATGGTTTAGGTTTGGAAGTGCATGAACCACCATGGCTGGACATAGGAAACGACGAACCATTACGGACTGGCATGGTGGTCAGCTGTGAACCAGGCATCTATGAAATCGGATTTGCAGGTTTCCGGCATTCAGACACGATACTGATAACTGAGGACGGAGCGGAAATCATCACATATTATCCTCGAAACCTAGAAGAGCTAACGATTGAGCGACGTGATTGAGAATTCGGACAAAGGCACACTTCTATTGGCTTAAGCAAAACAGCTACCTTGTCTATGTATTCCTGTAAAACGAGCCATTAATGCCGTCCGAGTAACTCTGAAATTTCATCCAAAGAGTCAACCTAATGCCTTCTCATCATCCGGCAAAGGGCAATAAGTGAAGCAAAAATAAAAACGTTCGTGCCTTTCAATCATAAGGCACCCGGAACCTCAGCGCACGAGCTAAGTCGGAAATTCAGCTTCTCCCAGAACTAACTCGGCGCCAACACGCGAGGCTAGGTTCTGCAAGCTTGCTTCGGAAAGATTCTTTAGATAACGCAACATTGACCTCTATTGACAGAAGAGGGGAAAATACTTGCAGGCGAGTCAAGGTTCCATGGGCGGTTTTCTAGTTCTGAGCTTTGCAGTATTCATAGCAGGATTCCTAACAGGGATGCTTGCTATTGCTTTGATACCAGTACAATCAGATATCACTACGCTTGGATTCATGTTCTTCATACTTGGTTTCGTAATAGGCATAGGGGCAACTCTACTATTAATCATGTTGCGTAGAGGAAAGCCTTCGAAAACAGCCAAACGGTAGCTGCGGAGTGTTTTCGTTCATCGTTCTGTTAGTTAGTTCTTCGATTGCGTCTTGAGAGGGTTGGCAGAACCTCTGTCGTCTCATCCAGATTCATTATGGTGCTTCTAACTTTGTCAAGGCGTTCTTGAATGCTTAGAGCGCTGAGCACAGCAATTCCTCTCTCCGAAACAGTCACAAGTGCCTTCTTACCTACTTGGCGCTCGTTGGTAAGTCCATTCCCGATCATGAAATCCAAGCGTTGTTTAAGAATTGCACAATCTATGTTGGTCTCATAAGCCAACCTGTCAATAGTCAAAGGCTTTTTCGCTAGAGCTTTCAGAATCTGTTCGTATGATTCCAGTTTCGATCTTCGCATCTGTATACACCTTTCTTCGTAGTCGTCTCTTTCTGGATAAATCCTTTATGAATTCCGAATCTTTAGGTGTGCTACTGATCCAGCATTGACCTTGGTAACTAGCGGTGTAAGGAGATCCCTTTTTCGTCAAGGACAGAAGCACGAGAGCTTTCTTAGAATCTTGTGGCTTCACTTGTCCTATGAACTAATCATATGAACGTCGCTCACCTGCTTAAAAAGCAACCATCGTAGAGTGAACGATCAACGCCTAAGCTGTTGTTTCCTCCCTGGAGATGTGGGCGCCTTTTGGGTGATCAATCGTTTCTGGATAAATTCATAGCCACACTCACACTTGAACCCAACAGTTTCGTTGTTTATAGTGATTAGACTCTTTATCCGTTTTGCCTTGCATCCTGCTTCTTTCTTGTGCATTCTCCAAGTCAGGGCTAGATCGTCCAGATTTATGGGGTTTAGTGTCTTTGCCTTGAACAAGAACCAGAAGGCGTACGCTGCCAAAACAAGCCAGAAAGTCAACACCAGCCATTCAAGCATTTACACACCTGCACTTTGGTGCCTATAGATTCAGATAGCTCTATCAACATATTCGCTATCCTAGACACGTTTAGCATTACTCCTGAAGTTAAGCCAAAGATTAAACAGTTGTGAACGCAGTATCAGTACTCCAAATCACATGTCGCAAGAAAACTCTACGTTTGCTGATTTTTCATAGCCTCGAAAATCATTCTATCTCACTACTGAAGGCTCTCTGAGCCAGCGACACTTGCACCGTACATTTATGGAGAGCGCTTACGAATACAGTAGAATTGTTTACAATAGCCTCAACAAAAGTCACTTCAGAAGCCGTGATCTCGAACACGTTGGACGCCTTTGAGAACTCTCCTTGCTCACATCGCAGAACTAGTTCCTCCAGTCTGCACTCAAAATCCGTATTTCAGATATTTCTTCAAGATTCATAAGACAGTTATATATCGCAAGCCTATTCGAGTGCACGAACAATGGGGGAAAAGTCTTGAAACAAACACTAACAATTAAGCAAAGAAAAGACCTAGAAACCAAAATGGCCAAGGTTCTCAAGGAAAACGTCAAAGAACTTTCGACAAGTTTGCGAAGAATATTGCTAGATGACCTAGTCACAGCCTTTCAAAATAGAATAAACGTGCTAATACGTGCACAGGAAAAAAGGAACTGCTAACGCAGACCAATCAGAAAAAGACTTAGTTTGAATCCATAAAAGCTTTATATGAAAAGGGCTAAAGTGAAGAAAAAGAGGTTTGGTAATGAGACGTTCCAAGCTTGAAATGTACATAGACATCCTCAAAGTGCTAGCGCATCGCGGTCCACTAAAACTGACTCACATCATGTACAAGGCCAACGTAAACTGTAGCGTGCTCAAGGAATATTTGGACTTCCTGACAAAACAGAATCTAGTGGAAGAGCGGAACGCTGGAGAGCGAAGAGTAGTATACGCCATAACTCAAAGAGGCATAACTGTACTCAAGTATTTCAGAGAACTAAAGCTAGTACTCCCAATAGTGGAGGAAGCTAGAAACAGCGCGCCAGTGCCGTTCTAATCTCCCAATTTTTGTTTCAATGATCAACTCAAAGCTGTTCTTGTCGTTCTTCGTATCACTATTCAGTAGGTTTCTCTGAGTCTAACACATGTCTCGGTGAAACAACAATACAAGTATGCGATAGTGAGGGCACGATAAGTAGCCATTTTCTGAGTTAGATGTCGATCGTTGATCTGTTTCGTGGCGACTGTCCCCTTTGTTTCTTTAATCAATACCAGCATTTCTTACACTAGTTTCGTAAGACTTAATAGACGCTATGTCATTAGCTTATTGTATACTTGTAAAACACAATGAGGCAACACAGTGTCAAGACAGGAAGTCCTCGGGCAGAAACCTCTGCATGAGCTTGAAAGAATCAGAGAAAACCTCGAAAGACTAAACGAAAAAATCGAAGTCATGATCGAGCTACAAAGACACAATGACAGAAGTCCCCAACAACCAATTTCGGATGCCCCGTTAGACGTTATGACACTACTTTCAATGCCAGATCATCTAAGGAAAACAGCTATGGCGCTTTGCAGATTAGGCCGAGCCACAGCAGACGAAATCGCCGAACAGACGCACAGGGCCAGAGCCGTGGAAAGCTCATACCTCAATCAACTAGTAATCATGACCTACTTGAAAAAAGAAAGGAAAGGAAGAAAAGCCTATTTCTACATCGAAAAGGAAGCCAAAGGTGACACTGATGGGTAAGATAATTGCAGTACATTCTTACAAAGGCGGTACCGGAAAAACACTCCTTTCCGTGAACTTGGCCGCAACATTCGTCAAGCATGGAAAGAAAGTCTGTTTGTTCGACCTTGACTTTAGAGCCCCGAGCCTTGCCACTCTCCTGAAGGCGAACGGGACAGAACACTGGTTAAACGATTATCTAAATGGCATATGCGAAATCGACAAAGTGTTAGTAAATATGGGTGACAGACTCCATAGCGATGGCAAGTTCAGCGTAGGGTTTGCGAATCTTTCAACTGAAGCAATACGTGACATGTCTGCCAAAGACAGAAAATGGGAAATGCGAGCTCTAGGGAGACTGCTAGCGCTACGTAACTCTCTACTGGATGACCAACACTTTGACTACATCATTTTCGATACTAGCCCAGGACTGCAATATTCTTCTATTAATGCAATTGTGGGCGCTGATTTGGTGATCGTGGTGACAACCTTCGACAGGTCTGACGTTGATGGAACAGGGCGCATGCTTCGAGAGCTTTATGACTTGTTTGAGAAGAAAACAGAAATAGTCTTAAACAAGGTTCTCGACGCTTCAAAATCTGGGAAAGATGAGATACAAGCTAAGACAAAGGATTTGTACAGAGCTCCACTCTTGGGAGTGATTCCGTGCTTCTGCGACGTTCTAAGAGGGGAGGGAAACATCATTTTCGCCGAGGAGAAACCTACTCATCCCTTCACAAAAATCTTAGACGAAATGGCTAATGAGATAGACCGCATGTAGTATCTGCAAGCTCTTACTGCTCAGCTATCTTGTTGATTAGCTGGTAGACCTTGCAGTACTTGCACTTTTCATATTCTCTCTCATCACATTGGTTGCAAATCATGCGACTTAGCTCTTTGATTTCAGGGTGCATGTAATTCCTTCCTTTTCCTATCCTTAAATAGTCACTAGTCTCGTAATATACCATATTCCGGCTTCGAAATATTACGCAGAAACCTTTACAATTAAGACGCTGCTACCACATGGCAAGCAATGCGGGGACAACGAATTGCGAGACAGATCTGCAGTTATACTTGCCGGCGGTTCCTCCAGCAGATTCGGAAAAGACAAAGGACTAATGGACCTTGCAGACAAACCTCTGATAAAATATGTCCTGGACGCGGCCAGCAACCTTGTAGAGGAAACGATAGTCGTTGTCAGCTCAAACGCTCAAGCCAAGAGTTACACAAAAGCTCTGGACGCAGACGTGAAGGTTCTTGTCGACGCTGAAAACATCCAAACACCGTTAATAGGAGCCTTGACAGGCTTCGACGCAGCACACGGAGAATATTCGCTCCTCCTTCCATGTGATGTACCATTCGTTTCCAAGGACATTCTCGCTCTCCTGCTTGATCTCTGCACAGACAAAGCAGCAGCTATTCCTCGTCAACCAAACGCGTACATGGAACCTTTGCACGCAGTTTACTGTACAAAACCAGCGCTAGATGCCGCAAGAACTGCATTGAACCGTGGAGAGTTAAACATGAAGGCTATGGTCGAAAAGCTCAGAGGCGTAAGATACGTTTCCTCACTCGTTCTACAGCAGCTGGATCCAGACCTCAGAACATTCTTCAATGTGAACACCCCATCAGATTTGAAAAGAGCCGAAGCTGTGCTCAGGAAATAGAATCTCAGACAAGCATCGTCCATAGTCGGAAAGACAACAATGCCCAAGGGTCTTGTGATTGCAGGATCCACTCAGGCACTCCTCATATTATTTAGTGCATCGGTTAGCTGGAGTTGGCGTGCCTAGCGTAGTCTTCGGTTTCCGAAAAAAGCCTCTCCATTTCTGCATTTGTGTGTGCAGCGCTCAGCGCACCGTTGTGTGTTGGCAACATGAATATTCCATCAGCAATCAGTTTCAAGTGGTAATCGAAGAGCTTGCTTTTGTCGGCTCTTGAAGCAACATGCGCATCTACCACTTCTTCTTTCGTAAAGTGAACATTGAAAATGGAGCCAGCGCCGATTACTTGTGCGTCAATGTCTCCTGTTTCAAATATCTCAGCCAATTGCTCCCGTGTCTTGTGGCCAAGTCTGTTGAGTCCGTCAATCAATTCTCCGCTCTCCAATGTTCTCAGTGTCGTCAATCCTGCTACCATCGTTATTGGATTAGCGGCAAATGTCCCGCCATGAAATGAATAGTCTCGGCGTTTATGGACGAGTGAATTGATCCTTTCCATGATCTCTTTGCGTCCACAGAATGCACCGATCGGAAAGCCTCCCCCAAGGATCTTTCCAAGAACAGTAATGTCTGGTGTCACACCGTAATATTGTTGCCCTCCACCTGGTGCCAATCGAAAGCCAGTGATCACTTCATCGAAGATCAGCAAGATGTTCTTCTCATCGCAGAGTTCTCTGAGTCCTTTCAGGAATTCTTTGTTTGCTGGAACTCCACCACCAGAACCAAGAACCGGTTCAACCAAGATCGAAGCGATCTCTTTTTCTCTCAATTCGTTTTTGACCCCTTCGAGATCGTTGAAAGGCAACAGAATAGTGTCATTGGTGGCTCCTTCTGTCAGTCCTGCGGATTCTGGGACGTTAAACGGTTGTTTGACACCAATTTGCAGTGCGTCATAGCCTCCATGCCATCCTCCTTCGAATTTGGCTATACAGTTCTTGCCAGTGTACGCTCTTGCCAAGCGTGTTGCGTACATGTTTGCTTCAGTTCCAGAGTTAGTGAAGCGAATCATCTCGGCGCTTGGAACCATCTTCACCACCTGCTCAGCCACCTCCACTTCCAATTCGTGAGAAGTTCCATATTGTGTGCCATTTTCAAGCTGTTTCCCGACGGCTTTTACGATTGCTGGCGGACTATGACCAAGTATAAGTGCAGTGTGCCCAAGCCAGAAATCTATATACTCATTCCCGTCAACGTCGTAGAGCTTGCACCCCTTGGCTTTACTAGTGTAGAACGGGTAGGGTTCAAAATACCGTATTCCGTATGATACTCCTGCCGGGAGAACCTTTTTTGCCCTTTCGTAAAGGCTCTTCGACTTGTAAGTCTTGGAAACGTACTTCTCCGTCACTTCGGTCCCCCTTGCGATTCCATTTTCGCTGTGTTGCCTTATTATGGTTTCCACTGCCTGATTCAGGTTGTATACAAAAGCATCAACGGATTGATCTCTATTCTTCATTTCTCTGTCCAAAAGAATGGCGCCCATCCCTGGACTCTTAGGAAGCCGAACATCGAGCTGGATGTCATCGCCAATCATGACGGCCTCCTCAGGTTCGACCCCTCAAACCTCGAGAACTCTCAGATACATTTTGGGATTCGATTTGTCACAACCCGCTTCATAGCCTGTCATGACGAAGTCAATGTGCTTGCTTATAGGCTGGATAGCTTTTTCGAATTTGAACCGTGCGATCGTTGTTACTATAGCCGTTTTGAAGCCACTCTTCTTTGCCTCCTTCACAGCGCTCGCGGCATCAGGATATACTGATAGGGTTTGTCTTCAAGAAGTTTGATGATCTCGTCAATTGTCTCCCTGTCAACCCCAACGCTCAATCTCCAGAAAATCCGTGAGAAGAAGGAATGCCAGTCCGGATAGCCATGTTTTGGATAATCTACAAAAGAGACAAAACTTCAAGCAGCTCTTAATGCCTGTGACGAGATCTCGTAACCCTTACTAAAAAGGTATTCTGAGAGCTCTACCTCAGAGACGACTTCGTTTGCGTAGACTAACGTATTGTGTAGATCAAATAGAATCGCCTTTGTCCTCACCAAGCATCTCCACTTCACTATTATTGATCGTACGCATTATGTTTTAGCAACTCTTTTACTCATTGAGTAGGAAAAGCGGTGGTCTATTCCAACGGAAAACTTGCTCGTTAAAGGATTTGACCAGTTTGGGGGTAAGCATTGTGAGACTGCCTCATTAATGAAAACACTGGCCTTTCATGAGTTGCCTGTATCCGAAGAGATGCTCTTGGGTCTAGGAGGAGGCGTCGGCTTCATCTATTGGTACACGAAAATGATGCCCACGCCATTCATTGGCACCAGCTATGGCAAAGACGAAAACCCTCTAACAACTACTTGTAGACGCATTGGCGCCAAGGCAACAACGTCTGAGACAATGAGTTCCACAAAGGCTCTCGATGAACTGAAGAGAACGCTCAAAGCCAATGAACCAGCTATCTGCTACGGCGACATGGCCTACCTTCCGTATTTTGCAGTTCCCGAGGCTGCTCATTTTGGCGCTCATGTCTTCATTGTATTCGACCTAAATGAAAAAAGAAACATGGTTTACATATCAGACCGTGCAAAAAGGGCCGTTGACAATTACCGTAGAAGATCTTCAAAAAACCCGTGGATCCAAGTATCCTCCTTTCCCGCCCAAGCACAGATTGCTGAAGATCGAGTATCCTTCAAAGATCAAGAACTTGGAGCAGGGTATTCGAGATGGAATCAAAAAATGCTGCATCAACATGTTGAAACCTCCCATAAGGGACATAGGTTTACCCGGCATCCAAAAATGGGCTGAAGCGGTCGCAAAATGGCCTAACCAATTCAACGATCTAAGCTTATTCAGTTGTCTCTTCAACACTTTCGTTTACATTGAAATCTCGGGAACGGGGGGCAGTGCTTTCAGGACGATGTACGCCAAATTCCTGCAAGAAGCTGGCGCGATCTTGAACAATCCTGACCTAAGGGAAGTCGCAGACATCTTCGAGGAATCAGCTAGAACTTGGAGCGAAGTGGCAAAATCTGCGCTCCCTGACTCATGGCCACGACTAAGAAGTATAAGAGAACGTATAATTGAAAAGAACAGGTATCTTGAGAAGCAAGAGGAAAATGCCTTGGGAAAAATGCTGAAAATCGACGCTGAAATTGGCAAATTGGTGGAAAATGTTCGTAAGAATTTTGGGAAAGAAAACTTTTCACCCTTATTATCGAGTTTGCAGCGAAATATCATGAGCTGTTGCAGACAGGAAGCGAAGGCATTTCAAACGCTTTACACTGTAATGAAACAGTAGAGGGAATACTGTTGAACACTGTAAACTTGCAGTTTTATCCATTAACCAAACAACGATGGAATGATCTCGAGAGGCTATTTGGGAAAAGAGGAGCTTGCGGAGGATGCTGGTGCATGTTGTGGAGACTTAGACGCTCGGAGTTTGCCAAACAGAAAGGTGAAGGAAACCGAATGGCCCTCAAGGAAATAGTGGATTCAGGAGAGATTCCAGGTATTCTCGCCTACGTGAACGGCGAACCGATTGGGTGGTGTGCAGTAGCTCCGAGAGAAATGTTTCCGACTTTGGAGCGTTCTCAAGTGTTGAAAAGAGTCGATGATAAGCAAGTCTGGTCGGTCGTTTGCTTCTATATAGCTAAGCAATTCAGACATAAGGGAATCACTGTGCACTTGCTGAGAACTGCGATAGAGCACATAAGGAAGCGAGGGGGAAAGATCGTTGAAGGATACCCGATAGAACCCAAAAAGGGCAAGTTCCCTGATGTCTTCGCTTACACAGGATTGGCATCTGCCTTCCACAAGGTCGGGTTCTTAGAAGTTGCCCGCCGCTCAGAAACCAGACCAATCATGAGATACATTATCCACGAATAAACTGGAGTAAGTGCTCCTTGGCTATGTACTGCTCTTGTCGACTCAGCTTCTTGATGGATAAGTAGAAAAGCTTTTAAAGAGTCCGCCCGCAACCTGCACATTTGAAGTCTTTATGTGAAGTTTATGGAGAGTTCTTATTGAGTATCGACAGAGACTTTGCTATAGCAATCCTTAAACTAACCAAGAACGGACCTATTTCACATAAATTGATCAACAAAGAAGTAAGAATCTCATCACAAGTAGCTGAAAGATTGCTGCGAAAACTTCAAAACGATGGATTGATTAATGTGCAAAACTCCATACTGAACTTGGATTCTATCCAACGTGTCAGATTGGCGGTCTACTGCGTCGGCCTAGGTGCCGATCTGGAACTCGCAAGCAATTTTCTTCAATGGCAAGAGTTTGAGAGCATAGTCACTTTCATCTTAGAACAGAACGGTTACAGTGTTAGTAGGAACGTGAGGTTTAAACATGGAGGGCGCAAATGGGAAATGGACGTTGTAGGATGCAGAAAGCCTTTAGCATTATGCATAGACTGTAAACGTTGGCACCACGGGATACACCAATCATCATTGAAGAGAATCATTGAGGAACAAGTGAAAAGAACGAAAGCCCTAGCAGAGTCTTTGCCAAACCCCACAATCAAAACTGTATGTGCCTCATGGGAAGACGCCAAGTTCACGCCGATTGTTCTGTCACTTATCACAAGTAA
This sequence comes from Candidatus Bathyarchaeota archaeon, assembly GCA_022865885.1. GTDB lineage: Archaea > Thermoproteota > Bathyarchaeia > Bathyarchaeales > Bathycorpusculaceae > DRUK01. The sequence goes on along the minus strand of JALHSQ010000085.1, from coordinate 25,803 downwards.
ACTAAAATTCTATGATGACGTACCAGTCGTCCCAATTCTGCAATTGCAGGATTTCATAAGTCAACTACCTGCTTACGCACAATCATTGAAGCATTTTCTACGGATGCGCCATGATTTCCAAGATAGATTTGGGTGAAAAAACTTAAAACAATAGGCAATACCAAAAGCAAGTATTCTAGAATCCTTCTCTTGGGTAGTGCTTCACACTTCCAACAACTTGATTCTAATGTCTTCTACTTGATACGCCTTGCACAGAAGCAATGCCAGAGTCACAAGTTTGTTTTCTCTTGTCGCTTCAGCTTCCTTTTTCCAACTTGAAGTTGCCTCTGTCTCGCTTGAGAATTCTTGCTTTTTCGGGTAGTCGCCCTCTTTCCCATTCCTTCCACTCTATCTCCTTGAAGATCCACTTCTTACCTAAATGAGCTGCAAGTATCGCGTGCTTGCATCCAAATTCAACCTGTTGGGGGACAAGTTCATCAAGAAATCTGAAAAGCTTCTCAATTTGCTGCCTTGGAAAATATGCGTAGTAACTAGCATTCTTCACCTCGAAAGCGTAAATATGTGCGCCCTTCCTAGCTATGATGTCCGGCAAGGGATTAAGACTTGGATTGCTAACAGGAATCCGAACAGCTTTATAGCCTTTCTTCTGTAAGAGCTTCACAAGGACATTTTCACTGTAGAAGCCTCTTTTTCGCCATCTTCTAATTGCTGCCTTGTCAACTTCCCTCACGTTCAATGATGCTCCTAGGCTAAAGGAGTATCAGAAACAGAGTGATGCCGTTTCCCTCTAAACCCAAACTCATTTACTGATTCTGCGCTTATAAGCTTGAGACGGAATCTTCAACATCGGCTTTTCCACCAAACACTCTCTCAGGTAATCATCCAGTGTTGCGGCAGGAACAACCTGTATCCTGTAATCCTTGACGTCAATTGAATGCTCGTAGTTTCTCTGTGGGATAACTACCTTTCGAAAGCCCCAAGCCTCAGCAGCTTTGATCTTCTCATATACTCCGCCCACCGCTGTTATTTGGATCGAGTTGCCAGTACCCAAGTTTATCTCCCCTGTGACAGCCACATCTTGCCTGACTGGTTTTCCCTCAATTAGTGAACACAACAGTAGTGTCATCGTCACACCGGCAGATGGGCCATCCACACCGTAGGATTGAGAGAAATCGATATGTGTTAAGTAGTCCTGAGCAATATCTACGCCATATCTTTGCAGAACTACACTTCTAACCTTGGCTATACTGTCAGAAATGAAACTTTGCCCTTTTGCAACACCTGTCACTTTGTAGTATCCTTTCAGAGGATAGTTTCTCAACATCTCGCTTTTCTTTACCATGTGGGCCTTTACATTTAATACGTTGCCAGTCATCTCACCGCTGTATGGATCCTTCGCAACCGCTAGACCATGAATCTGCCCTATCGTTGCGCCATCTGGGGTTATCTCTAATAGCTTGCCTCTTTCATTCATGTCGTGCTCAAGTATCTGTCTTTGAATGGTTTTGCAGTGTTGCTCAATGGCTTCGCGGACGTGTCTACTCTCAACAGTCTCGCACCCTTCGTTCATCGCAAGTGTAGCAGCTGTCTTGATTATTGAGATCAACGGTCTAAACCTTGTAGTTAGGGCGTCTTTCTTGTTGCTTCTACGTCTTCCTTCCTCAAGTATTTCCACGCATGCTTCTCTGCTAAAAGGTGTGAAGTTGAAACGTTTGATTTCCTGGGTTATGAATTGGACGTATTTGCGTCTGTTCTCAAGAGTGTTAGGCATATCGTTGTTCATTCGTACTACTTTTCCATACCCATAGATACGGTCCATTAACGCGGGGTGTACTTGCCCTATACTGTCGAAGTTGCCGGCTCCCACTAGGAATGTTATGGCTGGAACTGGCTCGGTTGAAACGGCCATTGCAGCGGTGTCCCCGCCCTGCAGTCTTCCTCTTAATGTGACTGGCAGCTGGCCATCCTCGAGAACCGTTAAGAGTGTCACGGCCTCATCTGGATCAAGATTCTTTATTTCATCAATGTACAAAATTCCCAACGATGCAACGTGAACATCTCCAGCACTGACTCTCTGATGTTCCGGAGTGCCTAAACCGCCGGTTTGATATGGATCCCAAGCTATTGAGCCGAAGAGTTGAGCACTTCTGTGACCAGTTGCATCCACGAAGGGTGCATGCCCAGAGGAATTATCAACTATCAGCTTCGGAACGTCTGATTGTTGGGCCCCGCCAATGCCCTTCAAACCCCCCCCTCCCATAAGCCTTGAGAACCACCAAATCATTATACTAAAGAAGATCAGGCTTCCACCTGGAATGAACGTTAACGGAACTAGGCCGACGAATCTTTCGATAAGATAGTCGGCAAAGTTGCCGTGGTAATATTGTTGCAGTGTTGCTCCAAGATAATCCGCGTTAAGATTCCAGTTAAGCCACGCCTGAATGATAAAGTAGAATCCCAAAGAGATCAGGACAAGCCCCATCACAAGCAGGAAACTCTGTAATGCTTTGATTCCTATTTTGGTGGTGAATTTTCTCTTGTATTCCTTGAGCTGTTCGACATGAAGAGTCTTCTTCCCTTCCCCAGCTTTGTGAATAGATATTCTGGGTTGGCTTGGCAGTGCAAGATTCTTCCAACACAACGCATCAAACAACTTTGTACCATTTTCCTTGTAAACCTGAGTGAGTTTTTCCGCAAGAGCTCGTCCAATCAACGATTTTCCAGTTCCAGGATCACCTAGCAACAGCAAGTATGGTCCAGGGCTTATGACGGACCTGGCTGACGGTTTCTTCTCATCAGCTTTGCTCCATCCTTCATACCATTCGTTCTTCTCAAGCCACTTGAGTTTATGTACCCATTCATCCAAGCAAAGAAAGCACTCTTTCAGCGCCTGCTCTTGTCCTATAGCCCAATTTATGAGGTTATCGTCGACAGGAAACCCTTCAGTATTTTCAAAGTTTCCCCAATCCCATTCTACTTTGACCTTTCTTCCGCTAACGTTTTTCTCAAGAATTTCAACGTCATTTCCAAAGTGATCTTCAGGGAAACGTGCCACTCATGTAACCTTCTCTAGCAGAACAGAGTGTTGTGAGTGATTAAAGCGGTTATTTCTGATTTGGCAATATGAGGAATCCCATAACATGGCTTTATCGGCACATTCAACTGTGTTGCTGAGGTGTTCCAAAACGAGTCTTCGTAACGTCTATTTCTCAGTTTTCGGCTTTTTTCTGGCCATTTTCCATGCGGAGGTCGTTTGTGAGGGTTGATTTTGATCGTATTTGGATGAGCTGAAGAATAAACCTGATTTCTTCAGCCAACCGAAAATTGAAAAGCCTGATTTGAGGCTCAAATCCTAAAATAAGCTCCTTGTAGCCTTTATTGCTGGGCGTTATAGCCAAGATATGGAGTTGGCTGGGGCCTCATATAAAAACCCACGATAATCTCCATGCGAGACTCAACATCCTCCTCTTCGAAGATAGTTCGAGCCTCCTCGTCACAATTCAATTGCTGTAGTCCTGTTTCTCTTCAGTTTTGCCTTCCTACTCATTGCTGTACAACTTTGTGAGGGTTCTTGTAAGACGTCTTATTCCAGAAGTCTTGGCCTTTCATGAATCCTGGGGGCGCTGTTTGTTCTCAGTTGGGCCCACGTTCGCTATCATCTTGGTTGATGCTATTGTATACAGGCACGTTCAATCAGCCCTCTACCAGACCTCACGAGCTTGGACAGAGCCAGATTTCATTATGTGAAAGGAGCCCTTTCTTGGCTTTGTTTTCATAGATCTGCAAACTTGTAGTCTCTAGGGTAGGCTAGATGGCTCACGTTTTCCGCTTCTTCAGATGTGTTTCCCACTGTTTAGTGATCATGGTGGTGTGAGTATTACTTCGAGTTCATACGTTTCACCAGACTTCACAAGAGCGAAGAGCCTGCGAATCGTATACGAAAGCATCAACAAAAGACACTATGTTTGGGCAACTTGCTGTAGGGGAGTTGAGATTTATTAGCCGAGTTGGCGTAGTAGTCGGCATGAAGGTTGGAACAGTAATCCGAAGTTTCCTAGCTAAAGATGGGCGCAGGGTAGTTTTGCGGATGCCTCGTTGGGAAGACTTGGATGATTTGCTAGAGATGATCAACTCGCTGGTGGCTGAGAGGGCGAACATAATCAGAGATGAGCCTGTCTCGCGCCTAGAAGAAATTGATTGGCTCTCCAAGGCATTATGCCGAGTGGAGAAAGGAGAGGAGTTTTACATGGTCGCCGAAGTAGCAGGCAAAGTAGTGGCAAACTCTGAACTCAGTACAAGGAGTAGCGGGTATGACAAGCATGTCGGAATGATAGGCATTGCGATAAGAGAGGGATTCAGAGACGTTGGAATCGGGACTGAGATGATGAAGACTCTGATCGAACAAGGTCGGACTATAGGTTTGAAGGTATTAGTTCTCTCAGCCTTCGCAAACAATAACCGCGCTACACAGGTTTATAGAAAGGTCGGCTTTAAAGAGACCGGGCGTATCCCCCGAAAATTCTTCAAAGAAGGCCAGTACGTAGACGAGGTAATACTGACAATGCTTCTGGGGTAAGGAAGTGTGGCTGAGTTCAAAGTATTTAATGCCAAGCATCGCTTCTCAACTAAAGGCGAAATTGAGTTCGTAGATCTCACGAGCAAGGTCCATGATGCGGCTCACGAATCAGGAGTCAAGAATGGGTTTGTGCATGTTTTCGCTCCTCACGCAACGGGTATGATCATTTTAACAGAGAATGAGCATGGCTTACTTGACGACATTAAGAATCTCTTAGAGAGACTTGTACCTAAGAATGTAGACTATGGTCACATATCGAATGCTCACTCGCACTTAAGATCTGTACTGTTGCCGCCCGACAAGACCTGACCGATAATCAACGGTCGTGTTGAACTGGGAACTTGGCAGTCTATACTATTTGTAGAGACAGATGTGCATCCACGAAAGAGAACAGTGAAAGTTCAAGTGATCGGCAATTGCTAAGCTAGGGAAAAAGCCTGGATTTCACGAGCCATTGATTTTCATCTTTTTCGATTGACCCAGAGAAGGTTACGAGTTCTGGTGACTGAAAGACGCGCTCGCTATTATTGGAGTTGTGACCACAAGGATTCGCAGAAGAGCTTAGTGCTTGACCTACTATTCTTCGCAGTCTCATCACGATGACAATGCAAGAACGCTTATTTCTGCAGTCGTAGTCAACACGGACTAGCCATAAGACCAAATGTCCCTTCTTTGACGTATTCCCTGAACTATCTGGACGAAGAGATGCGTTCTTTGAGATTGAGCTTCTTGGTTCAAGAGATTCGTCTGCATTCCTTTTCTGGCGCGAATTGCGCAGACTCCTCTACAAGGACGAGTGACGACAAGGCGCTTCGACACTTGTTTTTCAGATTGTTGTTTCTGCTAATGGTCTTTTTAACTGTTTTATGGTTTTTGTGTCCTGACAGAGGGGTGTTTTTTAGCCATTTGTTGTAAGCCTTGCATATTCGCTTGCTTTCGTGTCCAGTCCTTAACGCCTTGACGTCGCACAATCCATGAGCTATTGTGGCTATTGCTTCTCTTGTGGAGATTCTTTGACTCAAATAATCCTTAAGGGTTAAAGCAATGATGTCTGGTCCTTTGAAGCATGATTTCCTCTTTGGAATTGCGGGTCTCTTATAAGGTTCGCGAAGGTTCGAGGCTGCTACCTGTTTGCTGAACATTTCTGCAAGTGTGAAAGCTGCTAGACTCTGGCTGATGTTTCGCGAAATGAATGCGCTTGACCTATGTGACGATGCAGTTATTCCTTTTCGGGATTTTCCAATTTGAAAACGGCGAGTGGATGGTGAAATTGCTGCGTTGGTGCAATTGTGGCATCTATAATTCTCGACATTTGATTATTAAATGTCTATCTATTTTCAATCGTGGGTCTTTCGAACTGGTATTCGAATGGGAGAATCTCCTTCCTCGAAGAATCGTAGGTCATTTAAGTGCTTGCCTAGTTTCAATGACAGCTTTCTTGCAGTAGACATGATTTCTCATTGGTGATAATCTTGAAATCATATCTTCCAGACGAGGAAACTTGTCTCTCAGCATCAGTTTGATCATGTATTAATAAGCTTCGACTATTTTCGGGATCTCCGAAGGCGCTTGCCGTTTTTGAAAGGGCTTCTCAAAGGGACTACGTCACATAAACTGTGCTTTGTTGATGCTTTTGTATACGGACTCGTTGCATATGGGAATCTAACTATTCTTCTCGTTTATCTGGAAGTCTGAATGATAATAGTAGAGCTGCAACTGCAAAGCCTATGAACAAGTAGAAAGCTGAGTCCAAACCGTACGCGTCAGCCATGTATCCCGCTATGACCTGTGAGATAGAGCCTATTCCAAAGGACGTGAAGAAGAGTATACCATATACTGCCCCCCGTTGACTAGTCGGAGATAGAAAGCCAGTTAGCGAATTCAGCGAAGGTTGATGCGCAAAGAAAGATACGCCATAGAGCATAACGAAGAGGATTATGCCAACTAAAGGGATTGGGAATAGCAGAAGGGAAACAAGACTCAAACAGACGCCGACCATCGTGGCTATCAGGACTTTCTTCGAACCGTACTTGTCAGAGGCTTTTCCTCCAACCCATTGTCCCGAGATGCCAGCAGTCAAGATTGCCGTGTATGCTATCCATACCCACCAGAGATCAATATTTCGGTTCTCATAAAGGTATATTGGTGTGTATAACTCAACACCTTTCATGAAAAGCCCTACTGCCACGTTGAAGATCAAGAGTATCCAGAGCTCGCGGATCTTTAGGGCGTTGATCAATGTTCCTTGGCCATCATGTCTTGCTTCTTTTCTGCCGAAACTTCTGGCCAAAGCTAATGCAAGTACTATGCAGATTAAACCAAATGCGGTGAAAGCCCACGTCCACCCGAAGCATTCGCCCAACCCTCCAGCTATGATGGGGGTTGCAGCCACGCCAATGGTTCCGCCTACACCATGTAGACCCATTGCTTCTGCTACTCTGCCCTTGAAAGTTTTCGAGATCAAGGAGTTAGCTGTTGGATGGTAAAGGCTAGCCCATAGTGCCATCAAGATCAGCGCTAGAGCGTAAACGTAGATGCCTTGCGCGAAATCGGTCATGAGCATGATGAACGTTGAAAGCCCTGAGAGTAAAAGTGATATTGTGATTGTTCTTTCTTCTCCAATCTTGTCGCCCAATGGTCCTCCTACCAACGCGCCGAAGCCGTAAGTAAAGGATGCGATCATTGATACTAGGCCTATTTCGGACTTGGTTACATTCAAGGACTTCATGATTAGCGGCAGGAGTGTTGGTGCTATGTAGAACAGCGAGTGGTTGAATGAATGTGCCGCTCCAAGTAAAGCAATTTGCTTCTTTCCGTCTGGCTTCTGGTCCACTTGTTCTTTCACTTTCCAATTCCTTGCAGATTCGAGGTATAAATTCATGGTTGGAGATGCCAGATAAAGACTTAGGTGTGTCAAGAGAATTTTTGTGTGCAGGCGCGCAAAAGAAGCATTCTTGCGTCTACACTCCATAAGTTGCTTCTAGCCCGCCAATCTCGGCTGGATGCCAGTTCGGTAGGGGGCGGCTCGTATTCGCAGTGCTAATTCACTACTTGTCAATATTAGATGTCATGGCATGAATCCTGAGATTGCAATGAACCGGAGTTGGTGATCCATGATCTCACGTGCCTCTAATGGTTCAAGGAATTGATCTCCTGCGCTCAGCCCAATATGTTTATATATTGTCTCAGATCGGTTTTGTTTTATGAAGTTCAAAGTTGGCAGAAGCAGATTAACAATCGCCGCATTGGTGATTGTCGTTATTGTTGCGGTTGCTGGAGCATACAGTCTGACCATGATGAACGGCCAAGTTGGACTGGTTTACTCCGAAGTCAAGATCAGCTCGACAGTGGCAGGTTCGGCATGCAGATTCAGCGTTTTGTGGAGAAACGACGCAAACGTTAGCGGCTACATATTCGGAACGAACAATACCGGAGTGTTTCAAAACGACACATGGACCCCGTTTACGAACTATTTGAATTCAACATCTGCTTTCTCGATTACTACTCGGAATTTGAATGGCACGATCGGAAATATAGTCGAATGGATAGTCTGGTGCAACGATACAAACGGCAATTGGCGAAGCACTGGCTTGCAGACTATATGTGCTGACTCGAACCTGGTACTTTTAATGACGACCATGGGCAATATCACAATAGCGCTATACGAGGATATGCCGATTACAACCGCGAACTTCAAAGATCTTGTCAGAAGAGGGGTCTATAACGGCGTTATCTTCCACAGAGTTGCTAAGGATTTAGATAGCGGTTTCTGGATAATCCAGACAGGTGACCCTACTGGAACTGGGTTGGGAGATCCCAGCATCCCCGCAATAAGGGACGAATTCACTGATCACAACAGGAACGAGAGAGGGACTGTAGCCATGGCAAATAAGGGTCCTAACACGGGAAGTAGCCAATTTTTCGTCAACCTTAATAACAACACTTCGCTAGACGCTAGTCTCACGTACCCTGTATTTGGAAGAGTAATTGAGGGCATGGACGTGGCGGTTGCAATTGGAGACGTTGTCACTGACCCTGCTGGTGACGGAAAGCCTGTGCAGATAGTGAAGATATTAGTGGCAAAATTCGTTTGATGAGTTCGTTTTCTGCAGGAAAAAGCCAGAAAACTATCACTCATCTGTGTCCGCTCGCTTCGTCACATGCAAACAGTGGAGTGTATGGTCTTGGGAAACCCACTTAAGGATTGGGTTGCATCTGGTAAACTGTGGTCGAAGTGGTGAAACTCGTTTTCTATGGCGGAGTCAACGAGATTGGCGGCAACAAAATTCTGTTGCAGGATAAACAAACTCGGATTTTCCTTGATTTTGGGCAGTCTTTCAATTTTGGTGCCGACTATTTCACTAGTTGGCTTGAGCCCAGAAGAATAAACGGTTTGGGAGATCTTTTCGAGTTTGGTTTAATGCCAAGAATCGCAGGCCTTTACGCGAAGGAACAGTTGGCTTTCACCAATCTTCGATACACAAAACCCAGTATTGATGCCGTGTTCTTGTCTCACGCACACTTTGACCATGTGACTCACATTTGCTTTCTTGACCCTGAAATCCCAGTCTATACTGGAGTCGGCACAAAACTGTTCTTGGAATCAATGGAGGAAACAAGCAGCTTCTGCGACTACGGAAAGCACAGGTATCAAACGTTTCGAACTGGAGAGAAGATTCATATCGGCGACATTCTGGTCGAACCAGTTCACGTGGATCATTCAGTTCCAGCAGCATACGGCTTCATCATACACACCTCCGAAGGAGCAGTCGCTTACACTGGAGATCTCAGGGTGCATGGCCCCAGAAAAGACCTCACTGAAGACTTCGTTCAAAGGGTAAAGGATTCCGAACCCGCTGCTCTGATCTGTGAGGGAACAAGAATGGCGAGAAAGGAGAAAGGGAGAAACTGTTCTGAGTTACAAGTCGAACAACGAGCTACCGAGATAGTATCATCGACGAGGAAAATGGTATTCGCTGCACATAATAGTCGGGATATGGATAGATTCAGGAGCTTCTATAACACAGCCAAGAAAACTGGAAGGAAAATCGTCGTATCTCCGAAAACTGCTTGGCTTCTGAGCAAACTCGTAAGTGACACACGTCTCAACCTTCCCGATCCACTGAAAGACGATGACATTCTAGTATATTACAAGCGCAAGAAGACTGGCTTATTCGACGAAAGAGACTATTATGTATGGGAGCGAGAATTCATGGACAAGGCGGTCACATACGAGTTCGTTCGCAAACATCAAAGCAAACTGATAATGGATTTGGATTTCTACCAGTTTGCAGAACTAATTGACATCAGACCAAACCCAGGCAACCACTTCATTCACAGCAGGAGCGAACCGTTCAATGAAGAAGATATAGAAGATCGAGTCATGCACAATTGGTTAGACCACTTCAAAATGCAGTTTTGCCAGCTACATGCTTCCGGCCACATTGACAAACATCAACTGGTGAATCTAATCCAACACATCAAGCCAAAGCGGCTCTTTCCAATACACACTGAAAACCAGCAGTTGTTTAAGAAGCACTACGGCAACGTCCAGATAATAGAACGTGGGAGAGAATACGTGCTTTAGCGAAGTATCGAACGTCTTTTCTATTTGCCTAGATTCAGTCGATTCTTTTACGCCATTTCAGCAAGGCAAACTGGTGATGCTTTTGTATACGGAACTCACTCTTCAAACGTTTTCCCATTACTAGCTACGCGCTAGATTGATACCGGAAGGCAAAACAAATCCACCAAAAGCCTTAGGTGGGTAATTTTGACCTTTAAGTGCATGTTTTTCCATCATTCAGCCAACAAACCTTTTTGGTTTTCTGAAAAGCTTTATGCCGTTCATGTCTGTTACATACTCGAATCCTGAGCCTATCAGTTTCTTTGCTTCATCTATGTCTGTTGCTGTTGCAGCGTCATACTCGCTATCTTTGAATTGAATTAGCTGCGTGTACTTCAGAGTATTCTCGATCTTCTTGTGTCCCAGCAGCTTCTTGACTAGAAGAATGTCCCTTGTTTGGTGATAGAGCATTGTGGCTCCGAAGTGCCGGAAGGTTCTCAATGTTATGCTTAGAAGTCTAGGGTTCTGTAGGTTGTGAGCTGCCTTCTTTCTTGCGTTTTCAAATGCTCCTTGCATGTTCCTGTAGAGTCGGTTGAAGATGTACTCTGATTCTTTCGGCAGCATGTTGAGCATGGCGATAAGCTGACTTGAAACAGTAATTCTTCGTGGATTATGGTTCTTGACGGGTTGATTGATGGTTATGCAGTTTCCCGTTATGTCTGTCCATTTCAGTCTTAAGGCCTCAGTGGGGTCTGCCATTGTCTCTTTCAATGTCTGAAGGTAAGCTGCTAGTCTATGGGTTCTTGCGCTTGAGATCAAAGCGTCTATCTCGCTAAGTTCAGGTATGAAGGGCAAGGTTTCTTCTTGCTTGTAAGTTGGCATTGTCCATGATAGCTTCAGCATTTTCGTCAGGGCATCGTAGGCATAGCACACTTGCATTTTAGTACCGTTTTTCCATCGTTTCTTAGCGATAAGCTCCTTGATGCTTTCAGGGTTTCCAACGTCAGCTCCAGAGTTAAGAAGCATACGGACACAGTCGTTGTATCGGCAGTTTTCCCCGTACCCTTCTTTCTGAAGGTAAAGCGCATATTGCAGTCGTAGGCCCTTAGTGGTCTGTTGGTCTAGGGTTTCTGTGGTTTGTTCTCCCGCAGCTTTTCCTAATGCTGCGGTTGTCAAGTTTTTCGCACCTGGCCAGGTTACGCACACTTGACCATTACTATAAGATGTCAGACAATCTTTAGAAGGTTTCTTTTCAGTGAACCGGAAACCACAATTTCGACAAAGAAACCGTTGAACCTGAGAGCCATCACTCAAGTAGCGAAGGCCATCTTTGAACAGTTTTGACTCATGGCACTCAGGACAGCTAGCCATTATGAATCCTCACTGTAATGGAAAGCAGAAACATGACATTTCAAATCATGGTCCGTGGCGAAAAACATGGGTTTGCCCTTGGCTTTGCAGTAGGGACACGGAATTCCTAGATTGCTTTCTGTTTCACAGAGTACCAGAGGATATCTGTTCTTCTCTATACTACCTTTACCCTTAACCCTACCTTTCTGTAGTTCGTGAAACAAACTATTCTGTATTATGACTTCATCATTGAATAATGAGGCAAAAATCTCAGGTTCCTTAACGGTCCAACCGTCTTTTTCCGGTTTATGCTTCATCGCGCCTAAGCTGCTCGCTGATTCCTCGACTTTTTCATAGTCTACCACGTCTAAGTATTCAAGTTCTTTGAGATCGCGCCAACACGTGGATAAGGGCATTTTTGAGCCTTCGGCGATCTCCCTGGTAACGTATTGACGCTTCTTTTTCAACATAAACTCAAGAATCTTTACTCTGTTTGGCACGCACGTATCCTTGGCTACTCTTTTGATAGTTGCCATGTCTTCCTCTGTGATTTCGCTGTGGCCTCTGATGTTCGCTAAGAGTTTAGTTAGTTTGCAGTATTGCTTGGTTAACCGTGTCGGATACTCTATATTCGGTGTTGTTCCCTCATTATCTTCATATCTCCAGAACCTAATCATAACGGGTGTTCTAAGAATGGCAGTTGCATAGGCTAATTCAATGATTTTTTCCAATTGCTCCTCTTTTATGGTTATGTCTGGGAATTCCAGTTTACTAATGAATTTTTGAGTCGCGTTCAGGATTTCCTCTCTCATACCTATTTCATAGCCAAGATTCTTAGCTGCTTTTCTTGCTGATTCCTTCGGTTTAGTAGTGTGACGTATTTTTAGGAACCGTTCTCCTAGTAACGTGCTGAGTTTGCCGTACATATCAATTGCCGGTGTCGAAGCAGCCACAACACCTATGCTTGCATGTACTCTGACCGCTTCAGGTGTTGTTCCATAAGCAAACTCTAAGTAACCGTCATGTAAAGCTCTGAGCTGCGCAAAGATTTCTGATCTTTCCTCTTCACGTTTAGACAGAATAACCGTGAAGTCTTTGATTATCAACACTTTACCGTCTATCTGAGGCAGTATCCCGCGTACCTTCTCAATTTCTCCCTCTTCATTTACACCGATTTTGCCGCTAACAAACGTGTGTGAGGTTAAGCTGTCAAGAGTGTAAACATCATCAGCTTTCAACGCTCTAATAATCTCTGTTTTGGTTCCGCCACTGTTACTTATGGCAAAAAGCCAAACTGGATCACCTAGAATCTTTCGATCACATCTAGCAGCCAAGATAACGTCTAGGAAATCATTATCATTGGACAGTTCAAGCCATTTATCAAAGATTTTATGCAGTTCCTCAAGACTAATAGGCTTATTCAATTCCGCGAACTTCTGTACTAACTCTTCCTTAGACTGAGCTAGTCCTTCAATGGCTTCAGCCATGGCCTAGCCTCTAGGCAGTTTTCAGAAACTCTTTGAGGGCTGCCCGGATCACTTGACTGAGATTCTTGAATTTGCCGGCCTTGATCAAATGCTCTATTTTGGCTCTGTCTCCAGGTGATAGCCGGAAGGCAATTCTTCCCTGATATTCAGGTATCATACCGCATCGACTAACCTATATACCAAACCCTAAAGTAGAACATTCTCTGCAATGGTTAATTATGAGAACGATTGCAGTAGCTGCAATTTTGAGGAAACATGGAAAGTGGATCGAAAGTGGAGAATTTGTACCCCTTGTTACTAAGAAGAGAAACGTGAAGGATAGACGGGCATATGGCCTGATCAAGAAGGCATACGATGATAAGGAAATCAAGAAGCATGTTCTAACTGATAGAACGGTTTTGTATGGTCTTCCTGAATTTGGCCCCGCAATAGCCCAAGGAGCAGAGAAATACGATAAAGATGATTTTCTAAACTTCGGAGTTGAACATGACCTGATTTCTGTAGAGGATCTAAGAAAAATGCGTCTTCCAATCGAGAAAGTTCCTAAAATGTTTCAGAAAGGCGACGTAATGTGGCCTCTAAGATTGAAGGCCATAGAAAAGCTAGATATTGAACAACTCTTAGTACTCTGGTTTCATCAGGATGTCTTTCAATTTCTACATGCAGCGAGAAAAATCATGGGAAACAAGAACGACGTCACAGATAAAGAAAGGTCTTCTGAAAATGCAGCTCGTTGGGTTTCAAGTACTGCTAGTTGGGTTGCCGAAGGATGGAAAGAGTGTCTCGAATGGATTGCTAGAGAAGGGAAGTCTTCCTGGGAAAGCATTCTCGGTTCTTTGGAAGACAATCAACTACCCTTACTTCAAGGCTTATGTAAGTACGAGGAAAGAATTCAAAATGCGCTAAAGAAAGAAGAAGAGGAAGACGAAAGAAAGGTGAAATCTGGAGAAATGAAGAGTTATAGCATGAGAGGATTGAGGAAGGAACTTGATAGACGCATCAAGGAGCAAGCGCGCGCGTTTCGATTTGTTACATTTGGCGTACTTTCCAACATTGCCGTGAGGAGCTTCAAATTCCAATTTGTTACACGAGAGGGATCGTCAAAAGGAATTTGATGTGGAGGTTCTTTGACTTGAGCGCGCTATGCCTTGTGGTTTTGGATTCTGGTAGCGGACGCTTGATCGAACACAATCATCTAAGAAGACTTGGATAGTCCATTGTGGGAAGAAGAGCAATAGATCTTCCGCTATGGCCTTGTGATAGAATCTGTACTGTGAAGGAACTTTCAGTTTCCTCTTATGTCGATATGAAGTTCCTCGTTTGCTTCATTTCCGTGTCTACTCAATTTTTGACTTTTCAAAAACTTACTTGCAACTTTTCCTGACTTTTCTTTAACGTCTCCTCTAAGTTCTGTTCGCATGGTAGCGACCAACTCTATGACTATGCTTATTCTATTACTTCCACATTTAGGGCAGATTTTTGCAGCAGAACTAAGCACTGCACCACAGTCAAGGCACTCATATCTAGTTGTTGCCATTTTCACATCTACATTTATGCTTTGTTTCTTTTCTCTACTAGTGACGCTTCATCAATTGAAAAGCTTATAATGGCTAATGTGTGGCGCTAAGTTCCAGTTAGTGTAATAAAGACGTGGCTTCAGATATTTGTGCTAGCGGAGATAGGATATGCGGAAACCCTTGAACATTCTTCTCTATGAAAATGTAGACCATTGCCACCAGACGGTTTGATGACTGTGGTCGATTGTTCCGAGGTGGACGCTGAACTGGAAACAAACAAAGCTGAATTTGATTACGCCTGTGCTCATGGAGATATTACGTTCTTCAGAAAACATGGCTAGGAAAAGGGCACGCGAAAACTCATATATTAAGATTCAGCCTTATCATTAATTCGATTGAATATGATAACTGAGGTTTCCATTACTAATTTCAAGAGCATAGAAGGAATCAGAGGCCTCAAACTGAAGCCTTTAACTTTGTTCACTGGAGTCAACTCTTCAGGGAAAAGCAACATATTGGCTGCTATATCATTCTTTGCAGAAGCATCTAGAGTGGGAGAAATTGTAGGGACAAATCAAGTTCAGTTGTCTAATGTCTATACTCAAAGCGACGTACGGAAGTATCCATATCAGGAGCTGGAGAAGTTTATTGCGTACAAAGGGAGGAAGAAGAAGCTCGTGGAGTTGGAAATAAATATCAAACCTACATCGATGCTGGTCAGAAACATCTCCGACTCATTAACCAAAGAATTGCGTCAATATATTCCCGAACTAAATGATATGACCAAGATTGGATCAGTGGGATACACTTTCAGTTTCAATTTCGAGAGCCCCCAGCCTCTATACTTCCAGAGAATACTGATCAACGAGAGAGTCTTGATGAGTGTCTGCCAAAAGGCTACTCCCCACGCGAGCATAGAGGACCCAAAGACGTTAAGAGGAACTGGAGTAGCTGGTTCTGCCAGTAGTTTATTCGCTGATCAAACCTTCGCGCCGCTTTCACCAGAAGATGCTCCGATTGTTCAGCCCCTATCAAAAGTCGCTCGCTCTATACTTGTGTACATAAGAGAGCGTGTAAAGATGATGTATTTTGTCTCCGGAGAAAGAGGTAGGATAGATCCTGAAGTCCGTGTGGACGCAGGAGGAGGCTTTGAGCCCACATGGATTGGGCACAACGGCCAATTTCTGATCGAAATACTGTCGCGCTGTCTGACACGACAACCAGAAGAGACTAAGAAAATCAGAGAGTGGGCCAAGAGATTTCAGCTTCCTGAGATGAGGGTCGGCTATATCGGCAGAAACACGCTAGAAGCCAATTTCACTGATGACTCAACCGGAGCAAAACTAAACTCGGCACTGGCCGGGCTCGGTTCAAGACAGATACTCTCAGTAATCACACAGATCTTTCTGGCCAAACGAGGAAGCGTGATAATGATTGAAGAGCCCGAAATCAGCCTTCACCCTGAGAACCAAGTACTCTTGCATGAACTGTTTTCAGAAGCGATTTCCGGAGGCAAGCAAATAATCTGTTCAACGCACAGCCCATTCTTCGTGCTGGCACTGTCTAAAATCATAAAAAAGAAGCAGCTCACAGTTGACAAGATAGCAGTGTATCACGTAACCAAAGATAGCAAAGGAACACATATTGAACCTCTGAAACTCAATGAACATGGTTTTCTGGCGACAGGAGTCCCTAGTTTCATGAATGTAGAGAAAGAGCTTTTTCATGACTGGTCTGAGAGCCTAGAGGAAGAGTAGTTTGCCGTTTATTCTTGTCGACACATGTGTTTTTGTGAGACTGTCAGGTGCCTATAAGACAACTCTGGACTGCATCATGGATACTTCTGATGTAATAGGTTGGACAAATGAGATCATGAATGAATATGAAGGTCGCGCATACCCAAGCATGTTAACACTCCAAGCATTTATTCAAGATCTGAAAAACAAAGCCAAATGGAAATTCTTCAGCAGAAGTTTTGTCGATTCGAACTTCAGGAGACATAAAAGCGTAAGAACAGTATTCTATCCTCACCATTCTCCGGATAAGAAATGGGTCAGAGTCGCCGTAGCAATAAGGGCACGATATATAATTAGCACAAATGGTCATCTACTGGAAACACCCCCCAATCGAATCAACGGAGACATCGTGGAAAACATTGATCCTTCTCGATATATAGCTGAACGTTGCCCGAATGGGGATACTTGTTAGGATATATGCAGTTCGCAAGTGGCTTTCAGCCAAATCCCGCAAGTGAAAAACGGCGAGTATTCTCTCACGCATGCAATGGTAGCCCGGGAGTTACCGTTCCCAGACTGTGATTAAGCCAAAACCCTCTTTTTTGCTGAACTCTCGACTTCAAGCAGCCGAGCGAATTTGCACTGGTCCCCAGATTACGCCAGTAGGCAAAAAAGGTTTTTCAGGAGATATTCCAATAACTGCGCGTGCTTTCTCACCTTCATTCTCATAGTTGTAATAAGACGTCGCCAGACTTAAAATGAGCTCTCTGGAGTAGCTCAAATAGCGCCTTCGGTATTTGCTACTGCAGATGTCAACGATTCCGTCAAGAACCGTGTTCATATTCATAAAGCCATGTGCAACTATAAACTTGTGGACAATGCAGAAGATTTGCCTCTGAAAATTCCGCATATTGATGAAATAGTTTGAACCGTGCGAATCGATTATAGCATTAATACAACTCGCTTGCTTAATGCTAGTTAGCGAGTGATGTTCGTGGGTTCAAACAATCACTCATATCATACATCAAGAACAAAAAATATTTGGTCCCATCCCGCACGCTTTTACGTGAATCCCCCTTATGGTCTACTATGCCTTATTCCAAACGCAAAACCCAATTTCAGCCTGGGAACGGATCTTCGTGATTAATATCGTCTGTCCAATAGTTGTATCTATTTCTGAGAAAATGTTCGATTCCATCAAAATCTGGAGTCCGTTGGCGTGACTCGAGGCCCAGCACCCTAATAGTTGAGATCATGCTCACTCTTAGAGCCATTCTTAGATCTTCTTCTGAAAATTCAGTAACTGGGATTGGAGCGGAATCATCTCTTTCTGGTTCACTCATCACCCTAACATACAAATCCTTTTCATCTTTTGGGCTGATGTCAGGTTTCAAAAGCTGCCTAGCTCGATAGCTCACCGCCAAATTGTTTATTGAAGTGAGTATATGCCAGTCAAGCCAGCCGTCTTGGCGTAGTTTTTTTATAATCGTTCTGAACTCTGCATGATCTCGCAAATTCTTAAGCGTATATTGTATAGGAATGCTTACGTTTGAGTATCGATTCTTGAGTAGTTCAACAGCTTTTTCTTTGCTATATCCCAGGCCAGGACCATTCACCCAAGATAAAGCCTCATTCTCTCTAATGTCAAATTGGAGATGTTCTTGAGGAATCTTTCTTTCGGACTTGCTTGCAGAATTGAACATCTCTTTGGTAACGAAACCCTGGTACAACACTTCATATGGCTTAGCCACAAATACTTTCATCGAGGTTCCATTCCTGAAACTATCTTCCATTTTCTCATTGAATTTCGCAATTGGTAGTAATGAAACCTCAGCTAATATGGAAAAGGTGCCTGCAAGTATCTTTATCTGCAAATCCTGCCAATCATTTAATCTACCAGCGGGGAAAACCACTTCCCACTTCCGTCCTTTGTTAGAAGGGGTAGCTTTTGTTTGAAAATCACTATTCTTATCGATGCTGACGTGAATTTCGATATCGGTTTTTAACAAACAAAGGTCGACCTTCGACATATCGGCAAGCAAAATTTGCAGAGCAGCAATCAATTGCTCAGCGATTGGTGTCGTCTCATAATTGTTCTCCCATGATACCTTCCAAGTGATTCCCAACTCTGACCATGTTGAGGTTCGCACTTTGTCTAAATCTCCAAAAGGTCTTCCCCAAAGCTGCTCTTCAAGTCTATTCCATATTTTGGGGACTTCCAATTTTTTCCATTCAGTATACGCTTTCTGCAATATTTCGTCTAGCCAATCGACCAGGTTCCATTTTTTTATTTTTTCTTCCAGAAAACTGTGCATTTCATCGTCAAGAACACTTGTCACTGCAGTCATTGTGGCGATATTAAATAGTGTCTGTTGAAACTCATCAATTTCCGATGCTTCGGGGTCAGGATTCGAGAAAATGCTATATGCTTTCAGCCCGCTTTCAGCTAGTTCTACGTACCCACACCAAGAACCCTGTGCGTAATCGCTTTGTGCAGCTAAAACAAGTGCTTTTGACACTATTGACTTAATCTCTGGGTTGGGCATCTGAAGCGCAATTGATGCAGCTGCTAACGCATAGCATTTTGCGGCGAAATTGAGCCCGAGTTCCTGATACGATTGAGAAATCACGAGCATTGAGATTAATGAACCTCTAATCGCTTCTTCGGCAAACCACTTTATTTTTGCTTTGTGCAATTGGTTGATCGCTTCAAGAGGCTTACCAAGTTTAAGGAACGTCATCGCCCTATCTCTACATTTTTCCGCTGCTTTGAAGTCACCGTACCTTTGAGATAATAACAAATCCATCTGTTGCGTAAGATAATCATATTCAGGGCAATTACCTATGAAACGAGTGTAGAACGTAAGACGATCTGTGAATCGCTCTAATGGAAAGAGTGGCGCATCCTTCGCAATTTCAATCATTTGTGTCCACCATCTGATGGCGTCTGCAGCGTTTGGAGGCTGAGGGTTTTCTGGATCTATTTGAAACGCAAGATAGCCCCTAATCTCCAACAAAAGACATTTTTGACCAGGTGTCCTAGATTGCTCAATGCTTTGCATTATTTTTTGAATGAGATTGTTTCGCCAAGCTTTAATTTCATCAAAAGTCAGCTGAACTTGGTTCCTAGAGACAGCCCCGACGCAGTAATTCAACAAAGGTGCAACGTCCTCAAGTTCTGTAGAGTTTTCAAGACTTGGAACAGATGCGAAATATGTTCTGAGATCTTCCTCTTGTCCAATCAATGTTCCAAGCCCTCGCAGGGACGCCACGGCTATTTCGTAGATTGCACTTCTCCTGAGTATTAAAGGAAAATCTTCGTGGGTGAAATGTTTCAAGAGTCTTATCCAAAAAGGCAAATCCTGTTTGACATTCTTATTCGATGTGGCATGTCGCGTTGCGGATTTGATTTCGAAGAAATCCGCATAGTTTTGCTGAACTCTCTCATCTGTGCGCCAATGTTTCAGAGTCTGAATGTACCAATCATCCTCTTGTTCCGCCCTAGGATAAATTTCAGTGGGCATGCTGAGATATTGGGCCGCAATCCAGAAAACGTCTCGTTCTGCAAGCAACTCTGATATAGCTTGCCCGTCAAGTATCTCGAGGTCAACCGAATGCACTTCTTGTGCCCATGATTTTGACTCTTCTCTATTGCGAATAGGAATGTCGGATGCAGAGAAAAAGTAGATTGCTTTGACTGGAGCCTTGGTTCCGTGCTGCATTATCTTGTCCACATCCGATTTGATTTTGGACGAAATTGCCTCCTTTTGAATGGAGCACGCGAAGACTATGGGTTCTTGCAAGATTCTGCCAACGAAGGTTGAGTCAGATATAGGGCTGGAACGCAAATAAGTCACGAAAGTCTCGAAGTCTTTTCCTTGATCACCTCCTGCAGAAACAGGGCCTGTCGAAGGGATGACATTACTGCATATTCTCGCTCTTGCAAGATAGCGACAAAGATGCTCAAAATCGTGGTGGGCGTTTTTGGAAGATAACTGCTCCAACTGAAATCTAATCTGTGAAGCCACTTGAGCTTTGTTCGCCATTCTAGTCGCCTTAGTACTATCTAACTGCAACAGGTTCATATTTGTTTTTGACACTCAGAAAAACCTCTACCGGAGATCTGGGAATTCAGGGATTCCGTGTATTCTGGTTAGTCTACAGGGTTCGTAGTTAATGGAAGCGTTTGGTATGCACACCAATTGGCCCAAATCAAACGACAAGCTGATAGGCCTCCTCCAATGGCTTCCGACAGACAAATCAGAGAATCCCCAAATGAAACAGTCGATGCCAGGTCCAGAATTGAAATAGCGAGTACCATCAAAAAAGCTAGTGATCTGCAACAGAACCATTTCATCAGGTCCATCAAATCAAACGACAACTTCATTGCGCCGCCTACTAGATTGCGTTGTGACGAGTAGCTCACAAATCGCTACCAGCCTTTTCCAATATTTCTGTCTTGTGCAAATTGCCTCTATTCATGGTCTCCCATATTTTCTTATTAATATCATTAAAAGCAATTACTCTATCTCCAAGTTTCGATCCTATCATCATATAGAACAATTTTAGTCCAGTCACGGTAGCTTTTCGGGCGTCTTCTTCAGTAACTAGCCTTTTCTGCAATTGTCTTTCTCGGTGGAAGACTTTGTTTCGCTTAGCTCTTAAAGACTGAAGACTATCCCGCATTTCTTTGTCAATTATTTTTTTCAGAAACAATTCATCTATTTTTATCTGGGTTGTCCAGTTCCGTTCATCTGCCATGGGGGAGGTGTTTTTGCTTACTCCCACATCATGGAAGGCTGAATCAATCAAACTACTCCATAGTAGGTTTACGCATGATTCCAGAAATATCCAAGCATGAATGAAGGAAAGGAAGTAAATTCCGTAAAAAAGGTAATATTGGGCATAACCCAGTAATTGAAAGAAGTTATCATGCTCAAAATGCTTGGAGCTCTTGATTCTGTTCCACAAAGAAAGGATAACAGCGTCAATTTGAGTAAAATCAGCATTGGAGATTTCAACTGGCTGCATTCCATATCCTCTGGCGTGCGCTTTCGAGGAGGAGATGAATTCGATGGTCGTTCCTAACCCTTTAGCTCGAACTAGTATGTCCGACGGCGTTACAAAATCAAGAGGAATAGAAATAATATTGAACAACGCCATCAAATTATTGAAATAGTCCAAGACATCCTCTAGGTTGGTTTTTCTCGGGAAGCTGACATAGAGGTAACTGTTTTCGACCTGGGCGTTTAAGTCAAGAAAGACTGTGTTGTAAGAATTGAGGCGTTTTCCGCCTCTATATTCACTAACCAAGGCTATTGGCGGAGATAGCTTGATGTATGTTTTACCGATTGTGGCACTGAATATTACCAACTTTCCGGCGTCTTTTGCAGTAGGTGGGCTTGATAAAATCTCGGCCTTTTTTGGTATCTTTCCTTGTTTCTTCAGGCGTTCAATTCTCAGGATGTCCATCGCGTCATCGAGATTTTTTGCACTAAGCTTGTTGAGAATTGCCTTTTCATATTCAGACATAAGGGGGGTTTGTATGCCTTGAGTTTTGGCATGGTTAAGATAACTCACCCCATCTACTCCTAGATCTCCAGATTCAGAAAGAGCACTTTCGATCGCTTTTCGAGCAAGTTCTTCAGGAGTTAGTGAACTTATATCCGCTACTATTCTCGTATAGAGAACTACGGCGAGATTATGAAAACTCTCTATTTTCTCAATGAAAACAGCATTTTCCTTCGTTTCAACAGGGCATGTATATTCTTTTCCGCTTCCAACCTGGTGGGTTTCTCTTCGCCAAAGCATGTCAGTGGCGTCTCTTTCCGATATACCCTCTTTCAAGATAATAATTTGGGCTAACGTATTTGCACCGCCATTTTCAACAGGAACTAACGTAGGCGCTCCATTCCGATTCTCGCTAGAATGAGCAAATTCTATCTTGAATGGTGTTTGAACATTCTCAATCTTACTGTCTATCGCGGCTTCAATTTCTTTTCCGGGAGAATCAATTAGCGATCCGTATGCAAGGATTCCCACATTTTTCATGCTGGATTGGCTACCTCCAAGGCGGTCTTTGCCTACTGGTAAGGAATAAGTTCTTTATCGATTTCACAACTCTGCGCGCGAGTTCCAGAACGCTTATAATTTGTGCTGTATGTGGATAAAACTTTACCCCCGGATAGCTTGTCACAGTACACTATCAATTTGCGAGCCAAAACTAGCTTAATCGCGATTGAAAAAGCTACGTCTTACTAGTGTCTTGACTATTCACCATAAGAACTCCACGGTCCTTTCTAGGAATATGCTTATCATTATCAGAAAAATGTCCTCGAGCGAAATCATTCTAGTCGGTCTATTCCTTCTTGCAGGCAATTATTGGGTCACTCAGTGGAATATAGACGAGTTAATCAATCTTTGCTGTTGTTATCTTTATGTCGTTGTTAAAAAGCTGTTCGATTGCGGGCGCGCGGGCCAAGACCACTTTGTTCCTCCAGTCACTCCGCTGTTTTGCGGCGAACGTGTATGAAACACTTTTCTGAATCTCTAGGTTAACCTAGGTTAACCCGATTCAAGGAAATAATCATTCTTTATTCATGAAAAGAACCTAGATTCTTTGAGAATTGGTCTCTGTAACTTGTGAGTGAAAAATCGTCAGAAACAATGTTGGGTTAATTGTCTTTTCAAAAACTGAGGAAAAATCGGTTTGTTACACGTTTGTTACATTTTTTTGTTACAAAAGCATGGTAAAAACCATGTTTTCTCATTTAGCGCGCGCTTCAGCGAGTGCTCTAGTACTCTGTTGCCAACGCTTGACAAAAAAGGGGAACTGAGTGATTTGCTATCTAATTTGCTATGGATAGCCTGGGTATCCTACCCAACCGAATTTCTTGGCTATTCCGGCGATGTCTTTGACGTCTATCTTGTTGTCTCTGTTTATGTCTGCTTGAGGCATCCATCTGGAATCGTCTGAGCAGGCTCCAAACGCCCTGGCGGCAAAAGACACGTCTCTAACGTCAACTTTCCTGTCGCCGGTGATGTCGCCAAGAATGGTTGACATTATTCGGATTGTGTTTGCGCTGTGGCCATATTCAAGGTATATGAATATGTGCCTTGGGTCTTCTGAAATTGTGTATGGTGTGATGGTGTCATTTACTGAGACTGCAAATGGTTCGCTTAGAGCGGATTTAGGCAATGTAATGTTGCAGTACCCACTTGTTCCGGAGGGTCCTGTGGCATTGATAGTTATCTCGCTCGCGTTTTCGTCATATGTGAGCGACTCGATAGTTGAGTTAGTTGAGAGGCAAGCTTGAAGGGTTTCTCCGCCCTTAACAAATTCAAAGTGACGCGTGCTGGATGGCTTGATAACTATCGTATGCGGACTGTGGGAGAACGTGAAATTCAGAAAAGTATGCGTCTCATTCTCCCACTTGAGGCACTCCACGGGTTCTCCATCAATCAGGACTTCAAGATCTCGCCCTAGAAGATCCTTGGGCGCTGTGAAGCTTGCGGAGTCAACAGTGGCGTCAGCTCTAAGACTAGGGAGAGTGTCAAATCTGATGTTCTTTCCAATCGGATCCAAGCTCACACTAGACACTGTGTGGCGCGAAGTACTGCACAGTGCCGCGCCATATTCGGTAATGTTCCAGTATGAACCGGAGTGCTTAACGACTGAAATACCGATCGTGAAGTTGTCGAAGCAAGCAGAAGGATTAACGTAGCCACTGGTGAAGTTTGTCGGAATTTCATTGCAATCCCAGTCAAATATGAACGAATCTCCGTCTCCGCGAGCGAAATTCAATGCACACCCGTCGTTACGGAGAAGCGAAAACTCGACGTAACCCAAAATCCATGGCGAGCTGTCATTGCAGAAACAGTCGTAATACCGATTGGGTATGGCTTCACCTACAAGAACATAACCACACGAATTGTCAATGTATTCTACGAAATATTTTGCTCCCGTTCTCCCCCATGCTCTCTCTGCTCGGAGAACCGAACTATTGAAATAGACTATGGCTTGTCCTGCGTAGCCACGCAGGCTTGAACATACCGCCAAGGTGAACGTTTGTCCAGCACTAGCATGGCTACACCGAGGGTATATGAAAAAGCCTTCGAGGGGCGGAGGAAGGTTCAGATCACTGTAGTGAACGTTGAAGAACAGATAATCCCCTACATCGGTCTCTCCCGTTTCAACAGTGTATTTGATCTCGGAGAAATCCGGGAGCCAAAGACTGGTATAATCAGTGTCAAACCTTAGGCCAACATAACCTATGCCGACAACCTGGAACAGGATTGATCTTAACGTAAGATTACCGTTCAAAGCTTGATCCTGAGACATTGAACGTTGCCATGAGAAATACCCATGCAGATTATCGGCATCTCGTTCCAGACATTTCAGCACTGAACTATTATAGAGCAATCCGATTTGCCAAGCGTGCAACCCGCAAACATTCGAGACACCAACATCCATCAAGAAGCTGTAGCTTTCGCTCACCAATTCCGGGTTATCCATGAATGGTGATATTGGATCGGTGTAAAGTGTGGCTTCTGGCACGTCGTATGGTTCCACGACCACGCTGTAGGTTTTTCGTGTGCATGGCAGGATATTGAGGTCACTATCAAGGAGAGTTGTATCAATGGAGTCTAGAGTTAGCCTCCAGTTGCCCGGAAGGTTTGCGACCAGCTTGACACTGGCTAAGACTCCGTTGCCATTGAAGGCTTGTGCTGAGCCCAGAAGCGAAGCTCCACACAAGGCGTAACCAGAGTTATTTTCGGGAACTCCTGGCAAGTAACTTTTTTTCGGCCAATCCGATCGGTTTTCTCCGCTTGTAATGCAACTGGAGTCATTCATGATAACGGGGTCGAACGCGGTTGCATCATTTCTTCCAGCGAAAACGTAATCATCTGGATAGCAGGCCTCAGCCACGAGAAAGGCGTATGCTCTCCAACAGAGTTTGAACTGCCATGCGTAGAGGTCTGGCGCGTTTTCGATGCTCACGTTAACCCAGAAGCAGTCCCCAACTTGAACAGTTGAGCAAGAGGGAGTCACCGTCAATAGAGCTTCCTGGCTGCTATGCACCGTTGGCACAGAACTTGTGATACCAACGAGGCTCAACAGAAGAAAAGTTAGAAAGGGAACGACCCATCGATCAGGCATAAGCATTTCTTTGTTTCCAGTTTTGAATATAAGGATTGTTAACTACTCGTACACTAATAAATTTACTCAGAGTGTGCGCTGGCTTGTCCCGAAATTGATTAATGCAGTTGGGGTCTCGTATTTTATGGCTTACGTCCAAGCTTAGGAGGTGAATCCCAGCGGGACAAGATGAACACGCGACCCTAGAAACCCTCTTCAAAAACGTAGACTTAAGTTTTGCTAAAGCTGCAGTGCACAGTTGCTTTCACACGGTTGGGCCTGGGAGACCTCCAAGGAATCCACTAGGGGTTTTCAGAACTTTCATTGTTATGAAAATGAAGGGCGTTCGCAGTCTAAGAGAAATGACTAGACTGCTTGACGTGGATCAACGACTGAGAAAACTGTGCCTGATAAAGATAGGCGAAACGGGCT
>JALHSQ010000011.1 GCA_022865885.1 Candidatus Bathyarchaeota archaeon | reverse complement strand
TGAACGTTTCATGCTTTTTCGTCGAAGGGTCTCCTTGGGCACCAGCGAAAGTGAAGAAGGGCCCATTTTCCCGCCGCGTTCCTATGCCAACCCACGGCACAGCAAGGATCTCATCCTGCCGGGGTCTCAGAAACTTATAGAGGTTGTCAACACGAAGCCTTTCCAGCTACTTTCGCCTGCACAGGCTCAAGCATCCGCGATCGCTGCACCCCTGGCTGCTGGGCATCGCCGGAGGGACCACCCGATCAAGCCGTTCCCGGCATGGAAGGTCACTTTGCTCCACCCGATTGCTCTGGGGCTGCCCTGAGATGAAGCACGCACACTTGCATCTTATCCCCGGTGCCCTGGTGCCAGCAAACCCACACAGACCCATCCGAAGCCGGAAGGATATTGGGTGCCTGACTGCTCACGCCTTCCTGGGAGATCCGGGCTGGCTTTGACCACTCGCCCTCACGCAAGGAAGAAATCCGGATCTCCCACGGTCTGTCCACCGTAGTGCCCCGACTGCTCCAAACCACCCGGATGACTCCGTTGCGATCTACTGCTGCCTTGGGTGTCCGGCTGATCACAGGCTGTTCGTCGGTTGTGAGTGTCTGCCGGCCAACCCAATCTTTTCCGGCCTCGTCATAATAGGAGGCGAATATCCTGACAGGAGTATTCTCAGGAGTATTCTTAGGAAATCCGACACTGTGCCATTCAAATGACGCCCAGAACACCCATTTCCGTCCTTGGGCATCGATTGCAGCAGAAGGATACCCGCCGTTCTCGTTCTCATCCGAAAGCGGATCATCGTTGACAACTTTCGTGACAGAACTCCCCTCGGAAACTAGATCTCCAGCGCACACCCCCAAGATCACCGGATAATGCTGATTCCATGCCCCCCATACGCGTCCCTTTGCGTCCGTGGCCAGTGATGGCCACCAAGCGTCCTGGTAGCTGTCACCCTGGACTGTTACCCCCTTGACAAGCGCATCTTGGACTTTACCTGCGTGTCCGTCTGTGAACACCCGATATCGTAGGAACCTGAAATTTGCCCACCAGTCGGTCCATGCGACCAGAATCTTACCATCTCTGGCAGATGCGACGGCCGGAGTGATTACGTCAATCGGCTCTTCAGAAGATACCAATTGTGGTTTGGAGAGTTCCCGACCGTCAAAGTAACGTCCGTAGAGCCTGTAGTAGTGCCTGGGGTTGCTGATATAAAACACCCAAAGCCTTGAGCCATCGAAGGCAGCCACCGGGTTGAAACTGTCCGCTCTGCCGCCTTCCACGACCATCGTGGTCGCCTTGCCGGGCTTGTTGGCCGAGGCCAGGAGGATATTCCCATTCTCCTCCCAGGTGACCCAGCAGATTCCGTTGGCGTCCTCGGCCATGCTGGGAAACCGACACTTGGAGGTACCGAAGGTTCTAACCGCACCGGCATCGGTCGCTACCCAGTCTGAAACCCTTATATTGCGTTCAGAGGAATCAGCGTCGCCTTGCGTTGCCGACAGGAGGCATTTCTCACAAACGCATAACGGACTTGCGGCGCCGAGCTGAGTTGCCTGCTGGGTATCTGGCCTTCGGTACTTGGCCGCCTCCGGCGAGGCCACCATCAGGGATTCAGAATACCCCCAACGATTATCATTCTTCTCGAAACCTCCTTCCAGCAGGACCGTGTTTTGCCCATTGGCATCCTTCCCGGCGATCGTGAAATCCGTATGTGTGTGGGGCATCGGCCGGTTCATCCCTTGCGCTGCACTCCTCAGCACGACGTAGGCTTCGGGGTTATTCGGGTTAGGAAAGCAGCCGAACACATCCATTTCCTTCGTAGGAAAGCAGTACGCGCCAATCTCAAGGACCGCCGGTGTGATGCGGATGGGCTTGTCTCCTCTTTGAAGTACATCGTATCTGAAGGCGTCGGGCTTTCCGTAAAAGTATAGGTTCTTGTGCACGTCCTCCTCTGTCAGGTCCTTTTCAAAGCGGACGACGACCGATGATGTCGCCTTTTCAAGGCGTTTGCACAAATGTTCATAACCACTTGTGTCGCCGTCAGGCACGACAAGCACTCCCCTGTGATCGTCATTCTCAACGAGTAATGTCTCAGCCATTTTAACTGGCGAGGCCAATCTCAACGGACTTTCCCGGCCAGGCCAGAGCTTCTCCCGGAGCGATCGAAATGTTTTCTCATGGGGGCAGGCAACCCCGCCGAATACGCGATGGCCTTCTCTAAAGGCCGTAAGGTAGGGAAAACCATCAAGGTGATATCTGTCAATGCCTGGCGGGAACACCAGAACCGGAGTTGCCGCATCACGGAAATGCTTCACATGGCTGTAGATGTCCAACTGGGGATTGAACGGACAGAGGAGGAAGTTGTGGCCTCCTGCCTGGATATTGTTCTCAAAGTAGCTCCTCTGAAAGAACTCGCCATCAACCAGGCAATAGCCGCAGTTGGAAGTGGAAAAAGGCTGGATGATTGTTGTTCCTTGGGCATACTGGGCAAGATCAATGCGATTGCCCCACAGGTCCTCGGCCGGACCGGTAAGCACGTCACTGCGGGGTTTGTCAGTCCCGGCTCGCGCCATGGCAAGCCAACAGGGGCCAATCAAGAGCATCGCCGCACAGAGGATCCGCCATACTCGCACACGGATTGGGGCGATCAGACGGAGTGACCAGGGAGGATTGCAGGGGATCATAGGATTGTCCATGTTGCCGCTCTCCTTCATTGTGAAATGGATTGTGCATTTAGCCTTCATCAGGTTCCTATTGATGAAAACCGTTTACCGAACGATCCGTTTCTGGCGGTGTCGGGAACATTCCAGCATCCTTTCGGCCTTCACCCATTGGATTCTCCGGACTTCCGTGTCCTGATGCTCAGAAAACCCTGTATTCATGCGGCCATACGGTGCCTCATTATACTCGAATTGTAGTTCTCATCCGGGAAATCCGGGTTCAAGGGGCTTCCGTTTTAGCCTTGAAGAAGGAGTCCAATTCCTCCGGGGTCATTTCCTGGTCCTTCTTGATCCAACCCCTGCTGATGGCCATTTTCCTGGC
>JALHSQ010000084.1 GCA_022865885.1 Candidatus Bathyarchaeota archaeon | reverse complement strand
GCCTGCACAGTTCTGGTTGGTTCCCCAAGAGCAGACTCCTAGGATAGTGTTAGTGCCAGCCAGCAGAATGGGCCCGCCTGAATCGCCGTAGCAGGTACCACCTTTTCCTTGTCCAGGATCAGCAGTTATCCTCATGAACTCGTCGCTCATCACATGCTTGCTTCCGATTAGTTGGGCAGTTGCGTCGAAGCGATTTCTTAGCCCGGACCAAACAGGCTGACCACCGCCTCGAAGCCTCTCTTGAACGCCGTACCCCACAAGATCCAAGTTTGTCCTCATTGGCAACGTGTCTACCAAACCTGCTGTAGGCAGTTCACCGTATTCGTTCAAATAGACTGGTTCCGCGAGAATTACTATCCCTACGTCGCCAGTGATCCAGCCAGGAAGCCCTGTCCACTTGTCCACTATGGAGAAACCTGGATACGTGTGTATCTCCGCCATCTCGACTGATGTCGACCCACTGTACGGATATTCAGGGTTGCCTTGGACGATCTCGTCGAACCAGACTCTGCCTCCATCAGCTCCATCTGTGCAGTGCCCCGCAGTTAGCACGACTGTTGGCGAAATCAGAGATCCAGTGCCGCGCCATGCAGGCACGTAATGGGTTCCGTTCCAAACATCAAACACTAACAGACCCACATAGGGATGTGCATCTCCGTCTGGTTGACCATTCTTTATTGAGTATGCAGTGCTGCTCGATGCTATCATTGCGATCAAGGCTACTCCGATTGCTACTGTCAGTCCTTTATGTCGTAATCTCATATTCTCTCTTATCTCCTGCCTGCTTAGTATGTAGCATTAGGGCACTAAACGTTTGTGGAGAAATCTTCTATTTCCGCAACAGATGGAGACGTCTCCCGCTACTCTCTTTTTTCTGTCTTTGCGAGTACACAATCTAATCAAACGATACGGCGTTGGGAAGTCCCATCATATGCGATGACTGGCAGCGACGCGTCTGCACTTACTTGACTGGCCAGAAATATTGCATTCGACACCTTGCACGTTCTATCTGGTTTGTTTCGATGCTTATAGAAGATGTTTCCATAAGCAATAAGAGAGCAGAGAGCGTTAGAATAGCTTATCAGTTCAGGCGAAGGGGAGAAGGCGAAAATGAAGAGAGCATTATCTACTTTCATGTTTGTTTTGCTTCTAGTCAGCATGTTAACGTTGGCATTCAGAATTCAGCTGCAAGGGCTGAACCGCGCGCGTGCTGACGCTTCTCACGACATTGCCTTGGTTCATGAGTCAATCACGCAATGGGATAATACGTATGGAGGAACGGCTAATGATTTGGCTTTTGTTTTGATTGAGACTGGTGACGGCGGATACGCCCTAGCAGGCAACACATACTCTTACGGTGCTGGAGACCGTGATTGCTGGTTCGTAAAGACCGACTCAGCGGGTAACGTGCTATGGAACAAGACGTACGGAGGAACAAACGAGGACTATGCTTATGCTTTGGTGCAAACGGGTGACGGTGGATATGCTTTAGCTGGCATCACCAACTCTTATGGTGCCGGTAGCTGGGATTTTTGGCTGGTCAAGACTGATTCGGCTGGCAATGCCCAATGGAACAAAACATACGGAGGAATAAACTATGATGAAGCGTATGCTTTGATACAGACGGGCGACGGAGGATATGCGCTAACAGGTTACACAAATTGCTACGGCGCTGGTTTGGCTGATTTTTGGCTGGTTAAGACTGATTCGGCTGGCAATGCCCAATGGAACAGGACCTACGGAGGAACAAGCATTGATGAGGCGCGTGATTTGGTGCAGACTGTTGACGGCGGATACGCACTAGCAGGTCACACAGGTTCTTATGGTGCTGGTGGCTATGATTTTTGGCTGGTTAAGACTGATTCGGCTGGCAATGCCCAATGGAACAAAACATACGGAGGAATAGACTGGGATTATGCTCATGCTTTGGTTGTGACGTCTGACGGAGGATATGCATTGGTAGGTGACACAGGTTCGTTCGGTGCTGGTGGTTATGATTTCTGGCTCGTCAAGACTGACTCGCTAGGTATCACGCAATGGAATAAAACATTCGGAGGAACAAACACTGATTGGGCGTGTGATTTGGTTCTGACAAGCGACGGTGGATACGCGCTAGCAGGCTACACAGGGTCTTTTGGCGCTGGCGGCGGTGATTTTTGGCTTGTTAAGACTGACGGTTCGGGCAACGCATCGTGGAACAAGACCTACGGAGGAACAAGCATTGATGAGGCGCGTGATTTGGTGCAGACGAGCGACGGAGGATATGCCCTAGCAGGTTACACGTACTCTTATGGCGCTGGCCAAAGTGATTTTTGGCTGGTCAAGACCGGCGCTTCAGTCAACGCTCAATGGAACAAAACCTACGGAGGAACAGGTGCTGAAGTCGCACATTCTGTTGTACAGACCGGGGATGGCGGATACGCAATGGCAGGCCTCACAACCCCAGGCAGTTTTGCCGGCACTGATGCTTGGCTAGTGAAGACTGACTCAGCGGGTAATGCCCTATGGAACAAGACATACGGAGGAGCGCAGGAGGATGTCTTGTTCTCCATTGTTTGTTTGGGTGACGATGGATTTGCCCTAGCAGGCTACACCCGCTCTTACGGTGATCCAGACCATTATGACCTCTGGCTGATGCGAACAGATTCGAACGGTAACATGCTGTGGAACAGAACATACGGCGGGCCAACCTATGACGTAGCATATTCATTAATCCAAACTAGTGATGGCGGCTTTGCCTTGGCAGGATCAAGCTGGGGCGATGCTTGGCTAGTGAAGACGGATTCATCTGGAAACGCCCAATGGAACAGAACGTATGGAGGAATCTACTCAGATAGTGCAAACTCAATCGTTCAGACTCCTGACGGCGGATATACCTTGGCAGGTTATGAACGGCCATATCCTGACGGGTGGATGGATTTCTGGCTTATCAGGACGGACATGACTGGGAACATGCTTTGGAACCGGACGTATGGATGGGCGGGACGCGATGAAATCGCCTATTCTATGGTTAGAACAGCCGACGGAGGATACATGTTGGCGGGGGAGACGACTTCATCTTACGGGGCAGAAGACTCGGATGCTTGGCTTGTCAGGACCGATTCAACTGGGAACATGCTTTGGAACCGGACGTACGGAGGAGGCAGGGAACATGCATACGCTATCGTTCAGGCAGCTGATGGAGGATACGTATTCACCGGATATACACGTTCTTTCGGTGCCGGTGCCACAGATTCCTGGCTAGTCAAAATAAGCCCAACCGGCGATTTGCAGTGGAGCAAAACCTACGGAGGAGCGGAAATAGATGGTGGCGCCTCTGTCGTTCAGACGAGTGATGGCGGATACGCACTAGCAGGCCACACCATGTCCTTTGGCGCTGGCAGCCTTGATTTCTGGCTCATAAAGATTGGTCCAAGCACAGGTGTTGATAGACAGACAGTGTGTCCAGGACAAAGCGTAGGCATTACGATTTCAGTCAAGAACGAAGGAACAGCAACTGAAACATTCAACGTAACAGCTTACTACAACGCCACAGCCATAGAAACAAAGACGGTTCCCAACCTAGCATCTGGCAATGTGACGACACTGACGTTCACGTGGAGCATCACAGACGAACCATTAGGCAGCTACATCATAAGCGCCTACGCGCACCCGGTTGCTGACGAAATCGACATTGCAGACAACAACTGCACCGTTGGGGTCGTAAGGGTAATGCTGCCTTGGGACGACTGGAATCACTATCACGATTATGCAGAAATAGTCAACACACTTCTCTACTTAAACGGCACCTATCCAGACAACGTAGATGTCTTCTCGATAGGCAAAAGCTGGCTGAACAAAGACATCTACTGCATCAAACTGACGAACGAGTCAAGCACACATCCAAAGCCCAAGCTACTCTTCATCGGCTATCACCACGCCCGCGAACTCATCAGCGCAGAACTAGCCCTGTACTTTGCCGTAGAAGCTGCAACCAACTTCGGCACAAACGAAACCATAACGCGCATGCTAAACTACAGCGAAATCTACATAGTTCCGGCACTGAACGTGGACGGCTTCAATGCTGTCAAGCAGAATGAGTGGCAACGCAAGAATGTTCACCCCTTCGACGAAGACAACGACACTCGGCTTGACGAGGACCCACCAGAGGATACGAATGGAGACGGTTACATAGCAGCTCTAGTTAGTGGAACACCCCCCTGGGATCCCACAAGCACAATCATCGGGTGGGAAGGCGTAGACAATGATAACGACGGCTTGTCAGGCGAAGACTGGATTGGAGGCGTCGACATAAACAGAAACTATGGCTACCAGTGGAATGCAACATGCTTCAGCGGAAGCCCAGATCCTTCAGCGGAAGACTATCGCGGTCCAGCGCCATTCTCAGAACCTGAAACCCAAGCCATGAGAGACTTGGCGCTCAGCAACGATTTCAAGTACGCCATAAGCTTCCATTCAGGCAGCGAGTCAATAGGATACCCCTGGGGATACACAGCCGACCCAACACCTGATGACAACATCTTCAGACAAATCGCCTCAAACCTTTCAGCATTGGTCGGGGATCCATGGTATGGGCAAAGCGCTTCAGGAATGTACACAATGTCTGGATCATGGGATGACTGGATGTACGCCAACAGAAGCACACTAGCCTTAACGTGTGAAATCTACACAAATAATAGCGCCTGGCAATACGAGCCCGGACCAGAACCGGACACATGGTGGATGAAAGGAATCTTCCAAGCTTTCAACCCAGACACGAGCCAAATAGAAACAGTGGTTCAAACGTGGCTGCCAACATTCACGTACGTTGCGGATAGAGCAATAGCTGAGGCCTATGATGTAGCGGCAATAAGCCTTGCGGCTCCTAAAACAGTAATAGCCCAAGGCAGTAGCTTAAACTTCAACACTACAGTAGCCAACAGGGGTGAGTTCACGGAAACCTTTAACGTCACAGTCTCCGCCAATTCAACTTCCGTTGGCTCATTAAACGTGACGCTGTCAAGCGGAAACTCCACAAACCTCGTGTTCACATGGAACACCACAGCCTTCTCCAAGGGAAACTACACCATAAGCATCTATGTCCAGCCAATTCCAGGCGAAGCACGCATTTCAGACAATAGCCTCACAGATGGCTTGATCACAGTTGCGAGGGTTGGAGACATCACTGGCCCAAGCGGATGGCCTGACGACAAGGTCGACGTTCGAGATGTGGCCAAAGTGTCAAGACTCTTCGGAGTGAATTACCCTGATCCCAGGTATGATCCAAACTGCGACCTAGTATACGACGGAAAAATCGACGTAAAAGATGTGGCCCTAGTTGCCAGACACTTCGGAGATCATTAGTGCGTTGTGCGATGGAGGAACGACTTGACGCAATGCCCCTCTTCTCTCGTCTGAACTAGCGGAGAAGCATATGATGCAATCGAGGTGAAAACAGTGGGGTTAATGAAAACGCTGGCGGAAGTGATTGGGATCATAATGGTGATTGTCGGCATCATCCTATTTGCCGTGGGCATTTATGGACTTGCGGGAGGTACCGGTGTAACTTTTACGATCAATGATAGAGTGGTGAGTGCGCAGGAAGGCGGCCAAGTTTTCGCGATCGCCGGCATAGTAGCTTTGCTCATAGGAGCAGTTCTAAGTTACGTCGGGTTCAAGAGAATGCAGTGAGTGCCGGCGAGTTAGCGGGCATCAAGACAGCGGTGGGCGCTCGTGCTGTACTATTCTTCCTTTCCACAGATAGTAGAAGAACGAAGGAACAAACACGAAGAATCCTAGGCCAGTAAGAGAGGCAGAGATCATGAATATCTGTGCAGCCAGAACTGGATTGCTGAAGGCAAGTGTCATGGGTGCTGAGAATGCATTGTCAAGCATGCGATCCACAGTGTCGCCCCGATTATTGCGAGCGCGCGCTTGTCAATACCTTCTCCATTTTTGTATTAGAATTAGGAGAAGAATGATCAGGGCGATTAGAGCAATGATTTCAGGAGTTATCGTTCCTATTGGTGTTTGGATAGGCGAAAATAGTCCTTGAGTTGAAAAGAACAAGACTAAGATTGCGAAAGCAAGTACAATAATGGAAATACCGCTTACTCGCAGGTCATTCACCAGCATCTCTAAGTTTGACAAGTTTTTTCATATTCTTGTTAAAGTCGTCCCATGCCAAAACTGCAAAAACAACTGCTATTACGATGGCAAGATATACCAAGAAAAACACAGCTTCACTTGAGAGTAAAGGCACTATTCCAAGAAGTGACACTAATCCCGAAATTGTGAAGTACTTGTAAGCAGTCTCAGTAGCATCTCTTGTTTGGTTGTATAAATCAATCGGTTCTTTTGCTTGTTGTACAAGATAGATTACTTGACCATACATTGACTCGCTTGGTTGATAACCAATGCTTTTTAGGATTGTCGAGTCGACTTTTGGAGGATTCTGCATTAGAGCAACTAAGTTGCTTAGTCCTTCTCGAAATTTATCCTGTCGCTTTCCAACAATTTTGTCGATAATCAACTTAAAATCATTGTAGAGCTTCATATATGTTCTATGAAAATTAAAAGAGAGCACAAATTGAAAGCTTGCGAATCCTATTAATGCGGCAAGTGCACCATAATCCATTTTGCATCTCTGAAAGGATAATTCGTTGAATTCATACTTTAGGTTTGTTATGGCTTACGCTATTTTAAAGCTTTTTCAGTCTTCCAGAAATAGGTCTGCGCGCGCTATAAGAAAGTAGAGAAGGAAAGCGAGCACTCATATGGCAAATCGCTGGCATTCGTGGAGTTGCAGGTTTGGTGAAAAGCGCGCCGGCCTGCTCTAAAACTATGCGCCTATGAAGCCTTATAAGCAATACTTGCGAAGACTGATGTATGGCATCTTCTCCGTGTGCGCCTCACACTGAGGATTTGAAAAAAAACTACTTGATTTCACGTCTTCAGAGCTAGCTTCACATTCAGCAAGTCTGATAGGACTCGCGGTACTTTTTTTCACTTTCATAGAACTATTCGCGAGACAGGATTTTCTGCCAAGAGTCAATTTTCCGCTGACGGCTCTCACATGGTCGGGGGACACATATCGCTATTTAGCATTTTATGGTTCTTCTGTCCTGCTAAGTACGGGAATATTCTACTCGCTTTTTCGGTTAGTCTACTATGGCGCGCTTGCCCATGAAATAATAACCTTGAAGGACTTCAGTTGTGCGTCGATAGATCAATTGCGAGGCAAGATATGGCAAGAAACCCAGAGTAAGAAGTTCCTGAGATGGTTTGCGGGCGGAATATCGCCTAGGTCAACAGGGTTTGTTCTCTGTGTAGTTCTTGGAATTATTTCCAGTGTATTGATGATGCTTGTTTTGTTTCTTAAATAGCGCGCGCTCTTTAGAAAGCGGAAGTAGTGGTTAAGGCAACTGCGTAGCTATATTTCAAATAGTACGCATAGGAACATTCTAGATGGGGGCGAATTGATTGTATCACATGCCACGAATTACTGAGAGCCAGAAACGTGGACGAAGTGGTGAACATGCAATCGAAAACCGATTGTCTTCTTTTTCAAACATTATGCATCCTGAACATGATCTAGGAATTGACTATTTCTGTGAACTAATAGAGAATAATGCACTGACAGGCAAATATTTCTGTGTTCAAGCAAAGGAAACGAAGAGATTTGACAAATATTGGAGGCGCAGTATCAAGAAAGAGACTGTATCATTATGGTTGAATCAAAGATATCCTGTTTTTCTTATAATCTATGAACGATCAAGCAGGAATTGCTATTGGACTTCAATACAAGACATAAGACAATTTCTTATCGACAAAATGCAAGATTCTTCTAAGAGCGTGAGAATTAAAGTCGATAGGTCTAGTCTGCTGCTAGAGGATGGTGACAATACTCCCTTTTTGAGAACGATCGAATCTGACAGCTTATTGCTTAGTGCAATGCATGGAGTTGCAGAATTTGTAAGTTCTGGAGGATATGTTGGGTTCATTCCCATATTGTCATTAACGAATGCAATGCGCGGAAATATTAGAGAAAGAGTTCGCCTTGGAATGGACTATCTAATCTATGACCACCTTTTGCAGATTGATCTTCCACATGCGTACGAAATGTCTCGAATTCTGATGCAATTCGATCCTCATGGGCATTATGATCACTTTCTCATTCATGCACGTATTTGCAAACGTTTGAAAAAATATGAGGAAGCAGAAAAGAGCTACGACACTGCAATCGCCATATGCAAAGATGATCCAAACTGGAACAAGAGAAAAAGCGCGCGAGATCCTTCTATAGAGGACATAATCGAAATGATTGAGAAAGAGAAATCACGATTTAAGACAGATTCACAAATATGACATCTTCGTTCTGACCCATTTGCGGAAACTCAAATTGAGAAGTGTGACGTTAAGTGCTTGGAGTGGAACATTGGATTTATTAGTGGTACTGAAAAAGCATTAAGGTCAAGCGCGCGTCGTTTGTTTTGCCGTTCTTTTCGGCGTTTGTCTGAGTTGTTGTTTTGGGTTTTTGTGGGTTGGAGCGCGAGCGCATGCGAGCGCGACGTAATGACAACTCGCGTTTATCGTTCAAGCCCATCTTCATATGCATGATTGATAGGCAGACCGTGACAGACTGACATTGCGGGCTAAAACTTGTAGTCTGAATTCAGAAGTGATAAGAAAGACCTTGCCGATTGTGTTTTGAGAGGACAGAGTTTCAAACTATGAGCTATCCTGATATGATGCCTTCTGAGAAGCAAGTAGCAGAATTCTTGGATTCTTTGGGTCTCCCTTGGATATTTGAATGCCCTCTTTTCGTTTATGATGAACGAAAACGTCCTAGAATTTGGACTCCTGATTTCTACATTCCAAAGCTGGGAATATACATTGAGGTCTGCGGTTCAGAAGAATTCAACTATGAGTATAGAAAGAAAATATATCGTGACAACAGCATTCCTGTCATCTACGTTCACTTCTACAAGAAGAAGAAATGGCAAAAATTTCTATTTAGAAGAATCAAGGAAATTGAAGAGCAAAGACATTCTGAAGCCGTGAAACTAATTGAAAGTGTGCCTGCTGGACTTTCACTTTACTTTGAATACTAATGAAGGGAAACAAGAGTTAGCGAGTGACAGATAGAGTGACTGACAGACCGACTGACATTATTCACGCGTGTGCGTGCGTACGTGCGAGAGATAGAGAGAAAGGGTAAAGTTTTATCCGCCGCGCTAGGAAGGTTTGAGAAAGCGGTTTTTGATGTTTAGAGAGAAGAGAGGGTTATTTGCGTTTTCGGTATAGTTTGATTCCGTCGATTTCTTGTATGTATGTGAATCCATGTTCTAGGAGTTCGGTTGCTTCTTTGATGTTGGTGGCTGTTTTGCATATGTATTCTTCTTCTCCATTTGTTACGATGCCTCTTAGGTAGTGCATTGTTGTTTCTAGTCTTTTGTGTCTGAGGTGTCGCATTACTGCGATTGGGTCGGGTAGTGAGTAGTATAGTTTTGCTCCTGAGTAGTTGCGTAGGTTTTTCATTGGTATTGTTTTTAGGGTCGGGTCGCTGTGGTTTTTTGACGCTGTGTTTCTTGCTCGTCGCCACATTTCACTCATGACTTTTGGTTGTGGAAACGGGTATTCATGCTTGTAGTGTGCTAAGTATTCTCTGAGCATGTTGGCTGTTGGTTGT
Source organism: Candidatus Bathyarchaeota archaeon (assembly GCA_022865885.1). Taxonomy (GTDB): domain Archaea; phylum Thermoproteota; class Bathyarchaeia; order Bathyarchaeales; family Bathycorpusculaceae; genus DRUK01. Next base: position 28,148 of record JALHSQ010000084.1, on the reverse strand, counting down.
TTTAGTTTGTAGTTTGCCGAACCGTGTCCTTTTAGTCCTTTTATGCTTATGATGGCTTGTGTTTGCTCGAATTGGTTTCGGTGTGTTTGGTGTAGTTCTTCTCCTTCTACTCCCGTTTCTGCCATTAGTTTGAATATGGTTGCGAATTTTAGTGTGGTGGCTGATATTATTTTGTTTACTTGGTCTGTGGTTGGTATGATTGGAGTGGGTAAGTTCCATTTGAAGCGTGGTTTTTCCCATTGTAGTCCGTTTGCTTTGGTGTACCATTCGTATGCTAGTGCGAATGAGCATTTTGATGAGTTTGAGAGTTTTGAGTATCCTATTGCGTTTTTTACGTCGTTGGGGTTGTTCAGGTCGGCAACTTTGCTTAGTTGTCTAAGTCGGTGTCGAAAGGCTTTGATGGTGTTTTGTGCTTTTCCTTCGATTGTGGCTTTGGCGATTGTTTTATCTATTTGTTCTTGGTATGGTGTTTCTTGTTGGGGTCGTCGTATAGCTACTGACTTAAGCTCAGTGTTGGGTATACTGGGCGTAGGTTGGCTAGATTGGTTTAGTATACCAGCCTGGGGCGTTGGCGATCCTGGGTTCAAATCCCAGCGGCCCCACCACAACACCCAGAGGCCCCTATTTATATAGGGTCTCACTTGCGTTTCTTGAACAGTTTAACATCGTCAAAGTCGCAGATGTATTCGAATCCGGCTTCAACGAGTTTCTGGGCTTCCTGGATTGTTTTTGCGGTGGCTGAGTGGAACTCGTCGCTTTCAAAGTTGATCAACTGCGTGTAGAGTAGTGTGCTCTGGATGTTTCGGTGGCCGAGGATTTTCATGACGTGAAGGATGTCCTTGGTTTTGGCGTATTCCATTGTGGCCTTCCAGTGGCGTAACGTGTGGAAGTGGATTGCGTTTATGCGGTTGTTTTTGAGTTTGGCGGCTATTCTTTTTCTTTGCTGGCGGTAGGTTCTGGTGAAGTGCCTGTGACAAAACCCGAACGGTTCAGGTTTATCTTTTGATAGATTATTTAGCATAGCGATTAGGCTGTCGCTTATTCTAAGTTGGCGTGGGTCGCTGCCTTTTTCAGGAGTTATGTTGACGGTTCTGTTTTCGAAGTTGAAGTCGATCCACTTGAGCATCCATGCTTCTCCGCATCTTGCTCCAGTTTCTTTTAGCAGTTGGAGGAAGGTTGCTGTTTTCTTGTTGCATCCGGCGATTAGCTGGTTTAGTTCTTGTTCAGTTGGAATGAAAGGTAATGTCCTTGTGGGTCTGTACTTGGGCGGATCCCATTTTCCTCCGAGCATTTTCAGGAAGCATGAGTATGTTTCAACTCCTATTTCCTTTGTTTTCATGTTCCATTTCTGCTGCTGGGCTATGGTTGCCTTGACCGATTCTGGATCCAGTAGGTTGGCTCCGCGTTTCAAGAGTGTTGTTAGAAGTTTGATTCTTCGAGTTATCGTGTTCTCAGCGTATCCTTCTTTCTTCATCCAGAAGGCGTGTTCAACGATCTTGCCTTTCAGGTTGATGTCGATGGGGGGTTGTTGTGGCTCCCGCAAGCCTGTTTTCTGGCGGATTCTCTGTTAATGCCAAGTTTTTCGACTCTTCTGTCAAGAGGTCGCATACTTGACTGCTAGAAGCTATGGTGTTTGCGGTATTTATGTGGCAGTACAAGCTTTTTTGTGGTGGTTTCTTGTCGCTGAAGCGGTGACCGCAGTTTCTGCATAGCCAGCGTTGAAGGGACTCGGTGTTCGTGTAGCGGAGTCCGTCTTTGTAGAGCAGTGTTGAGCCGCAGTTTGGGCAGCAGTCTACTGTGGTCATGGCGGTTCCTCGCGGCTACTTGGTTTTTCTGAGGCGATTGTACTTGCAGCTGTAGCAGCGGATTCCCTGTATCCACATTCCGGCTCTTCTGCAGTGGAGTCTTCCGTCTGACAGGGCTCCATCCAATTCTATGCAAAGAACTCGCATTGGGTTCTGGGCTTGCTGGTCAATGTATGGCGTGAGCTTGAGTTGCGGGTTGCCCTCTTCATGCCTGTGGCTGTACTCTTCCAATGCTTTGAGAAGGACTTGGCTGAATCCCCTTTGGCCTGCTTCCCGTCTGGCTACTTCGCAGAATTTCTTGTAAACATTCAGCTTTTGGACTGATATGCTGAAGCTGCGTATAATCCTGATAGTACTGTATTGTATTACTGTATTTAATACAGTATCTTCTTCATTCATTCTTCCTTTTTTACTACTATCATCGGTCACAGCTTCAGCAAGCCTCCCTTTCACATGTTTCTAAAACATTTGGGCAAGCGTCTTCTAGGACGGTCGAGTCTTCGTTTGCAGCGTGGGCATTCGACAGGGGAAGCTACACGGTTTGTCCATTGGTACTGGCAGAAGGGGCATTTCATAGCCATCGGGCTTCAACCTCCTTGCTGATAAAGCAGTTTGCAGCATTGCGTTTCGGGCAGGCCTGTTCTCTGCATTCTTTTACTTGGAGGATCTCGGCCGCACGTCTTCCAGCGATGTCTCCCAGAAGGCTAACGGTTTTCTGTGCTGCACAACACCAGCAGCGGGCTTGAAACGTCTTAGCCATAGAACAATCTTCTAGAACAATCCTCTACTTCGCAGAGGGTTTCTTCTGGATTATGCGGAGGGTGCCTCTCAGCCTGTCGACCTCGAGTACGTCAGCTTCGTAGCCTTCCACCCTGACGAGGGCGGCGAGATTCTCGTCTACGTCGCCGTTGTACAGTATTATTCGTGAAGTGCTGAAGTACGCGATTTTGGTGATGTTGCCTTGTTTGTCCTTCTTGTAGAACATTGTGCCTCGGCTGTCGAGGCTTTTGGCTAGGAGTTCTGGGTCTCTTATTTCTGCGATGAGCTGTATTTCCATCTGAGCTTTCACCTTTCCTTTTGTTTTTGCTGTTTTTCGAGGGATTCGATTCTTAGGCGTACGGCTTCGGAGACGAACTCTGCGACGCTGTGGTAGCTTCCGGTTTTCTTGATGAGTTGTTTGATTTGGTCGATGAGTTCGTCGTTGATGGATACGCTGCGATAGTTTCCGTTTGGCATATAATACCTCACTTTAGCCTTACTTGTGTGGTATACGTGTGGTTAGTGATATAACGGTTGTCGATCCGGCTGAGATAAAAACTGTGTTGGGCGCAGGCGAAAATCTATTAAGCCTTGTCTAACGTATAGGTAAAGCAGAGGTGTGGTATATGCCCATGGACAAGTACCGCGGAATTAGCCTTCAGAAAGAGCTTGTAGGCACCATCGAAAACTACATCAACACTCATCCAGAAATGGGCTACAAGAGCCTCGCCGACTTCGTGACAGACGCTATAAGAGAAAAATGCGAAAAACTCGGCATATTCACCGTAGAATCAGCCTTGCCGTCTCTTGAGCATTTCAACATAAGCGAACAAGGCGTAAGAGTCTTGGATAGGACTCTTGGAAACGGAACCGCAAGAGGAAGAATAATAGACGTCTATTTCAAGCCGGAGAAAGTCTTATGCGAATACTGCGACTCCAGCAGCTGCCGCCACGTCCAATTCGCCTTAAGCATACCGGCAGTGCAAAAGATTGTGCAGGAAAAGGGCTGGAGAATCAAAGAATGACAAGCCTAAAAAGCAGAGGAAAAGCCTTTTGGGAAATCTATAATTCTGTTAGAAGACATCCAAAAAAGGTGGCAATGATAGAAGGCGGCATAGCATTTGCAAGCGTGGTTTTGGGAGAAGTCGCTGGGAAGGCGGCCGATGCGATTTTATGGGATCCAGACCCGGGAGTGATGGGTCGTCATATAATAAATCAAGGTTTGCCTTTTGTAATCAAACAAATAATAATTGTGGTTAATGCTGAGTATCCATATTCCCATAAGACACTTCTAGATCTTCCAGAAAACTTTGGAAAGAATGCTGGTTTTTACGGTGTGTTAAGCTTTGTGCTTTTCAATGCGGTAATTTTAGGCGTTTATGGGCTGTTTAATCGGAATAGGAACAGAAAGATCAAAGCATGATTTGAAGCCTAAACTCGATATGACCAAATGAATGGCGCCCGCTATAGCACGCGCTGTTTCTGTTTCTTGAATTCGTCTACAAACTTGCTGTAGTAGTCTACTCCTTCAAAAGCCGGAACGTAATTCAGTTGGCTTTCTAAACCACAACTGCACACTACAGCGACTTGCTTGTTCTTCTTGTCAACCTCGATTCGCAATTTCTCCAATCCGCATTTCGGGCAGAAATGCTGTCCATATAATAGTTTCTTGCGTTTACTTCTTATGGCATCGGCAATGTATTCGGGAGTTTGATATCTTGTATTTCGAGGTGACAACTCAGGAACCTCAACTGTATCTGGACGTGTTCATCCATTCAGATGCCTTTAATCAGATAAGTCTCTTGTGGTAGGGTTGCTTGTCTGTGATTGCGCGCGAAGGAGCTCAAGCAAAGCAATTATAGCTCATCCTAGCAAACAGAACGCATGGAATACCCTGAGTTTCAACGCAGAATTGCGCAGATAAAAGGGATGGGCTACGTTCTAACTCACCGCAAAGGCGACACTGGAATTGGCAAGACTCTCGAAGATCTCTTGGGTATCACTGAGAACAATATTGCTGGGCCAGACTTTGCTACCTATGAGTTGAAGGCAGGCAGAAAGGAATCAGTTTCTATGTTGACCTTGTTCACGAAAGCGCCCTCGCCTGCGAGCGCAAACAAGAGACTCTTGGAAGTATTCGGCTACGCCCAAAGAAAAGTACCTCGAGACTACAGACAATTGTCTTTGGCTGGCAAAGAAGCTGGCGAATCCAATATTCCAGTTGAGGATAAGGAGCTCCACGTGACAGTCGATGCGCTGAAGCCCAATAGTGTTGGCTTGAAACTTGGAGTAAGAGAAAAGAAGCTAATTATTGAAAACGACAGAGGCGTTGAGGCGTATTGGTACACTGACACTTTGAGGGAGTCTTTTGAGAGGAAGTATCATAGACTCGTCTATGTCTTGGCAGATCATAAAATGGAGGGTGGCAAGGAGCATTTCTGGTTCAATGAAACTTTGCTTCTGGATGATTTTGGCTTTGAAAGATTCTCGGAACTGGTGGGTGAGGGCAGGTTGAAAGTGGACATCAGAATCGGCCACTATCCTGATGGACGCCTTCACGACCATGGAACTGGCTTCAGGATTCTCCCAAAGTATTTGCCTCAATGCTTCAAGACTATCAACAGAGTTATCTAGGCTGCTATCTTGGTTTCCAAAAGTCGAGAATATATTCCATCGTAGCGCCTAGGGAAATGAAATTGTTAGGCCATCCGAAGATCCCGACTTTGTTTACGAGGTCTCTCTTGTCCCAAATGAACGTGTTTCTGAATTCGAATCCCGCCTTCTGCAGTGCTTCTATGACGTAGATGTGGGTGAGACATCTCTTGTCTTCCCACCAGACGTCGTTTATGTTGATTATGCAGTGAGCCCTCGGCCTCATAAGTGGCAAAATACCTGAATATATCTCCGTGAGAGCACCGGCGTATTCTTCATGATCCATTATCCCCAAGTCACGTTTATCATTCGAGTACTGTTGGACTTTGAGGTATTGGCCGTTGTCTCTAAGGTTTCCTCTTATGCTTTTGTTTAGTCTTGGACGGTTCAGCATATTGGCGTATGGTGGAGAAGTTATGCAGAGAGACACCGCGTTCTCGTCCAAATACCCGGGGATGTTTCGTGCCTCATCAACAACTGGAACTTGCCTGGTGTCAGACTCCAACGTTGTTTGGGCAAGTCGCTTTTTGGATATTTCAATATAGTCTTCTTTCAGATCGAAGCCGACTGCGTTTCGGCCAAGGTCTTTCGCTGCCATTAGTGTTGTTCCTATTCCAACGAATGGATCCAAAACCAGTTCGCCCTTGTGAGTGAGAAGTTTGATGAAATGGGCTGGAAGAGAAATGGGGAAGACCGCCGGATGTACGTTCTTGTCTCTTATGTCTCTGCCTTCGTAGTAGAATGTTTGAATCGTGACCATTCCTTTTACCCAGTCTTTTGCGGTTATGCAGCTTATGCGATTATCAGGACAGCTGCATGTTTTCTTGTACCCTATCGTCAGAGGTTCTTTGGCTTCTACTACATTGGTCAACTTCTCTCTCCCTTTTTTTCATTTTTCTGGGCTATTGCGACAAGCCTCTGAATAACGTCTTCGTAAGTCTCTCCTTTGGCACCTAGTTTCTTAAGCTTATCCCTGAGCTCTGTTGATATTCTGGCAGTGGTTACCTCTTTGGCCATTTCAACGCCTGTAACAGTTATGTCTGTTATACGTTTTTATAGTCTGCCTATGAATAATCAGAAATAGCAGCAAGAACAGACATGCTCTCGAATACCTCATTGCGCAGGTTCTAGCTCATGTACTACACTAAGACTACCTGTTTTGAGCGGCAGACTGTCTTCGATCTCTTAATGCTTCAACGAAATCTGCTTCTGTGAGCATAATGACATTTCTTGGAGCTATCTGAATTTTACCTACTCCTTCAAGAAATTCCAAATATCTCTTAATCTTGACGTAAGATTGGAAAACTTTGCTGTCAGAGGCAACTATTATCCCGATTTTCCCCATTGCAGACGCATTGATCAGGCTACCAATTCTGTGTTTCTTAGATGTTTTGTTTTCTAGTTCTACCGCCAGAAAGCATCGTGGATTGTGGTTTGGTTCGAGGGCCCCATGGATGCCGCTTCTTAAGTGAAGCCCCATAAGAAAATCTCGATACAAATGATAGTATCCGTTGATTGATTTGTCGCTCTGATGGATGCCAGCGTCAATGTTAAACGGTCCAACAGCATAATCTATTCTCGGGCAGTATAGTTCTCTAGTATAAGCGTCTCCTGAATTCTTGGCAACATCCCATTCTCTTTTCACATTGCTGTTTCCGAAAACCCTCTTCAATTCTGAGAATATTCCGTCTTGCAGATTCTGATTCACCAATTCTTACACTTCTAAATGACTGTTTTCAGCTCAGTTATCGTCACCTTAATTTGCTGCAACTTAGTCAACCGCAAGCTCATGTATAACCAGATAGCATCTGCCATATCTTCTTGTAGTCGCTACCGCTAATCTGCTTGTAGCGCACGCTAGCTTTTTGTCTTCGAAGCTATAATTAGATGGACCTGTTAGTAGATTTGATTGAATCTATCTAGAGAACGAAAGACAAGTGAGACGAAATGGCAAATGAAGGCACTATTGCAGGGATACTCTTCATTCTTTGTATGTTTGGCATCCCAATTGCTTACGTTTTGTTGGATGACCAAAAGAAGCGTCGAGAAAGGGAAATAGAGAATGAGGAGATTCGCCGACACAGCACCTCCATTCCGTCGTGGACTGGTTCAAAAGCGTCTATAATCGAGAGACCGAACCAACCTACCAGAATCAACATAGACTCTAAGATGCAGCTTTGTCCCCATCTCACTAGGTTAAGTTCCCTGATGATAAAATGTCCGAGCTGCCAACGAACTTTCTCAAGATTCTTTCCGAAACTAGATTTTGTGCTTACACCTTCTGAGTATTCGATGCTTAAGCAAGGCACACTTTCGACGACTGAAATATTGAGAAAACAAATCCGTGAGAATGGCTGCCCTTCAACATTTAGATGTCCCAGATGCAATGCGACCATTGTCCGTTCGAGAGAACCATCTGGAATGTGTCAATTACATAATAGACGTGTCCGTGGGGAAAAACTGTTCTGTTGCACTATTAGTGAATGCCTCTAAGTGTGTCACTGGAGAGTTTTTTCTTGCCGTTGAATAGTCTAGTCTTCAAAGAGGGTTTTCGGCTTAGTGAGAACGTACACCCCCCACCCCTCGCACTTTCATGTTGAAAATAGCGTGGGATTTGTCGCGCGCAATCATGCATCAAAACTTAGTTGTCGAGGCTTTCTTCAATTAACCTATTTATTATTTGTCCTATCGTCTTGCCCTTCTTTTCTGCTGTTTTCCTTAGCCGTTCATAATTGGCTTGGCGAATGTAGATGGAAAGGCTGGGCAACACGCTTTCTCCAAGAATTACTGGGGGCTAAGGCACTATATAACTAAGCAAATGGCTACCTAGCCGTCTAGTTTCTCGCTAATTCTTAAACACCCAAGCTCAATCCCTGAACCAGCAACCGGAGTGTAGCGAGGACTGTTCTTCGCCGCCTTTGAGTGGCGCAAGAGCTGATTCTATGCACAAACGAAGCGAAAAGAGACTGCAGCTCAGACGTATTCGCAATATTCTGTTCGCTAACTGTTTTTATGATAAGCGTGTTTGCGAGGCAGTGTCCAGGCTTTCGCGTTCAGATGTTCTCGGGTTGCTGGCTGAATCTGTTGACGTCGGTCTTGTGCCGGACGTTGTGAAGGGTGAGGTCTTGGCTGATTCTCGTGGGGAAGGCAGTTTTCAGCGCGTAGGGGGGAGGGGGTAGGGTGAAGATGACGGGTCGGACACGCATCTTTTCAATACATGTGCGACTTGAGGCTTGCAAGCGTATTCTGCGGGTGGATACTCGGAGGATTCGTGAGCAGCTCTTGGAGCGGCTTGAGGAAGTTTTTGATTTGGCTTGCAAGAACGCTAAAAGCGAAGGCCTGGGTTTGCCTGAGCGGGAAAAATGGAGCAGGGTGGCTTCCTACGTTGCCCAGACGATTAACAGTGTCGCCTCCGGTTTTGACGAACAGCAGATAGCCAAGCGGATTGACGTGCTGGAAAGGATTGTTGATGAGGCAAAAGCTCGAAGGAAAAATCAAGAGGCTGGAACAGGAAGCTCAAATCCTGCGAGAAGAAGCTGATAACGCTGAGGAATCGTTGCCTTCAGACCCTGTTGACTTCGCGAAATCCCTATTCAACTTCGTTGCCACACAATATCAAGCTGCCCTTCTCCGGGACCAGTCAAAGCGTATCGTTATCCGGTGGAGCAGGCAAGCGGGCAAAACAACCACTATCGCCCTAAGAGCCATATGGTACGCACTAAGCCATGAGAAGACCCTCAGCTTGGTCGTAGCGCCATCACTAAGACAGTCCATGATTATGGGCGACAGAATTCAGGACTACCTCGCCAGTCTGCCAGCGAACAAGCGCAGGACTCTGATTTGCAAGCAGCAACGGACAGTAGTTAGGTTCACGAATTCATCGAGAATCGTTATTCTTCCAAACTCGCCCCAACTATTGAGGGGATACACAGCTCATCAAGTGATCTGTGATGAAGCGGCGTTCTTCCGCGAAGACCAACTCGTGTTCTACAATGTTCTCTACCCCATGCTGGCGACAACTGATGGCACACTCGTAGCTTCCTCAACGCCTTGGAGCCGCGATAGCGTCTTCTACCGCATGTGCAACAGCAAAGACTTCAAGCAGCACGTAGTGACTTGCGAGGACGTCGTTAGGGCCGGCTTGATTAAGCAGAGCTTCATTGACCAGATGCGTGAGGAACTGCCTGAAGAGAGGTTCCGAAGAGAGTTCTATAGCGAGTTTGTCGAGGATGCTGATGCTTGGCTGCCCCAGAGCCTTATCGTGCAGTGCATCGAGAGCGAATTGAACCTGCTTGAGTTCAGCGATCTTGCGTCTGGCATGTTCTACGTGGGCTGTGATCTGGGTAAGCACCAGGACGCAAGTGTTGTTTCAGTGCTTGAGCGAAGTAATGATAACATGCTCCGGCTTGTTCACGTCCACAGGTTCCCCTTGAAAACGGAGTATGCCTCAGTTATCGGTTACATCAAGAGCATCGTGGATCGCTGGAAAGTCATTCGGCAGGTGTACGTTGACTGCACCGGCGTCGGGGACTACATTGTTGAGGACATGAAGAAGTGCGGCCTTGGCAACGTTACCGGCGTGACCTTTACTCTTCAGTCGAAGGAGGAGATGGCAACGATTCTGCGTGAGAAGATGCGCGCCGGCGGCGTGCGGATTCCGTATGTTCCTGCTAACAAGCCGAGGGATCTTGATTTGACGGCTGAGCTTAACGTCGAGAGGTACGAGCTGCTGAAGACGGGGCACGTGAAGTTTAGTCACCCGGAGAACGGGCACGACGACGTGTTCTGGAGCGTGGCCCTTGGCGTGTATGGCGCTGTGAAGCATCCGATTGTTGCGGGTCACGTGGATTTCGGGAGTGTCGGAGATAAATAGCGAATGTTGAGTTTGCAGAAGTTTTCGAAGTATTGGCGTTGCCTTTCCTGCGGCGAATGCTGCAAAAATCTCGTTGGCAAGAAGTTTGGGGCCGCCGTAACGGGCAGGGAGAAGCAGAGGCTTGAGATCTTGGCCTCACGGCGAGCCGTGAACATGCATCTTGTGCCTTTAGCGAGTAACGGTTTCTCTGTTACGCTTTGGCAGTTCGCCGAGTCCGTTTGCCCGTTCCTGGACAAGGCTACTAACCAGTGCAAGATTTATGAGTGGAGGCCGGCGCTGTGCCGTGCTTTCCCTCTTATGCCTAGCGGTTTAGGCGAGTGTGAATCGTTGCGGCAAGATTCGAACCGATACAAGATCATGTGGCCTCCTGGGCAGTTGGCCCATGGGAAAGCGTACTTCACGACTGTTTTGCCGTTGCTGAGGAGCGCTCGTAAGGTTTACAATTTGAATCTGGGTCGTTGGGAAGCTAATGTTCGACAGGTTTAGGCGCAAGAAGCTGAAAGGCATCGTGGAGGTAAGCGGTGGCGACTCGCGTGATCGAGGAGCACAACTCATCGGTAGTAGTGACCAGCAGTTTGTTTATGGCACCATACGGAAGGGCTTAACGGATGCCAAATTCATTGAGGCTTCGGTTAATCCTGCGACGGCCGCGAAGATTAGCACTTCGAGCCTTGACGCATCTTATCCTGACGACATCAACGATTTTCAGGATTATTTTGACGCTTACAACTATGTCTCGCATGTTCACCGTGCGGTGGACATTAAGCATAGTATGATTTGGCAGATGGGCTACGATCTCGAAAGTGAGAGCGAAGCAAGCAAAACTAAGGTTGACGATCTACTGCGTGAGCTTCAGGCGGACACGGTGATCCGCGACGGATCCCTGTTGGCTTTGATTTTTGGCAACATGTACTGGCAGAAAACCAAGGAAGGGGGCGTGCGGAAGCTCAGGGCTTTGAATCCATCCCGGATGGGTGCGAAACTGGACTCTAAAGGGCTAGTTACTCAGTACGTGTACTCTAGTAAGATGAATGAGCGGGAAAGCTTCAAGCCCGAAGAGATAATCCATCTGAAGGTTAATGCGGCGCCGCACGAGTTGTTTGGCACTTCAACTCTTCGCAACGTCTTGCCAACCGTGAAAGCTTTGCTTTACATGGAGGAGAAGCTGCCGCTCATCGCTCGCAGGCGCGGTGAACCGCTGCTCGCTATTCAGATTGGCGACAAGGATAATCCCGTGGACGAAGCGACTTTCAAGAAGAATAAGCAGGGAATAGTAGATCGGAAGTCTGGCGAGGACATTTTCCACGATGGGATTCTCACGATTCAAGAGGTTTACCAAAGCGCCAGCGTCGGTGGGCGCCAGACGATTGAGCCTCTACTAGCGCATTTCCGTCAGAACTTGATTGCTGGCCTTGGCGTGCCCGACGTGGCTTTGGGCTTCGGCGGAACTAGCACGATGGCGACTGCTGAGTACCAGGAGCGGCTGCTTGAGGCTGAGGTTCGTGATTATCAGCGGGTCTTGAAGCGCATGCACGAGAGCGGGATCTTCTCGTTAGTCGGCGAAAGCGTCAATGTGAAGATGGTTTGGCGTCCTCTGAAAGAGGCAGATAAGACGGCTTTGAGCGCGAAGATGATGGCTGAGATTGAGCATGGCGTGATTAGTCCCGCGTGGGCTATGGCGGCGCTGGGTTATCCGGCTGATGCTGGGAAGGGGGCGGTTATGAGTGCGACTCTTGCACCTGTGGGGGCTATGGTTGGGGTGAAGGCTGAGGCGAGGGAGGAACGTGAGCTCAGGTTGGAGGCGCTGCGCAAAATCGCGGAAAGTAGGCCTGAAGAAAAGGCGCCGGAGAAGCCTGTTGTGAACGTGCACATCGATGTCCCGCCGGTGGATTTGCAGCCTATTGGCGAGGCGATCAGGGCTTCTAGGGGTAAGCAGCCGAAGCGGAAGAAAATTAGTAAGACGGTTACGGATGAGGACGGGTCCAAAATGACTGAGGAGTCCATCGAGGAGTCGGAGTTCGATGAGCCTCGGAGCTAGATTGCGACGTCGGAAGGAGCTCAAGAATCTTGAGAAAACGCTCCAAGAGAAACTTAGGGAGTACGTTAAACGGTCCGAGTTACCCCAAACCTATGAGCATCCCACATCTGGGACATGTCCCCAGAGTCCGCAGCGGCACACGCACGACGCCCAAGAAGTCGCTGGATTCGAGCAGGTTCCAACAGCGGACGATCTTCAAGCCCTTCGGCAACAGATAACCGACCTTACGGCGCAGATCTTAACACATAAGCATAACGCCGCTAGCATCCTGGGATCTATTAACGCCGATACTCTGGCGAATCTTACTGCAGATCAGATTATTAGTCGTGCCGTGCAGCGGGCGGCTGAGGATCGCAAGCGAGAGATCCCGCTTCTGGGCGGTGGCGGCATGGGTAAGCATCGCGGCTGGCATGTGAAGGGCGGGTCGGACGCTTTCGACGGCGCCAGCGATCAGCTGAGTTTTCAGCTTGAGCAGGTTGCAGTTCTTCCTTCTGCCGTGAGGGGGAGAATCGTGTATCTCACCACGGACGATCACGCGTACTTGGGAGTTGAAACGTAAAAATGGTTGACGTATTCAAAAAGATTCTGTTGGAAGGAGATGCGGCAGAATTAAGCGACACAGACCCTTTGGACGTTATCGTTCAGGTCGCTGCAGAAGGAACAGCAACTAAAGCGTCAAGGGACGACCACAAACACAACGTGGGAGTAGCGAGCCCTGTGGCGTTGACGGGTGCGACGGCAGATGGCACGTCGACGAGTCTTGCGAGAGCAGACCACAAGCACGCAGTAGGAACGTTCACGGCAAACATAGATTTCGGCGGAAAACAAGCAAATAACCTAGTGCTTGACAATCAGGCTGCGAATCCGACGGGGGTAGCAGGGAAAGTCTACTTCAAAACCGGCGACACTCACGCATACTTGTGCACGTCGGTGTGATAGAGTTTGCCAATCAGTGAAAAGGTAACTAAGGCTACCATAGGATTTCTCGCACAGCTAGAGACAGAATACAAGCTTAATGAGCAGCGCATGGTTCGCCAGCTATATGACGAGATCGCTGACGTCGTTAAGCAATATCGAATGGAAACCGTGATAACCGCGTTGCGACTCATTGAACATAGAATTCTCCAATCTCAAATCGAAGCCCAGACCGAAGATAAGACCAAGACAGAGAGCAACGGAAAGTCAACAGCGAGCATCGCCTAATGGTTGACGTTTACAAAAAGATTCCTCTTGCAGGCGACACCTACACAGTCACCACGACCCTTAGCTTCGCCATCGTCGGAGCTGTTGCTACAGGAACCAACAAGGCGCCGAGCCTACTCGCACCATGCGCTCTAACGATCGTGAAAGTGAAGGCCTATGTTAGAACTGCGCCCGTAGGGGCGAACCTAATCTGCGATGTCAACAAGAACGGGACAACGGTCTTCACGACTCAGGGAGGAAGGCCAAGTATCGCTGCAGGGGCATATACTGATGACTCGGACACGCCAGACGTCACGGCTCTAGTCGAGGGCGATAGGCTTGATCTCGATGTCGATCAGGTAGGAAGTAGCACTGCAGGGTCCGACTTGACGATCGAGGTAGTTTGCACTCAGACAGTAACGATATAGGGGAAAAGATGGAATGCAGGTAGCAGTCAAGATTGCTTCGATAGAAATCTCAAAAGACCAGGTAGTTTTCTCAGTCCTGTTTACTGCTAATGGCTCGCAGGCGACCGAGAGCTTTAATGTTCCAGTATCGACCTTCAAGGGAAAAGCTACAGCAGTGATCGAGGCAGCCCTTGTAGAAATGCTTAAGGTTCGAGCGAAGCAGCTTATCGAGAGCACCTCGGAAATCTCGCAAGGCGCATGGATTAGAGCCCAAGAATTCGTAAACAAAACATTCACGTTAGACGTCTAGTGGTCGCTGTGAACGGCTTTGTCTGTCGAAACCTAGACCTAGGGAACACGGTTTGGCTGAATGTTAGTCGCAAGTTCCTGAACTTCCACAAGTTCTTCTTTGCCGAATCCGACAAGTGCTTTCCCTGCGAGTTTAAGAATGAAATAGAGCATCATAGCCACACGCACTCAGCAAGCGGCAACATTACCTCAAGTTCAACGGCAACGCCCGGGCACACTGTAGCAAATACGGTAGGCGCAGGATGCGGAGTCGTAGGTTCAACAGTCCATTTACATGCAAACGGCGAGCTTTGGTCAGGGGCAAGTCATAACCACGTCCTCACGATTAACTTGGCTGCAGGAAACATCGGCGCGCTTCCGAACTGGCAGACTCACGTTCACGCATGCTCAGTTAATACTTGCACTAACGGAGGCGCAGCACACAGCCATAGCAGCGACTCATACACAGGTGACTCATTCTGCAGTAAGACGAACTGTCGCCTCGGACCTCATAGTCACACGACAACGATAACAACCGCTAATGATGGAGCTGCGCACACTCACACGGTTTCAGGCAATAGCGGAAACGGGTCAGGAACCTGTGTTAGTCACACGCACTCGATTAGCCTAACCGTTACTGCAGGAGACAATCACAGGCATGCTGTTTCGGGTCCAGCCACAGGCTCTACGGCATGCTATTTCGGGGGAAGCCACGCGCACTCAGCCTTGGGAAGTGCTTATTCGGGTTATGCGACTCACAATCACACGATTAGCGGAACGAGTGGCGGCAGCTCAGAAGACCCCTTATGTAACCCGTCGACAGGCGGGATTCTTGCTCAGGTGATCTAGTTGCTGCGCGTCGAGGAATTCGTGGCCCTATTCGAGTGGACTTACACGTTCATGTTCGTCGCGATTACGGACGACAAAACTTGTGATCTCTGCATGAAGTTTGATAAGATGATCGTGAATGGCGCGGATATCGAGAGAATGTTTCCATATGCAACGCAGGTAGATTACACTTTGTGGATGGTGAATTTGCATCCGCACTGTCGTTGCATGCTTGTCCTACTTGAGATTGGTTTCTAGTTTCACGGTAATGGAGTAGAAGTGTATGCCTAGGAATTCGGATTTCGAGAAGATCTTTCAGGCCTTCGTTAAGCGGTATGGCCTGCAAGACGGTGAGGAGCTCTACTACGCTTGGCTCTCGAAGATGGGTTTGGATGATACTAAGCCGTATCGGAGGCCTCAGGAGAGTTTGGGGCAGGAGCGTTTTGACTGGGCTCAGAACCTGTTAAGTTACCTTCGCGAGGACGAGGCTAAGAAGTACTTCAAGGTTGAAGCAGCTTTCCCGCTTAGTAGCATGAACGATGTCGTTTACACGAGGGATGAGCTGCTGCGGGCTGCGAGGAGTCTCGTGGGCAAGACTGTGAACCTGAATCATACGAGTCATGTGCTGGATTCCGTGCGGATAGAGGGAGCCGATTACGAGGATGACGCGGTTGAATGTGTGCTTAGTGTTCTCAAAGGCTCTGACACGTTAGGCTTAGTGGAGAGGGGTGAGATAGTTCACGTTAGCATCGAAGCTTCGTGTCTTCAGGGGATGGAGCTGACTCCTGATGGTGCAGCGTGCAAGGGTTTAGTGTTCACGGGCTTGGCGTTGCTGACGAAGGATGTTTTGCCGGGGATTCCGTTGACGCGGATCGTGCCCGTGGAGAAAATCGTTGAGAGTTTCACAGTCCCAAACATACAGGAGAAAGAAATGTCGGAAAAACCGAAAATAGAAGAGGGTAAACCAACCGAAAGCGTGCCTCCTACAGCTGCTGCGTCGCCTGCAACTGTTGAAGCCGTTCAGGAGCAGAAGCCCGACGTCGCAAAGGAAATTGCGGATCTTAGAGCGCAAGTGCAAAGCCTACAATCAGAGGTCACAAAGCTGTCGGAGAAGAAGGCTGAGCCTCCTCCGGCTGCTGAGCCACCGAAAGGGCCTTGTAAGCCGTGCGTGCTTACGAAGGAAGGGTTCTGGGCTAGGTTCCACGAGTTGCGCGGAGAAGGCTTAAGCAAGAGCGACGCTTTCAGGCTTGTCAGCTTTGAAGTCATCGAAACAGCCTCAAAGACATGCAAACCCTAGAGCGTGCACATGCGCCGTGACAACGTGCGTGCTGAATCGAGCATGCGCCCTTTTTGCGGAAAAGTTATAGCCGAAACCGAAAGTAACTATGTGGGTTGGTGAGTCGAGTTGCTTGAAGGCAAGACTGTGAATCTGAGAATTGTGGAAAAAGAGGATTTGCCGTTGTTGACAGAGTGGCTTAACAATCCTGAATTTTCGGGTGAATTTATGTGGTTTCCACAGCAGCAGTCTAGAGCGGAGCGGGAGAAGGAATATGACAATCTCCCACCTGACACTAAGCAATTCTTCATAGAGAAAAAAGATGGCACAAAAATCGGATGGATGGGTCACTTTCTGTTGGGTAGTCTCCTAGAGATATTCTACTATCTGCTTCCGAGCGAAAGAGGAAAAGGCTACGGGACTGAAGCTGCAATAATCATGGTTGACTACCTGTTTCTCTCAAAAGACTTAGAGAGAATCCAAGCAAAAGCTGACCCAGAAAACATTGCATCTTGCAAAGCTCTTGAGAAAGCAGGATTCAAGAGAGAAGGAATCCTAAGAAAAACCTTCTTCTGCAGAGGAAAATGGAAAGATGACTGCATGTTCAGCATCCTAAGAGAAGAATGGAAAGAACCAAAAATACTAACAAGAACAACTTGAAAATAGTCAGTTTTTGGTTTTGCGGAAAAGTTATAGACGACCCGAACGGATTGTCTTCTTTGTGGGAAGAACGGATGCATTTAAGACATGAAATTGTGTCATGCCGGAATTTGAAAGATCTTCCAGTATTCCGTTTGTTTCCTTACAGTTGCCAGTATTGTGTGTACTGGGAATCGACTGAAGATTTTGACGAGAAGGTGACCAAGGAAAAGGCACAACGGTTAAAAAGTGATTGGTTCAGGAATGTCTCGAAGGAGTTTGGGGATTGCGGTGTCATTGCATATCTGGACAATGAATCTGTTGGATATACACAATATGCGTTGCCAAAGTTCTTTCCGAGGGTTCAGCAGTATGCATCTGGTCCGCCCAGCGAAGATTCCGTATTTCTCGCATACCTTTATATTCCGAAGAGAGAACTGAGAGGAAAGGGCATCGGCAAGTATTTGCTTGATATTGTGCTCTCTAACTTGCAGAAAAGAGGATATGGTGCGATAGAAACCTATGCCCGTAAGGGTTCGGAAAGCAACCCCGCGGGACCTTTGGGATTCTATCTCAAGAAAGGATTTTTCGTGAAAAGAGAACGTGACGAGTTTCCACTTGTAAGAAAGGAATTCGGGACAGTGATGCCTTAATGGCTACGCGCAAAACTGTAGTTCGCAAGGCAAGAGTTGGCGATTATTCTCGGTGTCTTCCTCTACTCACTTCACTGTACCATGGAGACATTTGGGCAGACTTCAAAAATACCTTTGAAAGCTTCATTACTGGCGACAGCAGTGTGGTTCTGCTTGCACAATCTGGAGATGGAGTTATCGGAATCCTGATTGGAAGCTATCAAATGGACATTGATTGGGAAGGAAAGACTGCGAGAATCGATGCGATAGTCGTGGATGAGAAACATAGAAGAACAGGAATCGGGAAACAGCTCGCCCATTATTTTATCACTCTGGCAGAAGAGCAAAGATGTAAGGCAGTCAAATCCAGAGTAAACAGAAAGAACGAAGAAGCTCGGAAATTTCATGAAAGCTTGGGTTTTGCAAGGGTTGACACATACGAATACGTGTTGGATTTCTCCTGAAAAATTGCATATTTCCTATGTTTCACTAAAGCAATAGCTGGAGTGCTAGTGCCTTTGAAGATTTGATTGCCTTGAAGATTAATGCAGATCTGTTTGACTCTGAAGATGACTGCTTTGCCAAGGAAATCTTAGCAAGTCTTTTATCAGTTAACATAGTCCAAACTATTTGGGATTGGGCTAGTTGAGTGTAACAATAGGTTGCTGTGGAGTCTGTTGCAGTCATTGTGGGATGCGCTCAAGAATTCCTGATATGGCAGAAGAACTTAGGCGGTTTGTTCAAGCCTACAGGTATGGAGAGTGGATACAGTATATGACCCAAGATTTCGAATTTGGAAACTTCATGAAAGGACTGAACTGGTTTGCTAATTCGGGTTGCAAGGGTTGCCTTCAAGGTGGTGGAATGCCCGCTTGCGAGGTAAGAACTTGCTGTAAAGGAAAGGGCTTAAAGAACTGTTATTTTTGTGGAGATTTTTCAAGCTGCGAGAAACTTGGATACCAAAAGGCAACTTATAAGATAAACGAGAGCTACGACAGAATAAGCCAAATAGGTTATGAGAATTGGCTGAAGGAACAAAACGAAAAAGCAAGCAAAGGCTTCGACAACATCCATTTCCTCGAAGAGAAGAATGGAAAGAACCAAAAATACTGACAAAAACAACTTGAGAAAACGGGATAAAACTTTACCCCGACCAACCCGTCCTGTCAATGTGCTCGATTTCTGACACTGTGCTTTGTAGTGTGCGCCCAAGAGAGATAGGCTCACGGTCTTAGGTTTCAGTTTTTGGCTGACGGTAGGTTAATCCTCCGACTCTTCCCAGTGGGCTGGGCAGCGAAATGTGGGCTATGAAAATCGTGGAGAGGAGACTTCTAGATGGCAACTACAGAAGAGCTCCTAAGCCAAATTCTCACGGAGTTCAAAAACTTCAAGGTCCATTGCTTAACAGGTTTTCCCTTTCTTTGGTGTTTTGGTTCTTGGTTTGGAGTGGGTTCACCCAGCCTGCCCCGTCAGGGGAGCCTCGACGCGGGAAACTTTGTGGTGATGAAAACGCGAAGAGGTTTTCTCTTTTGCCAAAAATTGAAGAGTTACGGGAGAAGCTAAACGAGTTCTACGCGAGCGACTACAGCAAGAAAACAGTTAAGGAACTGTTAACGGGCACTTCGGGCATTGCCTTGCCCACGATATCTTCAGAGATTTCTTTGAAGACGTGAAGGTGCAAGCAAAAGCAATTCTCGAATTAAAGCAGTGGCTGGATCTGAGAGACATTTGCATGAAGGCTGCTGTGCCAGTTGGAAGCGGCAAAACGGTGAACACGCAGGTCATCACAGCGCCTAGCTATGATTCGTGGACTGAGGGTTCAGCATTGGCCGCTGCGGATCCAACGCTTGTGAGCAAAAGCATTACACTGACCCCATTCGGGAAGGTTACACAAATTTCAGACCTTCTGGCCAACACTTCCGCGATAAACTTTGTGGAAGCCATTGGCCAAGTGCACGGCGCCTGCGTGCGTCAGGGCATCTTGGATAAGATCGTCGATGCTATTGCGGGGGCTACGTCGCCGAACAGTAAGTCTATCGGAACAAAGGGAGACGTCACTGAAGCGAGTTTCACTCTTGCCAACGTGATCGATTGCATCAAGGAGAACCAGGCTGACGGCTGGATGCCTGACTACATTCTCACGGCGCCGGACAAAATGTGGTATGCTTTCACGACCGACTACACTGTAAGCCAGTTCCACGGTGCCCTTGCGGACTTGCTGGTGAAGGGCGAGGTTCCGATGGCCCTTGGTTTGAAGTGGCTTGTGGACCCCTACTTTGAGCTTGCTATAAACGCGGGTTCGGCTTGGAGCGGCGTTGACGGCGAAAAGTACGCTATCGTGGGCACGAAGGGGATCAGCAGCATCTGGGCAGCCTTGCAGGATGACCCGCTCGTCGAGATTTACCGTGTGCCGACTGAACTGTCGAACTACGTGGTTACGCACATAGACGGCGGCGCTGACGAGGGCCCCGTGAACTCGATTTGCATAGTTAAACACGCTGCCTAGTCTCGAAGCAGTAGTGGTCTTGCAGTTTTCCTTCCCCCCTTTTCTTTGGGCTCGTTTCGGGACACGTTTCACTAGTTCACGTTTTTCTAAAAACAGAAAAAATTGGAATAAGGAGGTGTAAGAAGAAAAATGTCCCTGACATTCAGTTTAACGAAAGGCTTGCTCTACGGCATATTCGTCGGAATCCTGTTCGGTCTAGGAATTTACTTGACGTCTACGGCAGTGGTTGGGCTTGGCTGGCTTGCCATGCCGCCAGTGTCGTTGGCTGCTCTGGTGTTCGCGAACGGGATCCTCGGCGGAGTCTCGCATGAATACGGCGTCTGGCTCAAGAACACCCACAACGGCGGACTACTATTCAATTTGACCCTCGGCTTTCTCGACGGCGTGACTTTGGGCTTGTACTTCGGTCTCGGCACGTACCTTATGGGCCTCGTCGTCGTGGGCATGGGTTGGCTTCTCGGCATCACTGCAGTTCAACTGGCGTCTCTCGTATTCGCGATTTGCATCTTGATGATGTTGACGTACAATTACGCTGTCTGGTTTGACAAGCAACGAGCCGAAGCTGCCACGGTAAGCGCGCCTGCAGCTACAATATAGCTTTGATGTATCTATCGTAGTTTCCCACCGTTTTTGTGAGGTGGATTCGAATCATGGTTTACTGCACGAAGACCGATGCGAAAGATAACAGTAAGGTCACGTACACGGATCTGGGGTACGCGACTGATGTCCTGTACGACACGTTCCTGGATAGCCTTATCGCGTTGGCCTGTAGCATCGTTGATAATTATTGTTGTGTGCCTAGCGGGTTCTTTGACGCTGGCGGCTTGGCTTTCTCGAATCAGCTTTACGATTACCGGTATCGTTGGATCAGCTTGAAGTATTACCCAGTGTTGACGTTGACGAAGGTGGAGTATAACACTCAGGGCTATGGCCTTGCGGCCTCTTGGAGTGAAATCGTGAGCCCCGATTACATTGTCAAGATGGATGAGGGTTTGCTGATGCTCGTGAATAAGTCTCCTGCGGTGGAGGAGAACAGTGTGCGGGTGAGTTACACGGCTGGGTATTCGGCTGTTCCTTCGCCCATAAAGCACGTGGCCATTCAGCTTTGCTGTAACGCTTTGCACGTGATTCTTCAGCGTAAGATTAGCCCAATTGTCAGGCAGGACGATCTTACTCTTAAAGTGTTGAGCGGGGACATCTTTTCCCGTGAACTGAGAACCGTCTTGGGGTCGTATGTGCGTCGGAATGTGGTGTCGGCTTGATCACTGTCTCGCTTCGGCGCAGCGGCTTGGACATTCGGGTTCTAGGCGGCAAGGTTGGGAAGGAAATGCGTGCCAAGCTCGTGCAAATGCTTACGGATCACGCTTACGAGTTGATGAGTCAGAAGGCGCCGGTCCGCACGGGAGCGCTTAGGGCAAGCATCACGAAAACGGTGTCTGCGACGAAGGGTTCTGTTGAGCCGACCGTGCCCTACGCCGTTTACGTGTCTGAGGGGACTAGGCCGCATGAGATTAGGCCGGTGAACGCGAGCTGCTTGGCGTTCAATACTCTTGGGGGGTTTGTCTTCACGAGGCTTGTGAGGCATCCTGGCACGAGGCCTAACCCGTACATTGCGGAAGCCTTCGCGATAGTGGAGCAGGAAGTGGAGGACGTGTGGAATCAAATCTGGAGTGAGGAGGTTGGGGCTTGACTAACAAGTATTATGATCATTTCAAGGCCGTTTTCGACAGGGTAAAAGCGGATCTGGAGGCAGTAACCGCGATCAAGGCGGTGAGTCTGGGCGAGCAGTTCCGGCTTACGAGCACGCCGTTTGCGATCATTAACGCGGAAGATGCGGTAATGGAGCCCGTGGTTATTGGGACGATGCTGAAGGAGACGGTTAGCTTCTCGGTTGTGCTCGTGATTAGGGAGACGGAGCCGACTGATTGGTTTACTGAGATCGTGTCTGTCATGGGTGACGTGGTGGACAAAATCCTTGCGGATCAAACGTTGAACGGGACGGTGAAGGACTGTTACCCCGTGTTCTTCAGTCCGGGGGAGATTAGGATGCAGAATAAGCTGTACTATGGCGGGGTAGTCCGGTTTTCCGCTTGGGGCTTTTATACGCCGTGACCGGCCATGCGTGAAGAGCTCAGGATGCACCTCTTCAAGAAGCTCATCAACATCGCTGTCAAGTTTATGCTGAGGCTTAGCCCAGAACCGCCTGAGCCCCGCTATCCCTCTAGTAGAGCGTTAAAGCGTACCTTCGGCACTCTTTTCCACGTTTACCGAGTCGAGAACGAGAGACACGACATCTACGGCGACAGGCACTTTGGAAACCTGCTAAACTTCACGTTTAGGGCCTTGATGTTTCTCAGCGAGAAGGACCGCTACTACCGCATGTGGTTGGCCTTCATCATGCTCCGACTGCACGACGAGTTGGACGATGAAATCGCCGCCATGACGCTTGATGATCTTAAGCGGTTGCAGCTTGAGCAATGGGAACTGCCCATTTTCGACATAGTTACGCAGGATCATTTCAACAGGAACCGCAGGATGCTGTTCGAGATGGTTACGGCGAACACGTTGCCTAACTTGGTGCGATTGGCAGCCTCAAATCGAGACTGCCCGCAACCATAAAAGGAAAGAGGCAAAAAAGAAAATGGTGAATTCGACACCCGTAATTGGAAGGAACGGCTGGCTAAAAATCGGCACACAAATAGTAGGTTACTTCAAAGGCTTCACTGTAGGCGTCAAACGCGGAACCATCAAAGACTACGTGTTTCAAAGCGCAGACCCAGCGATACTCGAAGCTGGGAACGCGAGCTACCCATTCACATGCGACCTCATGCACATAACCTCAACATACGCCGCCCTCGTCTTGGCGGGCACGAAATCGACTGTCGAGATCGCGCCTGAAAACACTACGCCCACGGGGCAACTCAAGATCACGCTTACGAACGTGATTTTGACCGATTGGGAACTGACAAGCAGCCAAGACGGCGTAGTACTAGAGAAAGTATCCGGCGAAGGCCAGACGCTAGCTTTCACCACCTATTAGGCGGTATGGTTTTGATGGAAGTTTTTGTTTATGTCATCGACTGACGAGATCTTAGACCAGAACAGGGACGTGATAGTGAATTTTGGCTTGATAGGTTACGGCAGGCTAAGGGCGATCGAGGAGATCCAGAAGCTTCTCCTCACGAAGTTCCGGCCTGATCCTGGTGACCGTAACAGCGGCTTTCACTTGGTCTACAACACTGTGACGGCGAAGAGGTTGCGCATCGTGAAGCATGGGAATAGTGAGGGAGATTTTAGCGTGAAAATGGAGTTTGGAGGAAAAAAAGAATGAGTGAATCTGAAGAGACGGTTAAGAAGCGAGTAAAGGAACAGTTTGAGAAAGCGGAAGAGGAGTATAAGGCGAAGAAGGCTGAGAAGGCTAAGGCTTGGAATCCGGCTGACGCGGTGGCCCGTGGCAAAAAGGTTGTTGAGCTTGATGATCCAGTGTTTGGGCACGTGAAGTTTGTTCCGCTGAAAAACCGTGAGCTGTGGGAGCTGTACAAGATTCAAGACTTGGAGGAGCGGAGCAACATGATGGTTTTGAAGATGCTTAAGCCGGTTTGGCCGGACTTGACGCTTGACGACGTGCGGGGCTTCCCTGCTGACGACGCGACGCGGTGGAACAAGATTCTTTCAGATAGCATAAATTTTCAGCCGGCGAAGTCGCTGACTGGATCGACGCAAACGTAGACGCCCAAGTCGTCGGGTTTGTGGCTCACGAGTACGGGTACACATTAGGCGAGATTGGTGAGTTGACGCCGTTTCAGCTTTGGTTCTTGGTGGAGTGGTGCGGCTGGTTCCGCAGGAAAGTTGAGAGAGGGTAAACGTGAGTTCGAAGCTTGAAATTCTGATTGAGGCCACGGACAACGCAACGAAGGTTTTGAATCAGGCAGGCGACGCCATGAAAGGCGTCGAAGAAAAGACTTCTCAGGCTAATGAGCAGATGAAGGTTAGCGCGGACAAGGTGTCTGTTAGCGCGAAGGATCAGGCCCTGGCATTCAATAATCTGGCGACGGGTTGCTTCGGCCTCTACAATGCAGTGGATAACGTGATGGACGCGCAGCTCGGGGTTGACAGGGCAAACTATCAGGTTAAGACGAGTGCTGAAGCCGTTGAGCGTGCCCAGAAGGCTTACAACGCAACGGTTGAAAAATACGGTCCAGCGAGCGAGGAAGCGAAGCAGGCAGCAGACAACCTTGCATTAGCAGAAGAGAAGCACGCGATGGCCGTTGAGAAAGCTGACATCGTTCAGGGCAACTACAACGAGAACATAGTGCGAAGCGCGATAACGGTTATTCCTTCGCTGATCACAACGATTTCAAGCGGAGTCTCAGTTTTCGGAACCATGAAAACCGCGTTGGAGAACAGCGCAGGTGCTCAGAAGCTTCTTAACTTGGCTATGGAAGCTAACCCGATTCTGATTGTTGTCGCAGCCATTGGGATACTAATTGGCGCACTCATCACGCTCTACTACACTTGCGAGCCAGTCAAAAACGCCATTGATGGCATAGGCCGCTTCTTGGGATTGCTTCCGCCTGCTATTGACGAAGTAACTAAGCGTGCTGCTGAAGATGCTAAAGCTATGGCAGATGTAGCGCAGTCACACGTTGATGCCGCTAAACGTATGAATGCAACTTTGGTAGCTCAGTCAGACTTCACTTTTACTCTTTACGCTGCTGAGAAACAAATGAGCAGTTACAATGAGATTCTTGGAAGAAACTGCGTAACACTTGGCGACTGGCAAGCTCTGAATCGTGATGCATCAGGCGCATCTGACGCTTTGACTCAGAGAATCAAAGATTTGCAGTCAGCGTGCGACTCAACGAATGCTGCTCTGCAAACTCAGATAGATAACCTCACAGGGTCTGCAGGCTTAATGGCTTTCACAGGTCGGCATGGAGACGACTTAAGCGCTAGAGAACGAGAACTAGGTTCCACCATTTCAGACTTAAACCAAAACATACTAGATAATGTTACGGCGACAGAAGCGCAGATCCAAGCTGCTATAGACTTGCAGGCTGAGCTAGAGAAAGAGGCAGAACACGCAGCAAACATGGCAGACCTTATTGGAGAATTAAGCAACAGTTACAACGTTCTAGAAGCGCAAGCTGACACTAGCCTAGGCAACATTCACGCTGCTTACGACGACTGCTTTGCAACTGGTAACTTTGACGCTATGGCGGCGATTGTTGACGACTTCGCTGTTAAGCATAACATTAGCCTCGACGACGCCAAAGAGACCATCGAGAGCTACGTGGACAAGGTTGCGGAAATTCCAAAGAGTATTGAGGAGCAGCTTGTCGGTAGAGCGCAGGCGAACCTTGAAGCATTCAAGAACTGCGCGACAGGCAAGTTTGCGACCATCGAGGGCGCGTCAAGCGACTCTTGGGACGCGATCGTCAAGGACACGAACGACTTAATTTCAAGCGGCTTGGTTGGGCAGGCGCAGAACAACATTAAAGCGTTCGTAGACTGCAGCACCGGAAAGCAAGCCAAGATGGTTGACGACGTTGACGGCTACCTCAGCAAAATGACTGCTGATTATGATGCGAACACGAAGAAAGTAGCTGACTTGGTAGCGGCGGGCAAGACGGTTGAAGCTGCAATTTATTCGGCGAAGGGCGCAGAGATCCTTGCGAAGATTCAGCAGCTTGAGGATTGGCGAAACGCGATAGTCACGGGTGCATGGAACCAGACAAATACTATAGTTCAAAGTGGGCTAAGCAGCGAACTTGGCGCAGTCGCGACGGCAACCTCAAAACTTCAAGCCTTAGCTGCCCAATTTGGGCAAGCTGGGGTAAGCATAAGGGAGATAGCTCAAGCGTCAAAGGCTCAAGCTGAAGCGGTTGCGGCGGCGCTTGCAAACGCCATATCCCATTTTGGAGAAGTTGGATTTGACGTTAAACTTATCGCTCAACTTGCAGCGGGAAAAATCCCAATGGCTCAAGAAGGCGGGATCGTTACTCGTCCAACTCTTCTCGTTGCTGGTGAGGCTGGGCCGGAGGCGATTGTTCCGCTAGGCCGCGGGGTCCCCGAGGGCTACGGCGGGGGCAAAGTCTC
The DNA here is from genome assembly GCA_022865885.1 of Candidatus Bathyarchaeota archaeon. Lineage (GTDB taxonomy): Archaea > Thermoproteota > Bathyarchaeia > Bathyarchaeales > Bathycorpusculaceae > DRUK01. Next base: position 2,164 of record JALHSQ010000084.1, on the reverse strand, counting down.
CGAGATTCACATTTATGGTCCGCTTGTGCACGTGGAGGGTTCATTGGATCGGCAGACGGCGCAGTATGTGGCTGGGTTGATTGAGGAGCGGCTGAAGAACGTGCTTGTCGAGGCTTCGAGTTCAGGAGCGGGTTCAACTCATAAACGCATAAGGGTGAGTCAGTAATGCCGATTCTAGCTGAAATGGTCCGGGACTTGGCGACTGAAGCAGTCCTGAAAAGCGACTCAACTCTCTACACGAGGAATAACACGGGCTGGGGCACGATTCACGATTACGGAAACGTCGTTGCGCCTCAAGCTGGCTTTCTCGTTTTCAAATTCGCAATTGACCCGAACGCTGGGGCAGGTTCCTATAGGTTGAAGGTTGGAAGCAACTATGCTTGGGGAACAAATACTGGCTCCAGCTTGACCATTACCTTCATCTGCTATGTAACTGCAGGAACTTACGATATTCTGATGGAAGGACGAAACACTGGAGGAGAAACAAAGGTTTCCACTTTCACCTGCGGATTTGTTGACTTCTCAGACCTAGATGGTTCAGCCTTAGCCCTTTACTCTAGCCCCATCGCTGGTAACATCACAGCAAGAAACACGCCTATCGGAGCATTGAAAAATGCGATGTGGCAGGTTCAAATCTTCGCCTACACGCCGTCTGGTCAAACAAACTTCGAGAATCCGGGAGATTCTCTCACCAACGGCGTAAGTCTAACTATCGATAGTGTTCAAGTAACATTCACAGAGAGGAATCAGGACACGGGAAGCAAGGAGTGCGCGAGCGCCAAGTTTTACGGTTCATACCCCATCGCAGGCGGCAACCACACTTTCGCCATTTCCAAAGACAATGCGAACACCGTCGTTTACGTCGCCCTCGCCGTTTGCCCTTGGCTTCTGAACGGTTCCAATCACGAGCCTGTTTCGCTTGACTTCCCCGACTTCAGCACTTTGTATGTCACGACTGAGCCTTTAGACTTAAATCCCACGAAGAACGTGTACCTCGGCAAAGTGAGGTCAGCGAGCTACGGGACAGCTACCGATTACTATTACGCTTTGTCTGGAACCGGCATTTTGGCAGCGAGTTACACGTTTGAACTCGTGAGCGTTTCCCCCTGCCAGCTTCAAGTCAACGGGCTGGGCGGAGCCATTAGCATGATTGGCGTGGATGAGAGGTGATAAAATGCTGAAAATCTTGTCTGCCGAGGAAGGCGTTTTGACGGTGACTTATGATAACTTATCGACGGGAAAAGAGGTAACATCAACCATTCTGATTGCCGACGTCCTAATCCTTGCGAAGGGCGTGAATTTCTCGACAAAAGAGAATGCCGTCGTCACCGCAATCAAATCAATAGTCAACAAGGAACGCAAAGAGGCGCTTTCGCAGGTGGATTTCAAGACGATGGTTGACGTGGATTTGGAGGCTGAAGCCAAACCATGACTATGACGCTTGATGGGAAGACGCTGAATTGCCTCAGCATCGGCGAGAGTAGTGATGCTGCCCGAACGGAATGGGATGCTTGGGTTAGCGGCGCGTTCAAGCACAAGTACAAAGCGCACGGAGTAATCCGACGCTTCACCGTGGAATGTGAAGAGAGTGATGCCGCTTATTCGGGGTCGCAGTATGAGAGTTTCTTGGCTACGGCCGCCGCGGGCTCGACGGTGGCTTTCGCTGTGGCGGATCAGGTGCGGGTGTACTCGGGCAGCGTCTACATAACTGGTGTGTCCTTGCGAGCTCAGGACCTCGCGGGTAAGAATGTTCGGTATTTCACTTTGCAGCTTCTGGAGGCATAGGAGGTGTGAATAGACGAACAAGAAGATCCTAAGGCAAGTTAAGGCGGTTGAGCCTGGAGACTTGGTCTGTGTTGACTGGTGTGACGCGAGCATTGGGAAGAGCATGGGGCAGGGCGCGGTGGTGGATATCCCTGTGAAGAGTTGGGGTGTGTTCATTGGCGTGTTCGGCGAGACTCAGAAGCACATTGTCCTTGCCCAGAACAGCTTCAAATATACTTCTGATGGTTTCTTTGACATTGATTATACGAGCATCCCGCTTACTTGGGGCATCGAACTGAAGGTGATCATGAAGGGCTGTGTGGAGCGTGCTGTCGCTTCTAAGCTTGTGAACAGTTTCTTGCTGGGTGGGATGCGTAGGGCTAGCAGGCGGGTTTATCAG
>JALHSQ010000083.1 GCA_022865885.1 Candidatus Bathyarchaeota archaeon | reverse complement strand
AGAGAAGACTTTCTGGAACCACGTCAATCAAGACCCATTGCATTACTATTTCTTCATTGTCGATTGGCAACAGCGCAGAGATCAAACAGAGATTCTGCTTGCAATGGAGACAGACAAGGTCGAAGGCATGGCGCTGCTGTATACGGATTATATCGTTCAGCTTAGGGGAGGCCGCAACGCCGTAGAATCCCTAGTCAAACATGTTAATCTAGATCAGATTGAGCTGCAAGCACCAATGGACTGCGAAGATATAATCCTCAGAAAATACCAGCCACTTTCACCTCGTTCCAAGCATGAGCTGGTTTTGATGCGCTTAAGTAAAGGCGACGAAACCCTGCAGTTCACAGAGATGCCTGTGCGATTGGGGGTTGAAGACGCTGAAAGAGTTGTTGAGATTATGGCGGAAGCTGATCGGGAATGGTGGAGTGAATTGACATCGGAAACGCAGAGGAAGGCGCTGGAGACTGGGTTCTGGATCGGTGTGAAGCAGGAAGGGAAACTAGTTTCAGTTGGTGGCACCCGTTTCTTTGATCTGGTGAGCAATATCAGCACGGTAGCCACAGATGAGCAATACAGGAACAGAGGTTATGCAACATCAATAGTGTCAGGGCTCGTTCAAGAGATTTTCAAGCATTCGCCGACAGCCATTATCCATGTAATGCGTGATAATGGTCCAGCCGTTAAGGCATACTCGAAGGTCGGGTTCAAACCCTACAAGCACTATTTGCTTATGAGGGCAGAACGAATCAAAACCTAGCTTTGTTCATGCCGTTCTCAGGTATTTTTCGATTTCCTTTTCCGCGTTGTCTGCCTTTATGAATATGGGCACGTTCTCCATGCCTGTGGCTAAGTAGTGATATGTTTACCTTCTGTGTCAGAGAAGCCCAAATCAAACCCCTTTCTTGGACTCTTCCGCGGGTCCTGAAGTCCTCTCCATCTGTTCTTTCTTTTCGAGCGCACGCTCTTGTTTCCACATGTCCATGAGCATTTTGGACCGCGCAACCGTTTTCATGGTCAGTTCCATGGATGCCTCAGTTGGCGCGTGGTGCGCGGCTTGTCTGCTGCGGAGGGCCATTTCATAGTACGGAGTGTCGTCTTCAGCTTCCTTTCTCTCTAACTGTCGAGTGGCTTTTTCCCAGATTCTAGGATCAGACAGCTTCATCTTGTTCAAGTGGCCTAGGCCAGCATTGATCAAGGCGTCTTGCAGTATGTCTAGGTTTTCCTTCGTGCGCAGTTTGAGGCTAGCCTTGAAGGTTCTGTGGTAGGCTCGATCGCAGACATCCATCATGGTCAAGAAGAGCTCTCCGTCAGCGAAGATCCTTGCGTAGTCTCTTTCGGGGTGCTTGGAAACATTGGGCAAATAGTTCATGATGAGGACTAGGTCCTTCATTGCTCTCTGGGCTATTCTGCGAATCTCAAAGCGCATCTTTCTCTCTCGCTGCATCCTCATCTGTCTCTCTTCCTGGGTTTCTGCTCGGCGCCTTGACTTGAGGTCTATCTGAAGCCAGTTTCTCCATTCTGTCTTCGGCATGCTTGTCAACTCGTTACTATCTTTAGTAATAAAACCGTATTTAACAATTGCGCATACTGTCACACAGTGAATGCGTATGAGCAAAGAAAGAAAGACGGCGAATTGGAACGTCGTGGTCAGCGTGGACTTTGACCGGCGAGTGGAAGAAGCCGTCAGCCAGGGCGTCCGTGCCAGCAAGAGCGAGCTGATCAGGGACGCAGTGCGCCGACTCTTGGAGAAGGAGAGGAGACCATGAGCACTGAGACCAAGACCATCATTGCGGAGTTGAAGGCACTTATCAAAGAAGCTATCGCAGTTTTGAGAGGGCGGGAAGATTGCGTTGAGCAGGTTCACAGTTAACTCGCGAATAGAGAAGAAGGACTTGGAGCTGCTCGACTACCTCAGAGAACATGATTTCAAGGCTGCAGTTGTCCGCACGTTGAGTTGCTGCCTTGAAAGTTGCATCAGTAAGTGTTGGCCGGGTGTACGATAAACCTCCAATGAAGATTTGGAAGCTGGTTGTCTTTGGCTGGGCTTTCCAATGGTTCTCAGAGTAAAAAAGTTCATTCTTCAAAGTACAAAGTCAAATTTTACTTCAGTACTGTTCGCTCACGGCTGATTCCAATTCTTAAGCGGGTTGAGGTCGGCGACTATCCTGCGAAGATCGGTCGCATCTATGGTTGGAGCCGGCAGCATGTCAAATACTATCTCGATCAGCTGCAAAAGTGCGGACTAATCGTACGAAGGACGCGTACTAACGTAGTCTTCTACGAACTCACACCTCGAGGTAAAAAGTTTCTCGAGTCATGTGAGAGCGTGTTTTTGGGTGGTGGGGTGTATCGGTTGGATAGGTGTATGGTGCGGTATGGTGTGGTTGATGAGGGTGTGTTGCCGGTGGATTTCAGGCGTGTGGAGATGGTTAATTGGACTGCTTTGTTGGGTTTAGAGCAAGGTGTGCATGTGCGACGTACCACGCGGTCATGGATTGTGCATGTTGAGACGCTTTATGGTAAGCATCCTGGCGAGTTGTTTGCATTGGCGAAGAATCTGGCTGACCGCGTTGCGAAAAGTCTCATGCTGAAGTACAGATGCACATTGACTGAGGGCGAGATCTGCCGAGGCTATGAGCTGAAGGTCGACGATCCAGTGGCTAAGCTACTGAGCAGGTATTTTTGTGTGAGTACGCCGGAAAGGAAGATTGATCACAGTCTAGGCGTCGATCTAGGTGAGCTTGAGCATTTCAGTCGGGATGCTGCGGTTGAGTACTTGCTTATGCCGGAACGCGTGAAGAAACTGGAGGGCCTAGTTGAGGCATTGCACGTGGATTTCGAGCAGCTGACTGGGGCTTTGAAGAGGTTATTGAACCCTGAGGCAAGTGCGGATCCTGCTAGCGTAGAGGACGAGAGGGGACTTGGAGACTATGTTAGCTGACCGTTTTTCGTCTGCTGGAGCATGTTCAAACCACTTTTTCGGGCGTATGATGGGGTATGGAAAAAGTCCATGCTTTTCAAGAGGTCGTGTTTCGATGTCTGCTGGTGTAGTCCATGGAGGCCATTATGCAACGTGCCTGAACATCACAATCTTACAGGAGTGTGCACGGCGTGACGGAAGCGCCCGCTGAACCTGTTCAAACAGGGCGGAAAAGGCGTCCGCAGGAGGCCAAAGTGGGCCGAATCAAGTACACTTTGCAGTTGATTAAGGAGCTACGACATGACATGGAGGAAATCAAGTTGATGCAGAGGACGATTTGCGCTGGCCTCAAGGGATTTTTCAATTTTCAGCGACCTATGATTCAGCGGATCGCTTGCGGTGACGAGGTTGACCAAGAGATCCTCGAGATCCTGTACGAAGGCGGGTCCCGTGGAGTGTTGCCTAAGGATGTTTCAGCCAGGCTAGGAAGCTACGGTGTACGTCGCCATCAGGTGACTCGTAGGATCCAGCGGATGAACAGGCGAATGGAGAAGGAGATTGGGGAGCGGCTTGTTGAGAAGCGCGGCTGGCATTGGGCCTTGACGGGTTTCGGGTTCGAGGTGTGGGGTCAGGAAAAATGCTTAGCTGTAAAGACTAAGGACGCGCTAGAAGAATAAGAGGCTTCCAGACGGAACATTCTCAGTTCGAATCACTAGATTTGAGAAACCGCTCGTGTGTTAACAGAAAGACAGGCTGAGTAATGATGATGAAAATATAGGTTTAGTTCAAATCAGGGCAACGCTTCTTGGCATAATCCATAGGTTCCAATGTTTCAGTGTTATCTCCGTTGCACTGATTCGGGCGTGTTTTGAGAAGATGTCCGTTAGTACTTATGATGTATCGAGCTTTGATTGCAATGGCTATATTGCACCATTTCCTATCAGGAAAGTGAGTGGGATAGTTTATCTTTTTCTTATTTGAATATCTCCTAACTGCACTTTCAATGTAGCTCCTCTTGAAAAACCTCATCTTACCTCCGTTCTCTAGATTCTGGATGAAAGCTTGAAGAATTAGCAAGTTTGGGCCTGCTCGACCTTTGTACTCTTCAAGTATATCCTTCGTATACCCGATCACATCCGACGTTATCTGGATGCATTTCTGTGTTCTCTTGTAAGCGCCTTCTAGCCTCGTGAAGACACACGTATCGACCAGAATGTACGGCAATTACTCTTCCTCAAGACTTTCTGACCAATCACGGAAAAGCTCTTCTTCTGCCTTCATGAAAGTCGGTACACCTGAAGCGACAAACCCATGCTCATTCAGTCGCAGTTCTTTTACATGAGTGCCCTCTTTGTCTTTCTCAACGTGATACACTGCAATTTGGTCCAGAGTTAGTAGTTTCTTCTTGATGATCCTTGATAAGGCTAGGATGAAGAAGGGGCTATGTGTTGAGCAAATAATCTGTTTCTTCTCAGAAACTGCCTCTGCGAACAGCTCATGCAGCAGTACTTGGTTCTGAGGATGAAGGCTGGTCTCAGGCTCTTCAATCATGATTACACTGTCGGGTCCAGACCAGAAAATCTGAGTTATGATAGTAAGTATCTGCCTTGAGCCAAGACCAGCCAGCGAAGTGTTCAAGTCAATATCCAGTATTCTATCCTTGTAGTTCGATTCAAGCGTACCTTCCAACACGCGTCCAGCTGTGACACCTGGAAGTTGAAATCTCTCCGCCCATTCTTGGATCTTGCGCGCCTTCTCAGTCTCTCGAGTCATGCAATGCGACAGAATCTCGACGACGTCTTGCCCATTGGATCCAACCCAAGAAGGAATGGGTAATCGTCTCTCACTCGAACGGGTTCCTGGATCTATTCGACCTCTTTCCCCTGAAATCAAGTACACTTTCTTTGCATGGTCACGTATGAATGTGAGAACCATAACGGCCATTTCTGAAACGAGCTTAAGATTTGGTGCGGAATCCGTCGGTATGAATACCCCTGCACTGAGAAGATTTTCTGGGGATTCTCGCATCGTCAAACTTAAGAAATCTTTAGGGTATAGCACGCGAGACTGTTGGATCCCAGCTAGGGGAGCCAAGAATACAGACATCAGAGTCTTCTTGTTGATGAATACGTTTTGGCGATAGGTATCTGACCTATGAAATCTAAAAGAGTATCCAACTGACTTGATCTTGGTTTTGATGCCCTTCGGAAAAATCTTCTGGATTGGCTTTCCGGGATCGGCTTTCGAAGGTAGATCTCTTGACTCCTGCTCTTGATCTAGAAGTATTCTGATATCCTCGAGTAGAGACTTGGTTGGTTTGATATGTATCTCCAGAGATACAGGCTCGTTCTTTTTTCTGTAGACGACAAAACTTCCTATTTCTTGGGGATAGCGCTTGATGTCGCCATGCATGAGAACCTGTATGAGGCTTGGTCTTGTTGAGGGCTGAACTTCTTGGATTCTGGCTGCTTGCCCAAAGAAGGCCATGGCTTCCATTATGTTGCTCTTGCCGGAGGAGTTGATCCCTGTTAACAACGTAAGCGGTTTGAGTTTCAGCCCTTTGAGTTCCTTTATGCTCTTGAAATTAGTCATAGAAGCTTCAGTTATCATCTTGATCAAGTGTGGTTAGATCGGCCAGAAATATATGGATTTGCGTTAGCGCCCAGGGGTGCGGAGAAAAGACGCGGGGCTTCTAGGGTAAGCGACAAAAGAGGATATAGGGACGGGCATATCAGACATACGAGATGAAAAGCGCGCCACGCGTGCTCAAACAACTCGCCAGAATGGTCATGCCACCGAATCGCGTAGCCATCAAGTCGCACGGTTCACGATGAAAAGACTGAATTGTCCTCTAGGGGGTGCTAATGCAATCTGTCCAGTGCATGCTCGCAAAATACGCTGTCATATGTAGTTATGCAGATCTCTGGCAAAATGCTCAAAACCAACAGGTTAGCGCGCGCAACAGGTTGATAGTCTATTTCGCCATGCAAGAGAGAACAAGGCTACTGTAAGTCTGAAGAGGTTGAACCATGCTTTCTTGGTTAGCCATTTCCTGTACTTGCTGGGTATTTTCATTGCTTTCCTCTAGACTGTCCACTTGACTGCATCCACGCTTGAGTTTCTCTCCATTCCTCTTTTCCAGAAAGAGACGCTCATGAACAAAGCAAACAAGCCAGTAAAGTGATTGCATTATTAAAGGAAAAAGCAAATGCTGATCTGGTCCTACTTATTGTATTTCTTCTTGAAGTCGTAGATGTTCGCTTGATAACTCTTTGTTCTCAACTTGGCCAGTCTCTCAGTCAGGCCTTCTCCTTTCACGCTGAAGAGTTTCTCAGCATATTTTTCCGTCGCTTTCTCTGCAATCTTGAAGCCTAGCTCAGAAAGAAAACCCCCAGCAAAAAGCCCAGGCAAACCGGCTACTATCACCCCTATTGCTGCGATTGACACTGGTACACCTATTTCTATGTTTTTTATCCTGCTCGGAATAGTCTTGTCACTCCACACATTGTCAAGAATTTCGGAGATTTCCTCGGTACTTTTAGACACGATATCTGGGTGATTCGTTACTATTGCTTCATTCAAGGAAGCCTGAACTTTCTGCAAGTCGTAGGCATTATAATGATAAATGATGTCTTTACATGCCTCCAAGCCCCATGGTGCATAGGTCAACTTGTCTTTCATCAGAAACTTGCCGATTTCACATGGAAACCGTATATTTCGAGGTCGATGGACATACGGCAGGGTTTGAGATAGTTTGATTATATCTAATGAGTGATTTCTCATATGGCACCGCAAGTCAGCAATGTAGTCTGTTATAAAGAAACCACAAAGATTGATAAACCAGCGAGCCCTTTCCGGGTCATCAATCATCAGATTTTCGATATCTTCCGCGACCGCATAGTGCCCGAGCTTCAATTTCACATATACACTACGTTGATGGACAATTGCCCCATTAGCAATACTCTCACTGGCTCCCATTTCCTTGTACTGTTTTCTAAACCATGGAATATATCTCACCCTACCGATGGTATTGAACGTATCATCAGCCATATGAGCTTCTTTTTCATTTCCAAAAACTACGTCTGGAATACCATAATACATTGGAGGATTTAGCGCTCGGAAGATCGGTTCAAGATAATCGAGTCCTTGATACATACTTGGCTCTGCAGTTAGCGCAAATTGAAGTCTTCCCGTGTTCTTAGCAAAATCTATTATTTCTTCAACATTGGAGATCTTAAAGTACCGTTTTTCGAATTCAGACTGTGGAGTGGGAGTCAGCCGAACAATTAGGGAGCCACTAAAGGGAACTTGTGCCCAGAGAATGTTTTCGTTCTCTTTACTAGTCCTTATCGGTTGAGCATCCACTGTAACTGGCTCTTGTAGTTTCGGGAAACGCTCATCTGGAGGAAATCTGCTTTTGTCAAGAGCGAATTTCCCTCCTTGTATATCTTTCAGGAGTCTGTTATATCCGGCAAACTCTCTCTGGTCATAATCTTCCAAATACTCTTTATCCAATTCTCCTAACCAATGTTTATGGAGTGGATTCTGCCTATTTGCCTTTGCGCAATCCACGCCACTGGCCACGCTGGTACATTGCATCACATTTGCATGACACACCACTGGAAACACCTTCTCCCGATGCCTATGAGGAGCTTCCAGCTGCACGTGCATGACTCAGCCAAAGCATCAACTCACGGAAGACCGTAACCTTAATGGACACTTCCTGCAGTCTTTGGACTAGGCTAGCCACTGAGCGCGCGCTTCGGGAGCGTGGGCTACGTGCAGCGGTTAAGGGCCATGAGCAAGAAGAATCTGGATCTTGTATGTGCTGGCTTCATCCGGCACAAGCATGGCCGTTTCCTGAAGGAGTTCTTCAGCGACGTGCCTTTCGGACGCGCAGCGGACTACGAAAAATGCGTCAAGAAGGCTAGTGTCGAGCAGCTCGCTAGGCTCATTAAAGCGTGCGGTTTTCTGCTACAGGAGAAGGCGTATCTATTCTGGTCGCGCACACTGGGCAGGGTATGATTTTACCCTCAAACGCGAATTTGCGGATGGTGGATAGTGGCTAATGGAACGATTCCCGAGTGATCACATAACTCTCTGTTGAACACGTTCAATGACAGAAAACGGAGGTTGTTCCTAGCCTTCTAGATCTTCATGCTTTTAAAGAAGGCCAGGATATTGCGTTTTAGTTCATCTATAGTCTCATACTCAATATACTCTAGACCTTTCAGATCAACAGGGACTTTCTCTTTTCTGTCCTTGATAAGGATAACGCTCTTTCCAAAACCGTAAGCTAGGCCTATCTCAAAGAGAACATTTGGGTTCCAGTCCGAGATGTTCGCAATGACGCAGGAGCATTCCTGTATGCCCTGGCATATCTTGCACATTATGTCGATATTACTGATTCTTTCATCCGCTTTCCAGATACTAAGATCGATTTCCTCAAGAGCTGGCCTAATCGCATACTTGTACAAATCTTGGAAGCCTGCTTTGAAAGGCATCGCAACGAAGACCATTTTTGGTGAGAATCTAACTTCCTTCGGGCATTTCGTAGTTCCGATCTTGAAACAACGACGCGTCGTCGCGTTCAGAATAGTTTCTTCCCTGTCTCTTGGGGGCAGGTTTTCAATGATGGGCGGAAGTCTGCTGTCTGGGTAGACAGCTTTGGGGTTTCCAAAAAGATCAACGACTATCCATGGCAGACTTCCAATAAGATCCCCCTTGTCAGAGTAGAAATTGACGGCAATGCCGACTGGCTCCCATGTACTATCATTTATGGTCTTTGCTGTCTGGAGTGCATCACTTTCATTCTCTTTCTCTACTTCCTCGTCTGCGATTGAAAAAGTGGTTTTTTTTGCGTTCAGTCGCGTAGAAACGAGTCTCAGCCAGTCATTTCTGAAGAGCATTTTAAGATCGGCAGATTTCCCGAAGACTTTGGTGTTTTTTCTGTCAATTGGCTCTTTCCAGATGTTAAAATGAGTGTTTTCAGAGACTTTGACACCATCGATGTTTTCGTCCTTAGGGCTTACGCGGCAGACAGTGAATGGCATGGAATGCCCCAGCATCGTCACAAGAATTGTATCTCCTTCTGTAAGATTCCGTTCCATCAACCTGTTCTTGACGAAATTGGTGAAGTCTTCATCAACATTCAGTCGCATGTCGACTGGAGCGAGAAGAATGTGCCTAGCTTCCTGAGTTATAACTGGTCGTACTTTGATCGTGTCATCAATTGATGCTCCAGCGTTTTTTCTAATAAACCCATCCATACGTATGACCCTCTTGCCATTGTCTTCTGAATACGTTGACCAGGCAGTAGCTATTGTCTTCTTTTTGCCTTCCAAAGATATCGCTTCGCCCGCGCTGACGCTCAGTTGCTCTAATGAGCTGACATCTATCCGTACAATGCCTCGCCCGGTATCTCTCTGTCTTGCTTCTTTGACAACCAGACTTATCTCCATGATTAGTCACTAATTGTACTATAGGCTATTGGATATTTATCAATTGGTCTTTCAATAACTCACGTGGCTGGTCTAAAAGCTCTGGCGCATGCTACTCCTTGTTGGAGTTTGAACTCGTATACGGTCACGATTTGATCCGAGTTCCATTTGCGGTAGATCGTGGCCCACGCCTTCCTGAATTCCTCCATACTTGTGTATCTTCTTTTTCCACGTCTTCTAGGGAGATGTCTCCCAGGTGCTGAAGCCTTTAGTGATGAGTGTGCGCTGTGACATGGCGGACGAGGACGTCATTGAAAAAACTATTAAGGTTGCCGAGCCTGTTGTAAGGGATAGGAGAAACGGCATATGGCGGTTCCACGTGTTTTCGTGAGTTCAACCTGCTACGACCTGCGCTACATCCGGGAAAACCTCAAATTCTTCGTGAAGAACATGGGCTTTGAGCCTGTGCTGAGCGAAGAAGGCAGCGTCTACTTTGATCCGAGTAAGCACGTCCAAGACTCCTGCTTGGCGGAAGTGCCCAATTGCCAGATGTTCGTCCTCATAATAGGAGGACGCTTCGGGAGCAAGTACAAAGACAAGCCTGAATCCATAGTGAACTATGAGTACCGAGAAGCTGCGGAAAACAAGATTCCAGTATTCGCGATGGTGGAACAACAGGTTTACGGTGAATACCGCGTTTACCAGAAGAACAAGGAAAACAAGAACATAGACGCATCCAAGATAACTTACCCGAGCGTTGACTCGACAAAAATCTTTGACTTCATGGAAGAAGTACAGGGCAAATCTGTCAACAACGCGCTCGTCCCATTCTCCGACTTCAATGAACTAGAGTCCTACTTGAAACAGCAGTGGGCAGGAATGATGTTCAGCTTCCTAACAAGAAAATCAGAGTCTGAACGGGTGGCAAGCACGCTAGAAACACTTGCAACGATGAGCAATCGCATCGAGTTTCTCTCCAAGCAGATACTATCTTCAGTTGGCAAAGACGTCGAGAAGCTCAACGCTGAACTCTATGAGGTTGTCTCAGCTTCCGAATTCGTTTATCGGCCGATGGCAGAATTCTTCCCGGGCGTATTTTCCCCAGTTAATATTGTGAGGGAAAGTGATTTTCAAAAAGCAATTGCGAAAAGCGATGCCGCAATATCGTTTCACAAAGGTGGGGGTTTGCGTGTCGCTTCTAAAGCAGGAGATATATGGTATATCAGTCCAACCGTACTCAAGACTGTAGAATTAGGCTACCTTGAGCTTAGGGAACGACTCATCGATATCTTGAGCAAAGCCAACATGACGCCTGAAGCCTTCGTCAAAGCGCTTAAAGAACGTTAAGCTCCTAGCCCGCTAAAAATAACTTGGGCATGCAGCCACAGAAACCAAAGAAGCGCCAAGGCCTGAGCCACAAACAAAACGTCTATTGAGGTAGAACGTAATGCAAGCAGGCCCAGGCCAAGACAACAAAGCTAGGCCATTGGAACCGCTTAAGTTTTTCGCATGCGCTTTCGTGTATGCCAATAGACTCTTTGATGTAGACTTAATAATCTGGGCGCTAAGGATGCTTGGTTGAACCAGAGGGTCAGTTGTTTGAGTGAGAATTCTTCACCTTGGTCTGTTATATTGTCTGGGGTATTTGCGGCTTTGACAGCAATAGCTGCCTATCTTGGCACGCAACCGCTTAACACCCTTTTTGCAGTGCTGCTTGGAGCGGCTGTAACCTACTCAGTACAAAAGAGACTTCAAAGAGAGTCTGAGAAAAGAAGCAAGAATGCAGAATACGTTGAAGAATACTATGGACCATTGTTAATAGAGATCCAGAAAATACAGCGCGTAATTCTGATTGATGTTTCTGAACGGTATGACTTTGGCAGCTTCGAAGAGTTCAAGGCGCGGCCACAAATCTACACCATGGGGGGAAAATTCAGTGCAGATTTCCTAGCCTTTTCTGATGAAATCATGAAATTCCCCGAAAAAACAAGGTACTACAGAGACAGAATAAGGAAACTTATCTGTGAGATGGGCAGTGACTTTTTGGTTAATCCTGCAGGAGGACACCGTGGCTTCGTGTCTGACCTAAGCTATTCCCCAGTTTCCCTCAAATATAGTTATGAGTCAGACTGGTTTGAGGTCTCGCTTGACTCTTGTGTTTTGCGCGGTAAGAGCCCAATTGATATTGTCAAGGACAAGGCGACTAGCTTCACTGAAGAGAGTTTGAAAGTAATATTCCATCTTGTCGTTGATGATGGAAAGGGGGGCGTCAGCAATGAATATGATACCAAGAGCTTCACAGAAAGAAAAGAGACGCTACATGAAATCCTGTCAAGAGTCAATGCTGAACTGGACAAAGACATTGGATACAATGATTTCAGGTCTGAGCTCTCCGAACTTCGGAAGATGGCAGCATCACTTTCCAATCGCTTGGCCAAGTACGTTGAGAAATATGTTTCGACAGTGGACATCTGAGAATAGACGGACGCTTCTTGATAGAATGCTAAAATGGGTGAAAAGCCAGCCCTTCAACCTAGACGACTTCCTTGTACATTACTGGCGTATCCGCAAAACCCAAGACCAGAAATTCTGAACAAACGTGTCTGAAATCAGCGAGATAGAAGCATAGAACAGCTTAAGCCTTCCGCAAACTGATTTTGGCAAGTTATTTGTAGTGTCCTCTTGAGCGCGCGCTGGAGAAATGAACCCAAGCAAATACTCAGTGAATACTTCTCCGAAGAAAGAGTGAAAGCTATTTAAGATAAACTGCGGATATAAAATTAAGGAATCAGGGGAATATATTGAGAGATGCTTAAGAAAAATCCTCATGTGACCACAGAAAAACTGGAACCAATAGATTTGGCTGCTCTCCTTGGGCAAAAAGGCTACTCACTAGAAGAAATAGGGGATATCCTCAAGCAAGACTTGGTTTTTGTTTCCACAGAAAAAGATGAATCAAAGTCTGAGGAAGTTATTAGACCTGATTCTCTTAATTTGGAGAAAGAGCTGGCAGATTCAAAAGGAATAGCCGTTAGTTTTGCGGTCGACAAGAAAGGTCATCGATACAAGGAGCAGCTTGCTGCGGAGATATACATAGGCATAATTATATTCCTAGTACAAACAAACTGGGATCTTGTAAAAGGCATTATTTCGAGCTATTTGTATAACCGATTAAGAGCAATGAAAAAGCAAAATAAGTCTCTTGATGCTACGGTCGAATTGCAATTTAAAAATGCCAAGAGTGGTATTAATTACCATTTGAAATACTCTGGTCCTGCCGACCAAGTTGCAGACATTATTGCGAAAATGGAGCCAGAAGAATAGTTGGTTTCCTTCAAAGAAGCAACAAAACCAGTCAAGCCAGTTAAGATGAATGATAATCAAAACACACTATTTCTTAAAGCTCAGAAGTTGTTTGAATCAAAAAAGTATTCTCAGGCAGAAACTGCCTTTTCTGAATTGAGCACGAATTTTGACGGGTCCCCAGAAGGGTGTTCAAGTTCCTCAGCTATGATTTCAAATGCATTCAAGATGCAAGCTAGAGCTAACAAGGAGAAGAGTATACATGAGAGAGATATACTGTCCAATGCATTAGAGAACACAAACAAAGCATTGAAATGTAATCCATATTGGGCTGAATACCTGGAAAGCAGAAGCAAAGTAGCGACGTATTTGCATCAAAACTATGGTTGTGACGTGTCCACTAACGGAGAAACTTGGTCCACATCTTGCTACAAAATTTCAAAAGCACTTGGACTTTTCGGTATTAGTCCTGGAATGACCATGGATTTAGAATGTTCAATTTGTGGCAGGGACCCCATGGATTGTGAGCATGTTCCTGGAAAAACCTATGAGGGAAAAGTTGCCTTGAAAGTGGCCAAAAACATTGTATTTGAGGAATTGTCAATTGTAGATGAACCCATGCAACTTGAGACGTATATTCAACCTGAACCATTGACTAAAGAGAAACTAAAGCAAATATTGCCTGAGAAACTTTTTAACGAAGTTGCCGAGGGGAAAAAAACCTTAACTTGCAAAGACCTTATAGAAGCGATTCGAAAAAATCGGTTACATGGAATTGGTTGGTCAAAATAGAAAAAAAGTCTTTTGGAATTGGCAGAGACCGAACGTTTTTTGGCATTCTCTTCGACTCAAAAAGAGCAGAGCGCGCGCTAAGCATATTGAAAAAAACCATAACAGAAGCAGACGCGATCATTGAAAGCAGGATAACACAGATTCCTCGCAGAATCATCACATTGTTAATCCGAAAATATGTCACACAAGACTTAACTTTTCCTGCTCAAAGACCAGAATTCTACGAATTTTGCGATCCTTGGCCGAAAAAACTAGTGGCGGACAGTCAGGTATGGCCATTTTGCGACAGGTTTTTTGATACCTTACGGGTGATGGGTCTTTGCGCAAAAACGTACAGCTACGTGTCAACGAGGCGAGGAGAGCTTAGAGAACTCAGGTACGTGATAAGCCCACTCCATGCTCGATAGCGAAGGTAAAGGATTGAATGAATGCGCGCCTACATTCAGATGTATTTCGAGATTATTCCTTTTGCCAGTATCTTCTCATTTTCAGGCAATTGATCGGGCGTAGGAGTGTATATGAGAATCCCGGCTTGCTGCAATTCACGTGCACAACTGAGTAATCTATTATGGTGCCTAGCCTGTACGTCGCTTGAATCTGCAGTAAACCCCTTTGCAAAACCTTTGAGGCCAAAGAAGAACTTTGTAGCAGTTCTATGGTGTGTCTCTGCCATTTTTCTTTGCTCTTTTTGTTCTTCTTCATACGTAAACCAGCCCTCCAATCGATTCATATATTCACCGAGGCTCATTCGGGCCGCATTTTCTCTCTCAATTTTCCCCCGTTCAGGTTTTTCAATAGTTGGAACTGGTGGCGACCGCGGCATTTTGCCAATGTGTTGACTTGAGCTTGTCCGTTCTACTTCCGAGTTGCGATCGTGTTCGGGAGCACGCGCGGTCGTTTTCGCAGGATTTCTGACGTCAGGGAGTCCTACGACATTCAAGATCTCTCTAACGACAATTTCGAGACCTCTTTGAGTCGAAACAGCTACTCGACCAGCCAATGTTGGTGAAAATCCTCTAACATAGGGCTCATCAACATTGTGCCACACTGGAAGGATCACTTTCACTCCGTCACGTTCCCTTGCGGTCAAACCATCAAGCTCTGTTTGAGGCCATTCTTTGGCGAAAAAGTTTGGACTCAGAACTACCACGCCATATCTTGAAAGTGCCAATCCTTTGTCTATTGACCTGCGAAGATGATCGCCTAAAGTCAAGGTGAATTCGTCATACCAAACACGAAGACCTTCTTCAACCAGGGCTCTGGCCAGAGGTCTTACAATTCCGTCTTTGTCTTCCGACGCGTGACAGATAAAAACATCCCATTCTTTCCATTGTTTTTCATTATTCATTTTAACAACTCGTCTAAGCTGAAATGCTAAATTAATCCAGTTAAGCTAAAAAAAGTTCTGTTCTTCAATCTGTGGATTGGCGTATGCACCCCTCGCACAAGTTGAGAATAAACGCTGCTTCTGTAAAGAATACGAGGTGTAGAGGTAGATTCAGCATATCAAGCGCGCGCTCTACAATCTAGAATGCACTATTTCTTGCTCTTCCGAGACGGCTTTCCGCTCTTCTTTAGCCCTTTCAAGAGCCTGTCCAGAGAAGCGTCATATTTTGAGGGATCACAGAAATCTGCGTAGTTGCGTTCCATCAAGAAGGGCTTCAAGTCGTGCTGGCCTCTCTTTACGGTAAAGCATTCGCCACGTTGAAAGCCTCACTTACTACGCCGAAAAGCCTCAGGGCCTCTAGGGTAAGCGACAAAAGAGGACATGGGAACGGGCATATCAGACAAAGCGCGCGCTGACGCGCACTGCGCAGAACCTTCCATGGATATCTTGCTGTGCATGCATGTGACTGTTAGCCGGTTGCGTTTGACCATCGGAATAGCAAATTTCTGCACTCTACTGACCAAAATCAATCGCGGGGCAATGGGGTCCGACTCCAGATCACATGAGAGTTACTAAGCTGTTGGGCATACTATTTTGAATGATTGATTCGGTCCATCAAATGTTGCGATCCAGTGACTCAGCACTTCCAAGCCTAGAAGTCCCTCTCGATTAGACCCTTGAAAAACCAATACAATTTCCATCCCAGGCGGAGGAAGCTCCCATTCTCCGATTCGCTGAAGATATCCAAGGCAATAGTAAGCACTAGCCGGTATGTTGCCCGCAAGAGTTACTGATCCATGGGTCGGTTTGACTCCGATTATTGATAACTCGGAGATCTCAGACTCTCGAATTTGGACGCCGGAATCAAATCCTGTGTCGATCTGCACCCTCTTCTGAATTGTTGTTTGACGAGAACCGTCACGGTTAAGGACTGCGATTCGTATATTCGTCATCGCTCTGCCGTTAGAGTAGTTCTCCCTCAGAATCGTGCGCGCGGAGCTCATAATCGACCACTAAAGGATCTAAAGCCTACTCTCCAAACAAAAATCTCTTCTGTGAACGTGCGCTCCTGGATCTTTCTCAGGAGCCCTATCCTCGTGTCAGAGACATCCACGACCCTTCCGAGAAATGTTAGCGCAACAAATCCGCCTTCTTTCAATTGAAAATGTTCAGTAGTTCTATCTGCAATCAATTCCATGAGCGTGATCAATTCCTTTTCTGCTACAGGCCCTTTCTCGAGTTTTTTCAGGATTTCATGAGCCCGTCTGGGTAACCAAGGTCGATCGACTGGAAATTCTGGTGACTCGATCTTGTCAAGTCGGTTTTCAACTCTCAGTTCGCGGTCTAAGGAGATAATCCGGCTTGCAGGTTCGATTGTGGTATCAACGTCAAAATGTGCCGGATGCAACATAGCCGCTTCTTGATCTGCGGAGAGTGATGAATCATTGAAGGGTGCGATTCTATTGTGTTCATCTTGGGATGCGAGCACATTGAGAGGATTTGATAGTTCCATCCTGCTACGCCTCTATACACTCGAGTAGCTTCAACAGGTTGCTCTCAAGGTTTTCCGCAAACGCTTCAATCTTCTTTCTTTCCGAGTTTCTGTATACTACCCCAATGTGGTAACGACGCTCATCTATGATATCCGGTTCAATGGCAATATCGAACCAGTTCTCATCATTGATGTTCACATTCTTTGGGCAAAGTCTGATGGAGAATGATGAAAGATCTTCCTTCATGATATCGTTGAACTTCCTCACGAATTCTTTGTTCTCTGCTCTCGCTATTTCCTTGAGTGGCGTCTTTCCCGTATCTACCCGATAATGTACAGTGAGAAAGTGAAACTTCACTTTGTTATTGAGGTCGACCCCAAGTTCAGAAAGAATAACCTTTGCTAGATCATCAAATGAAGCGCGTGCTTGCTGCAACAGCCTATCGATGACACCTATTTGACCAGAGTCTGAATCAACAAGGATTCTTGTTTCTTTTATTCGGGCGATTTCTCCACTGTAGCTTAATCGGGTAGGTGGTGCGGGCATGTCTTTGAAAGGCGTCAGCTCATATCCATTCTTAGCCAAGCCATATCGGAGATCTCTAAAGTCGAGCGGGAAGATCACATAGTTAAGGTTCACTCCGTATCTCGCTTCTTGAGTTGCTAGTTTGGGCGTTTTGGTGCTCATTGTCATTCCTGTTTATTTAGAGCATGTTGGCATACATAAGAGTTTTGAAGTCTGACTAAGATGTTATGGTATCAACTGCGCAGTGCGCGCCAACTGAGCCTCTAGGGCTATGTTCAGAAGTTGGGTTTCTTGCGCAGTTAGGCTAGCCTTTCCAGCTTAGCTTTGGGCTTTCCCTTCCTTCCTTTCCTTCTCTAGCTGCTCAATCAATGGGAGCGCACGCTGCAGCAGCTTCACCACGTCATCTAGGGACTTCTCAAGTACCGCGATATGAAGCGTATTCCTACTCAGCGTCTCCTTCATCGCTTCGTTCTCTTTACGTTGCTCTTCAATCGCCTTCTCTGTCTCGGAGGGAGTAGCCGTCTCAAGCCTCAGGAACGGCATGGCTTTCTCAGCGTAGATCTTCCTGTAAAATTCCTCGTCTTGTGGCCTGTAGGCGCTGTCCACTCCAGGTCCTGTGTGTCCCATCCAAAAATCCACGTTCTCAAACCCTGCTTGAATAGCGTATTTTCTGAACCATTTCCTGAGAGTGTAGAGCCTGATCTCCGCCGGCTTTTTCTTCTCTGTCTGCTCGTAATCCATCAATCCCTGGTCCCGTAGCATGCGAGCTGCCTTCCTGAAGAGGCTGCTAAAAGTATTCCGTATCATGGGCTCTTCTAAGCCTTGCTTGGTGAACACGTAACTCTCTCGGTTCAGGTTTGGTCGAGTCTTCAGGTAGTCACGCAAGAAGCGGTGCGCGTCTTCACCTATGAATGTGAGGTAGGCGTGGTATTGGCCTTTAGTCAGATTTTCTGGAACTGAGATCTTAAGCGGTAATCTGCCCTGAGAATAGTCCGGTTCAAGATGCTTCATGCGTAGCGCGCACAATGTTGAAGGCCTTAACCCTGACTGAGCCATAACCGCGAAAAACGCTCTGTCTCTGGGTGAGCTGACGCTTAGGATGTGCAGCACTTCCTCCTTTGTTATGTCCCGATTGTGGTAGGTCACCTTTCGGCGAATACTTGCCATGAAACTCAAAGGCAGGTCATTATGTTTAAAGAAGCTCCTGACGGCAATCGCATAGGCTCCAACTGAGCCTGGAGTGTAGCCTTGCGTCACCATGTTGCCACTCCATGCTCGTAGTAACTGGCCATACTTGTGTTTGAAGTCTCTCTCCTGCATCAGTTCATAGTCCTTCTGAATATCCTCAGCACTTGCGTGTATGAATTCCAGAAAATACGCGAGTCCTTTTCGGTACAGGTAACTTGTTGTCTGGGCACCTGAATGGCTGAGAGCCACGCTTGACAACCATGTTTCGACCAGGTCAATTTGGTGCATACACGTTTACCCAAACATTAAACAGTAGGGGTGCAGTTTATAAAGGTAGCTATAACCCTACATTACTGTGGCTATGTAGCTCGAGAGTAGCCACTCGCCAGGGGCGAACTCCAAGGTTTTCTCTAATATGCCTTTGTCGACTATGAAGGTTTCAAGCATATCCTCATAAAAGCTCCTGATAGACGAGAAACGTTGCTCATAATCCATGACTTGCGCTGAAGCACCAAGTTTAAGCACGTTGCTGCTTCGTT
>JALHSQ010000082.1 GCA_022865885.1 Candidatus Bathyarchaeota archaeon | reverse complement strand
TTGATTAATGCGGATTCGCGGTAAGTTGCACCTCTCCCTAGTAGCGCTCGCTAATACCACACATATGTTACAAATGGACCTCTACTTGCACAAAAATCAGATTGGTAAATGAAGGAATAATTTAGCGCAATGGTCATTGATTTGTAGATATAGTGAGGCGCGCGCTGTAGCACACACAGATCCATGATTCACTTCTTAGTAGAGTACATGTGCTCACCGTGTAACGTACATGTGAGAGGACTAGAGAGAAATTAAATAGGACATTGGTAGAACTCTCCTCTGTGGAACTTGAAATCCAATTACTTACGCTCGTTCATACTTACAGAGATTCTCATCGTAACAATCATGATTTCGATTGTTCAAGGTGAGCCACCAACACCCCCGTCTCCAAATGTTAACTGGAACCCGCCTAACACGGGAGCTACTGCCGGGCAGTCTCAATATATTATGGCCGGTTGGAGTTCCACTAACACATTGGGTGTGTGGACAAGCGCCAAGACGTATCATAGCGGAAACGCTGAAGCCGGACCTCCGAAGAATAGCTTCAACCTGAACGAGCCAGTATATCTATACGTCGATACGCCCATAGGTTGGATGGACAATTTCATATGGCTCTACGAGTATCATCAATCAAACCAGTCCTCTGGTAGATGGCGCTTCTGGAGGAGAGAGATAGGATTTGGCAGATTCATGTTCGGGCCATTCTACCCTGACCAGTCTCACCCTAGTGGAAACTACACTTGGAAAGTTTGGATAGTCGAACCTACCAGTGGTGAATATCAAAGCCAAGTCGTGTCTTTTACTTGGGGCGAAGAAATACCCGAGTTTCCTAGCTCATCTGTAGGCGTAATTCTAGTGCTCTTGTTAGTCCTCCCCATTCTGCTCAAATCTAATTCAAGGCAATTCAGACTGGACTTCGCGCGCTTTCTTAAATATTAATGCTTAAGTAACTTTGCATTCGTTGTTTCATGTCTTGGTAGGTGGGAAGCAGACGTCTAATGGTGATCCTTTCCCTTACATAATATCTGAAATATGTCAGGGTGTTCTGTAATGAGTAGGAATCCGGATGAGAGTAAGATACTTGGTGAGCTTCTTGAGGTTGAAAAGCATGAGGATTCTATGATCTGCAGCATGGTTAAGCTTATAGAGACTAATGAGAAGCTTGCCGAAAGAATCAACAGACTTACCTGGATTATGCTTGTCCTGACTTGGATCACCCTCATCATATCGATACCTAACACCTTAGCAACTTTCTTCGGCATACCTAAAGTAAGCGAGATGCTTAAAGTGGAGATAATAGGTGCCTCTATGATAATCTCGATAATTCTTCCGGTGACGGTTCTTCTCTTTGTAGGGTCGGACCTTCGAAAGATGTTGAAACACTCCAGAGAAGAACGAACAGCTTGACCTTGAAATAGGATCTTTAATTATTGGCGCGCGCTCATTGCAGCAGTATCCGCAGTTGTAGCTGTTAAGAGAAGAAGAGACTAGCATACGCTTTAGCATCTTACGTTTAACGTTACTGGCTAAGCGCGTAACTGATTAATTAGCACGCGCTAATGTTAGCGGTAATTAGAGTCTTAGTCGCTAATTACTATGTAAATTATTATCCAGAAAGCTGTTCAGCGCTAATTACTGTTTCAGTCTTTAGTTCTTTGATCATCACCGTTACTTCTAGTCTTGGCGAGCCGTAGGCGAGTCATTAGCAATTGGTAGTGGTGTATCTCTTGGTGTGCGACGGCGACACGCGAACCTTTTCATGGAAGACAAATAAGCGAACAGCTTCAATAACAGTAGCGGCAAGCGATGGCAAGGTTTGAACACACAATAGAGGTCAGGGCCCCGCTAGAGAAGGCTTTCAACTTCATAGTCGACGGCACCAATTCATCTAAGTGGCATCCATCCGTAAGGAAGGCGGAGAGTCTTGGTGAGGGTCCACTGCAAGTAAAGTCACGGCTCAGATTAGAGACGGTATTAGGCGGGAGGATCTATGTATGGGACCAAGAGGTTGTGGAACTCACCCCAAACAGATCTTTTAGAGACAGAGCCATTACAGGACCATTCAAGAAATTTGAGGACTGGGCCAGTTTTGAGAAGACTGAGTCTGGTACTAAGTGGACATTCGGTTTGGAATACGCGCTGCCGGGCACCATATTTGGCAAAATATTAGACATCCTAATTATCCGAAGGCTAATTGCAGAACGGACTCTGGCTGCTATGAACAGAGCTAAAGAAATTCTTGAAAGATAATAGTCTCAATTGCCAGTGCAGATCAGTTAGGAAAGAAGGGTTGTTAGCGAGCGCGCGCTTATTCATGTTTCTCGTGTACGTTGCCTATGCAAAGACAAGATTTCCTTTGCTTTTTTCTCACAGTCTTCGATCTTGAGCTCTTTGCAGTCATAGTTGAATATTTCTTTCCATGTCTTGTAGCATTGTTCCGTGAAGACTATGGTCCCATCATCCCTGATTTTCTCTATGCCGTCACCTATCAATGCTTGCTCATTTGTTTGTACCGCTTCTCGAAGAGAGATTCCTTCTGGCAGCGCTACTTCAGCTCCTCTCGCGCCCAAACGTATCGGGTAACCTCCAGGCAGACCCAATGGGCCTGGAGCGTGTGTCAATTGTCGAGTATCATTCAGGATAGCCAGCGCGTTCTTTACGCCGGAAGAAGCTGCAATATAACCGAGATCATAAATTGTGAACAGAGATAGATATTTGCCAACGTCTGCAAAAAGATCCTTTGGGTTTAGTCTATCTGTCACATCTTTTTCTTTCATGTGTATCCTCAAGTGATAAGGTAGTCCTCCTGCGGTGCCGAATCTGAATAGTCGATTCAGTACAGCATAAGGCGCCACCAAATACACCGATATATCGGTAATTTTTGCTCCGAGCTTGTGTGCCGCTGCTTCTTGTAGTCCGGGAGTTATGTAATCAAGATTGCCTAGGCCTATCAGATTTCGGGCTAAGCCAACTTTCCCTAATACGCAATTTACTACGTCCGGGTAAGGAGACATCACCACATGAGCGTCCACCATAGCTTTTCGGACTGCCCGCATCAACTTGTACGTCAAAGTCAAATGACAGGGGGCTATGTTTCCAATGCCTCCCGAAGCTAACTTCTCTGGAACTCCATTGGGCAAGCATGCCCATTCGACATTTGACATCTTAGTGGCGTTATGCATTACGATGTCCGGCTCATGCTTTTTCAGAGCACTTGCGGTTCCATCAACATCGTCTAAATCGATCTTCACAAATTCGATGTTGGAGTGAATCCCAAGATGAGCAGCGCCTGATCTTGCTGAGTACACCCGGCGTAACGCCGCTGTTTCATTGATGTCTGCGGCATAGATGCGATCGATATCCCTAGTCCGAGCAAGAATCTCCAGTTGATGGCCTCCAACATCACCTAGACCTATGACCATCACTTTGTTCATAGAATGGCACTCTCAGTGGTCATGATCATCACGTGTATTAAAGCGTGCGCGCTGTGTGTTGCTGATTTAACGCTTGTCGTCTTCTGCTCCCGTATTCTCGAGAAAAAGAGAGTTGACAGGGGCCAATTCCTACTTTTTCTCTTAGCGCGCAGAGGGCTAGAGGAAGCGTAATAAACAAAGTGGTGCCAAGTTATTTCACCAGGGCCGCTTCGTTACCAGATCATGATCGCTATCTGTTAGGTGACCGTGCTTTGAGTGAATGCCCGCTAACTCATGATTGCCTGAGATGCCAAGAAGGTGGCAGTCGGACTTTCAAGTTCATTGATCGTCGAATCAATGGAATACTCCACTCTTCAAGTTCTGCGGAAAGAAAGCCCCTTCTAGATCCAGTAATTGCGTTTTCTCCAGCCATAATTATTTTCGTTGTAACACTGATTGTATCATTCTA
>JALHSQ010000081.1 GCA_022865885.1 Candidatus Bathyarchaeota archaeon | reverse complement strand
GCACACACCGCCCGTCGTTCCATCCGAGCGACTTTTGGGTGAGGCGTGGTCTTCCTTGGCTGCGTCGAATCCAAGTCTCGTAAGGAGGGAAAAGTCGTAACAAGGTGGCCGTAGGGGAACCTGCGGCCGGATCACCTCCTATGAAAAAAGCCTAGCATTGTCGGCTGGAGGAGAAAAGCAAGGAACAGCCATGGAAAACGCCAAAGCCCAATTCAAAACAGAATCTACTTCTTGAAAGATGGTTAACACAAGTCTCCGTTGTAGAGGATGAGGTCTGGCCTAGTTCCTTCAACGCTGCTCAAACAAGATGCGACAACCATATACAATACAAGAGTCCGAATCCTAACTCTCCAAAATCCTTCCTTTGCTAAATGGGATGAACTCCCTGATATTTTCGATCGAGATTCTTGGTTTTCTTTCCCTAGACTCTGCAGGCATTTTGTCAGTAAGAATTTTCAGGATGCGTTTGGTCAACTCTTTAGCGTCGTTGTCTCCAGGTGCAATAGCGACATATGCGTTTGTCTTGGCTTTGACAGCTTCAAATGGGCCGCCCACAACCCGAATGTCTTCGTCGTGGTCCTTGTGTTCAATAACTACTCCGATCATCGTTCTAAGTGGAATATTGCGCATCCAGTTGCGTTTTCCAGTTACAACGAAGGCTCCATGAGGCACGCTTTCGCCTGAAGGTCCGCTCTTGCTTAGTTGTTCAGGTTTAACCCAGTAAGTATCCATGTTCCCGAAGCCCTCACGCCATCCCCTTGAGAACGCGGCAGAGAATTCTGCAGTTTCCTGTAACACTTTTTCGCTGGCTTCTTTACCTTGTGTCTTGATGACGACGAAGGGAGCACCGATTATGTCTGCATGAAAAACCGTGTCACTTTTTTCGGCATATTTCTTTATCAAAACCTCATTGGTAACAGCGTCCTTGCCGCCGACAACCAGAAAACCATCTGACGACAAGAACCATCTGAACTTCTCAAACCACTCTTTGTGCCTCACTCTCATTCTTGTTAGATCTTCCTCTGCTTTAGCTTGTCCAGCATACTTCAAGTTCTCAGCTGCTGCGATTCTGGCTTCAATTCCCAGCAACTTTCTTCGTGAATCATCTAGTGCCGCAGTCGCGCCTTCACCTTTTTGCCGAGCCCGCTTCCCACGTTCATAGAATTCAGCTGCATTCTCAAACAGCGTTCTGCGTAAATCCAGGTTGAAGGTTAAGTTGTCTCTGCAGACATTAATCATCAGGTTTCTCGTGTCAAGAGATTCGGAGAATGCGGCAGGTTTCAAGCCCTCATGTTTTTCAGCTAGGATCTCGGAAATGATGGTTTTCCACTCTTTCCCTGCTTGCCGCTCTCTTGAGAACCTGTCCAACAAAGCCTGCAATTCTACAGAATGAGCATAGATCGTGTCACCGATGAGTCTGTCACGTTCGGCTTTGCCCTTTGCTTCGGTGAGGGCATTTTCTTGTTCAGCGATGATCCTCTTGAACCGATCTGCTTCACGCTTCAGTTTGTCAACTTCTATACCGGCGACCGCTTTTTCAGCGGTGACTAGTCTAACGTAGAACTCGTCTAAAGCCTCGTTGAAGCTGCTGCAAAGTCGAAGCTTGAATTCGGCAGTCTCATATCGTTGAAGTCGGAATGGCACAACGTCAACGAAGTCGCCGGCATTGTCCAGAACAATAAGAGGCTCGAAAACGCCATCGACAACTTGCAGCAGTAAGCTCTGCAATGAACCGAAAACTGCATTGATCTCGCCTTCGCCAAGCGTGCTGCACAGCTTAGTCTTTTCAACTTTGGCTCTCGCCAATGCTTCTTCAGCGTAAAGGCCTCCTATGCCAAGGAGTCTGGCAATTGCCCTAACGACTTCCACGTCGGCAAAATCCTTTAGTCCTTCTTGAAACTCTCCTCTCGTTGCTTTCAATGGGTTTTTTCCGCTAGAAGGGGGAAACTTGAAGACTTCGCTGCGCAGAATGTTCCTGTCTCGCATTCTCCTATAGTTTAGAGCTTGTAGGATCTTGCCATTCTCATCGACCAGAATTATGTTGCCGTCACCGAAAAGCTCTAGGACAAGTTGCAGCTTGCCGTTCTTAGTTCCGAAGCTAAGGATAGCGACCCGCTCGAACTCATGTTGCTTAATATCTGTGAATCGGCCGCCACGCAAGTATTTCCTTAGTGCCATGCAAAAAGCAGGAGGAGTCTTTGGTTTTTCCAGGATATAAGAAGTTAGGTGGAGCCGTCTGCCTGCTTCTAAGATCAAGCTTAACGTGGTTTCTTCTGTTTTGTGGAGTTTGAAAAGGAAGGTTTTGTCGTCTAGCTGATAGATGTTGTTGACGCGGGAGTTCAAGGTGTCCTCTTTCGATTCGCGAATGACAGCTGCCATGTCGAAGCTCGTGAACTCTTTCTTTGGCAACACTTGTCACTCGTGTGAATTATGACTTGGAACAGTATAAATAGGCATTTACAGTCGGAAAACAGCGTGTTGAGACTTAGTCTTGAATAGCTTTGTATTTTCACAGTGGCAAGGAAGCTGCTCGTGAGCAGTATAGCCAATGCTTAGGAAAACATGCAGCAGGACTTAATTGATTTTCCTTTTGAACACGGTTCGATAGCTTGAAAGATCACATTACTTTCCCTCCGCAGGTTGAGTAGGAGACCAACATATCGAATGTGCAAAGGTCTGGTTGTGTCGGCACAACAAGCTTCAAACAACTATAGACAGCTTTAAATCGGGATTCTGTTCATAGTTTTCAAAGGCAGAAAACTAATGAGACCACTGAAACCCATAGAGAAAGTCTACTGGCTGAGGCTAGCCTTGGGCGCAATAGCCGGACTCTTATGCATATGCTATGGAGTTGCGACAAGCAGCTTCCCCAACAAACCACCGTTTTCGTATGAAGTTCTGTTCAACGGCGCATCAATAGCCATACTGACATACCTGATTTCATACTACGCGATAAAAGCCAAATTCAAAGCAGGAGTTGCGAAACCGCAGAAGCTGGTGACTACGGGAATCGGCGTATATTTGCTCTCTTGGCTGGTTTTTTGGATTCTGCTATACACGATTATTGCTGGCCCACCCCCCATCTCGGCATAGTTCCTGTTTTGTCTACGCAGGAAAAAAATGAACATGTGACTTCTCGATTAACTTGCCTAGCTACAGTGAGGACTGCTACAGCCACGGAGGACGCGTGTTCGAGGAAAAAACGTGTTATAAATGGTTTTGGCGTCAGGGTTTGCTGTCGCAAAGCTGTCTGGGCGTTATATGATGAATTTGCCTTTCTTGTAGAATAGTTCTCCGTCGGCGTATATCTCGCCATCTTTCTTCATGTCTTTCAGTACGTCCCAGTGTGTGGCTGAGCTGTTGAGGCCTCCTGATTCAGGGTAGGACCTCCCGATTGCCATGTGTATTGTTCCGCCCATTTTCTCGTCGAAAAGAATGTTTTTCGTGAATTGGTTTATCCCGTAGTTTGTTCCAATGGCGGCTTCTCCGATGCGGTCTGCTCCCTTGATTTTTATTATTTCTTTCAACAGATCTTCGCCCTTGCTGGCTGAGGCTTTCACGAGTTTTCCTTTTTTGAAGGTGAATGAGATGTCTTCTAGTTCTCTTCCCATGTAGATGCCTGGGAACGTGAATCTTATCTTTCCGTTTGCCGAGTTTTCCATAGGTCCGGTGAAGACTTCTCCGTCTGGCATGTTTTTTTCTCCGCTGCAGTTCAGCCATTTTCTGCCTTTGACGTTGAACGTTATGTTTGTGTCTTCGCCTACTATGCGGATTTCTTTCTTGCTGTTGAGGTAGTTGCAGGTTTTTTCTTGTTTCTTGTGGATGCTCTTCCATTCTGCAATGGGGTCCTTCTTGTCAACGAGGCAGCTGCTATAGGTGAAGTCTTCATATTCTGCGAGGGACATGGATGCTTCCTGCGCTTCATCAACTATAGGGAATGGCAAACCTGTCCACCTGACTTTTCCTTCAGCGACACGCTTGTAGTACATTTCTACGAGATCGCTTCTGGCAGCATTGTATGTTCTTACGACTGCTGGGGCTATGTTCGCGAGTCTCTTCGGGTTTGGTTCGCAGAATATTCCAATGTTCACATCCATGTTTTCATAGATGAACTTGTCAAATGGCGATACGAACTTGAGTTGGTGATCCTTCGCGGTTTTGAAAAACATGTAGTCCATGTCAAGTCTCGGCATCATCCAAGGGTATGCATCTCTCAGTAAACATTCTTTATATATTTCAGTCATGAGAGGTGCAGCAGCGACGCTTCCTCTTATGACAACCTTTTCCTTTGGTTTAACGTTCACGCTGTAATGAACGCAGAGTTCTGCAAGTTTTTCAACTCTCTTGTCAACCATCTAGCTCACTGTTCTATTGTTTTCTCTTGAATGACGTTTTTCTATGTCTTATCTTCGGATTCTTATGGCTTGTGGAGAATCTTGAACTAAATCTCTACAACTCTTGAAGAAAACGAAAATCAGTCTTCTTTTTTCGATTAGACTGGGACTAAGCGGTGGCCATTTTCCAGATGGCGCTCTCCATTTCCTCTCCATGCTTCATGCCGTAGTAGATCCCTGCCATTTTCGCTGCGTAGGGGATCGCCATTCGCTTGACGAATTTGTACAGTAACGGATTGCGTATTCTGTGCTGCAAAAACGTGTCTCGCCAGATTCTGACGTTGTACTCCCAACAGCGGGTAAGAAATTCCCATCTGATTCTGGAAAGAGAATCGAGCTCTGCCCCTCGCTTGTTCATGAGTAAGCAATTCTCTAATGGAACGAAGAACAGAGGAACGTAGAAGGCATTGTAATCTTTCAAATCGTCCATCAGTTCAAGTGTTTCAGCAACATCCTCTTCTCTTTCATCCGGAAGCCCGACTATTAACGTGGCAAGGGGATACCATTCATTGTCATTTAATATTCCGAAGGCTTGGCTCACAGTTTCTTTCCATTGTTCCGGCTTGAAGGGAAGTGGTTTTCCAGCCATGTACTTCCTGATGAGTCTAACGCTTCCGGTTTCGATGCCTGTTTCTCCAGTCACGATAGGCTTCTTTCCATGATGATACCAGTTGTGATCTATCAGTATTTCAGCGGCTTCTTTAACCATGCTGGGGTCGCAGACAACAGGAGCCAACGACATGTGTGAAGCTTGTATAGCCTTGACTCCCGGATGCGCCGCCACCGTTTTGATCAGTTTCAGTACTGCGTCCTTGTTTGGGTGGAACTGCTTGTCTTTTGCACCGTACAAGAATAGGTCTTCGGTTACCAATGTGATTCTTGTGTTGCCTTCTCTTGTTGTTATTTCTACTTCTTTCATGATTGACTCTAGGGAGACGTCAAGTTTTTTCTGAATGGTGGGTGTGCAGAACTGGCAGTTTCGGCCGCAGCCTCTTGAGATCTCCACGCAACCGTGAATGGCGGCATGTCTGATCATTGGCACGTTTTCTTCGTTTGCTCTGTCTTCAGCTCTGACAATGCGTGGGAGAGGTTCGTCGTTGACGGCTTTTCTGAACATTTCTTTTACGGTTTCTCCTCGTCCACCGAGAATTACGCAGTCTATTCCGTAGTTTTCTGCAACTTTCTTGCGTTCCAGTTGCCACGATCCGAATCCGCCAACAATTATCCTCGGTTTGTATTTTCGTATACTTTGATGTCTTACTAGTTCCCTGAATTCTATGGCGTTCATAGGTTCTCCGCCGCCGACGAGTGATGAGTACGTTTTGCTCACGTATCCCATGCCTGTGGGATCCATAGAGGATATTCCCACTGCTTTCGTGTTAGGTCCCACGAACGCGTCTAGGTTGGCTGGGTGGACTACTGCTACTTCTGATTCGTTGAACCCGTCTTCCAGGAGAAGAGCTTCAACTCTTCTCAAGCCATACGGTGCGAATTTGGCTCTTCCGTCGCCATTGCGTTCCACAGGTGGATAAAGCGTTTTTCTCAGCAACCACAATGGTACTGGGCCTTTGGCGAACCCTGCTACGAAGGCGATAAAAGGATTATTGTCGTAGTCGCTCATTTCGGTTGCTGAAGCGGTTAGAACCACTTTGACGCCTGAATTCTCTCCCATTTTTCATTCACTTATGCTCTAGTGCGGAGAAATTTGATTCGTTGCCTTATTAAAAACTATTGTTGAACGATTAATGATGTGCTGTTGGGAAATCGTGTGTGTCAGGAAGAAGCTCCTATATAGTTGGTGGCTTAAGATAGGAACAAGAGTGATGGTGTTGAAGCTTCTTTTGGATGAAATGTATGCTGGACTAAAGGAATACTTTGAGACTTTGGGTTGGAACGTTACTACGGCCCAAGACGCTGGGCTAAAAGGCGCAAAAGACAAGGAAGTCGTTGATTATGCAAGAGAAAACGGTATGCTGCTCATCACACAAGATCAGAAACCAGCAGACCTTGCCGATTTGACAGGGGTCAAATATCTTTTAATCTCGAATGCCATGATCGCCAAGATAGCTGATGCTAGAATAAGGGAAAAATACCCCCAGCTAAAACCTGAATGACAAATAGTGCCACGGCCGCCTAACGCTTTTTCACATTTCACAAAAGCTTTATTCCATTGCAAGGCAAGCATTGCTCAAGGGTAATCGATATGTCTATTATTGAAGTCACTGTAAAGAGCCAGAAAGGCAAGTGTGTTTTTGGACACAAAACAGGTGACAAGATAGTTTTTGACGGAAAATCCGTGAAGGGCAACATCTGCTATAGCGCTTTGATGGTTTTGCTTCCAAAGGTTTTCGCGATGCGTTACGGTGTAGAGTTTCCGTGGGCTGAGGACAAGAACGTGATATCCAACGCTTGCCCAGATGGAGATAATCCAGTGATTTTTGAGATTCGACGCACCAAGAAATAACTATTAGTCCTTCTTGATTGCGGCGAGGACGTTTTTTCTTCTGTCGTTATCCTTCCTGACTCTTCTTGATCTCATTTGGTGATTGAAGCGGGAAAGCAGAAACTACAAGAGTTATATGCCAAGTTGTATCAGTATTACTTAGAACTGGCGGTTGTTGTTCCTTGTTTGAGAGGATTCTGGTTCCATTGGACGGTTCTGAGCACTCAAAGAGAGCCTTGGAAAAGGCAACTCAGATAGCGAAGAAGTTTGGCGGGTCGATCACGTTGATTCACGTGTATTCTGTTTCTGTGCAGCCTATGTTATTGCCTGAGCCGACCACCATGGGTTCGCCGGGGATTCCCTTTTTGACAGTAGCTGAGATTTCCAGAATAACTGAAGCGACTCGCGAGGCTGGAAACAGGATTTTGTCAGATGGCGAAGACAGGGTCAAAGCTGAGAGAGTCAAGGTTGAAAAGAAGCTGATAGAGGGGCATGCGGTTCAGGAAATCGTGAGAATAGCCAAAGAAGGCAACTTTGACCTGATAGTTATGGGTGCCAGAGGACTAAGCAAGATTAGAGAGATGTTTTTGGGAAGTGTGAGCGACGGGGTCATACACCACGCACTTTGTCCTGTTCTGGTAGTCAAATGGCAAAATCTTCAGGAAACAACACGATGATCGGATTTGATTGGCTAGAGATGAATTTATCTAGCGCTTGCGATCTCTGCTAGCTTGATCTTTCGAGTTTTCCCTTCTGATTGTTCAGAAAGATATTTTTGTTCAGGTAGCCTAATAGGAGTTTTCTGGACGTGTGACTCTTGGTGACGAGAAGCGATTTTCTTCAGGAACCCGTGAAACATATCAAGATAGATGGGGCACTATCTGTTGATCAGTTGATCCAGCAGTTTAGAAATTCAGGATCGTTTGGTGCTGGCAGGCTTTCAGTTGCCTGTGATATTTACGAGCGGATGGTTCGCGATAAGGACTGCACAGTTTTCCTGGCTTTGGCAGGTGCCGTGGTTCCTGCGGGAATGCGTTCTCTGATTACGGATCTAATCCGTAAGAGACTTGTAGATGTCGTTGTAAGCACGGGAGCAAACATGGTGCATGATTCAATAGAAGCTCTTGGGGGCCACCACTACAAGGGGCATTGGCTTGTCGACGACTACCTGCTGTACAAGTATCACATTTACCGTATTTACGACATCTTTGTGCCGGAAGAGGATTTCGTGAAGCTGGACTACAAGCTTGCAGGGATATTTGATGAAATAGCTGACGAGAAGGCTGGAAAGAGCTTGAGCTCGAACGAGTTCACCTTTGAACTGGGCAAGAGATCCAGCGACCATAACTCTATTCTGCGTGCAGCCTACGAGTCCGGAGTGCCCGTTTTCCTCCCAGCAGTCCGTGATTCAGAATTCGGTTTTGCACATTGGCTTCACGCTTCAAGAAAGAACGTTAAGCACACGCTGTCAGTGGACGCTTTCAAAGACTTGCCCGAACTAGTCGATATGTGCAAGCGTTCTGCCCGAAACGGCATGATGGTAATCGGCGGCGGAGTGCCAAGGAACTCTATTCAGTCTGCGGCTCTTGCATCCAAGAAAGGCATGGACTACGCAGTAATAATCACAATGGATCGTCCGGAACCTGGCGGATTGTCAGGTTCCACGCTGGAGGAGACTGTGAGCTGGGGAAAGGTTAAGGGTGAAGCCGACAAAGTCATAGTCATAAGTGACGCGATGATAGTTTTCCCGATAATTGTCGCTTCTGTCGTTGAGAGATTAGGCGAGGGCTATAAGCGTCGAAATCTGAAAACTGAGAACCTTGGAGAGTCGAAGGGAGGCGCCTAAGTGAGAGAGGCAAAAAGTGAACGCAGATACTGCGGTAACTGCGGTAGCCACAACGCATATGATTACCCGCATCGGGTCTTCTGTGGAAAGCGTTTGTCTGAAGACAAGGATCCCGTAGTGAGTACGTTGTGGTGTTGTGACGAGTGGAATCCTGCCAGTCAGGAATGCTTCTGCATTAAGGAAGCCATGAAAAAGCAGAAATGACCGTGCCTTCCGTTTCCTTCTGTTTGACGTTAAGGTTATTACAAGGAAGTTTCAGTGTTAAACTTGTCATAGCAAAGCCCGGTGGTGCAGTGGTCAAACATAGTGGGCTCTGGACCCACCGACGAGAGTTCGAATCTCTCCCGGGCTACCAATCCATGTGTTAAAGAATACTATTCCCGTTTTTCTTTGCTGTGATCAGTAGCTTTCCTATCCAATCGCCCGAAAATTGTCTGCTCGAAGATTTGATTTTGAGCTCAGACGCTATGTAGAAGATGAGAAATCTGTTTATACCAAAAAACAGAGGCGAGCCTTTCAGCGTTTGATGAGCGGCCTCACGGTCGGCAAGAGTCGAAGCGAGCGACTGAGGTTTTTGACGCTTACAAGCGTTCCTGAATCTATAGGTCGCAATCATGCTCCTGTTGTAAACTTCGCAGTCTACTTGAGTGTCAGCTTAGGGAGTATCCTTACATACAAGTACACAATGAAAACACAACTGCAGCAAGAAACGCGCGCTGAGAATGAATAATGCGCAACGATTGAGACTACTTCTTCAAGCGTTTCTCCTTGTGCTTTCTTCTTTTCTCTTCTCTTTCCTTTTTAGTCATTGGTTTCTTTTTTAATGCTTCCAGTGCTCAATGCAATCACCACGCTCAAATAGTCAGAATAGGGCATTAAGTTTTTGCGCGCGCTCTGGTTAATGCGCGTGCTTCTTCTAGTCTCCTCACTTTCTCAACGTTACTCCTTCCATGTTTCCATTTTCCTCGATCGTTTCAGACAAATCTTCCTTCCCAGAATCAAACAGTAACAACAAACAAGAATTATGACCTTCACCTAAATGCGAAGTGCATGCTGCGTCTAAGACAAGAATCTAGGATTTGGGAGCTGTGAAAACATCCTCAGGCCACTCTGTTGGCTTTTCGCTTTATAAGGAGGTATGCGTAGTGTAAGGGCAACAGCGTTATGTTGTTGAGAGACGAGAAGAACACAACAACGTTGCACGTTACAATTAATGATGAAAGATGTGATGGAAAATGGCGGAAAGATCGGGAATCGTTTTCGTTGGAAACAAAACACCAATGGACTATGTTCTAGCGGTTATGACAAGAATATCGGCTGGCAATGCCAAGGAAGTAGTTTTGAAAGCACGGGGACAAGCAATCGCAACAGCTGTTGACGTAGCTGAAATAACCAGAAACCGCTTCCTAAAAGACCTAAAAGTAAGCAGAATCGCTATCGGAACAGAGGAGATGCCAGCAAGAGAAGGCGAAAACAGAACACGCATAGTTTCAACAATAGAAATAACTCTTACAAAAGAGTAGGGAAACCTTGCGAAGCCCAACATGACCCTATCAGGTCATGTCATTGCGAAGCACATTCAACCTTCCAATGTTCTTTCATTCTATAAATTGAACGAAGTGTTTTAAAGATAGGTGAACAACAGCTTTTGGAAAGATTAAAAGAGAATGAAAAATGAGGAAATGAGAGGGTGTAAGCTTGATGCTTTATGGCTTCTCCATCCACATGGGCTTTGCTTGCGGCTTCTTTTGCCTTTTTAAGCCGTATTCGGCGTGCCTAAATTATCTTCTTGCTTAGCACTTCTCGGAAGGGCTTCTTGCATTTTGGACAGTCGAAAAGGCCGATTTCCAACTGAGTTCTTTTTCCAGCTTTGGATGGGCGTCCAGCCATTGTCCACTTCTTCTTAGGCGTTGCAACTACTGTTCCACATTTTTTGCATTTAGCCATCTAGTTTCCTCCAGTATAGCTTGATAACCATCTGATGGTGATAGATAAAACACTTTCCACCGTTTTCGGGTACGAGCGCGTTCTACTTTGCTACGATGAGGATGTTAGCGTGCGCGAAGGCGATTGACGTGTGAAGTTTTTAATCGTAGAATATGAGGTTTTTTTCCTCCAAGCTTTCGTGAAGCTTGTGCACTGCGTCATAAACGTCCTGTTCCTTCTTCGCTCCAGTGCAAACAAGGTTCCCGCTTGCGAATACCAGTATAACCACCTTAGGCTCATCCATCCTGTAGATCAATCCTGGAAACTGCTCCGGCTCATACATCGTTTTCACAAGCGCACCCACTGCCAGTTCCAAATCTACCCTTCCGCCCAAGCTTACAGAAGCAACCATGTTCACAACCTTCAAGTCCGGCCTACTGATGATGATTATTCCACCCTTTTTCAACTCTTTAACAACTGCCATAACAGCCCTGCGCGCTTCCTTTTCCGATTTCGCTCCAGTGCACACCATTTTTCCAGAACTGAAAATCAGTGTAGCCGTCTTCGGTCTCTTAAGTCTGAAAACAAGGCCTGGGAATTGTTCTGGACGGTATTCAACCCCTGGATAACTCTTGACGACGGCGTTTAAGTCAACTTTCTGGTTCAAGGTGGCAGCGGCAACGACGTTTTGAATCTTTATTATGGCTTCAGTCTTCGGCATTAAGAACCACTTCTTATAGTGCGCGCGCATTCGATGACGCTTAAGCTTCCGCTTCTCCCCAGTCGCAACTGCCTTTCACCGCTGAACCAGGTTACTTTGCCATTTTTGATGTCAACTACATCGCCCTTATGCACCATGCTGATCTGGTCGTTCCATAAACTCATTTTCATTGAACCAGTTTCGTCTTTGATGAGTGCGTTTGATATGCAAGCCGTCGTTCCATATCTCGTGCAGACGTTTTTAGATTCTGGGATCTCGAGCACTTCTGCTTTGAGGCTGACTTTTTTCATTCCGACTTTCAAGTCACCAATCTTCGAGGCTACACCCTCGAAATTCTTGACTGAGGAAGTTCTGGCCAAAATTGCTTCTGTGTAGCTTTCGAGGTGATTCTTTCCTTGCAAGATGGCAATCGATATCGGAAATTGAGCTATGACCTTCCGCGCGCTTCCGACGTTGGTAAAGAGAAAAATCGCTGAATTTTTCGTCCTCTTACGACATTTTATGGCCAACTGCGCACATTCTGACCCGTCGTGATTCCAAGCTTCGACAATGCGATTGAAGAATTCACTCGAATCAACCTTATGCAGCATCGCGATTCTGGCAAGGTTCTCCAGAATCCTTCCATCTTTGTATGAAGGCATGCTGTTAAGAGGCCTGCCTCTACCTCTCCAAATTTGCTTAGCCATCTAACTTGTTTCCACTCTGCTTTTTTTTTCACTCGACAAATCCATCGCTAAAATAATAGATCTGAAATGTGCATCTCAATATTCTCAACATCACTTATATAGTTTAGCTGCTAGGCATACCTGCGCGCGCTAGACAAGTATTAAAGACTACATCATGAATATTCGTAAGAGTATCGGATGCACAGGGAATCTTGTTCCAGCTTATCATGTTGAGAAGAGAAAGGATACTTGGCTTACCGCGCACTCACTTCAACTTGACTTTCTGGAGATTGGTTCGTTCGTTTCTGCGAAATCCTTTTTACGATTATCAACAGGTCTTTGAGCATGGTTAGGATCCAGTGTAGAGTCTCAAAGAAGCTTTGCTTGAAAGCAAAACGCGCGTACGAGTGTGAACGCACCTTTCTCGATATACCGAGCAAGTTTCATGGGATCCTCAAGTCGCTTCTCAAACAGGATTTCGACGTTAACGTTTCCGTGGACGAAGGTCGTGTCGTAGTCATTTTGACCCCTCGTGAAAACGTTTTGGCATGCCGAAAACACCCCCTAGAAAACGGGCGAAGAAGCCCTCCAAGACGTATGTCATGACGTTGAAACTCTGGTTTTGTTTAAATATCTGTCTGCAGAAAGATTTTCCGCTAGGACGTTTCTGTATGCAGAAACGTTTTTGCCGAGGTTTTTGGACACAAAAATGTGTAAATTAACGTGAATAGGCACTTCCACATACAGTTCTGATTTTACCCACGTTGCTGGTCAGCGAATGAAGTGCCCAAACGCAAACCCCACACACCAATGTTGCTGCTTGTTTCACTGTTGTTCACCGGGTTAAACGTTGAGAATTGTGTTAATAGGTGTTTTAAGTGATTTTTGAAGGTCTTGCTGAGATTGAAGCCGAGACTACGCGTTTTTTCAATCAAATCCTTGTCTGGATACAACACAACATTACGTTTGTTTGACATTTGCGTTTGCACTCGGGCAGATGCGAGGGCAAGTTCAATGTTATAAGTTTGGTGCTTATCGTTCCGACAGAATGTGTTAAAACTAGAGCGAGTGCTTTTTTCTGTAGACTATGACTGCAAGGAGCGTTGTCATCATGAATCTTAGGATGTAAGCAGTTTCTTTCTTGCTATGATCTTTTCTATCCTCTTTTTCGAGTCGGCCTTCTGATATATCATTAGGGCTTGGTCTAGAAGTGAGTAGGCTCTTTCTTTGTCGCCTT
>JALHSQ010000080.1 GCA_022865885.1 Candidatus Bathyarchaeota archaeon | reverse complement strand
TATTATCAAAGCCAAGGCACTAGCAGAAGCAGAAGGAACGGAAAAGAAAGCTGTTGCACTAAAGCAATATAACGAAGCAGGGCTCTCTCTGGAAATGATCAAGGCACAGGTGGATATCAAGAGGGCGCAGTTCGGTGCATTATCAGAAGGGTTGAAAGTAGCAAAGATACACCTTGTCACAAGTGGCGAAAGCAACATCCTAGGTATTCCAGTCGGTGCAGAAATTGGCGCAGACTTGGGAGCAATGCTAGTAGCACTACAGAATCAAGGAATCAACATAACTCAGTTGCTTCAGCAGCTTCCAATATCTGAAACTGCAAAGCTAGCAATCGCAGCAAAAGCTGGTGTAGAAGTAGTCAAAGAAGGCACTAAGGGAAAAGAAGAGCCTAAGAGGCGATGAAGATGACCGAGGAAACAGTTGATCTCTCGAAAATTAGCCCTAGAGCGGTTGATTTGCTGAAAAAGTTCGCTCAGACCAGCGGGGCAGAAAAGATCGAGAAGGTAATTGAGGATGAGACCTTCTCTCTTTTCGAACTGATGAAACTCATAGACATATCAAGAGACCCAAAGATCTATCCGCAAGACGCAGTGAGAGTCATGGAGACTGTTCGTGCAGTACTGGCCAAGTTCACAAGATTTGGGAAACCAACCGTGGAAACATGAGACCACCTGCCCTTCTTTTTCTAATCACTTGAAGCTTGCGTGCACTTGATCATAGCGCGCGCTGAACGGCGAACTTGTAAACAAAAGGCTACGAATCATAAACGAAGTGTTACATATGAAAGGTTTCAAATCCAATATCGAGAAGGACACTTTGGGCAATGCCAATTTCCGACGCGTTCTCTACACAGGCAAGAACAGCCAACTGGTATTGATGAACCTTAAACCTGGCGAGGAAATAGGCGAAGAGGTTCATAAGACAATCGACCAGTTCTTCAGGTTCGAGAAAGGTGAGGGAACAGTCTCCATAGACGGCATCAAGCAGAAGGTCTATGATGGAGACGCTGTCATAGTGCCTGCCGGCGCAAAACACAACGTGACGAATACTTCGAAGACTAAAGAACTCAGACTGTACACGATATACTCGCCACCAGAGCACCAAGAGGGTACGGTGCGCAAGACAAAAGCTGACGCATTGGCGAAACCAGAAGAGTTCGACGGCAAAACTACGGAATGATTTCC
Organism: Candidatus Bathyarchaeota archaeon; assembly: GCA_022865885.1. Taxonomy (GTDB): domain Archaea; phylum Thermoproteota; class Bathyarchaeia; order Bathyarchaeales; family Bathycorpusculaceae; genus DRUK01. The sequence continues at coordinate 494 of JALHSQ010000080.1, read as the reverse complement.
TCTCTTTTCCTTCTCCGTGTGTGTAAAAGCAATATAGAGTCTTGCTAGAATAGCGCGCGCACGCTAAATCCTGATCCGCGCATTCATGTGCGCGCGATTAAAGGCTAGTTGCTTCGAGCCTAATGTATTACAGTATGCGTCTATTTCTTAAGGGCTTGAACTCGAACAAGTTCAGACCTCTCCCGTCCCCATACCCAAAAGGGTTCAAGACCTATGCTTCGCAAAATGCTTTGAATTCGGGTTTTCTCTTCAGGCTTTGGTTTAGCGAGTAGGTGCGAGTCGGACCGGACTCATACCCAAACGGGGTCAAGTCCAATAGTGGACCGGGCGGGATTTGAACCCGCGGCTTCCGCCTTGCGAAGGCGGCGATCATGCCAGACTGATCTACCGGCCCGACTTCGGAAAAGAAGCTTTACTCAAAGAGTTATTATGGCTTTCGGGATTCATAAGGACAGATCTTTTCTTGTTTGGTCACCCATCTGTGCTGAGAAACG
>JALHSQ010000079.1 GCA_022865885.1 Candidatus Bathyarchaeota archaeon | reverse complement strand
CTGATAAACCCGCCTGCTAGCCCTACGCATCCCACCCAGCAAGAAACTGTTCACAAGCTTAGAAGCGACAGCACGCTCCACACAGCCCTTCATGATCACCTTCAGTTCGATGCCCCAAGTAAGCGGGATGCTCGTATAATCGATGTCAAAGAAACCATCAGAAGTATACTTGAAGCTGTTCTGGGCAAGGACAATGTGCTTCTGAGTCTCGCCGAACACGCCAATGAACACACCCCAACTCTTCACAGGGATATCCACCACCGCGCCCTGCCCCATGCTCTTCCCAATGCTCAGTGGTGGGCATCGTGAGGTACGTGACATTCTGGTCTCCTAAGCTGTAGTCAGGGTTTTTCCAAAGAATTCCAAAGGATACATGAGCCGAACTGAGCATGCAATTGTAGGGCGGGACTCTTTCTGGGAAATAGGTGACACCCACCTGGATTCTTCCTTCAACAGAGACTCTTTTTCCAACCCAGAAACCAGGTTTCCAGCTGATCAACAGTCACGTGTACAGTACGATAGAAAGGTGGAAAACCAAACACAGTCACCCATATTCCTTTCTTGGAAACTAACTAGCCAAGGTTCAGTTTTCTGGCACTTGATGCAGGCCACCATCATTTTCAGCTAGTCAGTAGTCTTTTAGCGCGTGCTAGATACCGTGGAAACGAAGAAGCTGATATTCACGGCATCTAAGTCATGTTAGTTCGAAGACTTTTCCAAGATCCGTGTTTGTAACGATACCCACCGTCTTTTGGCCATCAAATGATATGACCGCTTGAGTATCCCGCAGCAAATCCACGATGGCAAATATCGGCGTCCTGACGTTTATCATCGCACGTTATTATTTTGTTATTGATTGTACTCTGCCGACTTTGCCGTCTGTCAGTCGTACCTTGATTCCGTGGGGGTGAGTTGAGCTGTTGGTGAGGATATTCTTGACGATACCCTCGGTTAATTTGCCGTTCCGTTGGTCCTGCTTCAAGACGATTTTTACGCGGATACCAGGATTGATTTGGCTCCTCTGCTGATTAGGTTGCATTTCCGATAATAGGTGCTTCGCGGCTTATAGTGTATTCGCACGCCCGCGCGGAAACCCAGAACCCCATAACCCTTCTTTCTTCTTTGCCCTGCATCCAGAAAACGCAAATGAACCTCTCCCTTCTTCGTGGTAGATTGATTGACCAGGTCTCATTCTGGGGTGGACGCGCTGAGTATGAAGAAATCAAAGCACTCTTGGAAGTGGGCTTCGAGTACGTTTGCCAGAAGGACAACTTAATATTCATGAGGAAACGCGAATGAGCAACACCTTCAAAGCATGGGAAAGCGGTAACCGAAATCACCGAAAAGTGGCCGGGGTGAGGTATTCCCGACCGTTTGGTGATTCTTTCAGAACACAATTCCCTTTTTTGTGTGTTTGGTTGATGCTTTCGTATACCGCGCGTGAGCTATCAGCCTATTCTAATTGCGCTTATGTAGATGATGATTAGGACAATGAGAGTAATGATCACTGCATATCCAGTTCTCAGCGCTTTGCGGAGAGTCCATCTGCCTTTCTCAGCCCAGAAGTCAAGTTCTGCAGATTCGCCTTTGTAGAGCATAGTTATTTTGCCGAAAAGTTGCCACAGAAAAACTGGAACCACGAAAATGCTCGGTATCAAAACAATTATCAAGAATCCAAATCCTGCGAATTCTGGTATGCTTTGGGCTATTCCCGCGTCGACGATAGAGCACACGACTGCGCTGTAGCTCCACATGTTGGCCAAACTGAAGAGCCAGGAAAATATTCTGTAGAACATTCTTTGATTTGGGTTAGTGGTCGTTTGATTATACAGCCATAAAAGAATCGCCACAGCCATGGGAATCAAGAAGAAAGCCCAAACGAAGGAGGAAGCTCCTTGCCATCTTTCCTTAGGCCATAACCAGGTCATATGTTGAAAAAGAGCGGCAAAGAGGATGCTCCATAGCAAAAGAACTATTTCATAAGCGTGATCAAGGTTTCCAGTGAGAGCCTGCGTCAACAGGAACTACCCAAAGCAACACTTATTCCTTGCCCAATTATAACTATGTTGGTTGAGCTGTATGCGTGAGCGCGTAACCATTATAATGTTGCAACAACATTGTTACTTCTTGGTTTTTGACTGATGATGAGAATCTCTTGTTTTTATGAAAGCGCACTTCTCAGAAAATCAGCTAAATCAACTGCCTCAATTTCTGATCCGCAATGTTCGCAAGTTCTTAATGATTCAACGTTAGTGTCTTTTCCAACTTTCAGTGGTCCACCGCAATGCGGACAACGGTATACGGCGACAATTCCACCATCTTTCACTTGCTGTAGCAACGCGTTAAGATTGACTGACACATTTGTAGTTTTCACAATGACTTGTCTGTCTTTGTTTCCAAGTCTCCCAGCTTCCTCATACATCCCAAGAAGCTCATACATATTCGCCGCTTGTTCAAACGTCCTGCTTTCTCGTATATCTCAGCGTGTCGCAGGTTTTGCTTCTCGTTAAAATATTTCACCAAATCAGGCGCTGTTTCTACTTCAAACCGAGGGTTCTTGAAGCTCCCCTGTGCCTTGCTGATAATGTTAGGGTCAAGTTCATTGACAGCGTTGATGCAAGCATTTGACAAAGAGTCGACCAGATGTTGTTCGATTAATCCCCACGTGAATTTTTCATAGCAGGCTTGCGAGCAGAAGAGAATGTCTGTCTTGTGAACATATCCCTCTTCATGGGCAAAAAGCCTCAGACCAGTTATCAAACATTTTTCGCAACCTTGTTTGCGGCAAACTAAGCAGTTGTAAGTCTTTAGGAGAAATCCACTGTTCCCGCACGTGGAACATTTTCCCATAGTGAAAACCTCTTGGCTAACATATTCTATTTGTCCAACTCCATATTTAATACCTATCGCTATGCATTCTGCGTTCAGAGTTTAGGGTAGCGCGGGCGCTCTGTTTTCTTGTGAATCATCTCGTTTGGCGCGGGCGCTAAAAGGCGGTTATAGAGAGAACAAGTGAGCAACGACAGGTATATGATCGCTTAGACTTCTTACGATTTCATTGTCAAGTGTGAAGCAGGATTTGACCTTGCTGGCTAAGTCATGACTAACGAACAGATGGTCATCTTGGAAAGGGTATTTGCTGCCTTTTCGAAAGATGGTTTGTTCCTCTCTGCCATGCAGGGTCTGATGGCAATCTAAGAATATGCTCTTGGAAAGTCTTTGAAAGAAAGGGCCGTGTCCATGTCTTGGCCAGACTTTTTCGGCAAGTCTTGCTGTATTAAGGTCTCCTCCAACGATGAAGGTTTTTCCGCTCACCATTCTTTCGATCTCGTCAAATATCCTGTCAAGATGCGGAAAGACATATCCTTCAATAATTGGAGCATGCACACTTACAGCGATGGCCTTCTGGTTTGGTGCAATCTCGAATGATGCTGCGGACACTCTGCCCGGATATTCTTCTGCTATCGCCAATTCCTCCAGTGGCATATTTCGAGTGTACAAAGCAGTTCCCCAGTTCTGATGCACCTTTTTGAACACCAAATACTCATTGCTATCCAGGTTTGTTGGACCGACCTCTTGAAGCAGTGCCAAGTCTGGTCTTATCTGCTTTCTGAGATAATCCCAAGCTTCGTCACTGGTAGACCTGTGCTGCCAGTAACCTTGGTTCCACGTAACGATTTTCATTTCAGTCCATTCCTCTATGTCTTTCGCGTGCTACGTGATCTGCAAGAGATTGTCATCGTAGTTCCTTGAATATGTAGCCGAGGTAGCTATTGAGGAGGGATTCCGTTTCTTCTGCTGTCAAATGATCTACTCCATTCAGATTTCAATTTCTGAGGTTAGGCTTGATTAGTGTTATATTTAGTTATGTAATATTATTTTGAGGCTGTAGACTTGAAGTACGGGAAACCCATTTGGATGATTGTTTTAGAAGCAGCACGAGCAATTGAAAAAGAGTCTTTTACAGCTAAAGACATTATCGAAGAAGTTCACGAGAAGCATCCAGAGATTCCTGCAACCAGCATTAGCGCATACGTCATAGCTATGGCGCCAAACCATCCTTCATACCATTATTACCCAACGCATCATCCATACTTCGAGTTTCTCGGATACGGAGAATATAGGCTAATGAATAATGACGGCCTGCCAATAGCCGAGGCACAAACGTCAACCCAGAGCAAATTGGAAAAAACTCCTCTCGCAGAGAATACAAAAGATGCCTTCCTTCAAAAGCATGGCCACATAACCGTTTCTTGGACCAAGCAAAACAGCGATGCTCTCATAGCTGGCAGAAAGAACTATCGCTGGAAAAACAGCTCCTTAGTCGAGTCCATTGAGAAACGAAACCAATTGTCAAGACTAATTGTTCTATCAAGGATAAGGAACAATGGTGGCGTAGACAGAGATACCTTAGACAGAGTCATGGAATGGGGATTTCCCAATAACCCTCAATTTGCAGAGCGAGACCAAAACAGGTGCTTGGAGATAACTCGCCAAGCGTTTAATTTGTTAGATGAGGGAAAGACCTCTGATGCCATCTGCAGACTTATGTCATTTCCTATGATTATTTCGCGTGCCTCAAAAATAATTGGACTCTTCGACCAAAACTACTTCGCAATTTGCGATAGTCGTGTTGGACTTGCCCTTGCTACATTGAAAGACGGAGACGACAGAATAATTAAGATTCCAGGTCGGCGACCACAACCTGGAAAGATTTTCCCATCGGACAATTGCACTTCGGAGGATTGGGGCAAGAACTATCAGAAATTCTTGTGGGTTTTAGAAGTAATCAGGAACGTGCTAAATGAAGAGGGCTATCCCTTCAACATTGCAGACGTTGAAATGGCTTTGTTTATGATGGGAAAATAGAAGTCTGGGATGGGGGTTGACCCGCGATCGTGGTGGAGATGTCCCCGCACAGCCCTCTTGCCTATCGTCTTGAGGATCTAAGTCAGAAAGGGAAAAAGGTCTTTTATAGTAAGTATATCCTCCTTCTTTTGGCGATAGAATGACTTTGTGGATGGTTAGAGCTGGAAGACATGGAGAACGCGAACAAGAAGCGCTTGAAAAGGGTTTTGTTGCAATAGGTTGGGATAAACTTCCCGATCTCTCGCAAATTAACTCAAAAGAAGAACTGACTAATCTTTACAAAAAAGTTTTCCCTAACGCAAAGAAAATGTCTGCTGCTAACCAAGTCGGTCAGCTTTGGAGGTTCATGAATAGCATCAACGTAGGTGACCTTGTGATTTTGCCTCTGAAGCATAGGTCTGCAATAGCGGTTGGAAAAGTTGAGGGGAAATACGAGTATCGCAAAGAGGCGGGAGAGGGTCTGCATCATATTCGCCCAGTGAAATGGATAAAAACCGATATTCCGCGATCAGAATTTGACCAAGACTTGCTTTATTCTCTTGGCGCCTTTAAGACTGTTTGTCAGATAGAGCGAAACAATGCTGAAGAACGAGTTAAGGCTATCCTTAAAGGAGTGCGGATTTCAGGGGATCAGCATGAGACTCAGACTCCAGAGTTTGATATTGAGCAGGCGGCAAAAGATCAGATTTTGAAGCATATTGATCATAAGTTCAAGGGGCACGAGTTAGCTATACTTGTTGAAGCTGTAATTAAAGCTCAGGGATACATAACAAGTCTCTCCACACCTGGTCCAGATGGCGGGGTAGATATTCTGGCAGGAGCGGGACAGATGGGTTTTGACAAGCCTAAGATTTGTGTCCAAGTAAAATCGTCCTCCTCGCCTGCTGATGTTAATATCCTAAGAAACTTGGTGGGAACCATGCAGAAATTCAAGGCTGACCAAGGATTGCTGGTTTCGTGGGGCGGTTTCAATGGCAAAGTGATAGAAGAGTCTCGCCTTAGTTTCTTCACCGTAAGACTTTGGGACTCGGGTGATCTACTGAGCGAAATTCTAAGCCATTTTGAAAAGCTGCCTGAGTCTTTGAAAGCTGAGTTGCCTTTGAAGCGTATTTGGGCGCTGGTTCAGGAAGAAGAGCCATAGCTACAATTAGAAGATGCTAAAGAAAATGAAAGGTAAAGATAAAAACGAGACGGTAAAGTTTACTATCACTTGGAATGGTGCCGTCTCCCGCAAAATCCCTCTTTTTTCTGTCTAGAGTGCTTTGTCTTACCTTCTTAGCTCCAAGAAAGGAAAACATCAAACCAAAATATTAGCGAAGTCAAGCCAAAACGGGGCGGGGTTGCCCTATTTGCGCTGTCGATGGAGACGTCTCCCGCAACTCCTCCTTTTTTCACAGGTAACACGCGCGCTAGGGAGCCACTGGTGTCTTTTCACAAAATGCCTATAAGCGATGGTGCCCCTCCTTTGAAGAACAAAGTTGAGGCAGATTCAAATCCACAGTTAGATCGCTAGAGGACGAATACCATGGGGACGGCGAAATATAACAATTCAGAAAAAGCTGAAAACAAAGGCGTTACTCATGTGCTACCAATGCTAAGCGCAGAAGAAATCCTAAGCCTTCCAGCCAATGAACTTCTCGCTCGCTTAAACACGTCAACAACAGGCCTTAGTTCCCAGGAAGCAGAAAAACGCCTCGAAGTTTACGGTCGCAACGAACTCGCCAAGAAAAAGAAACGCGCAGCCATTCTAGAATTTCTTTCACGCTTCAAAAGTCCGCTCGTAATAATACTAATGATTGCAGGGGCAGTCTCCGCAGCGCTTGGATCAATTCCAAGTGTAATAGTAATCTACACCATGGTTTTCCTAAGCGTATCTTTAGCGCACTATCAGGAGACCAACGCTTCAAAAGCAGCCGAATTACTAAGAGAGAAAGTCGCCACGTCAGCAACAGTTCTAAGAGACAATGTTAAACAAGAAATCAAACTTCCACTGATTGTTCCAGGCGACATCATCTATCTTTCAGCAGGCGACATTACTCCTGCAGATTCACGGGTTATCGATGCGAAAGATCTGTTCGTCAACCAATCTGCGCTAACTGGCGAATCATTTCCAGTCGAGAAAACGTCCGCGCCTGTAAAAGGTAAAGAACTGGCGATTACTGAATGGAATAATTACTTCTTCATGGGCACTTCAATAGTCAGCGGAACAGCTACGGCAGTCGTTGTGAGGACCGGCGGTTTAACTGAGTACGGGAAAATCGCCCAAAGACTCGTTGAGAAAGCACCCGAGACCGAGTTTGAGAAAGGCATCAAAGAATTCGGTTTCCTCATAATGCAGGTTACTTTTCTTTTGGTGCTATTCGTTTTCATGGTAAACGCGCTCCTCCATCCTGACACCAACGGCATCTTACAAGCACTACTCTTCTCTGTGGCCCTCGCTGTTGGTCTAACTCCTGAGCTTCTACCCATGATAATCACCATAAACCTCTCCAAAGGCGCTATGGCCATGTCCAAGAAAGGCGTCATCGTAAAGCGCTTATCATCAATCGAAACCTTTGGCAGCATGAACGTTTTATGCACAGACAAAACGGGCACACTCACAGAGAACCAGATAAAACTCATACTTCACATAGATATGCAGGGAAACGATGATCCGAAAGTACTTCTGTACTCCTTCTTAAATAGTCACTTCCAAACTGGATTAAAAAGCCCGCTTGACGAAGCCATCCTTAAGCATGAAGAAATTGATGTGGCAAAGTTCCAAAAGATCGATGAAGTGCCCTTTGACTTTGTGCGAAGACGAGTATCTGTTGTGGTTGAGAAGGGAAGGCAAAGGTTCTTCATCGCTAAGGGTGCTCCAGAAGAAATCCTCAAAGTCTGCTCCTACTACGAACTGGAAGAGCTAGCGTCTGACCTCTCTGAAGGAACTCGGAAAAGGATTGAGCAGAAATATCATGACCTAAGCGCTGAAGGGCTAAGAGTCTTAGGAGTTGCATGCAAGACGCTCAGAGAAGAAAAAGCCGTGTATTCCATAAACGACGAATGTGACATGACATTTTTGGGGTTTGTGGCGTTCCTTGATCCGCCCAAAGAAACAGCCAAACAATCCCTGCAAATGCTTAGCAAGGCGGGGGTTGAGCTGAAAATTCTCACTGGCGACAACGAGTTTGTTACAAAAAAGGTTTGCAGCGAACTGGGATATGAAGTGAAAGGAGTAGTCTTGGGGAATGAGATTTCCAAGATGTCTGATGAAACGCTTGCGGCAGTTGTTGAAGAAGCTAACGTGTTTGCAAGGGTAACTCCTGCCCAAAAAGACCGAATAATCAACCTCTTGAAACTCAATGGGCACGTCGTCGGCTTCATGGGCGACGGAATCAACGATGCACCCTCTTTAAGAACATCAGACGTAGGCGTTTCTGTTAACAACGCGGTGGATGTTGCAAGAGAATCCGCTGATATTATTTTGCTGAAGAACGATTTGACCGTTCTAGGCGAAGGTGTCCTTGAAGGCAGGAAAACCTTTGGCAACTCTATGAAGTACATCATGATGGGCGTAAGCTCAAACTTTGGAAATATGTTTAGCGCAGCTGGCGGCTCAGTGTTCTTGCCGTTTTTGCCGATGCTGCCAATTCAGATTCTTCTAAATAATCTGCTCTACGACACCTCACAGACTCTTATGACAACCGATAATGTTGATGCGGAGTACATCGAAAAGCCCAAGAGGTGGGATATTTCGTTCATACGAAGGTTTATGATAACTTTGGGTCCTGTAAGCTCTCTTTTTGACTTCGCGACCTTCTTTACGATGCTGTTTGTTTTTAATGCTTGGACAAACGAGCCTTTGTTCCAGACCGCTTGGTTTATCGAGTCTCTGTGTTCACAGACGCTGGTGGTTCTGATTATAAGAACTAGGCGAGTGCCTTTCTATAAGAGCAAGCCAAGCAAATATCTGACCATGATGCTCCTAAGCGTCATCAGCTTTGCTATAATAGTGCCATTTACGCCCGTAGGCGCGTTTTTTGGGTTTGTGCCCCCTCCGCCTGCGTTTTTCTTGGCTTTGGTCGGAATTCTAGGTGCTTATGCACTGCTTGCTGAAGGGATCAAGAGATGGTTCTATAAACGTAATGCGCAGCGTCTGGAGCAGGTTTTGGTGCCGACGAGAAAGACAATTTTATCTCACAAATATCTTCGCTAGAATCGGGCCCAAGACGTCGATGAAGAACACGATTGCGACGCCTATTGCTTGGAGTTCTGCTGTGGGAGCTAGGTTAAAGATGACGGCTGTGTCGCCAAGGTGGTATGCTGCGGTCTTGTGGAACTTGTTCACGTCATATTCGAGTTCTGTTTGCCTTGAGTCTTCGTTCGTACGAAAGCTTCAATGTAACCCAGAAGTTTCTGAGCCACATTACTGCGAGGGCGACTAAGCCGCCGTTGGAGAACTGCTGGGCCGATATTAACGATGATTGAAAAGTGAATATTCTCGACGCCATTGTACTCTCTAGCAACTTTGGGAAAAGCTGGCCCTAAGAAGCCTCAATTTCCCCTTCTTGGATCTTTTTTCCAGAACACATAGACCTTCGTCTGCATCAGGAACCCGCAGATCCTTATGAGGGTCGCAAGCTTGTTCAAGTCTGCGGACTTTATCTCCTTAGTATAGGCTTCTTTTGTGCCGAATGGAAGATGATACGAGAAGCTCTTCATAAAACGCGTGTGCCTCTGCTTGACAAAAGCCTCTCTTATTTTCAAGATGTCTCCGTCATCAAGGGCCTGAAGCCTGCTCAAAACGTATCTTTCACTGCCAAGCAGTTGAAGGTTGAATCCAAGTTGTTGAAGGATTCTCGTGATCTTCACGGCTTCTTTCGGAGGCTGCTGCTCAGCCACTCTCTTCATTCCAGCTTTTTCTGCGAAAGGGTTGTATTTGGCCATGACTGCTGACATTTCAACGTATTCTGTGCCGGCCAAGTGCAGTGTGTCGTGGACGAGTTTTGAGCCTGGGCCGATGGTTCTGTGCTTTGGGTGGATCACGACTCGGACCGAGATCTTGCTTAGCTCATCGTTCAGTTCTCCTATGTTCCTCCTTGCAATGGCCTGTCTTCTTTTGAAGGAGGCTGTCCGTAATATTAGTGAGCAACTGCTTCGTGAGGTTCGTCACGTCGTTTCAAACCTATTAGGCAGCATGCCTTCTTGTGATAACTCTGGATAATGCCTAAGAAGACAGAGCGATGTTATACTTCCAGCCAGAGACCAGTGAAACCGACAGAATGGTCTTCTAGCTTCTTTCTCTTTTCATCCGTCCGATTTCGTCTTCAATCTGTTCAATCGTGAGTTTCTGCGTGGCCTTTCTCAGCTCGACGACTGAATCTCCATACTTGCGTCTGATCTCGCCTACAAACTCTATGGCTCTTTTCATCCCAAGCTCCTTGGCAAGAGCCTCAAACGGCACCTCAACAGTTGCTACCTGCGAAGTCGTCATCTTTTCCCTCTTCGTCTTTCCTTCACATAATTAACAGGGTTTCCGACTTTTAACCTATACCCTCTTTCAACCGCAAGATTTTCTATACAGTCTTTTTCATCCGAGATCTTATCGTCGCAAGTTAGGAAGTCAGCTTCTCCTAGGCAAGAGGCTGACATGTGCAAGGCATCTAGAGAATTAAGACTGCACTTGGAAAGAAAACCTGTTGCCAAAGCAACGAGTTCTTCGCTACTTGTTATGTTAACGGAGCTTAGGGCTCTCTCGAAACCTCTGATATCTTTTCTCTTCAAGGGATCAGCTATCTTTTCGATCTCAAATTTGACATAGTCTGAACTCACAATGATTATCTTCTGGTGCAAAGCTGCATCGGCTATTAGGGTGAAGGCACGCGCCTCGGATCTGACGCGATGGCTTGTTTGATCGTCCAGCGGCCTGCAATATACATTCGTGTCTAGATACACTCGCTTCGCCATCTCGCGTTGGCACATCCGACGACTAGCCAGTTGAGAACTACCTATAATTCATTTGCCCCGTCAACACTCATAAACCAGATAGCCTTCCACACGCTCCGACATTGGAAAGCCACAATGGAATACGCCAAAACCAAAGACATCCTTCACGTCATGAAAATCCTCGGCCACCGAAACATCCAGAATACGCTCCTCTACACGCAGCTCATCAGCTTCGAGAACGATGACTACCATTCGGCAACCGCTAAGACTGTTCAGGACGCGCAGAAACTGATTGAGGCAGGATTCGAATACGTCTGCGAGTTTAACGACGTCAAACTATTCAGGAGACGAAAGTGATGCAGCCCAACGAGGAGGCCGCTGTTATCGTGGTGGGGCCGCTGGGATTTGCTCCCCACGCCAGTGGTGAAGTCACCCGCAAAACCCCCCTTTTTTCTCTTCTCTGATTGATGAGCGTTCGTGGTTGGGATAGACATGATGAACTTGACAAGATCCAAGCGGGGTTGAGCCAAAACTGGGCGGGGTTGCCCTATTTCCGCAACAGATGCAGACGTCTCCCGCACAATCCCCTTTTCATTTGTTTACTCACTATCTGTTTTTTGGCATGGATTTTTCATAGTAGCTTACAAGTCGATACAATAGCGAGAACTGATATGTGCAATTTTCGCACGTAATCTCCACAAAATTCTGCCAAGCTGTGCCAGGGTTAAAAGAATATTCAATACGGATCATATATTCGCATTGGGGGCATTCCACATCAGCGATGACCATACGCTCGTATTGGACTTCACCATCAATTGCTCCGTATACAATGTCTGAACAATGCAATTCTTTGATCACGACCTTTATCTTGCCTTTCGGTCCGTTGACATAGCGCGTCTCGCCGATTTCCAGTCCAATCGGATCCGCACAAAGCCTCTTCCTCCTGTTGTCAAGTCTTTCACGTTCCTTGTCAAAGAACCTGAGAGAACCTGAGAAACAGCTAGATAGAATGGAATTGGCCACATCTCTGCCGAATTTGGTGCAGAGAACACACAGCACCTCCTTCTTGGCTTGGTACGGTTGGAGATAACCCTTTTCTATTAGTGACTTAACCGATGCAGCAACGTTATTGGATGTACCTTGAAAAAACTCTTTTGGGACTTTTCTCTCGAGAGTCTTTATGTCCACGTGCTGGCTCGGGTAATTCAAAACTTCGATGAGTGTCTGGGCCTCAAAAGCAGTCAGACTAAAAGCATGAAGATCTCCTTCAATCCTGGAAATATACTGTTCAGTGAATTTTACTGGCTTCAGCTCGCACGGGGGTATCTTCGAAGACAACTCTGACATCACCTAGTGACCACGCGCGCCAGAAGTTCACAGATGTGAAATCTCTAGCAATACTTCACAATCGTTATATTTCTTCACATATAAGAGTCTTTCTGTGTTAGAGTAACCGTTATATATTCATATAAGATTATATGTGTGTATCAGCATGATAATGCTGCTGAAACTGGAGAACCAGCCCAAAAAGGAGGCATAACGTATTGTCCCAGAAGAGAGTTGACGATTTAGGCAAGACCCTCGAGACTTATCGAAAGATAGCCATAGCTTTGAATTCACTCCCAAAAGATCAGAAAATTTCGATAGAAGACCTAGCAGGAAAAGCTGAGGTCCACTGGAATACGGCGAGAAAGGCACTCTTCCTCTTCAGCGCTTTGAACAAAATGTCCCCAGAATTCCGAATGGAATCGCAGTCCAAGTTCCGCATAATAAAGAAGCCGAGAGCAATGGATGCTGTGGAAGGAATTTTCGAATCCCTAGAGATGAGAGTGCTTGTCAAGTTGTTTCTCGCAAATGCAGTTGGAGAGAGAAATGCGCGAAAAAACAACGAATTCTTGGGAGAAGACGAGAAGCAAGTTCTGCAAGAATTAGTTTCAAGAGGCCTCATCAACTCAATTGAAGGACGTTTCTACCTAAGCAAAAGAGGGCAATCTCTGGCTAGCATCGGAATGAGAGAACTGGCAAAGCTTGGCATAGAATTACCATGGGAGGAGACTATGAAGAAGCGGAGCCCTGAACCTCTCCAAGCAATCTACAGGAGAGAACACGTTTGCTGGACATGGATTTCAGGCAGAGAAGGTTTAGTCGACTTCAAAAAGCCAAGACCTTACATATGGCAGCCTCAGAGAGATTTCCGAGGATGGCAACCTTGCCGAGACCACAGAGAAAGAGAAAGCGCGCCCTCATGCCTTGTGCGATAGGAGGAAATTGCGATGAACATTCCAGATGAATTGGGTTCAGAACTTGAGAAAGAGCTACGATACATAAGCGACAGAATTATCGGAGAGGATGACTTGAAACGCAAGGTCTTCTTCTTCAGCGCTTCATCCAATGTAATACGAAGAATAATGAGTACGTATTTTGATCCACAACTAGCCCTTATGGACATGGTTTTTGACGTGTCCTGCAATACGATAAGTGAGAGAGTTGAGAACCTCACTGCAGAAAAGGATACGACAGTTGAACTTATCGATGGATTTTTCGAGAAACTTGCTGAGTCTCTCACAGACCTAGCCGATTGCATACACGCAGGCAAAGACTCTTACAAGATACTGGAGAAGATTGCAACACAGGCCCTTACAACCACAGGTGCGGGTTACTATCTCTACACCAAAGGAATAATCAAGGTCTAGAGTTTTGCTTGGAGCGCGCGTTAAGGCAAACTACGCCTAGGATGACCAGAATAGGTAAACTTTGGTTTGCATTAGGAATCCGCAGATCCTGATGAGGTTCGTAAGCTTGTACAAATCCGCTTCCATTATTTCTTTGACGTAGGCGTCTTTTGTGCCGAATGGGAGATGATAAGAGAAGCTCTTTATGAACCTTGTATGTCTTTGCTTGACAAAGACCTCTCTTATTTTTATGATGTCTCCGTCATCAAGAGCTTGAAGTCTACTCAAAACGTACCTTTCGCTGCTAAGCAGTTGAAGGTTAAATCCGAGTTGTTGAAGAATTCTCGTGATTTTTAGGGCTTCTTTCGGAGGCTGCTGTTCTGCTATTCTCTTCATTCCTGCTTTTTCGGCGAACGGGTTGTATTTGGCCATGACGGCTGACATTTCAACGTATTCTGTGCCTGCTAAGGGTAGGGTGTCGTGGACGAGTTTTGAGCCTAGGCCGATGGTTCTGTATTTTGGGTGAACGACAACACGACTGATTACGCTGAGCTTTTCGTTCAGTTCTTTCATGCTCATCTTTGGCAGGGCGAGTCTTCTTCCGAAGCTTGTTACAGGCGGGTAGCAGTACACGATTACTCCGCACAGCTCGTCTCCGCGTTTCAGGCTGAAGATTTTGCGTGGTGCGGCTATTTTGTGGCTGCGGTAGTGGAAGCCTGCTAGTTCTCTCCAGTCTTTGGTTGTGCCTTGTTCTATGTGCATTTCCTTGGTTAAGCTGCATTCTGGGGTTGGCTCGTTTGGATGGTGGCGGACTGTTATTTCTTTGCCGAAGCGTTTGTGAATGTGCAGTGAAGGGTTCAAATCCCCTAGAAGATCCGTGTGAGTAGTGGCTGCAAGAACACATTTGCCCTCTGCACGGGCTAGCTTCTGAAGGTTCCAAGACACTATCTTCGCTGTGTCTCTGTCGAGTGTTGCGGCGAATTCGTCGAGGATCCAGTATTGGGCTTTGCTTTCAATCATTTTCGCGATGCGGTACCGGTATTTCTGTCCGTCACTAAGCTGGTCGAAGGTGCGTAGGAAGAGGAAGGCGTCAGAAAGCCCAACCTTCGACAATAGCTCTAAGGCTTCTTGGAGTGTTTTGCCGACTGTTTCTATGAGGGGCTTGTCCTGTTCGGGCTTTATGTCGGCTACGTTGACGGTGGTTTCGCGTAGTTCTTGTTTGATGTCTTGCTCTAGGGCTTTGAGGAGGGTGCTTTTGCCGCTGCCGCTGTCGCCTGTGATGTAGACGATGCTGTTCCTGCCTATCTCGAGTTGGACGTCGTCGTAGATGACGAATTTCTCCCATTGGTCCATGCCGAGGCCGAAGCCCTCAGCAACCGCGACAACACGATCCGAAGGCCTAGGCGGAGCAGTCTCGTAGGCTATGTTGATTATGAATTTGCCGCTAGCCCTATCGAAACGCCTGCGTAAGCAACGAACACGAAAGAACTCGCGACTACGTCTCGTGACCAAATTGAATCACCGAAGTTGGAGAGTTGACGAATTGGATGAATCAATAGAACAAGAAGATGGGCAATAATGAGTGGAACTTGGTTATAGAAGACTTGTTCCTAAGGCATTAATAGTCTAGGTTGAATAATGGTTGCCAACGGAAAGGAGGAAGAATTCGTGATTAAGAAGAAGGATTTAGTGATCGTGGTTGTCGTCGCGTTCTGTTTGACGGCTGCGTTATTCGCGATATTGCCTGTAAGCTCGTCAGGAGCATGGCCATATAACCCTTGGTGGGACATCAACGATGATGGAAAGATTGATGTGAAAGACGTTGCTTCAGTGGCCAGAGCTTTCGGCTCCACAGGACAGAACATTTCCAAAGCTGGCTTGCTCTACGACAGCGGATGGATTAATGTTACCTGGGGGATTGGAGAGAACTATACGGTAACTCATGGTTTGAACATGTCCTGCACGAATCTAATCGTTGACGCACGCGGACGCACGCAAGGATGGAACAGGACATACGGAGGAACAGGCTGGGATTATGCGTCTGCTTTGATACAGACGAGCGACGGAGGATACGCACTAGCAGGCTACACAAATTCTTCTGGTGCTGGCAACGGTGATTTTTGGCTGGTTAAGACGGACGCTTCCGGCAACGAGCAGTGGAGCAAGACCTACGGAGGAACAAACTGGGATTATGCGAATGCTTTGGTGCAGACGACGGATGGTGGATACGCGCTAGCAGGCGTCACATATTCTTTTGGTGCTGGCAACGGTGATTTTTGGCTGGTAAAGACGGACGCTTCCGGCAACGAGCAGTGGAACAAATCATACGGAGGAACAAACTGGGATTATGCGAATGCTTTGGTGCAGACGAGCGATGGTGGATATACTTTAGCAGGCCGCACAGCTTCTTTCACCGGTAGCCCATCTAATTTTGATTTTTGGCTGGTTAAGACGGACGCTTCCGGCAACGAGCAGTGGAGCAAGACGTACGGAGGATGGCTCTTTGAGGCAGTGCTTGCTTTGGTGCAGACGACGGATGGCGGATACGCACTAGCAGGCGAGACAAGTTCTTTTGGTGCTGGCAACGGTGATTTTTGGCTGGTAAAGACGGACGCTTCCGGCAACGAGCAGTGGAACAAATCATACGGAGGAACAAACTATGATCAGCCGTGTGCTTTGGTGCAGACTGGCGACGGAGGATACGCACTAGCAGGCGGGACAGACTCCTTTGGCGCTGGCAGCCGGGATTTTTGGCTAGTCAAGACTGACTCAGTTGGCAATGCTCAGTGGAACAGAACCTACGGAGGAACAGACTATGATTGTGCGTGT
>JALHSQ010000078.1 GCA_022865885.1 Candidatus Bathyarchaeota archaeon | reverse complement strand
TGTGGCGAATATCGTAAAGAGGTCACCAACGGGTTTTTCCAGTCCCAGAACTGGCAACAAGAACACAGGCATGGAAAAAATAAATCCCACTACGGCCGCATATGTGAGTTTTGCAATTGTAATCTCAAAGACACCGATCGGATAGCAAGTGAGAGTCCGTACGGTTCCTTTCTTTATTTCTTGACCGTAGGCGATGGAAAATGCGACTGGAACAAGAATCATTGTAATGACCATTGAATAAGCATAGACTAAGTGCAAAAGAGTTAGGGAGGATAAGAAAGCGCGATTTGCGTCACCCCCAGCATTCAGCCCATCTATGCCCATCACGGTCCACGATGCTCCGTTCAAATGTAATTCGCCTCCAAACCCAGCCCCAGCATTCGCGTAGATAAAAAATGGAATTCCTATTAACGAAATAAGTAAAGCAGAAACGGTCAGCAGGACGGGCAGTCCAGACCTACGTATCTGCATTATGTCTCTACAGGTAATGGTGAAGATCAACCTGAGTTTTTTCCGTGCATTCATTGAAAATGTGCCACGGCAAGAATGCTCTTCGGTCGATTCCACAGCCTCATTCTTCTTGTCAGTCATGCGATTCCCTCTGTTTTCTGTCGAATACTTAAGAAAACTTCTTCCATCGTTCCAAGCAAGCGCATTTCCATAAGAGCCACTCCGGCTGTGCTGAGAAGCGACACGATCTTCGAAACGTCTTCCCTATTTTTTAGGGTAACAACAACCTCGTCCCCCTTCGCTATGCACTCGCCAAGTAAAAGGCCATCAGAAAGTATTCTCTGAGCCTTCACGGGATCAGAGACCCTTATCGAATACCTTGGCAAAAGATACTGATCCCGCAGCTCGTGGGCTGTGCCGATCTTGAGGAGGATACCCCGGTCGATGAAAGCAAACCGATCCACAATTTGCTCAGCCTCAATTAGATTATGTGAAGTGAAAAAAATCGTGTTGCCGTTCTTTACATAGTTTCTTAAATATTCTCTGATGACTTTTCTGTGGATAATGTCTATGCCTTGAAACGGTTCATCCAGAAACATTATGGGCACATCGCTTAAGAAAGCTCTTGCAAGCCAGATTTTCTGTCGCTGACCATGCGAAAGAATTGCAATACGCTTGTCCATTAAGTCAGACACTTCGCATATATTGATAACTCCTTCAATTTTCGCCCGCTTGGACTTTGACGTATGCCCAGCCATGCCTGCAAAAAACTCCAGATATGCACCCACTTTCATCTTCTCATAAAAAATGCTTTCCTCGGGCGTTATCGTTAGGTGGCGCCGCACACCCGTTGGGTCACGCATGATGTTGTGTCCGCAAACTATCGCAGAACCACGAGAAGGTTTGGTTAGACCGCACAGTAAGCGAATAGTTGTTGTTTTTCCTGCGCCGTTCGGTCCGAAAAACCCGAAAACCTCGCCTTTGTTTACCGTAAATGAAACAGACTTAACAGCTTGGGTACTTCCAAAGTCTTTGCTGAGTTCTTTCGCCTCAATTGCGACATCCGATTTGTCCAATCAGTTTCCTCGTTTTTTGATTAAGGAGCATTAAAGTGTTGTATATTTATTAGAC
>JALHSQ010000077.1 GCA_022865885.1 Candidatus Bathyarchaeota archaeon | reverse complement strand
ATGACGACGCAAGAAGCCCTCGCATTTGTCAAGAAGACTCTGGAGGAAACAGCAAAGTGACCGAAGAAACGTACATGGGAGTGCCGAGAAACAAGATACCATGGTGTCCCCTGGTCGACTACACTAAGTGCAATTTCTGCGAAGGTGACCCGCAATGTCTCAAGTTCTGCCCACACGGAGTTTTCGGTATTGATGAAAAAGAAAAGAAACTGATCGTCGCAAACCCAGACAACTGCGTGGTCTTTTGTCGATCATGCCGCAAGGTTTGTGCGCCCGAAGCGCTTGGCTTTCCGTCAAAACCAGAAGTCCTAAACATCATCAAGAAGACTAGGGAGAATTCTGAACAATGGAAAACCACAAGGTCGTAGTAGTGCCTTGCAGTGGAATAGGCAAAAGCTTAGGCACTGTTGGCCGAGTAGCAACATACAAGGTAATTGAACGAATGAAACCAGAAAAGACGAGAACCGTGTGCTTGGCATTACTGACCATGGGAGACGACGATGCACTGAAACTTGTGAGGGAAAATCCCTGCATCGCAGTGGACGGTTGTCCTGCCCAATGTTCGAAAAAGAACATTGAAGCGTCCATGGGAAAACTGGCACACAATATAGTCGTTACCGATGTCTTACGAAAGAACAGATCCCTGAAGCCTGACGGGGTGATAGAATTGAATGACCAAGGAAACAAGCTTGCCGAGATCATCGCAAGGGCTCTCTCAGAGAAAGTTGACGAGATTCTACGTGAGGAGAAATGTGAATGACGCTTGCAACAGGAAAAGTCGGCATAATCTGCTGCAGCGGAGAAGACTTTGCAGAAGGGACAATTTCGCGTGTAGCAACACGTCTCGTTCTGGAGAAGCTCAGGCCCGATCAAACAGTAACACTGTGTCTGCCGCTTTTCCTCGCAGGAGGAGAAGACGAACGAGCGTTTGCCAGAGTCTTTCCAACAATCGCTGTCGACGGCTGTAGCAAGAAATGCGCTGAGGCAGGAACCAAAAAGTATAGCGGAAAACCAGTAGCAACGATTCTAGTCTCTGAAGTAATGAAGAAATATCCTCATCTGAAGGTCAAGTCGAGAGAAAAACTTGCGCCTCAGGAAATGGAGTTGGCTACGAAAGTGGCTGAAGAAATAGCCAAGGAAGTGGATGAAATCCTATGCAGAACAGCCAAGAAGTGAACTCGCAGCCACTTGCAGAAGATAAAGTGGCCATTATTCCTTGTGCAGGAATGGACAAAGCTCTAGGGTCGGTAGCCCGTGCTTGCGCCTTTAAAGTAGTCGAAAAGCTGAGACCAGACAAAGCTGTGCTCATCTGCATTCCACCATTGGTTACAGGAGTCAAACCTTACTCGGAAATCGTCAAAAGGTACCCCTCTATTCCTATTGATGGTTGCGCAGAACGGTGTGCAACCAAGATCGCCGTAAAGAACGGGGCAAGAATTAAGGGAAGAATCCTAATTCCGGAGAGTGTTCAGAAGCACAACCTCAAGCCCAAGTCCGCGTCTGACATAGGGCCTGATGGAGAAAAGCTGGCAGAAAAGCTAGCAGAAGAGATTGCGGCACAGATCGATAGACTTCTAGGAGAGTGAGCTATGATGGTTGAAGAGCCCTATCAAATCAAAGTTGACAAATGGACATTTCGCGTGCCCAAGGAGTTGTTCTACAACGAGAATGATTGCTGGGCAAGAATCGAAGGAGACACGGCGAAAGTAGGCATCACCGATTTCCTTCAGAACATGACAAGCGACATCATTTTCGTCAAATTCAACGAGCTTGGTACCACCATTGAACAGTTCGATGAGATAGCGTCTTTCGAATCAACAAAAACAGTGCTTGACCTCATATCACCAGTTAGCGGCACAATCCAAAAGGTAAACGAAAAACTAAGTCAGAGCCCTGAATTGGCAAACAAAGACCCCTACGGCGAAGGCTGGTTTGCCATCATAAAACTAGAAAACTTTGAAGACGACCGCCAGAATCTGCTTTCAGCCCAAGACTATTTTGAAGTACTAAAGAAAAAGGTGGAGACTGAGAGGAAAAAATTGGGAAAACAAGGGGGATATGAATACGAGAATGCCCGCTGAAGATACAACCAATCTGCCATGAACATGGACAATTGGATGGATGGTTTGTTGTCGGACGAGAACAGAGAGGAACATGGAGAAGACTTGTTGCCATTGAAAGTCAGAGACGTGATGGTGCGGGAAGTAATAACTGTGGACGAAAATTCCTCGGTTAAAGAGGCTGTCGACATTATGAATGAATTTCAGATAGGCAGTCTCATAGTGCTGGAGGGAGGAAAGGCTAAGGGCATAGTCACGGAAAGGGATTTCTTGCGAAGGGTCATTGCAGAAGCAAAGGACGTTATGAATACTAAAGTGAAGGAGATCATGACGACCCCGCTGGTTGTTGTGGAACTAAGTACAGACCTGGAAGAAGCTGTGAAACTGATGTTTCGAAATAAGATAAAGAAGCTGGCGGTGGTTGATGCAAACAAGCTTGTGGGCATAGTGACCCTGACAGACATTGCGCGCTTCCAGCCCAGAATGATAGAAATGCTGAGACAGCTCGCTGCAAAGCAGGAGACGCCGAAAAGTATGCAGAAAGTCATTGATTACTACATTGTCTAGAAGAAGCGCGCGTGGAGGCAAAGACACTGAAGAAGAACCAGTCTCCAGAAAAACTGGAGGACTTCCATTGTGTGGTCTGTGGAAAGCCTTTGCAATCGACCTCGGAAGCAACGGAATGTTCCTTTTGCGGAAAAACTGAGAAAGCAGATTACGTCTGTGAAGAAGGACATTACATTTGTGAAAGCTGCAGGCTAGCCTCTCCCGAGACGCTTGTCCGCAAAGTCTGCGGAGCCACGAAAGAAACGGATCCCATGAAAGTTGTTCTCCTCTTGATGAAGCATCCTGCACTCCAAATGCATGGACCTGAGCACCATTACATCGTAAGCTGCGCCTTACTAGCTGCTTGGAGAAACCTCGGCAGATTCGAGATCAACGATTCAGCATTTGACGAAGCGATCAGAAGAGGAAGAAAAGTACTTCTTGCATCGTGTGGACTTTGGGGTGTCTGTGGGGCTGCCGCGGGAGTAGGCATAGCCCTAAGCATTGCAACCAAAGCCAATATGCAATCAGACAAAGAACGGACGCTTTCAATGGAAGCTGTATCTGAATCTCTTCACATGATCGCAAAGATCGGCGGTCCGCGTTGCTGCAAGGCGAGCACTTTTTCAGCGATACAGAAGGCAACAGAGATCCTCGAAAGAGAATTCAACATAAGACACCTCAGCTTGATAGATCCACGACCCTGCTATTTCAGAAGCCACAACAAAGAATGTTTAGGAAACAAGTGTCCTTACTTTGAGGCGAACAATCTTGGCTGAAACATGGAGACTACTTGACTACAGTTCAGCCGACCCGAAAATGGATCTGGCAATTAATGAGGCCATTTTTAGAAGCAGAAGAGAGAATTTGACTCCGAACACACTGCGACTGTGGCAAGGCCCAGCCTCTGTGATTATTGGATCGGGCAGTTCATACAAGGATGACATCAACCATGAGGAATGCATGAAACACGGTGTAGAAGTTATCAGAGCGATATCAGTTACAGCCGACCATTTCTACATGGACATGGGGAGTTTGAATTTCGCTGTTACAGCGAATGCCGCACTCTCCAACACGCGAACTAAGGATTACCCGCCTGTCCTGTCAAATTATTCTATCCTGAACTCAGCAATTCTTGAAGGACTCCGAAAACTCAGTGACACACTCGAGGCGAATGCCAACGGAATTCAAATTGGCGAACGAAGAATGACTGGAATTTTGCCAAAATGGTTTCACGATTTCCTGCTATTTCAAGGAACTCTGCTCGTTAATACTGACGTGAACGCCTACAACAAAATGATCAAAACTGGGAAGCCAAAGGGAAAGAAGCTGATGATAACGTCGCTGAGTCGCCAACTAAGAAGAGACGTTTCGATAGATGAGGTAAAGACAGCTCTTATAGAAGGCTTTGAGAGCAAGTTGGGGATAGTCTTCGAATTGAAAAAGGAATTGACAGGAGATGAACAGAAATCGGCGAACTTGCTGTTTAGAGCCAAATATAGCCTTGAGAAATGGAACGTGCACGGGATAGAACCCTTCTTCGTCGGGATGGGAAGAGTGTCGCTTGAGGTTTTTGTTGCCTATCCTCCGACTTCAATGTGCCGTAAGCTTATCAGTCTGGTCAACGATGTCACGCAGGACTTGCAGGATGCCATCACGGTGAGAGTCTGGATGAGAGGAAAGGGGATATATCAGCATGGAGTCTATCCAGAGTTGTCATCAGCCCTGGTAGATGCTGAAAAATGCAGCAGAATTCCTGCAATAATCATCAATGGCGAATTGAAATTTGATAAGACGCTGCCCTCTAGGGAATGCCTAAGAAGCGCAGTTGTGGCCGCATTATCCCACAACTAGGATCTTCCGGCAAACTCATTATAGGTGCCCAAGATATGGCTGATAACTGGCGAATGATCGATTACAGTTCAGAAGATCCTGCGATGAATTTGGCAATTGATGAAGCGGTTCTTAGATCCGTTCTGGAAAACCATGGTTCCAACACTCTGCGTTTGTGGCAGAACCCGCCAGCCGTCGTTATTGGGCATTTCCAGAATCCCAAGTCTGCTGTTAGCATTGCTGACTGCGAAATGTTGGGGATTGGGATCTTCAGAAGGGTCTCCGGAGGTGGGGCTGTTTATCATGACTACGGTAACTTGAACTATTCGATAATTGTCAGGAAGCCCTCTTTGGCTGTTGGTGTTGAGAATGTAGGGAGGTCTTACACCTTCTTTTGCGGGGGAGTCGTCGAAGGACTTGGGATGCTGGGTGTTCAAGCTCGCAACAATGGCGGAAACATAGCGGTAGAGGGAAAGAAAATCTCTGGGAGCGCCCAACACAGATTGTATGATGCCATCCTTCATCACGGCACATGTATGGTAAATGTTGACTTTAGCATGCTAGGTCGCGCTCTCAGAATCCAAAACCCCCATGCTATCTTGGTGAACCTGTCTGAAATTCTAGAAAGCATTACCATGGAAAAAACGAAGAACGCCATTAGAAAAGGCTACGAAAAGACATGCGGCGCAAACCTCAAAAAGGGAAGCCTAACTCCAAATGAAATGCGTACCGCGACTAGTCTGAACCAAACGAAATACAATAATAGAGACTGGAACGGCTAACGTCTTTTGTTTGCGTGCGCGAAAGCCATCTGCATTCCGTCCCCCACTAACTGTGTTGCGGGTTTTTGCGGAAGGTTCTCGTTTTCGTTTTGAGTAGTTCGAGGGCTGCCATCTTTGCTCCAAGTTCTGCCTTTGGTTTTTCATCGGCGCTTCCGATTATTATGACGTCGCCCTCATTCAAATTCAATCTTGACAACGAAGACAGAGCAGACGAACTGTTTTCTGACACATCTTCCCCTGTGCCAGGCATGATCAGTTTATTCTTGGTAAAGACTAGAGTAGTAGCTCCTTTTGCTCCTGCAATTATGGCAGCGTCTCTCTGTTCCAGGCCATGTCTTATGGAATCTTTCATTCCTGTTACTCGAACTGCAATATTGAAGGGTCCAACTGTCAGAGGCGTTGGCGGAATCTCCAATTGCTCGCTCACGAAATCTCTTAGACGTGAAAGCAGTCTCCTTCCACGTGCAGACAACGAAATTCCCGACTTTGAAACATCAACCAACTCTTCATTTTTGAGATGCTTGACAAGAGTTCTGATCTCGCCTTCCCCCAAGTGGAGGTCTTTTGAAAGCTTCAACCGGCCAACACTTCCTTGCAGACCAATCTCTTCCAAAGCCTTCATAACGTGAGCCTCAGCAAACGAAGGCGGACGTCCGGGGGCGATTTTCCCCGCAACCCTATTGATTATTTCAAGGATTTCCACCTTGTTCTCCTCGCTTACAGACCGTCTTTATAGTGTATAGGATGTAGGAATTCTTAAATATAAGCTGGATGGATCATCTAACCATGTTTCACCGAATGAGTTCTGCCAAAATAGCCATTATTGTGACTTTCTGCGCCTTATCAATAGCAACAAACTATGCCCTAATAGGCGTATCAAACGTCAAACTGATGGACTTGATCGTCTTCCTTGGAGGTTTCCTTTTTGGGCCAGTAACCGGGTCTCTAATAGGCATATTCTCTTGGTTGATTTACGGCTCGATAAACCCGATTGGTTTTGTACCTCAAATCTGGTTAGCGACAATGTTCGCCGAATCCGTGTACGGCATAACTGGAGGCTTTCTCAGAAAGGCACTTGGGTCAACAAGCCTGGAAGGTCAACGCTTCAGACTCAGTGTTTTATTTGCAACGATGGGTTTCCTTCCAACAGCGCTCTATGACATGACTACGAACGTAGTCTATGCATCTGTTTTCAATGTTCCCATTGCTGTCGCCATTTTTGCTGGAGCACCTTTCACAGTACTGCATGAGGTTGCCAACGGCATAATCTTCGGAGTATGTTCAGTTCCGGTGATCACGGTGATAGGGAAGATCACGAAGGAGCGACGAATATGACTATTATAGAGAACAAATGGATTCTCACAACACTGGTTGTGCTCTGCTGGGCTCTGTCAGCATCATTTATGACAGGATACTATTATTTTCAATACAGTGATCTCTCATCAAAAGTGAAACGACAGATAATCTCGGTCAATCTCGGCATCAACTATGGCAACGGAAGCGCCGTTCATTGGTTTAATGAAACCAAAACCAATGCCGGTTCCACTCTGCTTGATCTCACAAAGCTCCTTGCTTCAGTAAACTACACAGAAAATGTGGCAGGCGCATCCGTCAACGCAATAGACGACGTACCCAATTCCTATCCAAGATGGTGGGTGTGGTGGAGTGAGTCGAGCTACGGCTGGACTTTTGGTCCAGTTTCTTGCGACAAATACGTAATTGGAGAGAACGAAACTATGCTCTGGTATCGTCAGGACATCTCCACTTATCCTCCACCTTCACCCTAGCCAACAGAACACGCCAAGCAGATATTCTACTTACGACAATAGTTGATCTAGCAAAGGTGAAAGCGATGAAGTGGGTGACAAGACAATACGTGCATGTCGACAGGACCGCCTGTCCATGGCTGATAAAGAAATTCGTCGATCCCAAAGCCGAATTCATATTCGTTCCTGTGGAGAAGATTGAAGAAGTCGTCAAAAAGGAAAAAGCTATACCGTATGACGCACCCGGTGTCGAGTTAGGGCATCATGGCGATAAGTGCAGTTTTGACGCTGTAATAGAAAAATACGAGATAAAGGACCCAGCAGTTTGGGAGTTAGCGAGAATAATTCGTGCAGCCGATACTGACAAGCCACAAGAAGCACCGGAGGCACCAGGCTTGGATGCTGTGATGACTGGTTTCTCAATTATTGCCAAAGATGATCACGAGGCCATAGCAAAGGCAAGCGTAGCATATGACGCATTCTACACGTACTGCAAACTGAAACTGATACGGGAAAAACACAAAGATGACCTTGGAAAGCTGGACCGGAAGCAGCGAAGAGAGTATTTGAGAAAGAAGCTGATGGAGTAGACTCTCACACTCCCCTTTCTTATCGCGACGGTTTAGACAGTATCACACACGCAAACCCCTCTTTTTATTAGAGCGTGCATCCTGATTCTGAGGCGTGCAAGCAGACTGGTCAAGACGAGAGATGCCCATGAAACGAGTGTTGTCAAGATGTGGTTTTCTCGTTGCCATTCTGATGCTAGCTTGGCTGTTCAGAACCAATCCTACTGTGAGAGCATTTAGTAAGCAAGACACTGTCGGAATGCTTCAACCATTCTGGAGCATCACTCAAGGTGGGCCACGAGCAGACGAAGGCTGGGGCATTGCCGTCGATAACCTACATAACGTATATTTTGCCGGTTTTGACAGAATAGCAGGTTGGACCGCGGACGTCTTTCTACGCAAGTTTTCACCTGACGGGATTGAGCTTTGGAACGTTTCGTGGGGCGGCTCCTTTGATGACGAAGCCTTCATTGTCACAGTGGCTGACGAATACGTTTATGTCGGCGGAAGAAATTTCACAAACTTCTCATTAGCGTCAGCCAACATGTTCATTCTGAAGCTACAAACATCGAATGGATCTGTTGTTTGGAGTCGAACATGGGATAGCGGGTACGGTTACGATGAAGTCGATGGTCTTGTAGTCCATGGAGACAGTTTGTACGTGACAGGATGGACAACCGGTGAGAACACTCAGAACGATATCGCGATTCTCAGATATGACTTAAACGGAACACTGTTATGGAGTCGTTCTTGGGGATCATCCGGCTGGGACGAAGCCAACGGACAGGCCGGAGTAGACGAGAACTATGTTTACGTGGTTGGGCGCTACAACGCCCCAAACATGGTTTCTGGCGGCGATGCAGTTCTAGTTGCTTTCAACCGAACAGATGGTAGTCATGCGTGGCATACAACGTGGGGTGGGGATGAGCTTGACGACGCCTTCGGCATGACAACTGACTCCACCTACGTGTATTCAGTAGGCATAACGAGTAGCTTCGGTAACGACTTGGTCTTCCTTCTAAAATACAGTAAGACGGGGACTCTCATGTGGAACGCATCTTGGGGAGGCAGCGGTTCCGAGTTAACCAGGTCAGTCGGAGTCACCGCCGATAGTACCTCAGTATACGTGGCTGGAAGCACGACAAGCTATGGTAATGGTGACTTTGACGTTGTCCTTCTGAGATTTGACCAAAATGGAAACCTCACTTTGAGCAAGACATGGGGAGGTCCATCGCTAGATCGCTCCCACGGCATAGCCGTCGACGATCCATTCATCTACATAGTCGGTGACATCAGAAGCTATGCGGTCGGAGATGAAGATGCATTCCTCATGAAAGTGGATCTGAATGGCGAGAACATAATCCCAGAATTCACTCCGCAGACATTCTTCGTTATATTTACCTTTACAGGCGTGGCTTACATCGCCGCTCTAGGCTTGTTCAGGAAACGTGCAAGTTGACCTAGAAGCCCTTGGACAAAGCCTCTTATTTCTTATGTGCTCAGAGCTTTTTCTATTTCTTCTTTCTTAGGCAATGGGGTTAATCTTTCCTTCACTTGTCCTTCTCGAAAAGTCAGAATTGTGGGAATGGTAAGGATGTCGTAGCGGCGCCAAGTCTCCGAGGAGGAGATGTCCATCTCGTAGAATTCTGCTTTTTCTCCAAGGTCTTCAGCTGCTTCAACGTAGAGAGGTTTTACCACTTGACATGTGGGGCAAGTTGGGGACGAAAAAAGAACCGCAACGGGTTTGGAAGCATGCAGGATTTTCCCTGGGAAGTCAGAATCCGAAATAGTTTGCACCTTGCTTGGCTTCTCCTTTTGGAGCAGCTTCTTCAGCTTCGAGCCGATGCTCGGATACTTCTTGTAGGCTACTTGGTAGCCTGCTCTTTCGATGGCTGCCTCAATCTGTGAGAGCTGAACAAGGTTAGGGTCGTAGGTCACTTTCATTGTTTTGGTTATGTAGTTGGCTTGGGCTTTATTGACTCCATTTAACTTCATGGTTTCTCTTTCTAAGGCTACGACGCAGGTAGGGCAGTCCATGCGGGTGATGGGAATGAGCTTTGTTATGTACGTTTTCTCGCTGGTCATCGTGTCATCTCTTCGGTTTGAAACGTTTCAGGAGCAGAGAATTTGAGACGACGGAGATTGAGCTGAAAGCCATTGCGCCAGCCGCAAAGACAGGGTTCATTGCTATGCCGATAGGTTGCAGTGCGCCAGCGGCTATGGGGATGAGGGCAGCGTTGTAGCCAAAGGCCCAGAAGAAATTCTGTTTGATCTTTGAGTATGTCCGCTTGCTGAGTTGGATTGCGGTAACGACGTCCATCAAGTCATTTCTGATAAGCACGATTCCTCCTGCCTCTAGAGCAATATCAGTTCCGCTTCCAAGTGCAATCCCTATGTCGGCTTGCGCGAGTGCTGGTGCATCATTTATGCCGTCTCCCACCATTGCCACAACTAACCCTTCATTCTGAAGCTTCTTTATTTCTTCTGCCTTCTTATCTGGCAGAATTTCAGCCAAGTATCGGTCGATGCCTGCTTTACTAGCGATTGCTTCAGCAGTTCTTTTATTGTCACCCGTGATCATAACTACCTGCAGTTTCATTTCCTTAAGCCGCTTTACAACGTCAGCGGCATTCTCCTTAAGCTCGTCTGCCACTGTGATTATCCCATCTGCCTTGCCATCGATGGCCACGTAAACCAGGCTCTTTCCCTGACTCAGAAACTTGTCGGCACTTGCCTGCAGTTCCTTGCTGATTACGACATTCGATTCTCCGATGAATCGCTGAGTGCCAACAACTGTTTTCTTGCCTTTAACTGTGCCTTTCACGCCTTTTCCCGGGAGAACCTCAAAGCTTTTTGGCTGTTCAAGAGTGAGTCCCCTGTTCTTGGCCTCTCTTACGATGGCTTCGCCTATGGGGTGCTCAGACATGTTTTCGAGAGAGGCGGCTATAGATAACAGCCGATCTGGGTCGTCACTCACTATGTCAGTCACTGCGAGCCTGCCTTTCGTCAAGGTTCCTGTCTTGTCAAAAACTATGGCCTGAAGTTGTCTCGCCTTCTCCAGGTAGTCGCCTCCCTTGATGAGAATTCCGTTCTGAGCGCCTTTTGCCGCGCCAACCAGTATTGCGGTGGGCGTGGCGATTCCCATGGCACATGGACAGGCGACGATAACTACTGCGATGAATGCGGTGAGACTGAAACCGAAGCTGGCTCCTGCGAAGACTTTCCAAGCGATGAAAGTGATTATGCCGATGAAAAGGATTGTTGGTACAAAGTATGCTGAGACGGTGTCGGCGAGTCTCTGGATTGGTGCTCTGCTGAGTTGGGCGTCGCTGACCATTTGCACTATTTGATTGAGGGTGGTGTTCATTCCTATTCTGGTTACTTCAATTTTCATGGCGCCTTCCTTGTTAATTGTGGCTCCAATCACTTGGTCTCCAGCTTCTTTAGGTGCGGGTACACTTTCGCCAGTTATCATGCTCTCATCCACAGAGGATGATCCTTCCACGACTACGCCGTCAAGCGGAATCTTTTCTCCTGGTCGCACTAGGAGCTTGTCTCCGGGCATAACTTTCTCAACGGCAACTTTCTCCTCGGTGCCGTCATCCTTAATCACGTGTGCGACGAGAGGCTGAAGATCAAGCAGTTTGCGCACGGCTTCCGACGCTCTGCCTTTCGCGGTTTCTTCCAGCAGTTTGCCAATCAAGATCAGGGCTAGTATAAGGGCGGATGTGTCGAAGTAAACGTCTTGGCTTGGCATAAGGCTAGGAAGAAAAGTGACAAGGGTGCTGTACCCCCATGCGGTCGTGGTTCCAACCGCTATCAGAGTATCCATGTTTGTAGTCTTCGCTTTGGCTGCTCCCAATGCTCCGCGATAGTATCTGTAGCCTGCAATGAATTGGACAGGTGTTGATAGCATGAAAAGCCAGACATTCTTTGGCAACAATGGTGTGGAAACGTCGAAAAAGCCTAGTATGAACGTTGCCAGCCCAAGAGTGATGCTGAGAACGACCAAGCGTTTCAGGTTTCGTCGTTCAGTCTCAGGCTGAGTGAATGTGAGCATGCATTGTTCACTGCAGAAATAGTAGGTTTTGCCATCAACCACAGTCTTGTAGACCGCTGTCTCTTCATCTACATACATGCCGCATACAGGATCGCGAGCCAAAACGATCACCACAAATATCTCAGATTTCTGCGCTAATAAGCAATACGTGTTTCCTAGGCGTTTCTTATCCCAAAAAACCACTTGGGGAATAAATCAAAGATATCTCTCTAGCGAGACAGGTTTTCTAATCCACAAGATCTAGAACGCCACGTGCGAGCTTCTTGGCTGAATCATCTCCATGGTTTGGAAGCATAATGGCTCAAGGGCTACATGAGCTTGCAAGCTCCACTTCCTTTTCTGCAAGTGCGAACATGCACTTATACTTGGCAAGCACACTCCAAAGCAAAGGCGTTTAGAAATGACGGTCAAAACCATAAAACAGAAGGTGATTGTTCCAGCGAGCCCGAGCGAGGTTTACGACGCTTTTGTCGATGCAAAAAAACATTCTGCGTTTACTGGAAGCAAAGCAACCTCTGACCCGCGAGTCGGCGGCAAGTTCACCGCTTGGGACGGATATATCTCAGGGAAGAACTTGGAGTTGGAGAATGGAAAGAGAATAGTTCAAGAATGGGCAACCACAGAGTGGCCTGAAAACTACGCTCCTTCGAAACTAGAGTTAACTTTCAAGAAAGTAGAAGGTGGCACTGAAATATCCATGATTCACTCAAACGTGCCCGCAGAACAGACTGATGATCTTGCAGAGGGATGGGTTGAATTCTACTGGAAACCAATGAAGGAATATTTCACAAAACATAATCCCGAGCAAGACAAGCGCGTACATAAGAGTTCAAACGAGAACGATAAAAAGGTGAGGTTTGCATCGTAACTAGCACACACGTCTATTCAATTTCTTCAAACTTGTCCTTTGCTACTCCGCAAATTGGGCAAACCCAACTATTAGGAAGCTCCTTGAAGGGCGTTCCGGGCTCTATTCTCGAGTCAGGATCGCCTTTCTCAGGGTCGTATATGTAACTGCAGACTGTGCATTTGTATTTCGTGTTTCCATCACGTGCTACGAATGTTTCTGCTACCAAGTAAGTTGGGGCAGAACTGGGTGTAATGCCACGCTTTACTTCGTGGTAATAAGCGTAGGTCATAGGTTCTTCATTATTCAATATTTCAGCGTCAACTACCCTGCCAATGAAAACGGTGTGAGTTCCTGCATCGACTTCCTTGATTACTTCAGTCTCTATGTATGCAACTGAGCTATCCAAAACTATCCGTGTGCCCGTTCTTCCAGTTCTATAGTTGATGTCTTCGAACTTGTCAACGTCTCTTCCGCATCTGAAACCAAAGCTGCCTATGAGTTTCAAAGGAGCACTCTTTGAAAGAACAGAAACCGCAAAGACACTGGTCTGTTTGATCAACTCATGCGTGAAATTCTGTTTGTTGATGGATGCCGCTATCATTTCAGGCTTTGCTGTGACTTGGAAAACGGTGTTTGCAATCTGGCCGTTGAACAGGTTTCCTTTTCCAGAAGTTACGACGTATATTCCGTAGCTGATTCTATGCAGAGCTTCAAGATTCATTCAATGATCGAGTCCTTGACTGGTATGATTCTTCACATGGTTGCCGCTGAACCGTGAAAGTGATCCATTATTTAAACTCTGGTATCAGAGGAAAACAAGTTTGCCTAGATCCGGCAGTCTCTGTGTTCAAGCAGACTTTATGGGGCGTGATGTGGTTTTTCTGGGCGTTCAAGGCGTATCATGGCAATTCATTTTTTTGTTTTTGAAGTATTCGCCGAAAATGCAACTGGAGGAGATAGTGGTGGCGTTGGAAATATTTAGGCTCGCCTAAAAGTTTATATGGAGGCACGAGAAATTTAGGTATGCCTAAAACATGGTGTTGGCATGTCCAATAAAACTTATGAAGACTATCTAAGAGCGCTTTACATTCTATCTCGAAATGGCAAGTCCATATCAACCAACGAGATTGCCGAACACTTCAAGATCGCCCCTGCAAGTGTAACGGAAATGCTCAAGAAACTTGCCAAAGAAGGCTACGTTAAGCATTCTCCCTACCATGGAGCCAACCTTACCAGCAAGGGTTTTCAAGTTGCTGAAAAGGTCACTAGAAAACATCGGCTTCTGGAAAGATTTTTGCACGATGTTTTAAGGATAAGGAAGGATAAGGTTCACATGGAAGCGTGTGAGATGGAACACGCTCTCTCCGATGAGGCGGAAGAGTCGTTATGCAGGCTTCTGAATCATCCTGACAAATGCCCAGATGACGACAAGATAATTCCAGCATGCAACCTGCCCTTTTCTAGCTGTGAAGAATGTGTGGCAACACACCGAAGAGGCTTAGAAGAAGTGGGAAAGCGAAACCAGAACCTAGTTTCAATATGCACACTCAAGGAAGGTGGCCAAGGTAGGGTTTCATTCATAAGGGGAGAACATAAAGTGCTTCAGAGACTTCTAGATATGGGTTTAACTCCAGGAACCAGCGTAAGCGTCGTGAGAGTTGCTCCCCTCAAAGGCCCAATCGAGGTAAGTGTGAGAGGAGCTAAAGTCGCACTTGGGCAAGACATTGCCTCAAACGTCTTCGTTGACTCCTCGCAAAAGCAAAAGTGGAGCTGATGACCCCGAATGGCAGCTCATTTTACGAAATCCGCGAATAAGATGGTTCAGAATTCGAAGGATCACGTGCTTTCTAGGAATCTGACGATTGCTTTGGCTGGAAATGCTAATGTCGGCAAAAGCGTGGTGTTCAACCACCTCACCGGTTCAAGTCAAATAATCGGCAACTGGCCTGGAAAAACGGTGGAAAGAGCTCAAGGCGTACTCAATTTTGAAGGGCGAAAAGTAGTAGTCATAGACCTCCCTGGTATCTATTCATTTTCCACTTTCTCTATGGAAGAAATCGTATCAAGGGAATACATTGCTTTTGAACATCCTGATGCTGTCATCAACGTGGTTGATGCCTCTGTTCTAGAACGTAACCTGTTCTTCACGATTCAGTTGCTTGAAATGGAAGCTCCACTCGTCGTCTGTCTCAACCAAGTGGATGTCGCTAAGAAAAAAGGCATAAGCATCGATCAGAAGAGGCTTGAACAGACGCTAGGCGTGCCCGTTGTTTCAACTGTGGCGATTAGGGGAGAAGGAATCTATGAACTGACAAAAGCCGCTGTCAAAGTCGCCGAGAGTAAGAGTCAGAGCGGGAAGCCTTGTCTCAAGTACGGAGTCGAAATTGAAGAGAGAATTGAAAAACTTGCTCAGGCGATCAAATCTGAGAATCTTGCTTCTGGATATCCGTCCAGATGGATTGCCATTAAACTCCTTGAAAGCGATCCTGAGATCAGGAAGTCAATAGACTCCAAGTCTGAGAAGATAGTCCGTGAATCCGAGGTTCTTGCAGAGGAGATTTCGCGTATACATGAAGAGCCGTGCTTCGCGGTTATTGCCTCTAAGCGATACTCCTTGGCGAATAGAATCGTTGCTGAGGTTCAAAAACAGAGCTTAGTCAAAACGACGGTCTCAGAGAAGCTGGATTGGGTTGCTACGCACAGCGTATTGGGTTATGCAACGTCAATAGGAGTGATAGTTGGATTGCTGCTCTGGACTTTCACTGTTGGGGGGCTTCTTTCCACCTTGTTTTCAGATACACTCAATTTTTTTGGACCCATCAATCCGACATTTAATGGTTCACTCATAGGTATTCTTTGGAACGGCGTGTTCGGAGGTCTGGTCGCGGGCATTACACTGGTAGTACCCTATGTAGTACCGTTTTACGTCATGCTGGCAATGATTGAAGACTCCGGGATTCTTACAAGAGTTGCGTTCATGATGGATACAGCGATGCATAAGATAGGACTGCATGGAAAAGCCTTGATCCCGTTGATCTTGGGCTATGGGTGTAGCGTGCCCGCTATTCGTGCCTGCAGAATCATGGAAACAAGGCGTGAGCGATTGTTGGCAGCCTTCGCCATAACTTTTGCTCCTTGCGCAGCCAGAACAATCCTAATTCTGGGGCTAGTAGCGGCCTTCGTAGGTGTCGGATGGGCGCTTGCTCTTTACGCGTTGGATATCGCGATCATCTTTGCGCTGGGCAGAATAGCCCTAAGAATCGTTCCAGGACAGTCGACAGGTCTTATTATGGAAATGCATTCGTTTAAAGTACCGTCCTTGTCTGTCATCGGCAAGCAGACTTTGGCGCGGACCAAGTCGCTGATATACATAGTCTTTCCGACATACATCGCCGGAAGCGCGCTTGTCCAGGTTCTGTATGCGGTTGGTGTTCTCATGCCCATGAGTGACGCTTTGTCTCCGCTCACAGTTACATGGCTTGGACTGCCTGTGAAAACAGGAATACTCTTAATTCTCGGCATCGTGCGAAAAGAGTTCATACTGCTGGCGTCGGTACCGGTCTTTGGCTCAACAAACCTTACTCTCTTTCTTACACCTGCTCAAATGATAACCCTCGCTCTGATCGGCATCCTATACATTCCTTGTCTCTCAACAATCGCAGTTCTAGCCAAAGAATTCGGGTGGAAAACTGCCGCTACAATATCTGCAGCAAATTTCGTAACCGCTCTGATCGCCGGAGGAATAGCTGTCAGACTACTTTCTCTCGTAATGTGACCCACATTGCACAAGGAAAACCGCGCCATCTCGCGACATTCGAAGATCAACCTATTCAGGAAAAAAGAATTGTGGAGGATCTTTTGAAGAAGAATAAGCCATCTTCCAAGTGAAATGTCACATCTTAATAAAGTTCTGCCCAGAATGCGGGACAGACCTCTGACCCAAATGACCCTGTAGGGCGTATACTCGATTCCGATAACCCCTATATACGTACCCTATTATGGTACTGATTTACTTCCTACTCTTCTTGGTTACTACAATCGAGCACCATGTCCTGAATCCAGTATACTGTCCTCAGGCTAGTCTTTTTTCAGGAATCACCTGCCGGGTGTTGGTTGGGGTAAGGTTTTATCCAACCAACCAACGATTTTGCAGAAAGTTTAGCTCACACTATTTGACTCTTCCAACTGGAGCTAGATACAAGGCTATTTCATCTTCCCCGTCAACGCCGACAAAACTATCCAGTAATCTCTGATTGTAGGCGACTATCGCACATGTGCCTGCTCCAATTGATTCACAGGCAAGGTATAGGTTCTGGCAAATGTGTCCAACACCGATTAAAATATCTTTGAGTGAATCTTCCCCATATCGCCATTCAGTCCGATAAGGTCTTACAGTCCATATGAAAATGACCGCGCTTTCCCCAATGAAGTTCTGGCCATTCGATGCTTCATTAATTCTTGAAGGCAGGTCAGCTCTCTCAGAGTACAGCTTGAGCAACTTGTGATTCAATGCCAGATATCGGTATAGGCCAGGGCTTACTCCGTTCACTCTATTGATAAGCAAATATGTTTCAAAAGGATGCATAGCGCCTCCAGAAGGAACAGTGCGAATTGTGACCAATCCGTTGCGTACGAGTTTTTCTACACCCTGAGTGACCCACAACAGAAATGAGAGCTCTTCGAGAGTTAGTGATTCCCGTGTGAAGTTTCGGCGACTTCGCCTGTTTCTAATTGCCTCTAT
>JALHSQ010000076.1 GCA_022865885.1 Candidatus Bathyarchaeota archaeon | reverse complement strand
TGAGGCATTACTCACAGAGTATGACACGTCGGACAACAGCTTTGAAGACTGCTGGATACTGCTGACGATTCCAGGCGACATCAATGGCGACCAAAGAGTGAATGTTTTGGACGCGATATTGATAGCTAACTCATTCAACTCAAAACCAGGCGATGCGAACTGGAATCCGAACGCCGACATAAACGGCGACAACAAAGTAAACATTCTCGATTGCATAGTCCTATCGAACTATTTCGGTCAGAGCTGGCCCTGAAGACCTCAACCAGACCGTACACGCATTCTTTTTCTTTCGGAACGAGCAGAAGAGGGATTGGTGGAGACGTCTCCCGCAAAACCCCTTCTTTCTTTTTCGAAGCGTACCGTCCAAGTGGTTTGGCTTTGTGAGTTTGGAAGTGACTCATATGATGCAGAAGCTGATTCTGCATCTTGGACAGTGAAAGTAGATGCCATGAATGATCGTTCCGCATGCGTCGCAGGGTTAGTCAAGCAAGGGTCAAACAAGACATGGCCTCGCTATTTCTTTCGTCAGCATATAGAAAAGCTTGCTGAATAGCATTGCTGATGACCGTCATTTATGGAAACTTTCTGTTCGACGGGCTGAAGATAGAATAGCGGCAGTTTTCTTAACCATGACTTTGCTCATTCCGTTTTAGAGGAGCAGGCATGTGCACCGGATTGGCATTGGCGAATTTGAGCTTGTATACTGTTATTGCGATGGAACTAAGTAGAAGCCCGATGAAGGTTCCTAATACTCCTCCTGCCCAGAAACCTACTACTCCTGAGAAGAGAACCACGTACAGGAGTCTCTGCTTGGCAGCTTCGATGATAACTGCGACCAGAAGCAGTGTAGCCAGGTTGCCGTACATGTTTCGAGTGGCCATGTGCATTGTGTAACTGTCATATCTCTCTTGCTGCGAGAGCCAGCCAAATCCGAAAGGAATGGTATTTGGGCGGATGAAAAGCGGGTAACTGCTTGTAAAATTCTCTGCAGTGTGTCCCATTCCTGTCAACCAATAGAACGGGTAAAGAATGGGGTTGTAGATGGCATCAAAAAAGACATATACATCCGCAAAAGTTCTGTCTGGGCTAGGGCTGATGCGCTCGGATATCGAATTAATATTGTATCCTACTCCATTGAATATTCCCAAGAGAAACAGAAGCATAGCCACACCTATGGCAATAGAAAGTCTCCTTACAACCTTGGCCAGCTGATCCTTTGTAGGCATTGCTTGACTGTCCTGCAACTTTGGGATATATCAATTCAAGTAAGGAGGAACCCAACGCATAAATCTTATCCTAGAACAGAATCTAGGAATATGGCTTCACCTGCATCAGCAGGAGTTGCCCCATTCATCGTCTACCACAGAATAGAAGTCGTATTGGCGCGCGCGATTCAGGACTCATTCTGGCGTTCAAGAATGAAACTGGCCAGAACCCTTCAGAATCCAAGGCTCTTACAGATACGCTTCCACACCCTTCGACACTTCAAGGCAACAATGGAGTATCATAGAACCAGAAACATTCTCTACGTCAAGCAATTGCTGGGTCATAAGCGATTGGAGAACACAGAAATCTACACACGCCTTATAGAGTCTGAAAACGATGAATACCATTCAGCAACAGCGAAAAACGTAGAGGAAGCAAAACAACTAATAGAAACAGGGTTTGAATACGTGACTGAAATGGAAGACATCAAACTCTTTAGAAAGCGGAAGTGAAAAACTATGTTATTTACGCAGAAAATGAACAACTTAAGTAATAGGATTTGCATTTCTAGATAGTCACCAAACTGAAAATGTCGGATGTGTCGTGAAACCCGGAAAAGTCTTGGTCGCTTCAGCTTGGCCTTACGTCAACAGTCTTCCACACCTAGGCACAATACTGCATTTCCTATCTGCCGATGTGGTGGCGAGGTATTATCGACTGAAAGGCGAAGATGTGGTTATGGTCAGCGGTTCAGATGAGCATGGAACGCCGACCGAGGTTGAGGCGGTGAGACAAGGCATTCAACCGAAGCAATTGACCGACAAAAACCATGCCAAAATAGTTGAGCTTCTCAAGAAGTGGGGTTTT
>JALHSQ010000001.1 GCA_022865885.1 Candidatus Bathyarchaeota archaeon | reverse complement strand
GTCATTATACGATACATTACGGGATCAACTCATTATGGAGCAGAAGCTGAATGAATCTCCCAGATCAAGCCTCGATCAAGAAGTATACAGAAGTAAGTGTGAGACTAGCTGATCCTTCCTTGCTTCTTGAGCTGAAGAAATTCTTCGAAAGAAAGTATGATCTGGCTGAGTTGCTTGATTGGCTTCACGGAAGAATAGCGTGGGGTGGTGGTGGTTGGGTGGTGGGGTGGGTGGGTTGGTTGGGGTAAAGTTTTATCCAAGTGGTTTTCGGGCGATTGCCTGCAAATCGTCCGCCAACGCTAATGCGTCAGGTTTTTCGCATAAGGCAAGCTCAAAGTGCAGAATCTTGTTGTATAAACTCTTTGAACCCCCTTTTTTCGTAAACAACTCTTTAGAAATTCGCAAGGGCATGGTTGTAGCTTTGCCCACGATCTTTTCGACGCTAAATCCGTTTCTTTCCAACATTTTCCTAAACTCGTCTGGAGTCCAAGTATAAATCTTGACTTTGGTATTTTCAGGCATGGTGCCATACTTCTTTCGAAGCAGTATGTCTAATGCGTTTTCCATATCGCTCAGATTTGGCTTCTCTGGCAACGCAACCAAAGACTGAACATAACGATTAGGCGCGGAAATTATCAGTCTTCCTCCTCTTTTTAAGACTCGGTTCAATTCCTTTAGGAGAGTGTCAGGGTTTTCGAAAAAGAGAAGGGCAAGTTCACAAAGAATCATGTCAAAGGTTTCATCGGGGTAGCTTGTTTTTGTAATGTCCTCTCTTTTTATGATTATTCTGTTCTGAAGACTTTCTCTTTTTATCCTCTTTTCGGCTTTTTCCAGCATCTTTTCTGAAATGTCCAGTAAGACCACTCTGCAGCCTTTCCTTGCCATGTGAATTGACCAGCGGCCCGTTCCTCCACAAGCATCAAGGATTAAGGCGTTGGGGTCTGTAGGAAGATATGGTTCAATGTGCCTCCACGTAATCTGGTTATGAACTTGAAAGTATAGAAGGCCGAAATAGTTGTCATAGGTCTTCGCTTTTCCGTTGAAATAACTCTCCACCCCATCCGTTTTCTTCATGTGTTTTGACACAAGTCTCAAATCCTATTTCCGATATGTTCCTTTGAGTTCAGCTATAACTTTTCCGCATTTTCTGTCTCTTGGGCTATCGTTAAAAGTGTGTTTTACATTAGTTTTGAAAAGTGGTCTCGGATGCAATATAGAAATCTCTCGCTTCTAGGAAAGGACGAAGAAAAAACAAGAGAAAAGAGCGTTGAGGATTTTGATACCGAGTTAGGGTTCATTGAAGCCAATTCCGAACTATTCTTGGAGACCTTCAAGATACTGAGCAAGGATTGTTACAAGCGGTTTACTTATAGCGAGGATGCAACTTACCGAATCTCCTATCGGATCTTCAGAATTGTGCGATGCGCTATCAGTAGCTCTCTGGAAGGTTATTACGATGTGACTACAGCATTGTTGAGGATAGCTTATGAAAACCATCTTCTCATGCATTATCTCTCAGAAAATGAAGACGAAGCCAAACTCTGGTTCGAGGGGAAGAGATTCGCTCCGAATTTTGTTAGAAAAAAGGTTAGCTACTCAAGTGACTCTCTATATCAAGAAATGTCTGAGTGTATCCATTCAAGTTTCAAGAGCACTTCTCTTTTTTACCATAATAGAGAAAGGCAAAACAAAAGCCGTGGTTGGGGAATACGACAAGGAAAGATGCGAACAAGTGATACTACGTGCTCTCATGACGTTGGCAACGACTGCGATTTGGCTATCATTGAAGTTTCCTCAAGGGCTTACGCAGAATGAAGAATGGCATAGTTTGTTCAGCAGTACCATTCCAAAAATGTGGAAGCATATTAGAAAAATCGCCAAGGAAATTGAGTGAATTGAACCTTTTTCCATTTCACTAATTCTTTCTTCTGGTTTTCCCTAGCTTGCTTCTTGAGAAACCGATACTCCTAGACTTGGTTCGCTTATACTTCCATCCGAATTGACTGGCATTATACCACTTGATAGGCTTCTAACTTTTCCGCAGAACCAAAACAATCGATACTGTGTATGAGGGGTAATATTGGTCTCTAAATCTACCCCTTATGTTGATTATGCCCTGTTATTTTCCACCAGCCAAACGGCAGCAACAAGATGCTATTCATGATAGTGTTGGTTGGGGTAAAGTTTTATTTTATCTTCGTCAAACACTTGCTTGCTGGAACTTGGTCAGCGTGTGCCTGGACCAGCACGAGAATGGCTGAGAACGACCATCAAATATGAAGACTCATATCTTGGACAAATCCGCAAACTCGTTGGTCCACGGAAACTCTTTGCCATAACGGCGAGAGCTATTATCCAAGATTCGGTGGGACGAGTTCTGTTTGTACGCCGCAAAGACAATGGCAGCTGGGTGATGCCAGCAGGCAGTATAGAACTTGGCGAATCCATAATGGATTGTGTGAAACGTGAAGTCAAGGAGGAATCTGGGTTGGACGTCGTTTCTGCTGCGCCCATTGCGATTTACTCAGACCCCAGATTTTCCTTTGTCACCGCCTACGGCGACCCATACCAACCTCTCAGCATTGTCTTCTTGGTCAAGGAGTGGCGTGGGCGATTGCAGGCTACAACGGATGAAACGCTAGATGCCCGATTCTTCAGTCTGGGCGAAT
>JALHSQ010000075.1 GCA_022865885.1 Candidatus Bathyarchaeota archaeon | reverse complement strand
TATTTGGGAAGTTACAGGGACCATTCTCTTACCACTGGGAGTCTTACTTAAACAAAAACGAATTTTGCCATCAAACAATTCTACTCTCTAAAAGTCTAATTGACAAAGCAGAGTTGTTCCCGAAAAAGAATGG
Organism: Candidatus Bathyarchaeota archaeon; assembly: GCA_022865885.1. GTDB lineage: Archaea > Thermoproteota > Bathyarchaeia > Bathyarchaeales > Bathycorpusculaceae > DRUK01. The sequence goes on along the minus strand of JALHSQ010000075.1, from coordinate 2,154 downwards.
CTAGACTTAAAATCCTAAGAACTAGGAAAAAACTATTGAGTGTTTTCCCAAATAGGTATTATTTCGTAACAAGTGGAATTAGAAAAAACGCCTTCATGATAAATCCCTAATCTAACGGTTACATTTGTTGACTAAGACCATTACCAAACTCCAATGGAGTAAGCTGAAGATATCTAGAAACCGTGTCGCTGTTATGCTGTTTGTTTGAAAGAAGAAAAAATTGTGTTGCTGCGAGAGATTTTTTCTTCTACTAAACATCGCCTTGCGACTGGTAGAAGAAGTACTAGCCAAAACACAGCGCCCTACTACTATAAAAAGAAGAAAACTTTAGAATCTGAAATTCCCTAAAGTTTTATAGGTAACTTGTATACATTATTTGTTTGGTGTATACGTTGACTGAGGTCTTATCTGTTAGGGTCAAAAAAAGCCTCAAAGATGAGGCTGAGAAGCTAGGCGTTAATTTAAAGGTGGCTGTGGAGCAGCTTCTTGAAGACTTGGTGGCTGAAAAAAAAGCTAAAGCGCAGAAAGTCGCAAAGGAACTCAGCAGCCTGATGGATGTTAAAGCTGAGGAGTGGGTATGTGACGTCAAAGCGACAAGGCACGAAATGTAAATACCTCATAGACACCTCCGCGCTCTACCCCCTCTTAATCTCTGGAGTACCCTTCAACGCTGAGGAATGCGCAGTGAGCTCCCTAACACAATATGAGATCGGGAATGTGCTCTGGAGGGAAAATCAGCAGAAAAAGCTCAAAGACCCAGCAAGGGTAGCGGCGATTTTTTCTGAAGCACTTGCCCCCCTAAACAAGTTAGAGATTGATTCTCTAGGAAGCGTTTTAGAGGTTGCAATAGATAGGCATCTCACTTTCTATGATGCTTCATATGCCTACTTGGCGGAAAGGGAAGACCTCAGGTTAGTTACATCGGACACGGATTTATTAAAGAAGTGTAAGACTGCAATTTCCATAAAAGAGATCAAGTAAACCCAAAGGCTACAGCTGTCTACTACCTATCGCGCGCGCTTGAAAAGTAATCACTACAATAGAGGTTAAGAGAAAAAATACCGAGCAGACCACGAGTAACAATAGGAATGATGACTCTTTCATCTTACCTCACAAACATCTTACAGTTAGTTTGAAAATAAGGTTATCTATTGAGTGCTTGCAGATTATGTGACATAACAGCTTCTCTTTTAGAATCAATACTCCTCGTAGCAAGCTTTCAGCATATGAGAGACGAAATTCAAGAATCGAGGGTAAAATGCGCAGTTTGTGGTAAGTCTTTAGTTTCATACTCGAGTGATTGCATTCTACACCACATCGATTACAATGAGGATAAAACCATCCAAGTCTGTCGGAGCTGTCATAGAAAAATCCACTCAAAAAAGCCAAATTTCCGGACCTAGCGCCGGATAAGCCGAAAGAAAGAAGTGAAGAAAAGGAACAAGAGAATGCCAGCAAGAGTATTTTGAAAGGGATGACTAAACAAACCTTCCCAGACAGTTTTGATCCTCCGAGTGAAAAAATAAAGAAAGCGAAGCAACAGCGAGATAAGGTCAAGCATACGAGGTATTGATAGCATAATTATCATAGGATTTACCAAAATAATTTTTAATTAATTTGAAAAAATTACAACTATAAACCCAATGATTATCTTCTATTTTATCACTAAAATCTTAAGCGACTACTGAAAATTATCCAGACATTGATTTGTTGGGGGTTAGATTGATACAACGATCACCAGATAAAGCAAAATTCCCAAGACAATCGAAAGCATCCACAGAATTAGAGTAACATCCATCAATCGCTTTTTCTTGAAACATCCCTGTATATCTGTTTTCAAATGCCAAGATCCAACAAGCCAAATACCAAACAACGCAGTCATAAAACCAGCAGAAACATGAACAAGCGTCACAATCGCCCAAAGGTCTGAAAAGTTGATTACTCCCGGTCCAACATATGCGCTAAAAGAAGGCACCATAACAGCAAGTATAGAGACTATGTGCAGCGCTATGGCAGAAAACATGACGATTCCGTGTTGCCGATACTTCTTGTGGGTTTTCAGAAAAACAGCTCCAATCAGCAAACCTAGAACAACTATCTGAATCCCCAAGCTTACAGTTGATGAAACATAAGTAATCATTGATTCTTCACGTA
>JALHSQ010000074.1 GCA_022865885.1 Candidatus Bathyarchaeota archaeon | reverse complement strand
ATACGTAACGTCTGCCACATCTACGATTTCGGAATGATGAGTGATTATCAGCATTTGAGGTATGATCCTGCCGCCTTCCCTGAAGAATGAGCTCAGGATATTCACCAGTTCTTTTCTTCTTTCCTCGTCCAAATGTGTTGTAGGCTCGTCCATTATGATGGTCTCGACTCTTCCTGACAGCACCTGTGCTATAGCTAGTCTAAGCGCGATGGCCAGAGCGACGCGTTCTCCACCGCTTATCTGCTCAATCTGTTGTTCACCAGTGGGACCTATTACGGCAATGTTGTAATTATCGTCGATCTTGATGTCAGAATAGGCTAAATTGAACCTCTCAAATAGATCTCGAGTAGATCTCTCAAGCAGAGGTCTCGCTCTGACTCTAATCATCTTCTGGACGCCGTCTTTTCCATACGCGGTTCTAATCTTGTTCAAGAGCCCTATGAAATTGTCAACGTGCCGCTTTTCCTGCTCTTTCTTCTTGAGAGCTTCAAGTTTCTTGTCATAATTCGCCATCTCACTATCAGCGGTCTTCTTGTTCTCCATCATCCCTGTGATTGTTTCTCTCAACCCATTCCTAGAATTAGTCTCAGTATCGAATTCATCCTGTCTTTTCGAATGCTGTTTTTCGTCATAACTGAGCTTCGTAATTTCCTCAAGCGTTCCAGCGAGTTCTTGCTCTTTGCTTGACAAAACTTCTCTTGTGGCTGCTACGCTGTTCATATATTCTGACTCCCGTTTTGCTATTGAAATGTTCTGATCGTACTCCTGTTTTTTCTGCCGAAGCGCCTCTAGTTTTCTTGAAGGCTCTTTGGGTTCATAACCGAGATTAGAAACAGAGTCTTTCAACGACTGCGAAGCTTTTTCTAAGGCCTCTGTGATTGGTTTCATTTCAGCCATGACTTTTTCTCTAGGCTGCAATTTTGTTAGTTCACGTTTTGCAGATTCAAACTTCATGTAGGGTTCTTCAAGCCCTTCTATCTGGTTGCCAAGTTCCATCAATTCGCCGTCAAATCTCTTGAGCACATCAACGTTCTTGTTGAGTTCTTCTGTTTCCAGTCTCTGTCTACTGAGCTTTTCCCTGGTTTCGTCCAGCTGACTGGCACATTCCCTGATCTGCTCAGGTTCTATCTTCTCCACTCTTTTCAGTTGCCCTTCAGTATGGTGTTTTCTCTGGCTGATGGTCGTAAGCTCATTTCTCGTCGTTTCAAGTTCTCCTTCAATCCGCTCTTTCTGGGAGGAGAACTTATCCCCCAACAGGGCAATCTGGTCTGCTGTTAGGTCTGTTTCGCAAGTTGGACATTTTTTTGCACCGGGTTCTGAAGGTCTAAGCTTGGAAAGATTGTCATCCAACTCCTTTTCTCGATGCTCGAATATTCCGATGTTTTTCTGGCATTTGTCAATTTTCGCGTCAAGCTCGCTTCCGACGGCCTCAAGTTCGGTCTTCTTTTTATTCAGAAGTGTTTCGACGGTTTCAAGAGTCACTTGAGCCTCAAGTATCTCAGAGCATTTCTTCAGCTCTTTCTCTAGTGTCGCATTCTTCTTCTGTTCATCTTTCTCCAGATCCTTGATTGTTTTCAGGGCTTTTTCAAAAGCCTTTTCCGAGCCCTCGTATTGTTTGCGTTCCTTGTTTTTTTCTTCTTGAAGAGCTTTCTTTTCGCGGTAGAGTGCTGAGTTTTTCTCGTTTTCTTTCAAGACTCCCTCCAATCGGTCCAAGTTGCGCAGTTTTTCATCGAGCACTTGCTGCTTCGCTTCTTGCTCGCTTCTCTTCAAAATGCACTGAGAGTATTGTTCCAAAAAGGGCAGTTTACTGACTTCGCCTTCTAGACTCTCTGTTAGCTTCTTGGCTGCAGTGGCCTTGTCCAACTCAGTTTGTTCGGTCTTCAGTTTTTCCTTCTCACTTGCAAAGGCCTTTTCAAGAATGCCTTTTTCTTTGTCAAGTCTATCGAATACCTTCTTGTCCCCTTTAAGTTGATCTAGGCTCGTTTGAAGACCACTGATCCTTTCTTCGATTTTGCCCAGCTCTTTTCTTTTGGATCCAATGGATGCCGTCAATTCGGTGGATGTGGTTAGGTGTCTCTGTCTTTCGGTTACTAGTGCTGATCTCTGGTCCAGCTCCGTTTTCAGCACTATCTGCGTTTCGTGGTATTCGTCGATGATACCCTTGATGTCGTGCCAAGCTTTTTCAAGATCCTCTACCCCGAGAAGCCTTGAAATAAGCTCTTTCCTCAAAGCAGGTTTGGCGGTGACAAGTTCTTCGATTTCGCCTTGTTGTACATAGATTGATTGGAAGAACATGCTCTTGTCCATAGCCAGTACTTTCTCGATTTCAGCAAGTACTGCGCTTCCGCCCTGTGCTAGAAGTGTCTTTGAGCCGTTTTGCATGCGATACAGGTTGCCCTTGGCTGATTTCTCCCGCTCCATTGACCATTCTGCAGAGTACTGGATCCCGCCTTCAATGAACTCTACCGTAGCCCCGCATTTCTTCGCCGTGGAGTTGATTAGGTTCTCTTTTTTTCCGCGGTTACTGTAATCGTTGAATAGTGCAAAGCTGATTGCGTCCAATATCGAGGTTTTGCCTGCACCGTTGGGTCCTACGACCACGTTTATGCCATAGCCAAGATCCAGTTCGGTGTTCTTGTGAGAAACGAAATCGTTAAGCTTAATCTTGTTCAGTATCATCGAGGTTTCCCGTCTTCGAGACTTTGCGGAAATATTCATCAGCTACGTCCTTGGCTCCGACAGTGTCGCCTTGCCTAAGATGCTTCAACATCTCATTCGCCAGCTCTGCAACCTCTTTTTTCTTGAAGTAGTCAGTCAGAACTTGGCTTACGTTGAAGGAGCCTGGCTTCAGCTCAGGCAACCTCATCTCACTCTCTTCTGCGACTGTTGGCCTAAAAGTCAAAACCTTGCCAGTCAACGCTTCACTCAACGTTTGGTGAACAGCTTGGCGATCAATGTCCTTTCCCTCTACGCCCACCTGAACGACTGGTGCTTTCTGACACACAGTCAAGCTTCCAACAAACTTCTCCAATTCCTCCTTCAAATGTGCATAGTTTAGTGTGATATCCATCTGAGGTCTGATACATTCGAGATTGACATTGGTTATTTTCGCTTCTTCTTTGTCGACGTCCACAATGTAGAAGCCTTTTCCTTTTTTCTTCCATTCAGCAATCTCGTCACTTCGGATAATCTCTGAACTGCCAGGATACGCTAGTTCGCCTTGACCATGAGAAGCCTTAATTCTGGAATGAAGATGTCCCATCGCATAATAATTGAAGTTCTTCGGCACATCCGTCAATGCCAATTCACATGCTTCTTCAATGAAGAATTGGTCTATTGCTTCATGAAGTACAAGAACACTACAATGACATTTTGTCTTAAGGCTTCCAAGCTTCCTGAGTTCCTCTGCAAGAACTGCACGATACATTTGGCTTAGGTTCGAGATTCCTGCAACAAGAATTTCCTTGCCATCAACCATTATCGACTGATGATCAGCCGTGCCCCCTACGCCAAGTACCTGGATCTGGTCCTCAAAAAGCATGTGCGGCGGCATGCCGCGTATTTTGGGTTTATCATGGTCGCCAAGCACTGCAAAGAGCTTGACTTTTCCATCAAGCTTCCTCAGCAGCTTCTTGAACGCATAGTATGCTTGCGTCGTCGGCCTTGGTGAATCGAAAAGGTCACCACTATGAATGACAATGTCAGCATGCTCTTCGATGATCTTTTCACCGATTTCTTCAAGAACATCATAAATGTCTTTTTCTCTTTCTTCAAGATTATACTGTCTATGACCCAAGTGCGTATCGGCCAGATGGGCTATCCTGACCACGCTATTCCTCCTTCTTGAAAGAGTCCGTGAATCCTTTGATGTCTTCTCTCAAACGTTGACTTTCGTTACCTACGGTTTCTTCCTTTGCCCTCTTAACAGCGTCTTTCATTTTGCCCATTATGTCTATGTCGCTGCCACCCTCTCGTGTTCTTCGTTTCTTTATTCTGGCCATCACCGGGGCACGAGTCATCTCACCTACGATTACGGCCTCGCCAGTGTTGAGTCCGGGCAAGTCGTTCAACAGATTCTCGCCAAGACGCTCTGAGCTCACAGCGATGGCGTTTTGATCCTGAGGGTTGGTTATTCTCATGATGATCTGACTGTTGCACTGGCTCAAAGCGTCAGAGTGTATCTTGGAAGGTCGTTGCGTTATGACGATAAGAAAAACGCCGAACTTTCTGCCTTCCGCTGCAATTTTCTTTATTATTGGACCCGAATAGGTTCTGCCCTCAGCTGGAATGAAACGGTGCGCTTCTTCCACGAAAACAAAAACGGGGTATTCAAATTTTCCGTCTGAAATCTTCTCATAAATATCCGAAAGAATTCTGGAGGCGATATAATCTGACACTTCATCGTCTAAGCCTGAAAGGTCTACGACCGACAAATGCATTGGTCTCAACATTTGATCAATGTTTGTGGACGCGTTGGTGAAGACCTGCATTCGAGCCAAGCGCCTGAGGTATTTCACGGCAGATTTTGCGCCGCTGATGACTTTTGCGTCGACATCCTGCTCTTTCCACTTATCAGCGGTCTCAAGCTTCTCGATGAGATCATCTGGCTGAAAAGTGTCCTTCTCACCTTTCAGCTCCTCTAGGGCTCTCTGTAACCCTGCCACGATATTCGTGTAACCCTCGCTTATCCCTGAGATCAGGCAAACTCCACCAAGGTCAAGATCTGAGAAGCATATCTCATAAGGCGTGATCTTTCCGACTTCAGCTTCGCTATATCTGCCAGTGCTTGCTGGATTTCGAAAAACAGTTATTCTGTCTGAAAGCTCGTTCCTTTTACCATCGACGCTCCTTGAAAGAAACACGTAGTCAGCGTGAGGATCCAACATCACGAGAGTACCGCCCTTTCTCAGCAATTCGTCAGCGATTATGCCAGCAAGGTAAGTTTTTCCTGAACCCGTCTGAGCTATGAGCCCTAAATGCCTTCTGAAACCCTTAACTGATAGGCTAACTGGAACCTCATTGCGAGTGATTAGGCTCCCGATTTTGATGGCCTCTTCTGCAGGGTAAGAATAGAACTTCTCAAGCAACTCAGTCGGTGCAATATACACGGGTTTACCTGGCATGACTGCTTTCTTTGGCATCTGCAAATCGCCTGTCTCAGTCAAATAGCCAAGCACACGAGCTTTACCCCACACTTTTCTATCAGCCAATCCAGACTCGATTAACTTCTTGATTATCTCAAAGTCCAATTCCTTCGTCAAAGCTTGACTAGCAGAAAGCACACGCTCAATCTGAGCCACGACTTCCACTTGTTTTGGTGTTCCATCCACGTCTTCTTCTGAATGAGTCAGCAAATATTCCCATCGTGAAGGCATTTCGCCAGGCTTAGAAGAAAAGAAGAATTCGTTGGAACTTGCTTCGCCGACTATTACGCCAACTTCTTTAAGGGTACCTGACACGTCTATATCCTCTTCCTCTGATTATTTTTGCATCAAACAATCGTTCCATAAAGGGGAAATAGATAGTATCTACGACACGTTTCTTAAGCCTAACTCTCTCATCCACGTTCTTGAGCCACAGATTGTAGGCATCTAACCCGCAATAGCCACTTACCATGATCTTTAGCAAAACCTGAATATCGGCATCGATTGGTTTGGGCCACCCTGTTTTGGATAGGGGTTGCTCCCAACACGGCACATCAATTCTCATAGGCGAATCCCTAAGATCCATCAAGAGATAGAAAGAAATGAAGCTCGGGAAGCTCGGTATGCTTGAGATTATTTCGCTTCCCCAGTCAATGAACTCTTTGCCTTTTTCTCTAACAGTAATCGGGAAATTGCTCGTAACATACTTTTTAGGGTTCAAACTGAAAGGGCGCATTCTCTCGGCTGCCTTTGTCGAGGGTCCAAGCACCAACGGTTGAGTGTAGCCTACGCTTTCAGCGAAGTTCATTACCAACTGATAGTCAGGCCGAGACGATGCAAGCTCAGTCAAGATCAGCTCGATTGTCTCAAGCTTCAACCCGTGTTTCTGCTTGAGTTTTCTGAATTTGCTGAAGGCAGTTTTCTCATTTTCCAAAACCTCAGGAAAGATGAAACTCAACCTCTGCTTGTCTCCAGCCTCGATGTCGGTTTTCTCGAGCTCTTCAACGAAGATCTGTTTAAGCAAGAAGTCACGGTAGAAAGTTGCCCTACTTTCCTTGCTCACTCCGGCCACAAGTATGCCTTTCTTTCGGCAAAGATCAAGCAATTCCGCATATGTTTTGAAATACTCAAGAACAACTGTTCTATCCTCTTCGATTTTTGTCTCAACCGGAACGTGCATGGCCCTTCCATAAAGAGAACCATCTATCAGAATTGCACTGCATTCAAAACCCTTTTTTAGTGCATCAATGGCAGTTTGGAATTCAAGCATCTCCATTTTCGTGCCTATGTAATAGTGAGCTTCAAGAAGACCCAATTTTGTGAAGAAAACGTTTGTCTCCAATCTCTTGTTCTCTTTGTCTTTGCAGACAGCAAGGGACCTAATCACATAGAAGACGCCGCCAGTTGACATCAAATTCGTATAAACGCTTGAATCGACGGCTGTCACACCAAATTTCCCTACATTTGACGTGTACTCATCAATGTGGACCAGCGGGTTCCATAGAGGTAAGAAATGTTTTCTGAACGTGTCCTGTAATGGATTTGGCTTGCCTTTCAAGATCTTTTCTTTCAATTCTTCCTTTCTGTTGCCAATCGAAGAAGCGAATTCGTCAAGAAAATCTGGCATACCGATCTCCTTTTATTCATTACAGGATTTATGCCACACTATCTAAAGTGAACTTAGTTTAACGTCTTCTGGTGTGCTGGATTGACAACAAGTCAATGTATGGGTGTCGTCAATTCTGTGACTCCCGCTATGTGTACTTCTCCTTTTCACTTGGTCAGCCATTCTTTCTTAAACACAAATAAAGCAGATTGCCAAGAGGATTTGGATTTGAACATGTGAGGATCTACGGATGAAACTGGCTCGTTATCAATGTAAACGGCACAAGCATGAAAATGGAGAATGCTATGGGCTTCTAACAGCCGACAAAATGGTATGCATACGCAGGCTGGCCAAAAAACTAAGCGTGAAATTTCCACCATTACTTACGGGTTTCATATCCTTAGGAGCAAACGCGGTTGAAAAAGCAGAGGAACTGCTTGAAACAGCATCTGAAAAAGACGTTGCAAACGCCTCTTCACCAGCTAACCAAGCAACGCTGTTGGCACCAATAGCTTTTCCTCCCAAAATCATCTGTATGGGCTTGAATTACCGAGACCACGTATCAGAAACAGGTGCAACAATCCCTGAAGAACCAGTAATCTTCATGAAGCCGCATACAACCATTATCGGTCCAAATGACAACATTATCAAACCAAGCTTCGTCAAGAAACTGGATTATGAAGCCGAGTTGGCTGTCGTCATCGGGAAAAAAGCCAAGAACATTTCAGCTTCAAAGGCTAAATCATGCATTTTCGGATACACCATCCTAAACGATATTTCAGCTAGGGATATTCAGTTCAAGGATAAACAATGGACTAGAGGAAAAAGCTTCGGCACTTTCGCCCCGACTGGACCATGCATTACAACAGCAAACCAGCTTCAAGATGTATCTAACTTATCCATCCGCACATGGGTCAACAAAGAGCTTCGACAAGACTCAAAGACAAAGAACATGATCTTCGATGTTTACGAAATAGTGCATCATCTAAGCCGCGTTATGACTTTAGAACCATGTGACATCATCGCAACCGGCACCCCATCCGGCGTCGGCTTCGCCATGAAACCTATTCCGCAGTTTCTATGTGCAGGCGACAATGTAAGAATAGAAATCGAGAAGATAGGCGTCCTAGAAAACACGATTGTTGACCAAGAGCATGCTTAGAGCTGCAACACTGCAACCAAAAAAAAGAAACAGAGCATACGTTGAAGATAGACGTTAGAACGGTTTGCTCATTCCTAGTTGTCTTGCGATCCCGCGCAGATCTTCTGCAACTTTAGGGTTCAAGGGAATTCCCAGCTTTGCCAGCTGCTCAGCATGTTCAAACTCCTTTTCTCCATGAATGTAAATGCGATTGGCTTCCCTAGTTTTTGGAGCCGTCTTCAAACGCCGAATAAGATCATCCATATCATCTTTGAACTCGTCTTTAGATCGAAAAGCGTCAATTCGGATAGCGCCGAAGAAGTGCCCTATTCCTGAGGGTAAGGGTTTTCCATCTTCTCCTTTCGGGTAAACGCGGTTTGCGTAGAGTGCTCCTGGAAGCACTGCACTGAAAATCTCTACGGCCAAAGCCATACCATAACCTTTATGTCCACCAGATTCTTCCAAGGCACCTCCCAATGGGAGTAAGCCTCCTCCGCTTCGCTGGATTATGTTTTGAATTACACGTGCAGGATCGTCGGTGGCAAGGCCTTCTTCGTCAGTAGCCCAATTCAGTGGCATTGGCTTTTCCAGTCGTGCATAGACCTCTACCTTCCCGCGGGTTACCGTACTGGTTGACATGTCTAAGACGAAGGGTCGCTCTTTGCCAGAGGGCACAGCAATGGCAATGGGATTCGTACCCAGTAAGGCGTTGCGGGCAAAGGTTGGAACCACTATGACCTCGGTATTTGTCGTGCAGATGCCTATCATGTCTTCAGCCAATGCCATCATAGCGTAGAAGCCTGCAATGCCAAAATGATTAGAGTTCTTGACAGCGACAAAACCCAAAGAGTGCTCACGCGCTTTCTCAATGGCAAGCTCCATAGCTTTATGGGAGACAGGTTGCCCCAATCCAGCGTCAGCATCGATCGTGCCTGTGTTGCTGGTTTCGTGCACTAACTTTGGTTTCGCATTGGGGCGCATCATGCCCTGTTGAATACCAGACACGTAACGGCCCATACGTGCTACGCCGTGAGAGTCGATACCCCTCAGGTCGGCTTCCACCAACACTTCTGCTGTCACTTGCGCGTCTCCACGTGGCACATGCAACTTTTCAAGCGCTCCTGTGCAAAAGGCTCTCAGTTCTTCTGCTGAAACTCGTTCAATGGTTTCCTTCATTTTTTCTGCTCACATCCAGACCAGAAACATTATACGCTATTGGCTAATCTCGTTTTCGTATATCTCAGAAACAAGCTCCCCGATGGCTGCTGAAGCTGTTAGCGCTGGGGATTCCAAACCAACCAGTTGTATGAAGCCAAACAGGCCATTGTCAGCTTCGTGTCGTATCACAAAGTCTCTGAATCCTTCTCCCGGACCCTGAAGTTTAGGTCTTATACCTGATGAGTCAGCTTGAATTTGACGTTCGCGAATGCAAGGCATGAATCTTTCTACGTCTTCTCGAAACTCTTTCGAGTTTGATTCAACGTCGTAGTTGATGTCATTCACATAGTATGCATTTGGCCCGAGCCTAATTGACCCTCCAAGGTCGGGTGTCAGGTGAATCCCCAACCCAGGTCCCTTTGGAACAGGATAAACGAGCATTCTGACCGGAGGCTTCCCGACTAGTCTAAAGTAGTCGCCCTTGCAGTAGTGCAATCGATAATCGCGCTTGTCAATGTCCAATCCAGTCATTGCAGCGACCTTGTCTGAATAGAGACCAGCACAGTTTATCACAGTCTTTGCAGAAACGATGAACTTCTCCCCAACGCTAATTCCGCCTATCTCATATTCACCGTCCGTTTTTCTTATGGTCGTGACTTCAGTTTCATTAGCCAAGACTGCATTGTTCCTATGAAGTTGCGAATAGAAATGGCTCATTAGTTCGTCAGGTTCAACTATTCCAGTTGATGGTGAAAGCAACGCTCTCTCAACTTCAACGTTGGGCTCGAGCTTTTTGATTTCCTCTTTGTCTAAGAATTTTAGGCCTTCCACGCCATTTTCTTTTCCCGCTTTCATCAGCTGTTCTAATTCATCTATTTCTTCTTCCTCAATCGCCACCGTCAGTTTCCCTAGTCGCTTGTGTGGGATTCTGTATTTTTCGCATATCTCGTAGATCATGTAGTTTCCCTTGACACACAGCTTAGCTTTGAGAGAATTCTTTGGGTAGTGAATGCCTGAGTGTATCACGCCACTATTGTGACTACTGGTCTCCTGTCCGAACCTCTTGTTTTTCTCGAAAACATACACGCCTTCTTTTTTTTCAGAGATCTTCGCTGCAACAGCTAAACCTACTATGCCAGCCCCGATTACAGCTATGTTTACCGTTTCCATCGGTTACCACGAAAAACTAATATCTAATAAGTCTTTAGGTAAATTACCATGGAGAACTGCAGTATTCTGCTTATCTCAGTTCCGAACTGCGAAGCTCTCTGCAATGTCTAGCGTTGCATCACGCATGCTTCTCAAACGTGTTCTTAGGACTAACTAGAGTCTATTCCATTGAATCTTGGGGGGGGATTGGATTGCGCTGAAATCTAACATACGTAAAGACCAACATTTCTATATCTTCTAGATTCTATCTCTTACTGTAAATCGAACCTGGTAATAGTCATGGGTAAGCCAATTGATGAAGAATCTCTCCCGATCATTCCCAGCGTCATCCGTGTTTCCACAGGTTCGGCCATTGCCCTCGGACTCTTAGAAGGAAAGATCGATACTGCACCTACCACGGTTTACTTGATGACCTACAGGGAATCGAAGTGCTCTGCAAATTGCGGATTCTGTCCTCAGGCAAGAAACAGCAGCAGCAGGGCAGATAAGCTTTCAAGAATATCATGGCCTCCATTTCCAACAAACCAAGTCATTGATCGTATAAAGGAAACCGCAAGGACCGGTGTAATAAAACGTGTCTGCATACAGGCCTTGAACTATCCCGAAGTCTTTGAACATCTCGTTTCGCTGACAAAAGCGATAAGTCAACTAACGCAAGCGTCCATCTCAATCTCTTGCCAACCCCTAAGTAGCAGAAACCTAGGGCTACTGGCTGATGCTGGCGTAGACAGAATAGGAATACCATTAGACGCTGCAACAGAAGAGTTGTTCGAAAAAGTGAAAGGAACCGCTGTCGATGGACCTTACAGCTGGAAAGAACAATTTGAACTGCTACGGCAAGCGGTCAACATCTTCGGAAGAGGAAAAGTCAGCACGCACCTAATCGTTGGACTGGGTGAAACAGAGAAGCAAATGGTCAAAACGATTCAAGAATGCGCAGATATGGGCGTCCTTCCAGGGCTTTTCGCGTTTACACCCATCGCTGGCACAGCGCTGCAGGGTCAGGCTCAGCCAATGATTCACAGTTACAGGCGAATTCAAATTGCCAGACAACTCATTTTGCTAGATGTTGCGAGATTTGATGATGTGCATTTTGACAGGAATGATTCCCTTACAAGCTTCGGTGTAGACAAGAAGACACTAGTTCAACTCATTCAGACAGGTGAACCATTTCTCACTTCTGGCTGCCCGAACTGCAATCGACCATACTATAACGAGAGACCAAGCGGTCCCATCTACAATTATCCAAGAAACCTGACATCAAAAGAGCTTTCCGAAATAGAGAAGCAACTGGGCATGAACGAGGCGTGACGCAATGAGCACGTTATATTTGCTGGACGCAACTGCAACCGAAACGAACGCAATAAAACTCAGATTCCTAAATACCGAGGGGAAGATCAAAGAAGTGATTGATGAGGAATACAAACCTTATTTCCTCGTGGAGCATCCGCTGACAGCTGAAGAGCAGAGAACAGTGGAATACTTCAGTGGAGCCCTGCAAACAGTAGAAAAAACGGACGTGTTCACAGGCGGAAAAAAGAGTTTGGGAAGGATCTCTTGGCCAAGCGTCAGCATTGCGACGAAGGTTGCCAAAAGGTTTCGCTATCCTCGAGAAACCGAGATCGATTTTCCGAAGTCATATGTCTATGATAGGGGACTTGCCTTTGGCGCTTTACATTCTGCAAGCGACCTGAAACCAGTCTTGGAAACTTTGCCAGCATTAAGAGAGAAATTCGAGAAAATCTTCAAAGAAACACAATCCGAAGACCCAGTGAAAAACGCTCAAATTCTCTATTGGTTTAGCTTGCTCAGTCAACCGATTCCAGATTTGGATCCAAGCTTCTTAGGCGCTTCAGGAGCTGACAAGGAAAGGATTTACACGGCATGGTGTCTCTCCCGAGTAGCCAACCTTCCACTCACTGAAACGCTTACAAGCAGGCATGTCAGTGATTGGCTGAAATCAATCATTTACACACACTTCAGAAAAAACAACTTGCTCATTCCAACAGCCGAGGAACTGACAAGGGGAAAACCCACACATCGAGTTGTCGGAGCCCTAACTGTCTCGCCTATACCTGGGATATATTTCAACACTGTTATCTGCGACTTCGAAAGCCTGTATGCGAGTTGCATCGACAGCTTCAACCTATCCTATGAAACAGTAGACTGCGAACATTCCAACTGCATAGAAAACAAGATTCCAGACTTTGAAGGACACGTGTGTACTCAACGAAGAGGCTTTTACGCCATTCTTATTGGTGCCCTAAAGGAGTTACGGATAAAGCTGTTCAAACCAGCCTCCAAAGACGCTACGCTCACAGAAGAAGAAAGAAGAATCGCAACCGCAACCTCGAAACTGCTGAAACTGATCTTGGTGTCCAGCTACGGCGTGACCGTCAGAATTCATGGATTAGCCTGTCCGCCTCTGGCCGAAGCGATAACCGGCTACGGCAGGTACATACTTAGGGAAAGCTGGAAAATGGCAGAGCAAGAAGGATTGAGACCATTATATGGTGATACTGATTCTCTATTCCTTGACAAGGCTTCTGAAGAGCAGGTCGCGTGGCTGATTGGGGCAGTAAGAGAGAAGTTCGATTTGTATTTAGCTGTTGACAAACGCTATCGGTTGTGTGTCCTGCCCAAAGCAAAAAAGGCGTATTTCGGGATTCTGCTCGACGGAACACCTGACATCAAAGGAGTGACAGCAGCGAAGTCAAACTCGTCAGGCTACACGGCTAGGGTCTTTAGGCAGTGCGTCGAGGAGCTTTCCACTGTCAGAAGTCAAGAAGAGTATCTTCAAGCCAAGCAAAGAATTAAGGAAGTCGTGCGGAAAGCCTTGGCCGATCTTAGAGGTAAGAGAATACAAATGGAGGATTTGACCTATTCTGCACGGCTGTATTTTGACCCAAACGAGAAAGCCCAGAACATAAAGACTGCGCACCAACCTTACCAATGCGCACTGCAACTGATCAACATGGGCAAGGAGCTGAAGAGAGGAGACACTGTTACCTTCATCAAAGTCAAACCTTTCAAATATAACAGAAAAACCTTCACTGTCAAACCTGCAGAGTTCGTTAAGAACCTAGCAGAAGTAAACATAGATGATTATGTCCGAAATCTGCTGACTGCTCTGAACCAGACCTTTGAACCAATGGACATCAGACTAGAGACCAGTAAAGAAACAGAGATCTCCAAGTGGCTAACCTAGACAGTCTTTCAGGAACTCATTTTTTTGTGTGTGTGTGTGCAGAACGGAACCGTTGCTAGTACGTCTCGAAACGAAGAGTATGCTTTTAAGGCACGAAACCATTCGTCTGCCATGGAAATCCTTCAATCAGGCCAAAGCTGGTACATTCTCTTTTTCGCCTTTCTATCATTGTGGTTCGCATTGACAGCTCTCCGCAGAAGCAAAGGACATCAACTAGAGGCGAAAGAGCAGCTCAGTCTGGCACTGATTGGTATGGTTGTCTTGTCGCTTATGGAGATCTTTGCAGTTTCAACGAACCTGTGGCATTACGTTCCCGGAGACTGGCCTATGATGCTGTGGCCCACATATTTCGCTGCAATACTGTTTGGTTTCCAATTGCTAAAACTGACAGAGTCAGTGATAAGAAAGATCTAAGCAGCCTCCTTGGATGTTAATGGTCGTGGTCGAAAAATCTATGTAGAGGAAAGCGTTAATGCACTGCTAAATGCCGGTGTCAGATTTGACAAAAGCACCTGTAGAAGACAAAACTATCTCGCTTAAAGAAGCCGTCAAGCTCGTTCCAGACGGTTCTCACCTTTTCTGGGGAGGCTTCGGTTTTCAACGTCCACCAATGGCTTTCGCGCACGAACTAGTGAGACAGAGCAAGCGCAACCTGACGATTTATACGTGCGGTTCAGAGATGGACATTGACATTCTTTCAGGAGCAAAAGTTGTTTCGCGATTCGAGCTTGCATTCTACGCAATTGAGGGCATAGGTCTGGTTCCTAACATACAACGAAGAATCCGTGAGGGTGTCATAGAGATTGAAGATTATTCGAACCTTGCTATGGCCTTACGTTTTCTAGGCGGGGCATTAGGCGTACCATTCATGCCGATGAAAAGCATGTTGGGAACAGATCTTCTTGCAAAGAAGAGATTTAGAGCTAAGAAGGCTGAAGTCATCAATTGCCCGTTTACTGGGGACAAGGTCGTGCTTGTTCCCTCAGTCAAGCCAGACTTCAGCATAGTGCACGCCTCGCGAGTTGACAAAGAAGGGAATGTTCAGATAGACGGCATAAAAGGCGAAGACGTAGAAGGTGCTAGGGCAGGCAAGAAGCTCATAGTCTTGGCTGAAGAAATCGTTGACACCGAGTTTATACGTAGTCAACCTGACCAGACAGTCATACCGAACATATACGTGACACACGTCGTTGAGTGCCCATGGGGTTCCCACCCAATGATGGTTTACAACTACTATGACTACGACATGGAACACGTGCGAAAATACTATGACCAATGCAAGACTGAGGAAGGATGGCAAGAATACTGCCAAGAATACATAACAAGTGTGAACGATCATAAAGAATTCCTGAACAAAATAGGCATCGAACGACTGCTAAGACTCAAAGCAAAGAAGCCATTCGCATACTAGAAGGGAGGAATAAAGTGATGAACAAGAAATATGCCGAAACAAGCGAATTCACGACACTTGAACTAATGGCTGTATGCGGATCCAAACAAATAAAGAATGGCGAAGTCATTTTCATTGGCACAGGCTTACCGTTAATCGCCGCCATGTTGGCCAAACAGACACACGCACCAGGAGCAAAAATCGTCTACGAAGCCGGATTCATCGACTCAAACGCCAAAGACATAGCCCTTTCCATAGCAGACTCCAGACTAGGATACCACGCCGCAGCAGCCATCGGGCTCATAGAAACCTTGGGGCTGATGTTGCAGGGAGGACACGTTGACGTTGGCTTCGTGGGAGCAGCACAAATAGACGAATACGGAAACATAAACACCACGTACATCGGGAGCTACGAGAAACCGACTGTTAGGCTCCCAGGAAGTGGAGGCGGAAACGACATAATTAGCTCAGCAAAACGCGTCGTCGTCATAATGACCCATGAAAAGAGAAAAATGGTGAAGAAACTAGATTACCTGACGAGTCCAGGCTTCTTGGACGGACCTGGGGCAAGGGAAAGGGTTGGTCTGTTGGGTGGTGGTCCTTCGCTGGTGGTGACTAATCTTTGCCAGATGGATTTTGATCCCAAGACAAAACGTATTAGACTAGTGACTGTACATCCAGGTGTAACCGTCGATCAGGTTATGGAGAACTCGGGGTTCGACTTGATAATTCCGAGAGACGTGCCGACGACTGAGGCACCGACCCATGACGAATTGACACTGTTGAGGGCAATAGACCCCAGCGGCATCTACATACCAAGAGTTAAGTAGCAGTGTTTGGTCCTTGCTGCTTGAACTTTGGTTTTTGCCTCGTGACTTCCTCAACCATATTCCAAAACTCTTCTTCAGTCAAGCCTCTTCGTAATTCCTTCATCAGTTTCTTGATCTGGTAGAAAGTCATTTGCGCTTCGCCTTTGTCAACGCTCTCGTGCATTCTTCTCATTCTTCTGATTATCTCGTCCACCTGCATTGGCGAAGCCTTGATCTCAGCTTGCGCCAGTTTTGTTTCAATCAAATGCTTTCCGGCTTGTCTACCAATGTAGTATTGAGTTTTCCTTCCAACGATTTCTGGTGGGAAAGGCTCATAGATCAGGGGGTGAGCCATCATGCCTACAACATGCTCATCCACCTCATGAGAAAAGGAGTTGTCGCCGATTATGGGCTTGTGGAATTGCACTGGAAGCGCGAAAGTTTTCTCAGCCAGTTGCGAAAGCCTGTAGAGTTTGCCAAGATCAATATTCGTATCTGTGTCGTAGAGCAGTTCCAAACCCATAACAACTTCCTCCAACGGTGCAGCCCCTGCTCGTTCTCCAAAACCCGCGATACACGTGTGCACATATTGCACGCCTTCCTCGACAGCGGCAAGAGTGTTTGCCGTCGCAAGACCGAAATCGTTGTGGCAGTCAACTGAAAATGGGACATCCTTGACCTTTAACTGGGACAGGTCTTCTCTAATGTGCGATATCAAGTAGCGTGTGGACAGTGGCCTCAGAAAACCCACAGTGTCTGCAATCACCAATCGATCCGCACCAGCTTTTACCGCCTGCGCAAAGATTCTAGAAATGTCTTCGAGAGGTGTTCTTGTGCCATCTTCTAAAACAAAATCCACCTTTAGACCGTGTTTCTTAGCGTATTCTATGCATTGCACCGTTTTCTCTAGAACCTGCTCCTTCGTCATTTTGAGCCTAAACTGAAGATTGATGCCGTTGAATGGTGTGAACAAAGAGATCTCTCTTATGCCACATTCTAGACAGGCGTCTATGTCGCCTTTGACGATGCTCGCTGCGGCAACAAGGCTTGCTTGCTGAAAACCTTCGTTTGCAATCTTCCTTGCACTATTTTTCTCTTCCTCAGACAGCGCTGGATAACCAACTGTCATCATGGAGACACCTACCTCATCCAGCATTTTTGCAAGCTTGACCTTCTCCACGTAAGTCAAGAAAGCAGCTGGCGTCTGAATTCCCTCCCTCAGCGTTTCATCCCAAATGAAAACCTTCTCAGGAAGCTTTGGAGGAAGATTCTTCCGCAAACGATTATAATTCGCTATAAGCCCCTGCGCTTCAAGCTTCTTGAATATTGTTTTTCTCAACGAGCGCGCCTTCCCATAAGCAGAGCAAGAGGAACTCTGTTATTCAGTAGTCGCCAATATAAGAATTGACATCTTCTATGGGACGCGAAACTCAAAACTAATCTAGCTCGATAACCAAACTAGAGGCGTCTGCGAGCGTGATGTGAAACGGACATATTTGAGGCAATAGAAAAAAGGAGAAGCATAAGGAAATTCAAAACCGAACCGATAGCTACAAAGGAATTGAAGAGTATCTTGGAAGCTGGCCGTCTAGCACCCTCAGGAGGCAACCGCCAACCCTGGAGCTTTATAGTGGTTAAAGACTTGGAAACAAAGAAGGTACTATCGATAGCTTCAAACGACCAAAAATGGATTGCAGATGCCGATGTCGTACTAGTCGTGTTGGGAGATCCTAGCGTTTATTCGAAAACGAGCATTTCATCAACCAGAATCATGCACAAACAAGACCCTATGATCGCCGTTGAACACATGATCTTGGCCGCAACTGCCCTCGGATATGGAACATGCTGGATCGGAGCATTCAACGAAGACAAAGTGAAAGAAATCACCAAAACTCCGGAAAACCTTTCAGTGGTAGCGCTACTTCCCATAGGCGTCCCAAACGAAAACCCAGCTGCGAAACCTAGAAAAGCATTCAAAGAAATCTTTTTCAGCGAATCATACGGCAAACCATTAGAGATCTAGACCCATTTCATCAAATTATCCCCATTTCTCTTTTGTTCAGACAAAAATCCTGAAAAAACCTACAGTCTGACTGATTCACCTGAAAAGGCCGAAGGTGATCGTTTAGCAGTATCTGGGATCAGGTTTTCGTAGGCCTCATCATTGGTATTGTTCTTGGTTGAATCACCCAAATATCCAGTTACATGATCGGCCGTTCCGTTGCAGGACTCACCACTGAGGCCTTTGTATCAATAGTATGAATCATCAACGAACTAGTAGATGAATTGATAACCTGATTGTCGCGATCCAACAGTCCCAATCCTTCCTCTTTTGACTGCACGATCCATAGTGTTCTATGCAAACTCGACAAAAGTTTAAAATCAAATGAGTCTTAAACCAATACTCCTTACGGTGCCTGAATATGGAACCTTTCGAATGGTGGAATGAAAAACAGAAGAACCTGATGGAAGAAGCAAGAATCTTCGCAGACAAAAACTTGGCCAAAGGCCAAGAAGTTTTCTGGACCAAAAAGTTTCCATCAGAAATACTGAAGGAAGTCGCTCACAATGGATGGTTTGGCGCTGGCATCCCACGTGAACATGGTGGAATGGGCGCGGGCGTGACCGCTGTAGCCATCATCGCAGAGGAACTGAGTCGAATAGGTTCCGCTTTGGCTGAGGCTTACTCAGTCTCCATGTTTGGCGGTGTTGAACAGCTCTTGGCTTTTGGAACTGAAAAACAAAAAGAAAAGTGGCTCCCGAAAATTGCTAAGGGCGAAGTCATTGGTGCGGTCTGCATAACTGAACCTTCTGTGGGTTCAGACGCTGCAGGCATTGAATCCACCGCAAAACGAGTTGGAGATGCTTACATACTAAACGGAAAGAAGCGATTCATAACAAATGCTGGTCTAGCTGACATATACATTGTCTACGCCAAAACCAGTGAAAAACCCGAAGACAGAACCAAGTACCAACACCTGACTGCCTTTCTGGTGGAAAAAGGAACCGCGGGCTTCTCAGTTGAAAAGATAAACGAGCTTTCAGGATGGATCGGATTGCCAAACGGCTTCCTAGACTTCAACGACGTAAATATACCTGCTGAAAACATAATTGGTCAAGAAGGGTCAGGCTGGAAGGTTATGATGGCTGGCCTAAACTTCGAGCGCATAGTCTATTCAGCAGGCATGCTCGGCCCAATGCGTGAATCAATACGCCACGCAGTCGGTTACGCTCAACGACGAATTCAGTTCGGCAAACCGGCCATAGAGATCCCAGCAAATCAATCGAAAATCGCGGACATGCTCGCTGGTCTACAAACCTCACGACTCTTGGTTTACCATGCCGCACACCTGCTGGATGAACACAAGGAGGCCATGGTAGACGCCGCAACTGCCAAGCTGTTCACATCTGAAACTTACGAAGATCTCATCAGCAACGCCATTACGGTGATGGGAGGCGACGGATGGACAAGATTCTACCCCATCGAAAGCTACCTAAGAGACGCAAAAGTGAACCAGATCGGAGCAGGCACAAATGACATAATGAGACTCGTCATTTTGCGAGGCGGATTGAAAATGCTGAACAAAGATCTCAAGATGCCCCATAGAAAGGTTCATGAGAAACTCGGCATCCCAACCTCAACTGCAACACCACCAAAGAAGATCAAAGCAAACGAGGACAACGTGCTAAGAATCCTAGCTGAGGACTATCAAGTGAACCCTGGACTTTTCATGAGTAGAGAGGAATTGAAAGAAAGGCTTACCGACGCAGTCGATGATGAGGTTGATGAGCTCCTCAAAAGCCTTGAAGCAAAAAGACTGGTCAAGCTTTACCGTGATGGACATGGAACAATAGTGCTCATGAAAGCCTCATACGAAGGACTTCGAAAAGCAGGACCTATAGAGAACTACAAATGGTTCCCCGACTGGCTTGATAAGAAATACATATTCTAGTAGCCTAAACTGATGAGACAACAAGACGCTGCAAGAGCCATTTTCCACCCAAGCAAGTGACCTAGCTTCCGCTTAGACAATCTCCAAATCAAAGAAAAATCAGATGCTACTTACTTCGCCCTGCTCGGGAACAAAGCTTTCAACGTTGCTTACTGTTCCCTTCTTACCGATCCGTAATTGTCTTTCTCCTCTAAACGTGGACATACCTGCATTCTCAATTTGAATCGTATCACCTATTGATATAGAACCTATCTGCTCATTCCAGAGGCATAGCTTTATGGTTCCAGTTTCATCTGCAATCAAAGCGTTAGCTACGCTTGCATAGTTCCCAAACCTAGTGAAAACCAGCGTTGGTCTTGCGATTTCCAGAACCTTGGCTCTCAGACTAACCCTCTTCATCCCAATGCGAAGGCCACTAATAGTGGTTGAACTAGACCTACAGTCGGTTTTGACTAAGTGTCTCCGTATCATGTCGGTTTTGCGGGCACTTCTGATCGGGTTGTTTGCTTCAGCAAAGAATTCCTTGGGCAACGGGAACTGTGCAACAACCTTCTGACCCTTTGTTATTAAGAGAACAGTTTTGTCACGTTGCTTGCCCCGATATTGAATCGAAAGATTTCCACAAGTAGCGCTTTGGTTCTCCTCTGCTGAGACTAGGGCACGGAAGAGCATATCAGGGTCAACTTCGTATTTCAACGAAAGAAAGGCGAGATATTCGCTGGCTGACACTTTATTTCTCAAGGTTCTTCATACTCTCCCCAAATGTCATTTCCGTTGAAGGTGGTTTTTCGACCTGCGTTTACCATCCATAGCTGATGTCTCAGCCATTCCACTTGTACCTCTAGCCAACGTTGTGATCCGTTGTCGTGGGTAACATTGTCACATCTGCACATCAAGGCGTAACACGATGCTACTCCTACATTATTGGAAACGTTCCTTATAAGTGCAATCAGACATAGACCACGCTGCAAGATGCTACCCAAACTTATAGAGTGGCCGGATTCCAGACTTGACAGATCATCCGAAGCACCGAAAGCCAATTGGAAAGACTTCTCATTTCACGAATTTCATTGGATGCCTTTTGAACCTTTTCTTGCAAGTAACGCTACAAAAATGGAAAGTCTCTCCTTCATAAGTGATCTTGTACTTAGACGTTTTCTCATCTAGAATCGCACCGCAAACTAGATCTGTAGGCATTATACTATTCTCAACCTTACATTAAGATAAGCTCTTAAATGTATATTTCCTGCTTATTATCATTAGTGGTACGTGACCACAAAAAAGAAACACAAAAGAAAAAAAGAAGAAAAAGATCCATGTTAAAGGATGATGTTAGCTTGTAAGCTTAATATCTCCTCGGTGGTCTTCGCTTAGAATAACACTCTCGGCAGTAAACTGGTCTAGTTCCATCAGGCTTGAATGGAAGTTCACATTCTTTTCCACATTCAGCACAGACTGCCTTATAAGTCTCTCTTCCGGCCATTTGCTATTTCAACTCCTATACCATTTAGTGCAAAAATCATTTCTTCTTGCACACCTCCCATAATTCACAACCCCGTATTAAACTTATTCATACGTGTGTGTGCATATTCATGATGGCCTAGGCACAATAATACGTGGAAGACATTGCGCAAAAGCCAACCTACACACTACAAATACATGCCACGACACATGGCTACATCAAGTACGGTTGGAAAACCTTTTTATCGATACATTAATCGCCTTTGAGTTCGTTTATCACAAACCATATATAATGGAAACTCCTTACTATTACTTGACCAAAAATGAGGATCGAAGTCCTACAACACCAAGAAATAGCGCGTTGGCTAGAGGAATGCCGCAGGCCAAGCACGCGCAGAACATACGAATCCAGAATCAAACGGTTCTTCAACTGGTACACAGGATCAATCGAGGACTTCTTGGCTCTCAACGGAAAGGAGCTGCGGCACCTGCTCTTGCAGTATATCAGTCAAAACTCGGCGCAGAAGTCGAACACTACCAACGCAGTCGTCAACAGCGTTAACGCTTTCCTGCTTTACCTTGAAAAGCCGGTCTCTTTCAGGCGAGGCGAAAGGCCACGCATGACGCCTGACCTTGACAGTCACAATTTTAGTAACGGCGACCTTTCACGAATGTTCGATGTGGCATGCACAAGGGATAAGGCGCTTCTAAGCTTGATGGTGAGTCTCGGCTGGGAAATCAGCGCCGTCCTAGAACTCACACGCGAACAGATTGAAACTTTATTGGCCAGGGCTAGGGCAGAAGGGCAGAAGTTCATCTACTGGCGAGGAATCAGAAAGAAGACTGGTGTGCCCCGTCTAGGAGTCTTGAACCCGCTTGCGATTGAGTGGCTCGGCAAGTGGCTCAAGGAAAGCAGCGGCAAGCAGTCTAGGAAAAGGAAGATGGACAAGAAAACTGCTGATCTGCCAGTGTCAAATGTTTTCGACTTGACGGCTGAAGGAAGCAACAAGATGCTGCGTCGATTAGCTGAAGATGCGGGCTTGACGGTTACGGGAAGGATTCATGTTCACAGGATACGCGCTTGGGTAATGAGCGGACTCAGTCGTGCAGGGTGGAACGAGTTTCAAATCAAGTTTCTAGTGGGCAAGGCGATTCCAGTTCAAGACAGCACTTACTTGACGACTTTGGAGTTGGAGATCAGTGAACGGTATCCTAAGGCATACGCGGACTACCTCAACATCAAGCCAGAGAAGATTGTGCGGGTCATTGATGAAGAAACACGGAGGAAGGCAAACGCTGTTGAGGCACTTCTGAAACGGGTTGAGGAACTCGAACAAAGGTTGGGGAGTGTGACTTGATGAGGTTCACTTTGACTGAGTATTTGCAAGATCCTGAGAAATACTTGAATGAACACGGGAGAAGTAACCTGCAAAAGAAGCTGCTCATTCGAGTTCAGAAATTGGAAAAGCGACTAGGAGGAACGAGCTAGAATGCCGAAGGTTCATTGGCGTAGATTTTTACAGAATCGCGAGGAGTGCTTGGATGAAGCTGTAAAATATTACTACCTCAACCAGAAGTATTCATCAGAAAATGAGCGGCAACTAGACATGATGGACAAGACAAAGGTGCTGAAACGCAGAAATCAAATAGAAAACGGCATGCAAAGCCGGCTCAACAAAAGGATCCAAGAAGCTGAGAATCTGTGTAAGTTGAGCAAAGAGCAAACTATGATTAAGCATGCCGCAGATCCTGAAGCAATGAAGACAATGCAGTACAGGATGGCTCGGTTGTGGGAAATTGTGCATGACGGCGTTCAGGTCAATAATATAATCATTTCGGAGAATGAAAAGGAAAGGTCCCGTTATAGTGCCTTAGATAAGCTGAAGCCAAAGGACCGAGAAAAGGCGAAAAAAGAGTTTCAAAAAGCTTTCAAGAGACGCATCATCAGATTGTCAGAGGTCAACGCGGAACTTGCTGAAGCCTTCAAAACTAACCCAATCAAGCGGTCACCTTTTGAGGATCAGAAATACTTTACGGATGATCATGCAATATGTACGGATGATCCTGTTGGAATGTGTGCGCTGCCCATTGAAGAAAAGGGTAGGTTGACTATCAAGTTCAAAACATGCTCCATACCTTTTGAAACAGAGGTTGCTATGGCCTAAGCTCGTCAGGCCATCAGGGACTGGCGCGTTAGAAGTTCGAGTCATTCGCGTGTCTGTCGTTTGCAGTCTATTGCTATGTTTCTTTTTAGGTAGGGACTGGCGCTTGACATCCTAGAGGCAGACTTGAATGAAAGAGCCAAAATCCTTACCTTCTAGGGCTTCTGAGGATGTTGTGGAGAAACAGCGTTTCCCCATTAAAATGACCATACGGATTGACTGGGGGATGCGGAAAGACCTAGAGTTGATCACTTTGTACGAAAGGAAAAACGGTTCATCCACGCTCGTGCGAGACTGGATGACCGAGAAGCTCAGAGGCTATGATCGAAATCCACATTTCCTGAAATTCAGGAATCAAATGGTGAAACGCGAGGCTGACTCCCAGGGAGGTCATGTTTAGATGACTGAAGTTCAAGTGTGTCCTAATAGTAGCGTTGTTTCGGGGTTGACTGAGCTTCGCAAGTGCGGAGGTTGGGGTTTTTGCGGTCGCTCAGGGTACGCTGGAGACTACAAGAAGTGTCCAACTTTCAAGGAACTGGAAACAAAGAAGTGACCCTCCAGTCTGTAGCCGGAACGGTTTTTCTTAACTTCCAATAGGACAGCCTAGTTGCCGCTTCCGAGTTTGGCTTCCTTGTGAATCAGTTGTTCTTCTTTCAATGAACCGTTGTCTTGTGTGCGCTGCTGTTTGTTGTTTGGTGTTTTTGTTTGTTGTTTGGTGTGTGTACAGTACTTACTTACTTAAGTGATAATGACTATTCACTCGATTTTTCAAAGTCGCACACGCAGTAGAATCAGCTTCTGCACTCTATTGCGATTAGAGAAAAAATAGGTCGACTGAGGACTGTTGTTTTGATTAAAAATGTCTCAAAGAGATAACGACAAAGCTGAACTCGCCGGAATCATTGCTGACACGAAAGTCGTTTTGCTGGACCTTAGGAAACTGTTGAAAGGTGACTAGGCATGGTTGGCACACAATCAAGCGGAAACCGTTTTTCAAAGGAGAATGGGTTGCTCTTGTACATGCCAGGAGAATTGCAACTGGCATTGGCGCAGCTTCAGTCGAATCGAAGGCTCGGCAGGAGTTACGCGGGCTTGCTTGCGTTGACTGAAGGCTTCTACGCGTCTGGGTGCCTCGACAAGGAAGTGTATGAAGCTTTGAAGGAACGCTACTCGCAGAAACTGCCCTGTTCCATAGTTACAGAACGAGCTAAACCACGAACTACAGAGGCTGCCCAAGAGCAGACTCTCCTCAGAAAGCTTGATGCTGATCTTTCTAATGTCATCAAGCAATGGTCTACCGTTCCTACGAAAAGCCGTCTCCACTGGGCGAATAAGGCCAAAGAGTTCAAGGACAAATTGTCTAACGCGCAAATGGTCTTGGACCTATTTGCTGCCGACAACACGCTTGCAAAACAGGAAACTCAGGACGGTGCGACTCAGACATGACACAACAGCTTCAGCAGCTTGAGTGGAACTATCTGGATTTTCCGCATATTTGCTGGCCTAGCGCGATTGTTGAAGTTAACGGTGAGCTTGTCATTCCTCAGCTTGTAGAGTTTGGCAGGGCGTCGACTGGTCAAAGGGTCTGTGTTGTCACTTTCGATGATGGTTCACGATTGGATGTTTGGCTTGACCCTGACTTCCCAAGAAGTCACCAGAAAGATTATGCGATTTGGAAAAGAAGCCCTTTTCACGATTTGACCTTGTCAACTTGTCCTGCTTGGCGCGTGCGCAGATGCGGCAGATGTCAAGTTGATGTTGAGTTGTGGAGTCCTCCTGACCAGATCATCGTTGACCTTCGCTTCTGCGAGCGGGACGATCATAGACGGATGCCGGTGAACCCGCACGCTCACCTAGTAATCAGAAATCACGGTTTCATACAGAAAAGATTAGGAGCAAACTAAGATGCCAACAATAAAGATACCAAATTTCGAGAGCGGGGACAGCCTGCTCGTCAAGATCAGAAGCAAGCCCTTCACGGAGAAGGATCACAGGGAACTCTTAACCAAAGTCGTCCTGCTCAGCGCCTTGAGAGATCGTGGACTGGCAAAGCAGGGCATACGCGTTGAAGTGCCTGAAACCTTCAACGGAGAAACCATCACTGCCACGGGACTGCAGGTTGCCGCTTACCTTGCCGAGAGATTCAAGGAGCTTGAGGTTCCCCCGAAAACTTGGCAAATTCGCGTGCGAGGGTATGAACAAAACAGCCCGGGGCAACTGAATACGCTGAGACAGGATATCAGTGAAAGCATCGGCACCCTCGAGCATACTGAAGCCCTTCAGGAAGTCAACCGAGCCTATGCGTACCTTCAGAAGAATTATCCTGTGCCGAGGGATGCTCGGTTGCGTGAGGGCGAGTTGAGCGGCTTGGCAAACCCTGACCAAACAGTGCAGGTGGTTCAGCCTGACGATAACGGACAATGCCCTAGAGGTATGATGTGGAGCGCCAGACTAGGCGGATGCGTGTCAATAGACGATGGAACAGCGTCAACAGCCTTTGACATAACGGCAGGAGGAAACAGAGCAGACAGCGACCTGCGGAAAGCACGCGCTGGCACTTCCAGAAAACAGTTCACTCCAGAAGGCACAGAGGTCGCTCTTGACCAAGGAGGCAGTGACCGCAAGCACCCAGACAACGATTCGACGCCTAATCGCGCTATGGGCAATGCTGGAATCGAAACTAGCGACAGAAACATTGACACTGAACAGATGCCAGGAGGCAGCAGAGTATCAGATGTGACCGTTCAGGCGCGCATCAGGCAGAAGGAAAGCCTGCGGCAGCTTGAGATGCAGGTGCAGAAGGCCAATCAGACGCGTGAAGGTGAGCTGTCTGGGATGGCGAACCCGGACCAGATCTTGAAGGGCGTAGACCCTGACAGCAAGGGGCAGTGCCCAAGAGGATACTTGTTCAGCGCTCTAGTCGGAAAATGCATACAGTTATCAGTTGACCAACAAGCAGATGCTCTGCGCGGAAACAGAACCCAACACTTTCCTGAAGGCACAGTCACACGCATGGGCAGAACCTACGGGCACGACAACAGCGGCGAGCCGAACCCTGCGATGGGCTTCAGGGGACCGTTGGCTAGGCTTGAAGATGAAGGCTGGATGAGCCTGAGCAGCCACTACGCAATGTGCATGTTCATGCTCAAAGAAGCCAGATACAGCTACTACGCGAGCAGACACGCTTCTGAACGCTTCTGCTTTCTCCCGTTTGAAGGCAAGAATGACGGCTACATCAATGGGCACGGTGAGATGAGCCACATGACGGTGTTTCACCTGACAGAAAATGATGAGCGAGCTTTGAATGAGTGGTTGAAGGCTGACGAAAAGGATTACAACGAGAAAACCGGGATGGACACGGCCTACGAGCAGCTCCTGCAGCAGAGACTATCATACAGGCCTGCACTCACCGAGCTAATCAGCCGTGGAAGCACTGACGAGCAGATCCAGCGCATCCTAGAGGAGAAAGCTGGCTTGACTCATAAAACGGTTCGCAGCTTGATGAGTGATGTGCGCGTTCTCAGAGGCGTAGGCTCAACAATCAAGGGCAAGCCGAGGCCACGCGTTATTGTGAAGATGGATTCAAAGCCTGCTGAACAGGATGGAGGCTCAGATTGAGTTGAGCAGTTTGAAGATTGCAACTGAGTTTGCAGTGAAGATTGCCCAAACATTAGACTTCAAAGAAGGTGCCATAGCAGAATGGTTCGAGGTAGGCGAGGGCAAAGACGGGTTCTTCTACGCGAAGCTTCAGCCCAAGAAGTGGCTAGATGACTTGCCGTTTAGGGCTATGTGTGCTCTCTGCCGCGACTTCGGAGGCGACTACGCTAAGAATGAGAAGTGCTTCAGAATCCCCGGACCGCTCGCCAAGAAGCCGCTGGAACATGGAATCGACTCTCAACCTGAACTTAAAAAGGTTGGCAATGCACTGCCAAAAGAATCATTAGGTGCCCTACCGATAACGATCAAGCCGGGCTTCTATCAATCATTTCCCGTAGCCAGCATTCTCTCGCCACGATTCACCTTGCGACTTGACATCGAAGCAGACTTGGAAGAGCTGAAGACGCAAATCGTTGATACGGTGGCATCAGGTGAACCGTGTATCATTCTTGAACCGCTCGTCTGCAGGCCAGCTTCGCAACTTGGCTATGTTGAAGTCGGAGCAGGTGAAAGACGCCTTTTGGTTGCTAGGAAACTCGGTTTAGGTGTAGTGCCTGTTGTCGTCAAGAATTTCTCAGATGAAGAGTTTGACCGAGCGAGAATGATGGAGAACCTAGCTAGGAAGGATTTGACTGACTACGAGACCGCAAGAGTCATCAAATATCTCATGGACACCTACCCACAGGTCTATCCAGCACAAATAAACATCGCTGACGCTTTCGGAAAAAGCCGTGAATGGGTTACACATCACCTTCAGATGCTAGAACCAAAACTCAGCAACATTGTGTCCCGGGACACATTGGAGAGTGGCCAAATCACTGAACATCAGGCCCGCGAGATTCTAGCAGCTCCCGAAGAGAAACGCGAAGAAATCATAGGCAAGATCAACGAGACTGGCAAGGTTCCATCAGTCCGAGAACTCCACGAGATCGCGCATCCAGAAGCCAGAAGGGTTCCTTGCGCTCACTGTGGCGAACAGTCACCGCGCCCATTCGCCGCTCCCGACAAGAAATTCTACTGTTCACTGGAATGCTATGAGCACGCGAAAGCCGAAGCAGAAGCCGCACTCATCAATGAAGAACCAAGCGACACACAGACTGGAACTGGCAAGACTCAAGAACAGCGTGAGGACGCAAGCATTGAAGTTGCCGTCTTCACCTGCACCGAATGCAAACAGTCACTCAGCATACTACACTTGCCCAGTGGAAGGCACAAGCTTCAATCGACTGCCGAGACGAGCAGAAGTGGAGAAGACTGAAAGTGAACGCTGACAACAACACCTCCATAGTTGGCTTCCGAGCGGGATCTCTGCCAGCCTACTCAGGCAGAAAGGTTGCGAGAAACTCGTGCTGGGGTTTCTCAAGTCCTTCTTCCTCTCCCCTCGGAAGCCCCGCTTCAAACGGTTCACCTCAGAATTTGACTAGGAGAAGACAAGCTTGAACCGCAGGCTCGAACTCAAAACAGACCTTCTCAAGATGGAGGGCGCGGGCGTCAGCAGACCAGACATCATTGAGCAGCTATGCCTCAAATTCCATGTCCGTCCGAAAAGCGTCTACTGGTACTATCAGACGCGCAGCCAATGGCAACCTGAAATCATGGGCCTGTCAGAAGCGAAGGAAGCATACCATCAAACCCTGAATCGCCTAGAGTACATTTACCAGAAGTTCAGCAGCGTCTACATGAGCGCGCCTGAAGCTAACAACAAGATAGGCGCGTTACGGGGTATGCTTGAAACAACGCTGAAGAAGGCTGAGTTGACAGGCGTGCTTGTGCCGGGCGTGCCGTCTGAGGGTAAGCAGAACTTCCAGAGTCTGATTGAGCAGGAAGTGCTTGACAGTTTATCGCCTGACGAGAACGCCGTTGTCATAGAGGCGGCGTCGCTGTTCATGCGGAAACGCAGTGAACTGATGAGCCTCAGAGAACAGGAGAAGAACATGCCATGACAAGAAAACCTATCGTTCACGAGTCGCATCATGCCTTCCTTGGGGTGATGCAGCGTATTCCCGAATGGAAAATCAGGGCAATGGAAATCACCAAGGCGCTCAGCGGCCTCAAGGAATGCGAGGACTTGATGCGCAAGCAGATTGAGCAGCGAATCAGGCAACGGGGAGAAGTGGCGACTCAGAGGAAGGTTGATGCTGAAATGTCAAGAATCAATTACGCTGTCGCTGATGAACTGTCGCATGAGATTGCGGAAGGCAGAAGCAGCGTGGAGTCTCAACAGAACAGGGGGGCATGAAGAATGCTGAAAGATAGTCACTTTCCTGGGCATGACGCATTCATCAGGATGATGCGGCTCATTCCTGAAGGAACCGTTAGGGCAATGGAGATTGATAGGCTACTCAGAGAATATGATGATGTTCTGTATAGGCGGGCTGAGGAGCGGTTGAGGCAGCGTGAGGAACCAATCACTGAGGAGAATGTCGCTGTGGAAATGTCAAACTTGGATCGGGAGAACGCGCACTCCGTCGCATTGAATCTCTCTAGGCTTCAAGCTGAATGTGGAATGCCGAACAGGAGGAGTCTACGATGAATGATGAACTGCAAGAAGTCTACTTGTTGGCTCATTACAGCGAGCATCATGTTAACTGCGCGTCATGCGTAGGCGCTGGCGACAGCCTAGAATTCTTGGAGAATGACCTTGTCGAGTTTCGGTATCCTAACAGTGAATGCTCGTTTTGCCTGTGGCATTCTAGGCTTAACAAGCGGTTTCCCATGAGTCAGTGGAAGCCGCTGCTGGACGCTAAGCACTTCACGCTTGTTTCAGACCCTGTCCGAGACCATCCTGAAAGAATGAGAGTAGTATGCACGCGAAAGAGGAGGAGTCGGCGTTGACAAGTCAGACTGACCAGTGCAAGGCAATCATTGTGCGCATGCCCAGTATGCCAAGGCAAACTAACGTAAACACGATCGCGCGCGAACTGAAACGGCTATTGTGTTGATGCTGCTTCTTCGAGTAGGGCTTTTCTCATCAGGTCTTTAATTGCCTCGCCGACTCTGCCCTGATAGCTGGGTCTAATCACCTTGTCAAAGAACTCTTCAAGCAGGATAGCTGACACATCATGGATCGTCAAATCAACAAACAAGTCCTTTTCAAACCTATTGCTTCGACGTTCTTGGAAGTGAGCTAGCCTCTTATCCTGCAAACATCTCCACCTTTAATCATGTTAGCTGTTTCTGATCGCTTGCATGCCAAGGTTCTCCTCTTAAAAGGGCGGCGACCGAACGACATTCTTGGACAGGGTAGAGAGTTGAGTTAAAGTGAAGACTCCACATGGGTCTTCTCTCATGGAGTCTGTTGCCTTTTTCCTTCTTCGAAGCGTACTGTCCAGGTGGTTTGGCTTTGGGAGTCTGGAAGTGACTCGTATGATGCATTGGCTAGTCTATTAGGGTCTTTGTTATACGTGCCGAGCTTTCGGTTATGCGTATCGCATTGCCCGTGGCGTTGCGTTTGAGTCAATAAACCATGTGCCATAACTATTTGATGCGCATAGAGGAAGATTCCACAAGCAATAAAGAGAAGAGAGTGGTAGAATAGCTTATCAGTTTGGTTGGAAGGGAGAGGGTGAAGATGAAGAGGGCGTTATCTGTTTTCATGTTTGTTTTGCTGCTAGTTAGTATGTTAACAATGGCATTTCGCATTCAACCAGTCAAGGCAAGCGGAACCATATACATTAGGGCTGACGGAAGCGTAGACCCGCCAACAGCGCCGATACAACGAAACGGGAACACTTACACCTTAACTGGTAGCATCACCAGCAATGCTGAAGGAATTGTTGTTGGTATAGACAATATTGTGGTTAACGGGGCGGGATACACCGTTCAAGGGACAGGAGGAGGCGCGCACGGAATATTGCTTTTCAGGAGAACCAACGTAAGAATACAGGGCATGACGATCAAAGCATTCTCTGAAGGCATCTGTCTCGATTTTTCTTCAGGCAACAGCATAGCTGGAAACAACATAGCAGCAAACAAGCATGGTCTCGTTCTTGTCTTTGATTGTTCAGGCAACAGCATAGCTGGAAACAACATAACAAGCAACGGTGGTGGCATCGATCTTTCGTATTCTTCAAACTATAACAGCATAAGCGGAAACAACATAGCAGCAAGCAACGGTGCTGGCATCGATCTTTCGTATTCTTCAAACTATAACAGCATAAGCGGAAACAACATAGCAGCAAGCAACGGTGCTGGCATCGATCTTTCGTATTCTTCAAGCAACAAAATCTTTCACAACAACTTCGAAAACAACATGCCACAAGTATTTAGCCCATACTCTGCGAGCATTTGGGATGATGGTTATCCTTCGGGCGGAAACTACTGGAGCGACTACACTGGCGTAGACTTGAAAAGCGGGCCAAATCAAAACCAACTTGGAAGTGACGGAATAGGAGATACGCCATACACCATAGACAGTAACAACACTGACCATTACCCGCTGATGTGGCCTTGGGGTTCAGCTCCGTCAACCCACAGCGTCTTTTTTGAAGAATCAGGGGTAAGCAATCCCGCGCAGGTTTGGAGCGTTACCTTGGATGGCTACGGCACGGAGTACTCAAACGGACCAGGCAACACGATATACACAATAATATTCACTGGAGTGTCGAATGGAGGACCATACCAGTTCATTGTGACGCCTCCGTCTGGCTTTGTTGCGCAACCAACAGCGGACCCCATTACAGTTAACGGGGGCGATTTCCACCAACCAATAACCTTCACATCGGTCCCCGTAACCTACACCTTCACATTGGCAGCAGGCCCTGGAGGGTCAGTTTCATATTCGTTTAGTCTAGGCTCGGGCACCGTGTCATCTGGACAGTCGCAACAGCTCACAGTCCCTCAGAGCTGTCAATTTTCCCTGACAGCCAACCCAGATTCGACGCATGTCTTCCAGGCTTGGTCAACAACTGGCTCCGCGTCAGTGTCGAACCCTTCTTCAGCTTCGACCACGGCCACGGTAAATGGGAATGGCGGTGTTACGGCCAATTTCGCATATAACCTTGGGGTTAGCATTTCCCCTACCAGTGTGTCGATTCAGCTTGGCCAGTCTGTAACCTTCACAGCCACGGCGTCAGGCGGTTCTGGGGACTACACATACGTATGGTACTGGATGCAGTACGGCGTCACACCCCCGAACGGGGGTTCTGCGAGTACAGGCAAGTCCAACAAGTACACTTTTACTCCTTCAAGCACTGGCAGCTGTGGCGTTTATGTCATCGTAACAGACAGCGGAGGAAATACTGCACAGAGCCTGAGCTCTTCAGTAACAGGAGTCGACTTTCAGCTGAAGATTACGCCTAAATCCCAAAATGTTCCATGCGGGGAAGAAGGATCGTTTCTAATAGAGATAATTCCTATTTACGGTCTTGAAATGGACTCGAAAGTCCAGCTTAGCCGTTCTTCTGCACCACCCGGCGTCTTTGCCTGCTTTAGCAGCAGCACCATCGAACCGTCCCAGACTTCCTGTTTCACCGTCACCGTTTTGCAACCGCAAACCTCAACCATTTCATTTACGATAACCGCAAGCACGACTATCACAATAGGCGGAACAAATGTAAACCTTGCTCATACCCAGACAGTCACGGTCAATACCGAGAAAGTAGTGGGAGTAAAGAGCGTTGTAACTCTGAACACTCTCAACGTCATTCCTAATGCGGTCGCACTCACATTGATAGGAGGCTGGTCAGGTCTGATACCCGGCCCATATTATGGTTCTGTGCCAACTAGTGAAGCTTTTACCATCCAACAAAACTTCTATGTCGACGTTCCTGCTTGGTCTGGCGACAAATATACCCCTTATCGCTACTGGGTTCAAAATGTGATTATCTGTGAGAATTTCGCGATTTACGGTTGGTACGCAATTGGAGTCGCAGAGATTTACAATGCTACTCCGGGATATATTCCGGGACCGATCCCGACTCCCGAAGCCAAAAGCTATTTCGGACTTCCTGTGGACAATCCGATGACAGGTCACTCACTAAGTCTTCCTGGAATCTATACGCTAATATCCATAATATCAGGAGATCAAGTTATGTTGAGTAATGACTTCTTTAGCTATTCTTGGACCATACCCGCTGGCAACGGTCGGTCGCCACAGAACTCCTACATCAATGCAGGCTCTGGAGCGCGCGCGCCAGAATTGGTAATAGTTGGCGCTGGATGGGGGTCAACTGTAGGATTCCTGTCTTCAACGAGCGGTTCAGTTCAGTCTTATGTTCAGCTAGAGGGACAATTGTGGGCGAGTTCGCTGGATGAATTGGTCGTTGGCTTTGGTTGTGCTGCTACACAAGAAAAGTCGCAAGGATTGAACTGGCTAATTGGCGCTTCAAATACGGCTACCTTTTCTGCGCAATCGTCGTCGACCGATCAGCAAGGTGTTTTCTGTATACCTGTTGCTACGTCCACGATTCAAGATGGAGCAACCTTTGAAAACCAGACCTTTCTGACGGGAGTGAGTGTGAGTGTAAGTGATTCTTCAGCTCCAGAGGGAACACCAGTCACAATTACGACCACGCAAATAGTCAGACCCACCTACCCGCCCGGCACGGTCGAAGTTGGCATGAATCCTGCAGCTTACTACGACGTGAACGTCCAAGGTATTTCTGATGGCATTGCCACGGTGTATATAACGAACGGCGGCATTACCGGTCAAACCAAAATGCAATACTGGAATGGTGCACGATGGGTAGAGGCGAGCGATGTATCCTTATTAGGAAACACACTATGCGGAAACATTCCAGTGTCTGCTTTGACAGGGACTATCATTGCAATAGGACCAATCCAACCTCATGATATCGGCGTTGTCGACGTGACTCCTTACCGAAACTGGGCCTATAAAGGCTGGCCAATCAACATAAGCGTGACCACCACAAACTTTGGAACCTTCACGGAAAACGAAACCCTGAACCTATTCTACACTGGTGTCGGGGGAGCAGGAATGATTGGTTCTAAGATGGTTGTCTTGGCTCCAAGCCAGACTCAAGTATTGGTGTTTTCGTGGAACACCACGGGCGTGCCGCCCTGCTACAGCGGCTACAACATAACTGCACTCGCAGATATTTCCCCCGAAATTGACGGCAACACGACGAACAACGTTTTGCAAAGCCGACTTACGGTTGAAATCAGGATACTTGGCGACTTAAGTGGCGATGGCAAGGTTGACATAGTTGACATTGCGATTGCATCGTCTGCATTTGGCTCGTATCCTGGACACCCTCGATGGAACCCAATCGCCGACGAAAATGACGACGACAGGGTGGATATACGCGACATAGCCATGGTATGCAGCAACTATGGAAAGACGTACATGTAAACCCCTTGCTTATCGCCTATTCTGCCAGAACAGGTAGACTTTTGTCTGCATCAGGAGCCCGCAGATCCTTACGAAGCTCATAAGCTTGTCCAAGTCTGCGGCCATTGGCAGAACTTATGATTCACTGCCAGAAAAGGTAGCGCACGCTCTTTTTCATGGATTAGTGCTTCACAAAAGCTAAACCCAGCTTGCCACGACATCAGCAAAGCACACTTTAGAAAGAGAGGTGGTTCAATGATAGGGAAGAATATTGTTGTCGCTGTCTTGGTTACTTTCTGTTTGACTGCTTTGCTGTTCATGGTAGTGCCTGTTGGCTCTCAAGGAGCACACTCCTATGATCCGTGGTGGGACCTGACTGGTGATGGCAAAATCGACATAGCTGACATAGCAAGAATCTCAGCATCCTACGGTGCTTCTGGGGACCCAACGAGGAATGTGAGCGTGACTAACTGGCCTTCCGAGATGAACATTAACATTACAAACTGGGATCAGTGGAGTCAAACGGCAAGGGGAACATTGTCCAAGTATGTGGACTCAGTAGTTCTCCCTTCACCGTATGAGCGTGCTTTCACAGATTATGTCTCGCTTGACGGCTTCACGAAGTACATGCTCTACTTCAACATGACTGGGTCAAGTCTAGCTGCATACAGCTTGTGCTACTTCAGGAATGCAGGCGTGGAAGCTTGGGGAGAGCAGTTCACTGTCTATCCTGGGCAGTCCATGTGCGGATGGTATGATGTGAAAGGGCCAGAAATGCGTGTTGCGTTGACTAATAGTGCGGTTGGAAATGCTACTATTGGAATCAGTATCTACGCTGTCAGATGAGACAGCAGCCTCCTTTTCTTCTACTAGGCTCTAGAAAGCTGTCTTTCGCCTGTGTCAGAGCCTTTTAAGCAGTTCAAGCCCTTATTGTCATTTATGGGGCAGCATCGCGGACAGCGCAGCGAGTACAGTGAGCAGCGACGGTTCGTGAAGCAGTTGGTAGTAGAGACTGCACGGCATGACAGGGTCAGGGCAGAGAAGATCTGTATGCTTGGCAATAAGCAGATCTCTGATGCTTTGAGCAAGCGGTTCGACTGCGTTGTTGTGGGCGCTGACTGTTTTGACAAAGGTGAGGTTGTGATTGATTCTCGCGGCAGGGGCAGTCTTCAGCTTCCTGACAAGTATCGGGACTGGGAACTCGCCGTATTTTAGTAGTTGTTAGGAATAGCACCATGCTAGTTGCTGTCTTGACCAATCTACCAAAAAGCTTACATCTAATTGCCTACAAGGTCCATAGTTGAATCTCATGAAGAAAATCATCATTCTTTCCCTTTCATTCCTGATCTGTTGTCTCTCAGTATTGGCCCTTACATCCAAAGCAAGTGCCCCCTCCCAAGACCAGACAGTTGATGAATTAACGAGGGTCAGACTTGTAATTTACATATTTGACATTGACCAGACTCAAAAGACTGTGCAACTCCAGACATTTGTGTTCCTTGATGGCTTTCCATATAATAAACCAAATGTAAGTGTACTTATTACTGGTGCAGGTGAGGCTTGGATTTTATGCAATCGAACGGAACAGACTCTTGGAGGGTGGTACTATCAAGGCGAATCAGCTCAAGCAACATGGCTACTTGACGGAATCGGTGAGACTTTTCCATTTGATTCATACATCCTGCGCTTCGATGTCCGATACATGGAATATGTTAACACTAATTTTACCCTAGCATCTACGGGGCATCATGCTTTTTTCAATGGAACAAAAGCCTACTCTCTAAATGACCTGTGGTACACAAACAGCAACTTGATTCCGACAAGCAGCATCAGTTCGAAAGAGCTAAGTTTCTCAATCACAAGAAGTAGCGGGACAATAACCATCTATTTTTTGGAATTTCTTGCGCCAATAATCGCTTGCTACTATCTCTTAGGTTCAACCTTGATGCTGGATCTGAAGAAACACTTGAGCGAAAGACTATGGGTTCATGTTTCTCTTTTTGTCTTCGTCCCATTATTCCTTTTAGCTATTAGGGATTTCCTTCCATACCGCTCTACCCTTTCGTTCCCAGAGTTTCTGCTCGTCAATCTTGTACTGAGCAATGCTATCTTTGCGATTTTCAGTATTGTTGGAAGAATGAAAGCAGCGCCGGTTGTTCCGCAGATCATAAGACTATATCGTCATGAACCTTCGCTAAGCGGATGGGATGCAGCGGGACTGTTCTTGTCCGTTTTGTTCTTTGTCGTGACATATGCCTTTACAATTATGCGGAAAGTGAACATACCAGCATCCTTGCTACTTTCCTATCTAGTCATTCCTGGCTACATATGTAGCATTCCATTCTTGATCACAAGAAAGCAGTTTGCCGAAAGATGGCGCCGTTATCTGTTCATGGTTTTACTTGCACTACTGCCAGCAATTATCCTACTCATAATCTGGCTATTAGGCAAATGAAGTTCTCTTGCTCCCAAGGAGGCCAGCCGAGCAATTGTTCGCGTGTGAGAGTGAAATAACCAAACTTATAGCGCGCGCATTGAGTAATGCATGAGCTAGTGAATAGACTTGTCAGGTCAAGTCATGGGATTAAGTGAAAGAGCAGGCGAACTGAATAAGCTAGCTATGCGGTTTGAAAAGAGCTTTCCGCATACATCGAGTTGGCTAAAGCGATTGTCAAAGGATCTTCTTCTTCCAAAGGTGACATTTGGCGAGATTGAGGATGACTGGAACGATGTCAAACTAGCATTCAAGAATGACTTTGTTGGCAGTGACGGAAACTGGAAGTACCGAGAAAAGTGCTACATGGCTTTGGAAAAGACTATCAATGGCATGATAGGGAAATTGGGTCTTCAAAAGTCAAAAGAAACCTTCGATAAAATCTTGCCTGAATTGGAGACAGGCACTGAAGCTCTCAACAATCTTGGAAGGATATATCTTGAGTTGGTAGCATCGAAAAATCTCAGTGAAAGTGGCAGATACTATAGCAGCTGCTTCATGTATCTTGTTTTTGTGGAAGGTGTGTACGATGAAAATATCAGAATGCTCTACACTTTTCAAAAGGCTACAGACGGAGTGAGCATCGACTATGAGGCAATCAAAGAAACAGGCATTAGGACTTTCAAGAAGAACCTAGACCCAGTTTTCTTTGAGGGATACAATGATCGTATAAGAAACGCCATTGCCCATGCAAGGTTCAACTATGATGATGCAAGCAAAGTGATGAGCTTCAGAGACCGAGCAACCAAGGTCAGGCCTGAATATTCTAAGAGTCTCTCATTGAAAGAATTTGGAACTCAATGCTATGGCAAGCTCGATGATTTCTGTCGCCTAGTCATTTTTTACATCATTTTGCTAGGAGCTAGGGATTTGGTTTTTGCGCCTAGACCTTTCGGAAAGACGACATTGAAACGGGCATCTTGAAGCGTGTTGCTGATGAAACATTTAAAGCGTAGGGGACTGCGTAGAGTGAATTGTGGCAACTAAATCTGATGTCTTCCTTCAAGAATTTGTCTTAAGCTTTGGCTTCCTAGGAGGCTTGTTCACTTGGATAGGCGTCGACCCCGAGGAGGAGGTTATGAAGGCGCTTCTGAGGGCTACTATTCCGAACAATGAGATTTTAGTCTCATTGATAATTGTTCTCATTATTCTGGCTACAACGGTAACAGGGATCTTGGGAACTTGGCAGATGGCTGGGCCGTTGGGGCTTTTCATAGTTGGGATGGCATGGATTTCAGGTCTCATAATTGCTGTGAATTCATTGACGCTTTGGGGAACCATCCTTCTTATTGCCGCGGTGATTCTTGGGCCGATTGTCTGCGACAATCATAAGGGAAATGGGGGCTTATAGCATAGTAGTAACCAAACTATTTATATCGTTACCGATACATCAAACTAATTTCTCAACTTGGAGAAGGCGAAAATCTTGACAGAAATCAAGAAAATTGCAGTCTTAGGAGCCGGCCTGATGGGTCATGGAATCACGCAAGTAGCCACTCAAATCGGCAAGTTCGAAGTGTACATGCGAGACATTGAACAGAGATTCATTGACAATGGTATGACCATGATTCGCGAAAGCCTCCAACGTTTCGTTAAGAAAGGACAGATGACAGAGACCCAAATGAACGAAACTCTTGCAAGAATCCACCCGACGCTCGATCTCAAGGAGGCAGTTTCAACCGCTGACCTAATCATTGAAGCCGCGCCAGAGAACATCGAGTTGAAAAAGGCACTCTTCCGAGAAGTTGACAACTACGCCCCAGAACACGCAATAATAGCCTCTAACACGTCATCAGTCAGCATCACGGAGCTTGCATCAGCCACAAAACGCCCGCAAAAGGTCTGTGGAATGCACTTCTTCAATCCGCCACAACTCATGAAACTGATTGAAGTCATAAGGGGAGCACAGACCTCCGATGAAACCACACAAACCATCCTAGAAGTTGCCCGAAGAATGGAGAAAGAGACCGTCCTCGTCAAGAAAGACTGCCCAGGATTCATCGTGAACCGCATACTTATCCCAGCCCTTAACGAGGCGGCTGCAATATACTGGGAAGGTACAGCTGATAGGGATGACATTGATAAAGCCATAAAACTAGGGTTAAATTGGCCTATGGGACCGCTCATGCTTCTGGACTACATAGGTTCAGATACAACATTAGCCATCGCAGAAGTTCTGACAAAGGAATTGGATCCAAAATTCCACCCCAGCACAGGTTTAAAACAAATGGTAAAGGCGCAGCTCTTGGGAAGAAAAACCGGAAAAGGCTTCTACGACTGGACACAAAGATAGAGAAGGCAAAACATATGGAGTTCAAACTCGTAATATATGAAAAAAGTGAAAGAATAGCTACAATAACTCTGAATCGCCCCGAAGCACTGAACGCGTTCAGCAAAGAAGTTGTAGAGGAAGTATTGCACGCTTTAGATGACGCCAAAAATGACGAGAACGTACGCGTTGTAGTGCTTACCGGAGCAGGACAAAAAGCGTTCTCAGCGGGCGCCGACATAAAAGCCATGATTGGAATGAACGCGCTAAAAGCAAGAGAGCTTTCACTAATGGGTGAAAAACTCTGCCTCGCACTTGAAAACCTAGAGAAACCAGTCATAGCAGCATTGAACGGCTACGCTTTAGGCGGCGGCCTTGAGGTAGCCATGTCATGCGATCTTCGAATTGCTTCAGAGAATTCGCGCATGGGACAAACGGAAATCAACATCGGTCTAATCCCAGGGTGGGGTGGGACCCAACGACTCACACGCCTAGTGGGAAGAGGAAAAGCCAAAGAGCTTGTTCTCACAGGAAAGATCATCGATGCAAAAGTAGCTGAGCAACTCGGCATAGTCAACATGACCGTGCCGGCAGACAAATTCACGGAGACAGTACGGCAACTCGCTTTGGAATTGGCAGCAAAAGCTCCTGTAGCCCTCAGAGTCTCTAAAGCGCTAATCAACAAGGGCGCCGACATAAGTCTTGATTCCGCTTTAGCATTAGAACGCGAAGGATTTGGCGTCGTAGCGTCAACAGAGGATCTTCAAGAAGGCGTTCGGGCTTTCAGCGAAAAAAGAAAACCCGTATTCAAAGGCAAGTAACACGCATCACTGCAAACCCTTTCTTATCCATTTTTTCCAGAGAGTCGAAAAGAGCGCTGCAATTTCAAAAATCATTTGAAAGCATTTATATCAAAGCGACTCAAGAACCTACCGCATCCAACCTTGTAGAAATAAAAAAGGGAGAATATAATGAAATGAAAGCCATTATATTTGGTCCACCAGGATCAGGCAAGGGTACCTATGCTTCGCGACTGCAAGCTCAGCTGGGCGTAGACGTTGTTGCCATGGGGGACATCTTTCGTGAGATTATGAAAGAACACACCCAGTTAGGCAACAAAGTGAAGCAATATGTGGAAAAAGGCTTACTTGTCCCAGACAACGTCGTAATAGAAGTCTTGAAACAACGACTGGCCAAGACTTCCAAGAGCAAGGGTTTCATCTTAGACGGATTTCCCCGCACCATCGAACAAGCCAAGGCGCTTGAAGGAATTGTCCCAATTGACGTAGTCATCCAACTCGATGTACCCGACTGGATAATCATCGAGCGACTATCCACGCGAAGAATCTGCAAGAACTGCGGCGAAATCTACAATATTCGCCATCTTAAGCCCAAGAAAGAAGGTGTTTGCGACAAATGCGGCGGACAACTCTACCAGCGCTCAGACGACACATCAGAAGTCATCAAAGAAAGAATAGGAGTCTACGAGCGCCAAACTCAGCCAGTTCTGCAATACTACAAGGAAAGAAAGTTTCCCCAAATCGAGTTCAAATGCAAAGAAGTGAACATGCCACCCGAAGTAGCCTTAGAGAGAATTGTGAAAGATCTGAAACGGCTAAAGCTAGTTCAGTGAACCCAAGCCTAATCAGATAGGGAAAAGACAGGGTCTCTTCACCCATTGCTGCTTCAGGTTTTCCAACCAAAAGTTATATGTGAAACGCTGATTCTATCAGAATCTCTTCTCAACGGGAGAAAATTGCTTTGCCCGATCTACGCATATTGCTAAGAAATGAACCTAATAAGAGAGTGCTTTTACTCGGCAACGAAGCCATCGCCAGAGGAATTCTCGAGTCTGAAGTAGGCATGGTCACAACCTACCCTGGCACACCAGCCTCGGAAATAGGAGATTCTATTTCTGAAATAGCTGCGGAAGCAGGTTTGTACATGGAGTATTCGACAAATGAAATCGTTGCTGTTGAGGTGGCTGCAGGCGCGGCGAACTGCGGAGTCAGGGCATTAACTGCAATGAAGCACGTCGGGTTGAATGTAGCTGCGGACGCCATCATGACTCTGGCTTACATTGGCGTAAGAGGCGGCTACGTAATAGTCACGGCAGATGATCCTGAATGCTACAGTTCACAAAACGAACAGGACAATCGATATTATGCTTTGCTTTCAAATCTACCATGTTTGGAGCCATCCAATCCACAAGAAGCCAAGAAAATGACACAGTCAGCTTTTGAAATCTCGGAAAAACTCGGACTGCCCGTTTTACTTAGAACGACAACCCGTGTAAACCACACTCGTGGCCCTGTCGAATACGGAAAATTGGCCAAACCCAAACTCAAGGGAGAGTTGATTAGGGAACCAAAGCGAATGGTCATGATTCCCGCCCATGCTAGATTGATGCATGTCAGCATGTTGGGAAAAATGGAAAAAGCCAAGGAGATCAGTGAAAGCTCACCATACAACACAATTGGACGTGAAGGAAAAAACTCGATCGGCCTGATCTCTTCGGGCTCAGCCTACAATTATGCTGTTGAAGCCTCAAGACTGATAGATCTGGACGCCAGCATACTCAAACTAGGAATAACTCACCCACTCCCAGAGAAAATGATTGCAGAATTCCTGAAGAAGCATAAAAAAGTAATAGTCGTAGAAGAGCTTGAACCGTTCTTGGAAGTGCAGATCAAAGCCATAGCAAAGGATCATGCACCGAATATCGAGATCCACGGAAAAACAAACAGACAATATTTCCCAAGAAAGGGAGAACTCTCCACGCGCGCCGTTGCAACGGGTCTAGCAGAAATAACAGGTAAAAAGTTGCCACTTGACTTTGAGAAAACTGACAAAGCCTACGCCGAAATCGCCAACGGATTGCCCCCGAGGCCGCCAATTCTGTGCGCTGGCTGTCCCCATAGAGCATCCTTTTACACAATTAAGAAAGTTGGAGGAGAAAACGCGAACTACCCAACAGACATAGGCTGCTACGCCCTTGGCGCCACACCACCTTTGAACGTCGGCGACCTTCTCATCTGCATGGGCTCGGCCATAAGCACGGCACAGGGAATGAGAAGAGCAACAGACAAACCAACGATTGCCATAGTTGGCGACTCGACCTTTTTTCACGCAGCAATGCCCGGCCTCGTAAACGCAGTGTACAACGATGCCAAGGTCACACTAGCGGTCTTGGACAACACCACAACGGCAATGACTGGACACCAGCCGCACCCTGGAACGGGCTTAAGAGGAGTAGGTGGCTACTCTGAAAAAGTCAGTATCGAAGAAGTTTCTAGGGGATGTGGAGTGAAGTATGTGAGAATAGCTAATCCTTTCCATCTCAAGGAAGCTGCGGCAGTTTTGAAAGAGGCATTGCAGC
The DNA here is from genome assembly GCA_022865885.1 of Candidatus Bathyarchaeota archaeon. Taxonomy (GTDB): domain Archaea; phylum Thermoproteota; class Bathyarchaeia; order Bathyarchaeales; family Bathycorpusculaceae; genus DRUK01. The sequence goes on along the minus strand of JALHSQ010000074.1, from coordinate 11,540 downwards.
AGCCCGGACCTTCAGTAGTTATCTTTCGTGCACCATGCACACTTATGGATGTTAGGGAACGGAAAAGAAAAGGCGTGGCGATAGTGCCCTGCAAGATAACGGATGCCTGCACGAACTGCATGAGTTGTATAAAGCTTCTTGGCTGCCCAGCATTGGTTCTTGAAAGCGGGAAAGTGAGCATCGATAAGACTCTTTGCGTATCGTGTGGACTCTGCGCCTCAGTATGTCCATTTAACGCCATAGGATGCGGGAGTGGCTAGGAATGAGCGAATGTAATATCGTGTTAGCTGGCGTTGGCGGGCAGGGCACGATTTTGGCAGCAGAGATCCTAGGAGTTGCCGCTGTTAAGGACTGTTTGAATGTGCGAGTGAGCGAAATACATGGGATGGCTCAGCGAGGCGGTGCGGTGACCTCTAGTGTGAGAATAGGCGAGCATGTCCTAGCGTCAACGATTCTGGAAGGCGAGGCAGACATTATCTTGGGGTTTGAACCGCTGGAGACGCTCCGAAGTCTTAGGTATGCTTCAGAAAAGACGCTTGTAATAATGAGCAACGAGAGGATTCCGCCTACAGAACTTGCAGTAAAGAAGATGGCTTACCCAGGCATTGAAGAAATCGTGAAAAAGATTCACCGTTTTACTGAAAAACTCATCATCGTCGAGACTGAGAGATTGGCGGAGGAGGCTGGAAGCATCCTGACACGTAACATTGTCTTGATAGGTGCTTTGACAGCCACGGACAAGCTACCAGTCAGAACAGAAAGTGTAATCAGCTCCATTCAAGAACTTGTACCAACGAAGCAGGTGGAAATGAACATAAAAGCATTCAAGCTTGGTTATGAATACGTGAAGAAGAAAGCCTAAGCGCCTTTCGTTTTTGAAGTGGTAGCAGTCTGTTTCTCGTTTTCCAATATGGCTTTCAGTATGCTTCTGAAGAGTTCCATGTCCGAGACGTCCACTATTGGAATCTGAAGGCTCTTGTCAACCTCCAAGGTTTTCTCGTATTTCGGAAATTCGGCATAGCATATCTGGCTCACTGGAAACTCTTTGTGTTTCAGTTCGTGTTCGAAGGATTTCTCGTATACTTCCAAGCATAAGATGTAGCCATTTAGCCAGTACAGTCTTGTTATGCCATAAGTTGCGGCACACCATGCGATATTGCTGGCTGAACGTCTATCTAAACCTAGGATCGCCACTTTCCTTGTCGGTGAAACATCCACATCCATCTTCTTTTCACTCCTTGTAAGGACTGCTCAGTACCTCTTTAGCCTTACTGCTTATTTTTGGCCCAAGACCATGCACGGTCTCAGACCAGTCGTCAACGTTTATCAGGGCATTTATCGGGGTTTGATACGATTTGAGTATCGCAATGGCTTTCTCTCTTCCGATGTTGGGCAAGCTTGCCACAAAGTATACTTGCGCGTCAGTCGTGCTGTCGACTTTCTTGAATGCATGGACTACCGGGGACCGTTTTTCAACTACCTGTTCCTGTCGTGCAGCGACATAAAGGAAGTCCACTGTTTCTTTGTATGATGTGGTGTTTACTATGGCTATGCCGTTCCTTGCCAGATTGAACATGGCTCCCCATACAGAAGCTGGTTGAATCCTACTGTACTTGTAGATTATGGGCAAGTAACCTTCCAAAAGGAGTAGTGATTTCGGGTAAACTTCCTTAAGCCTGAACAATTGCTCGAAGAGGTAACGGCGCGTTAACGTGTAAACAAAATCCTGAACGGTCTTTCGTTCTACCGCGCACAGGTCAGATAGAATGTAGTCACCCTTCTCCAAAGTCGCGGTTTGAACGGTGACTCCTCGCTCCCTCAGACCTTTGGTTATCTTTGGAGCGCTCCTCGCTTCACGACCATCAACTATGATTGTCGGCTGTTCCTGTTCACTGTCCTTTTTTTCTCTTAAGTAAGGGAGCAGTGTTTCAGTGTCGGACATGTACTCAACTCTGGTTACGTATCCGCTGCTCTGACATTTATCTTGTTTGCGCTTTCATCTTAGCGTGCATGATGCTTTCAGGATCAAAGCATTGATCAAATCGCATGTGACTCTAGATCGTATTATGCAAACATCTCTTCTGCTTCATGCCAAGAATCGCTGATCCGTGATAGACGAAGGATTGATCAATTCTTGACTAATCTGACCAAGGTTACCAGTAGAAAATTCGCTCTTAGTCATAAAAAGGGAAAGTGGAGGTTTATGGGCCTTTCTTAGTGATTTCCTTTATGATGCCAGCAGAAACTGTAGTACCCATGTCTCTAACTGCAAATCGCCCAAGTTCCTCAAACTCTGAAAAAGTCTCCACTGCAATTGGGTGTAAAGGCTCCATTCTCACGATAGCGGCGTCCCCGGTTTTCAAGAAGGTTGGTTTCTCTTCAACAACTTGTCCGGAACGAGAATCCATCTTCTTAATCAGTTCGGTGAACTTGCATGCGATCTGTCCTGTGTGATAGTGAAGTACTGGAGTATATCCCGCTGCTATTGCTGTAGGGTGATATATCACAATGATCTGGCCAATGAACTCTTTGGCCACTGTCGGCGGGTTATTAACGTGTCCTGCGACGTCACCACGGTGAATGTCAGCTTTGCCTACGCCTCTTATGTTAAAGCCAATGTTGTCACCTGGTTCTGCCTTTGCAATCCTTTCATGGTGCATCTCCAGTGACTTGACTTCTCCTTGCTTGTTAGATGGCATGAAGATGACCACGTCGTTTTCCTTGATTATTCCCGTTTCAACTCTACCAACTGGTACTGTGCCTACGCCGGTAATACTGTATACGTCTTGGATTGGAACGCGAAGCGGCTTGTTTGTTGGCTTGGAAGGAACCTCAAAAGTATCCAATGCCTCGATGAGTGTGGGTCCATTGAACCATGGCATGTGCTCGCTTTTCTTCACAAGGTTATCGCCTGTCCATCCTGAAGTGGGAATAAACGGGAATTTTTCAACCTTATAGCCGACCATCTTGAGCATTCTTGAAACTTCATTCTTGATCTCATTGAATCTATCTTCGCTCCAATTCACTGATACGTCGTCCATTTTGTTGATTGCGACAACCAGTTGACGGACACCCAATGTGAAAGCCAGAAAAGCGTGCTCTCTTGTCTGACCACCTGGGCCAATGCCTGCTTCAAACTCGCCTCTTCTTGCAGAGCAGAACAGGATGGCGCCGTCGGCTTGACTTGCTCCCGTAATCATGTTCTTTACGAAGTCTCTGTGGCCTGGTGCATCTATGACTGTGAAATAGTATTTCTTTGTCTCAAATTTCATGAATCGAAGGTCAATCGTCACACCTCTTTCTCTTTCTTCCTTCAGATTGTCCAGGACCCATGCGAACTTGAATGATTCTTTTCCCATCTGCTTGGCTTCTTCTTCAAAAGCCTTTATTGTCCTTTCATCGACTGCTCCTGCAGCATATAGAAGGTGGCCTGTCGTTGTTGATTTTCCATGGTCTACGTGTCCCATGATTACTAGGTTTAGGTGTGGTTTGTTAGCTTTGCTCATTCCTTTATTCTCCTTATTTTCTCGATTCTTCTCCGAATTTTAGTGATTTCGTTTACACAACTGTTGATTCAGTTATTTTAAGCTTATGATGGCGTGGCGCGATGGAGAGTTTATCAAAGTGGAAACAAATATTAGAGCTTGGCTTCGATTTCACTGATTGGACGCGATAGGGCCATGCCAGCGAATCTACCTCCTGATGCTAGGAAAAAGTGGGCAGAAGTTGAGGCCACAAAGAATCCTAGAGAAAGGCTTCTGCGAATGCAAGAATTCGTTAGCCTAGTCCCGAAGCATAAGGGCACGGCTAAGACTCTGGCACAGGTCAAAAAGCAAATGGCTGCCATTCGAAAGGAAATTGAGGAGAAGAAGCGGAAAAAGGCGGGCAAAACAGGACCCAAGTTTTTCTTGGAAAAAGAGGGTGCAGCCCAAGTAGCGCTGATCGGGTTAACGAAGTCGGGGAAAAGCAGCCTCTTGGCAGCAGTCACTAACGCGAAAGTGGAGATTTCGCCTGATCCTTATACCACGAGAAACCCCACGCCAGGCATCCTGACTTACGAAGATATTCAATTCCAAATAGTTGAAGCTCCAGCGTTAATGGAAGGATCGGCTGACGGAAGAGCATGGGGTCCTCAGACTCTAGCATTAGCCCGCAACGCTGATGGCCTAATCCTCATCGTTGACGCATCACAAGATCCTGTTAAGCAGCTTTCTCTTATCTTGAGCGAAATGGGGAAAGCAAAGATAATTGTGAACAAGCCAAAAGGACGAGTGGAGATTGAAAGAAAATTCATGGGCGCAGGGATGAGGGTTATTCTCATCGGAAGACTGGTTAACTGCACAATTCGAGATATTGAGGAGTTGCTCAGAAGCTATCGCATAACCGACGCTGTTGTCAAGATTTCCGGAGAAGCCACACTAGATGAAATCGAAGACTCAATTTTCCAGAGCACCGTCTACAAGCCTACGATGATACTGGCAAACAAAACGGATCTTAAAGGCTCAGATGAAAACTTGGACCAGCTCCAGACTTACGTTGGTGGTAAATTACCCATCAACGCGGTTTCATGTCAAAGCGGAGAGGGATTAGGAACCCTTGGTAAGACTCTATTCAAGGTACTTGACATCATGCGTGTTTACACTAAGGAACCGAATCAGAGAGAGCATTCCAGAAAACCATTCGTGTTGAAAAAAGGAACCACAGTCGAAGGATTGGCCAAAGATATTCACAGCGATTTCAGGAGAAAATTCCACTTCGCAAAGGTTTGGTCTAGACGTTTGACGTTTAGTCCTCAGAAAGTAGGTTCCACCTTCATCTTGGCTGATGGCGACATTGTTGAGATACACACAAGATAGCTCAATCAGAACTGCTATCTTGATGCCTGCGCTACCCTTTCTATTTCATGTCGCTTTGCGACCGCGTAGCTTTTCATGTCGTGAGTTCCGGCCATGATCAACTCTTCAGCCAAACATTCTTCAATTGACCGAGGGTTGTTCAATGATGCCTGACGTGCCCCTTCACACATGTGCCTGATAGCCAAATCGATTCTCCTCTGTGGAGCCACGTCAACGGACAAATGGTAAACCACTCCTCCCATGCTGATCCTCGTAGTGTCTTCGCAAGGCGAGCAATTCTCCAATGCTTTAACCAGTACTTCAATAGGGTTCTTGCCTGTGCGAAGGTTGATTATTTCAAAAGCTTGTTTCACGATGTTAGTAACCTTAGCCTTTTTTCCCGCATTCTTGCCCGGTCGCATAAGATTGTTTACAAGTCTCTCAACAATGTTGACGTTTGCTTTGCGGAAACGTTTGTGTTCGTGTCTTCCCATGCTGTGTGGGACTACGACTGGCTTTAGAGAAACATAGTGTTCAAGGCCAATGTCTTGGACTTTGAGGTCTTTGAAGCTCCATTTCCCGAAGAGCTTTATCTCTTTCTCTTGCTTTCCCTCTTGTTTTTGGCTCAAAGCTGTCACCGTGCTGGTTTCTGCTTTCTTCCATAGACCAGTTCGTTCAAAGACACACCGTTAACTATTATGACCTTCCACCTTACGCCGGGGATGTCGCCCATGCTTCTTCCGCGTGAGCCGCCTATACCTTCGACGATAACTTCATCATGTTCATCAACGACATTCAGCGCGCCGTCACCAGGCAAGAAAGCTGTTATAGTTCGACCATTCTTGATAAGTTGTGTTCTGACACATTTCCTTACGCCACTGTTGGGTTGTTTGCTCTCAACTCCAACTTTCTCCAGCACTATGCCTCTACCCATTGGCGCCCCCTGAAGCGGGTCTGCCTTCACGTCGAGCCTTAATATTCGGCGGTTATAGTATCTACTGCTCCAGCGAAGCTTGTTTCTCTTTTTCACTAGTTTTCTTGCCGCGAATTCGCCTTTCGGAGACTTTGAACCCAAGTAGCGATTTCCTCTCGCTACGTTTAATCACAAATCGCATATTTAAACTTACAAGAGTCTACATTCTCGCCAGTTTCCACAAGCAGGCGAGTACGTAACATATTCATCGAATCTGGTGGGCTCCGCAATTAGATGGTTCTATCTCTCCAGGATGAAGGCTTTTCTACGCTCGATTTGTGCTGGGATACGTTCTATGATCATCCTTTCTTCCAGTTTTTTGCTTAGTCCTATTGGTTTAAGCTTGTAAGCTAACGCGCTTGCTGCTTCGAGTCTTGTGCTTCTTTCTGCATATATCTCAAACAAGACTGCGCCCTTCTTCACGTGTTGCCCAAGCTTCGCTCTGAGAACGATGCCAGCGCCCTTTTCTTTGGGAGCACCAGCTTCTCTGGCCAGTCGGGCTACGTCTTCGTTGTTTATCCATAGCACTTGCCCTTCTTGGTCTGTCGTGACTTCTGCCTTGTTATCGCCAATTTTCACGTCCCCAGGGCTTATCTTCGGATCTCCGCCCTGTGCTTCAATGATCTCTCTTAGTTTGTCTTCTGCTTTGCCTGATCTCATCAGGTCTTCTGCTTTTTGCTTGCCGTTCTTGATGCCTACCATTTCGAGAAGCATGCCTGCGATGCCTGTTGCTTTTTCTATAAGATCATATGGGCCGTTTCCCATTATTGTCGATAGTGCTTCTCTTGCCTCCAACGCAGGCCCAATTGCATATCCAAGAGGCTGTTCGCCGAAGGTGACGACGCACTGAACGGTCATTCCTAAGCGTTTTCCAAGATCAATGAAATCATTCGCAAGCACTTGGGCTTCACCGATGGTTTTTATTTTGGCGCCTCTTCCGGTCGGTATGTCAACTATTAAGTGGGTAGCGCCTATGGCTTTTTTCTTGCTCATTATTGAAGGCAGTAGTAAGGGATCTATTGCCAATGGATACTCGATTTGAATGAAAATGTCGTCGGCTGGAGCCAATTCCAACGCTCCTCCCCAGACCATGCAGCCATTCGTTTCCTTGACCACCTTCGTTATTTCTTCAACAGTCAAAGTAACAGGGCAAAGGGCCTCCACGCGGTCCGCAGTTCCAGCGGCAGAGGTGACAGCTCGAGAGGAGGTTTTTGGTATGACAAAACCAGCGGCGGCGATAATGGGCACTACCAAGATTGAGGTTTTGTCGCCGGGTATTCCACCGATGCTATGCTTGTCCAGGATTCGGCCCTTGTTAAGGTTTAGGACGCGGCCGGTTTTCACCATGGCTTTGGACAATGCTTCGATTTCATCCATGCTCAGCTTGTTAACGTATAGAGAGGTCACAAATGAGGCAAGCTCAACGTCGCTTAGATGGCGTTCAACAACGTCTCTGACTATGATGTCCACTTCTTTTTCCCGAAGTCTTTCGCCATGTATCTTTGCTTGAATATAACGCAATGCTTCAGGAGCCTCGGCGGGTTGAACCTCGACTGTCTCCCCGTCTCTTATTTTGAGCTTTGTGGAGATCTCTTCATAGAGGCCTATGTAGTTGCGGGGGAAGTCGTTGGCCACGTTTACTATCGCAATCGTCTTTTCGTTATGGTAGGTTATGTTCACCCTGTCAGAAGAGCGTACGCCGAGAAAACTTGCAGTTTCATCGTCTAAGAGGGCTATGTGTGTTCCGCCGGTCTTAACATCCAAGGGTCTAGCCTTAAGCTGCATCTGAGTCACGTCTTGAGTAGATACGCGGTTGATAGTTAAAGGTTTTAAGCAGTTGCCTCTATGCGAGATTGTGGGCGTGGTCGAAGTGAGATACGTGGATTTTGTGAATCTGAAATATGAGCCTTCAGCAACCGACGTCATCTGTACATTTCATGTGGAACCAGAAGGTATCAGCATCAAGGAAGCCGCAGGGGGAGTTGCTGCTGAAAGCTCTGTTGGAACATGGACAGAACTGACTACCGCTAAACCCTACGTGGAGAATCTTGCAGCCCACGTTTTCAGCATAAAGAAGAGCACAGTCAAGATAGCTTACCCTCTTGAATTGTTCGAGGCAGAAAACGTGCCGAACATATTGAGCAGCGTTGCGGGAAACGTGTTCGGCTTAAGAGCTCTCAAGAACCTGAGACTTGAAGACATTGAACTCCCACCAGAAATTCTCAGAAGGTATAAGGGTCCGAAATTTGGAATCAGCGGAATACGGAAACTTCTTGGCGTTAGCGACCGCCCACTAATTGGAACAATAATCAAACCCAAACTTGGACTAAGAACCGTAGATCATGCTAAAGTCGCTTATGAGGCATGGATCGGCGGATGCGACATCGTAAAGGATGATGAGAACCTCAGCAATCAAAGGTTCAACCCGTTTGAAGAACGTCTGGTGAAGACGCTGGAAGCCCGAGACAAAGCTGAGAAAGAGACAAGCCAAAGAAAAGTCTACATGATTAACGTTACGGCAGAGACGAACGAAATGATGAAAAGAGCAAAATCTGTGCTCAGTCAAGGTGGGGAGTACATCATGGTAGACATTCTGACATGCGGATTCGCCGCGCTGCAAACACTCCGCAACCTTGACCTCAACCTTGCGATTCACGCACATAGAGCAGGCCATGCCGCGTTTACTAAGAACCCAAGACACGGTATTTCTATGAAGGTTATGGCAAAAATAGCAAGAATGATAGGTGTAGATCAGCTTCACATAGGCACCGTTGTTGGGAAAATGTTTGAGACAAGCGAAGAAGTTACCGAGAACTGTAAAGCGCTTAAGAAGGAAATGAACGGGTTAAGGCAGGTTTTTCCTGTGGCTTCTGGAGGCCTATACCCCGGCATAGTGCCTGCTTTGGTGAGGTTCTTTGGAAAAGATGTGATTATTCAAGCTGGTGGAGGCATTCATGGACACTCAGACGGAACGGTTGCTGGGGCTAGAGCTATGAGGCAAGCCGTAGATGCAACGTTGACTGGCACACTTTTGGATGAGTATGCAGAAAAGCATAGGGAATTGAGAATAGCGCTGGAAACATGGGGTCAATCTGCTTAAGAGCTTGGTCACTCGAAGATCCACGGGTATTTCCTGCGTGCTGTTTCCAAGGCTGAATGAGGAGGGATTATTCCTTCTTCACATATTATGCCGTGAATGAAGTCACGTTTAGTCACGTCAAAAGCTGGGTTTCTTATGGTTAGTCCTTTCGGTGGATCGTCCCAAACCTCTTCGGGGCTTCTCTCCTCGATTTTCTCATAGTCGCCATACGTTGTGGCGGGGTCGAGCTTCAAGAGTTCAGAAACCACGTAGAAAGGTGTTCTGGCTTCATGAGCTGCGAGAGCTATCATGCTTGTGCCAATCTTGTTTATCACGTTTCCCTCCGACGTTATCGCATCAGAACCTACAATCACGAGATCAACTTGGTTCATGAAGAAGCGGGCAGCTGAATCAACAATCATGGTCGTCTTAATCCCCGATTTCAGCAGTTCCTTCGCGGTTATCTTGCCTTGGAATAGGGGTCTTGTTTCGGTGCATATGACTTCAAAGTCTCTTCCCGCGTGTTTTGCTTTTTCCAGTAGGCAAGTGACTGTTGAAGAATGGCAATGGGTGAAGATCACTGAGCCATCTCTCAATCTTTTCGATCCAATTTCAGCGATTCTCTCTTTTGAGTCTTCAATGCAGTTCATAAATTGATGCGAAGCCGAAGAGACAAGTTCTGACAAGCCTTTAGCAGTTTTCTGGTTGCTCTTTTCTACTTGGTTCACTATCCATCGGATGGCATTTCTCATTAGAGGCTCAGTCTCTCTGGACGCAGATAGAACTGCTTTCGCTTCCGCGAGTTCACACAAAAACTCTGCCCTATTCTTTGCCTTCGTTTGCTGTGTCATCGTATCAATTGCTCTTATGGCGGCTATCGCAACGTTTGTTGCACCTTGAATCTCAAGCTTTCTAATCCTCTCCGCTGTGTTTCGGATAGACTCCTGCAACGTTTTTCACCAATCATTTTAAGCAATCTTTTGGCATAAATGGTATAAGCATTTGTGGTTGACAAAATGGAGATTTCTCACGAAGTCATAGCTTTTGGTTGGCTTTAGTGAGTTTTGATATACTGCTTGTAGCTAGAAGCAGTTTCACACATAAGCATTGTTCGCGGCAGAAGAGCGCGTCTGGGGCTCGTCTTAGGTTTGATTGTCGCAAAGCGGAAAAAGCGCGACATAGACTCTACAACTCGAATAAAACGTGTATGCTAGCAGTCCAGCATTTCCACAACCTCCAGTGGCCTAAGGATTTTTCCAGCGCCCAATTCAATCAATTTGAGTTTCTTCGCTGGCTTGTGGAAGTGGTTGTCATCAGCGACAAATATGTCTCCATTGTACCAAATGTGGCTCCAAAGCGCAAGTATATCACATTTCTTGTTAGTCCATTTGCGCCATGCAGCTTTGTCTCCCTCATCATAGCCGTATTTTCGACAAAAATCACGATATTCTACCTCGTCTTCTGTGAAGAGGATTGACTGAATCCCCCTTTCGAGTGCACTCGACCACCTACCTCCCAATACACAGTAACCGATGAAGGACAAATCAAGGCGCAGGAGTTGGAAGGATCTCGACGTCACCCAGTCCGATTGAAGCAATTCTCCGCTTGAATTCATCGAGATTTGAGAGGTAGGTATGGTCTGGCCTCAACTCAGAGGCACTGATCGCAACCAAACGCAATGCTATTTCTCCCTTTCAGTGCATTTGGACTAGTTTCCTAATCTGGGGAGCATGTTCGCGGTTTTGCTCAAGATCAATGATACAGGTATTATCAGGCGTCACGTTGGGGGTTTCATATCCACACCAGAATAGCTGTTATCGCAGAGGACATTAATTAGCGCAGATATGGCAAACAGCCCTACTCGGATCGTTGGGGGTTTGGCGAGAGCCAAACGATGGCGCGCTCCAGACAAAACACATGTTATCCAAACAAGAGCGTTTGTCTCTTTTCTTTGCGGAATGTGTTTGGGGGGGGAAATGGAGCGATGCTTCGAACACGTGACGGTTGACTATGATGATGGCGGAAAACTGTTCGCGTGCGAATCTTCCTATGCCAAGTTCAATAGTGGAGTGATTGAGAGCAACACAGGAACGATCAGCAACGCTGTCATGTTCGTTAGTTTCATATAGATATTAAGTGAGGGGCCAGCCACATCTTTCAACGGGTCACCTACAGTGTCGCCAACAACTGCTGCAACGTGTGCTGGAGTTCCTTTCATCCAGAACCCCTTAGATTCGATGCTTTTTTTGGTGTTGTCCCACAAGGCTCCGCCGAAGGTGAAGAACGACGCCAGAAGTGCTGCTGTGCATGTTCCCCCCAACAGCAAGCCACCTAGTGCATGTGGTCCAAGTATGACACCTACAAGAATTGGCGATGCAAGAGTTAGGAGAGTTGGCAAAATCATTTTCCTCAAGGCGTTTTTTGTGCTGATATCAACGCACTTTTCGTAGTCTGGCAGTGCCTTGTTCTCGAGGATGCCTGGGATCTCTTTAAACTGTCTTCTTACCTCGTCAACCATTTCAAACGCTGCTTTGCCAGTTGCCCCCATCGTTAGGGATGAGAAAGCAAAGGGCATTGTGGCACCCATCAAAACTCCAATAACAAAGGCTTGACTCAAGAAAGACGAAAAAAGCCCTACCTTCTGGGCATAGGT
>JALHSQ010000073.1 GCA_022865885.1 Candidatus Bathyarchaeota archaeon | reverse complement strand
TGGGTCTCTGGCAAGGTCATGTTGGCTGAGAACGCGAGGTTGGCGTACAGTGAGATGTCGCCTAGCTTGGCTTGATAGGCTTCAAATTCCTCAATGCACTTCAGCAGGTCTTTGGCGGAGAGATTTTTGATTTTCCCTTGGTACTTTCCTGCAAAGCGTTTTGCCGCCGTGGTGAGGCCGTCGATTGCTTTCTCGACTGAGGGGTCGGTGGTGCTCGGGAAGATTTCGGTTAGGTTCCATGCAATGTCTTCTTTTGTCACAGAAATCATCTTGCGTGAAAAGTGTGCGAGTCGGTATTAAATCCTTTGCTGTTGCGTCCTATCACAAGGCGTGGAGCGGCTTCTGTGCTTTTCCTAAGAGACCGGTGTGCGGCAAGATTCAATCGAATCATCAATAGAGAGTCGCGGCGTCTGGGTTGATGAGGCTTACATTGAGAACCGCTTGAGCACGCACGCTGGTTTGTGCTGAAACTGGCAGTTCTGAAGACCCAAACGAGGTATGCTTTTGGTGTCGAGGGCCGGGTTTGAACCGGCGACAACGCTCAGCTTTTCCGATAACAAGCAGATTTTGAAGGACTTGGAGGATTTCAGACTCTTTGCAAAGGCTAAATTGAATTTCAGCCAGGGAACAGTCTGCCACTACATGGGCAAATTGAGAACGTTTCTGTTGAATAGGAAGACAGTAACGGATAAGGACATTCAATCTTACATTGAAAAGAAAAAACGAGAATGCTGCTTAGACTACGTTTCTAACATTATCTCAGCTTTCAAGGCCTACTTCAGAGACTATAAGGGATTATCGTTTATGAATGGGTACAAGCACCCTTCGAGTCCTCTGAAAATGAAAGAAGAGATTGAGCCAGAGAAGGTTAAGACGTTCATAGAAGCCATAGACAATCTAGCGGCTGAAACTGTGGCTCTTCTATTGGCGACTTCTAGCCTCAGAAAAAATGAGGTTTTGAGCCTGAAGAAAGAAGACATGGACAGAAGCGTAAGAAGCATTATTCCCTTTTGCCATCCTGGAGAAACGAAACATTCCGGAATATCCTTCTATAATGAGGAAGCTGAATCCTGTCTCACGAAATATGAAAGAGCGTATGAGAGGAAAGGCGATAAGCTGTTTGTTATGGGCCATGAAACTTTCAGAGCATGGAACAAAGCAAGAGAGAAACCTGGAATATATTTGAAAACTAAAGACTTGCGAGACTTCTTCAGTCAAGAGCTAGGTAGAGCCCTCATTCCGGATAGGTACATTGACATTTTCCAAGGAAGAGCTCCTAAGAACGTTTTAGCCAAACACTACACTCCTCAGGGAATCCGTATGCTCAGAGAAATCTATGATAAGGCAAACCTGAAAGTGCTGTGTTGATTATGATCTCAGCATTGATTGACTGGTGCACTTCTCAATCTCTTGTCTCTTACGCAGAATGCGAATCCATTCATGAAAATGAATTTCAAATGATGCAAGTCTTCACAAATAATGCATATGCTCGATTTTTGACATATTGCGTTTGAAAAAGCAAGCCATATATTAAGATTTGCGAGTTGTTAGTTGGAGCGCAAGCACATGAAACTCTTTGCAAGAAGCAAGAACGGCAAGAAAAGGTGGAGGGAGAAGGCTTTGTTAATCAATCCACATAAAACCAGATTAGTCTTCGTGGCTGGCAGAAGACAGACAACTTTGCCCCGTTCCCCACCGGGGATCTACAAGAAGCTTGAGAATCTCGCTCGTAACGTCAACGTCCCAGACAGCGAGCTTTTAAGGGAAATTAGCATGCCTAAGCGTGCCTTTGCAAGTCGCATTCGTCAGGAGAATAATCTGGAACGCCTATGATAGTTTGGCATAGAGCAAAAGGAACCAGTCCGTGTGCGTTAGCTCAGCAGTGCACTCCTCAGGGAATGAAGCTTCTGAGAATGATCTATGATAAAGCGAATTTGAGAATACTAGGCTAGGCTTTTGCTGCAACTTTCGCTAAGCTGTCTCCCATCTTTTGAGTGTCCACGATTCCAACATAGTATTCTAGGGCTGCCAGGTTAGGCCTGTCCAGCTTCTTACTTGGGCGATAGTCCAGCCCTCTAAAAAAAAGTTTGTGATTCTACTAAGCCTGAAGAGATGAGGGTATTTGAAGGCACGTCTAACTATGTTGTACCCTGTTTTGTCGCAATACGGAAAAACCCTCTCGCCTTTCCGCGTATCTTCTATGAAGTTTCTAAGCTCCGAAACATAAGGAGCGTTTAACGGTAGCTTGAGAGCCGGGGTTTGTTTGCCATGCTTGAGCCTTTCACCCACGTTAAACATGATAGCCGTTTCGGTCATCTGGAATTGATCGGGGATCGCTCTCAATGCTTCTCCTTTTTGTATGCCTGAATAGAAGAGCAGAATGCAGAAGCCTCTATGTCTATCTTCTACGAAGTGGCCTGATTCCATACCCTCAGAAAACTCTGCGTCTGTTATTGCGCGCGCGCTATCGTCTGAACATCAGCAGAATCACGGAACAAGCCCTATCCTCAATATTAGACTATCTGGAAACGCAAAACACACAAACAAGCTCAGTTTTTCTCGGTGAAGCCTCTTTTCAGAAAGAGGGTTCTGTGGTGCCGAGGGCCGGGTTTGAACCGGCGACAACCCGGTCTTCAGCCGAGCGCTCTCCCAGGCTGAGCTACCTCGGCAAAGTTGGCAATTCAAGAAGAGAGGCAAATGTGCTTTTAAGGTTTCTGAATTCGTCAGCAGATA
>JALHSQ010000010.1 GCA_022865885.1 Candidatus Bathyarchaeota archaeon | reverse complement strand
GTTCTCTCACCAAGCCTGCTGAGATACAGAATTACACGTTCGATGCGAACGCCGGCGACACGATATATTCCCGGATGTCATCCAGCTGGTCAAGCGGCCCGCAAATTCGGTTGTATGCCCCGAACGGAACACAGATCTCGGCATCAACGAATTCCCTCAGTTCCTATGCAACTGACATGACCCAGGTATTGCCATTGACCGGCACATATACGTTATTGGCCGGCGATAATTTTGGCGATGCAACGGGCACCTATGGTCTGTTCCTGCAAAGAACCAATAATGCCGGAAATGCCGAACCGATAGCGTTTGGCGAGACCAGGACCGGTTCTCTCACCAAGCCTGCTGAGATACAGAATTACACGTTCGATGCGAACGCCGGCGACACGATATATTCCCGGATGTCTTCCAGCTGGTCAAGCGGCCCGCAAATTCGGTTGTATGCCCCGAACGGAACACAGATCTCGGCATCCACGAATTCCCTCAGTTCCTATGCAACCGACATGACCCAGGTATTGCCATTGACCGGGACATATACGTTATTGGTCGGCGATAATTTTGGCGATGCAACGGGTACTTACACTCTTCTCGTTACTCTGGAATCGACCGCAACTGGTGCCAACACGATTGCACTCGTTGTCAACGATTCTGCACCATCTGCACGGGAAGACCAGGTGTATTCTCTTCTGGCCGCGAGAGGTTATGATGTTGTCAAAATCGAAAAATCCAATGCAACATATGTGGCACTTAAGCAGTATCCTAATATTGTCTTTGCCACGTATTACTCAACTCTGGAAACCGATCTTGGGAGCAATCTTCTTTTGAATGGTAATAATGTGACATTCCTTGCTGATGGGGGTAAGATGCTGAGTGGTTCCTGGACAGAGTATTCGTATGCTCCCGACCTGATCGTTGTGAACAACGCAGCCTATCTGAGTGACTATGAGAACGCGAGCTCGATTCTTATGGAGACTGGGGGGTCTCACTACGAGTTTTCCGGCTCCGTCCTGCCAGATTGGACCGGTATTGGGCATGATAGCAGGACAGCCTCGTATCGTACGGCTTTCTACTACACCGGACCTGGGTCAGGGAAAGGTGCTGTCCTTTCCTATGATCCCGGGTACTTCGCAGACGGCGAAGCCCAAGTAATCCTGGATAAAGTGATTGCCTATGTCACTGGTACTACACTCCCGGTTCCGGAACCAGTCGGTTCCGGTGAAGTAGCCTTCATTCTCGGGAATTACACAACTTCGACCTTCACCTCCCGGGAACAGGCGGTGTATACTCGTCTTGTGGATAAGGGCTACACGGTTCATCTCATTACCGCGACCAACCGGACCACGACCGATTATTCGCAGGCAGCGCTTGTCGTCCAGGTTGAGTACCTTGGTTACCGGCACCATGACTTCTACTCTTCCCTCCTTGAGAATGGGAAGTCAGTCCTCCTCCTCTCAGATGCCTCCCGGATGCTGGGTGGTTCCTGGACAGAGTATTCGTATGCTCCCGACCTGATCGTTGTGAACAACGCAGCCTATCTGAGTGACTATGAGAACGCGAGCTCGATTC
>JALHSQ010000072.1 GCA_022865885.1 Candidatus Bathyarchaeota archaeon | reverse complement strand
TCCGAAAAGGTGGAGTGGTCTGTCGATGGGCAGGTTCATTTTTGCGGTTAGTATCATGTCTACGAGTACGTCGAATCTGTAGCGTTCCATGACTTCAGTTGGGCTTCCTAAGGCGTGGATTTGGAAGGGCAGTTTGGCTGTTTCTCTGGCTGAGTATGCTACTAGGTCTAGGTATTTTCCGCCTTGGACAGGGCCCACCCAGAGAATGTCGTCTCTTGTTTTTTGTTTGAAGAGTTGCTTGGCTCGGTTCAGGGTTTCTTTCACGGTCGCTTGGGCGTGTTTTTCGGTGACTTTCCAACCTGTGGGTATGTCAAGTATAGTGGCAATGTCCGCGTCTATTTGTTCTTGGAATTGCACGATTTCTTCAGGAGTGATCTCTATGTTGCCGTAGACGAGGATTTGGTAAGCTCCTGAATCAGTCATGACGGCACCGTCAAAATCCAGAAACTTGTGCAAGTCCTCCAAGAGTTGGTTCTGGAAACGCTTTTTTAGAATATACGCATTGGTTATAAGCACTTCAAAACCAAATTCATCACGAATCCTTTGTGGGAGTATGAGCTGAATGATGGGGTTTATGACTGGAAACAAAAGCGGAGTCTCTACCGTTGCTCTCCTTGTTCTAAGCCTGCCAATTCTAGCAAGCAGGTCTTTTTCTTTTGTCTCAAAGTACAAAGGGCAAACCTTAGCAAAAACAAACAAAAACAAGTATAAAAATGTACAATCCCCTCATTTCAAGAACTGGGCCGGGTTAGCCGGGATTTAGTGATTCTGTTAAACAAAATGCAATCGAAATGATTGCGTTGCGTGAATGTGGTTTCAGTTGACAAAAATGTCGTTAATGTCTTACAAGGAATGCTGAACGAAGGTATTTGATTCACAAAACATATCCCGACTTCATAAGTCATATTATCTGAACCTTCTTCTCATAGAACAAGAATTAAATAATCGTTTAACTCATGTTATGTTGCACAGGAGGACGACAAAAGTTCGCATCTAGAGTGGATATTAGGGAGTGCCGTAAGTTTGAAAATGGAAATAGAGTCTTTGTTCAGACTTTCGCAAGAGAACTTGGAATGGTTTAAAGAAAACTACGAGGACTTGAGGAAAAAGTACGATAGCAAATGGATAATAATACAAAACAAGCAGGTCGTTGGTAGCGGCAGTACTTTTGGTGACATTATAAACGCTGTCAAGAAGTATGATCCAAACAGCGTAATAGTAGAATACATCCAGTCAGAGCAAATCGCAATGTTCTTCTGAGTTCTGTAGGTGACGAACTTTCAAATTCGTTGGTCCGAACATAGGCAACCGTCCAAGAATACCCGTTCTTTTTGAGATCCCTGCTGATCACATAAGTAAAATGGTCAGTTTCTTGGTTGACACAGGTTCTCTTTTTTCTGCGATCACTGAAAAAGAAGCAACATTCATGAACCTCGACTGTTCTCTTCTTCCTGAATCGAAGGGTGAAGCTATCGGCTTTGGTGGAACTTTCAAAACCAAGATGATAAACCGGCTCGTCACTCTGACTTTCAAGTCGGACGATGGTGAGTACAAGATTCAATACAGCAGCGGTTTTAGAGTTGTGTGCTTTCCGCAGCATATACCAAGTGAGCAGAGGGAAAAACTCCTCAGATTTACGCCCAGTGTATTGGGAATGGACATCTTGTCCAAGTTCGAAGTGCGTGTGAACAATAAGAAAGTTGAACTCCTGCTAGTTAAAGATTGATGTTTCCGGTCTCGTTGGTTGCACATTTTCCACAATCCCTATCCTTCTCTTGACAGAGCAGTTTAGAAGGAAATAGTCCATCCAAATGAATAGATTCTTGAGGAGAGCTAGATGTTGTCCAAAACATCTGTTCTTGGCAATAAAACAGAGGGATAAATGCGGGGAGGACCGATTGTCTGGTCTTCTGAAAAAACCGCAAGTTTTTTACCCTTTAGCGGCGGAGGGGGAGTGACGTGATTCAATTATGGAATATAATAAAGCTGTTAGGGATGAGTTGTCTGGTAGTGTTGCTAAATCCTCTGTCGGTCAAATCTGTCGTTTTCACCGTATTCAAGGCTCTACTATGTTTCATAAAGCCGCCGAATATGTTGAATCCGAACTGCAAAGACTAGGCTTGCAGAACGCAAACATAGAACAGTATCCTGCCGACGGCAAAGCCCGATACTGGACTTACATCAGCCCAGTCGGTTGGACCGTGAAAAGCGCCGAACTCCGCCTTGTAGAGCCTGAAGAGAAACTAATCTGCACTTACGAAGACTGTCCCCAAAGCCTACACACTTTCAGCAACGCTACACCCCTCGAAGGCGTAGCAGCCGAACTGGTAGAAGTTGGTTCTGGAACCAAACCTAAAGACTACGAAGGAAAAGATGTCAAAGGCAAGTTCGTCCTC
>JALHSQ010000071.1 GCA_022865885.1 Candidatus Bathyarchaeota archaeon | reverse complement strand
CAGCTGGGACCTTTACGTGATGAATGCTGACGGCTCAGGCCAGACACAGATAACCTTCACTGGTACAGGAGTGGAAAATAGAGGCCCTGCTTTTTCCCCTGACAGCAGGAGAATAGCATTTGCAAGCGACCGTACGGGTAACCATGAGATCTATGTGATGAATGCTGACGGTTCAGGTGTAACCCAGTTGACCTTCAGCAATTCTTACAATGGTGAACCTGCATGGTCCCCCGACGGATCCAAGATCGCATTCAGCAGCACCAGAGACGGAAATTGGGAGATATATGTGATGGACATTGATGGCTCGCATGTTACCAGACTGACTTTCAATAATCTTTACGATTCGCGCGCGCCTGACTGGCAACGACTATTCACAGCGGGCGCAGGCGCGCTAGCTGTCGGCGGAGTAACCCTGCCAACCAACAAGCGTGAGATCCTAACGCCCTACCTAACAATAGCAGGACTAGTCGCTGCAGTATCAGCAGTTGTAGTGGTTAAGAGAAGAACTAAAGCGCGCGCGCTTCAACCTTCTCCGCAGTAATTTAAACAGACAGTATAAACTAGCGCACGCGCTATACCCGTTGTGGTTTTACCAGCTATACCCGTTATTGTTTTACCAGCTATACGCGCGCGCTCTCACCAAAGCACCGTATATCGAGTGCCGGTGTACTGTTGGCTCTCTAGCGCTCGTTACGGGCTAGTAACTAGTGAATTGAGGAAAGCCTCAATGGAGGTTCTTGGGGGCAGAGCCATTAAACATAGTCAGGCTCATGATAAGAAAAAGGCAAAGGAAACTACTGTAATTGCACCGACTATGATCGTATACTTATCCATTTCCATTTTCTTCTCGAAAAGATAATTGACTATGAAAAACAGAGTGAAGCCACTCAGAGCAACTGTCAACGACCCCAATTTCAATAAACTCAAGGAGGTCAGCCAGTTATTGACTGTCGAACCCAAGAAAAATTCGAAGATCGATGGTGAAAGCAGATAGATTACAAATGCAACAATCCCTACCATCCATGTTTTGGCAAACGACTTTAGACCGGGATAATCCTCAATCTCAGAAAATCTAAATTTGAATCTATTTCCAGATTTTTCAACAAATATTAGAAATATGATTTCTGGAATGATAAAACTCATTAGTTGTTGTGCAAGCCCTAGAATTGTACCCTCAAGTCCCATGTAATCACTCTCTCTGTCTTGAGCTAATAAGCGCGCGCTTGGTCTTTTCTTACATGCTTATTTTGCGTTTATGCAATACTTATTTGCCATACTTGTCTGTCTGTGTCAACTGTTTATTTACTGTATACCAGTTCTTATTTCAGCTACTTATTTAGGAAGAAACACTAGGAAGATAGCCAATTTTACTTTCTTCTTTCTTACACAATACGTGAAGACCCAGACTCGCAAGCCTTACAATCGTAAAAGAGTAAAACCTTAAAGCCAGTATTGGATGGTTTGGACAAATCATATAAATTCAAACTACAACTGCGCGCGCATAGGGTATCTGAACCTAATAAGATGCAAATCCCGTCGGGCCCGCCAAAATTTCATGTTGGGATGTTTCCCCATCGTGCTTCTGCCGAGATTTTCTGAAAAGTACGAAAGCGCGCGCTAAACTTCTGGTTCTTGTGTGCACCGAAGTTTTTTTATCGATCCATTACGCAGCTTGAGCTGGGTTTGATGCAATGAAAATGAAGTTGAGGGTTCTTCTTTCTGTTGTTGCCGGTTTGGTGATTACACTGATCACTGGTTTGATTGATGTGACGCCTATGGGGCTGGTGGGTGCAACTTGGCATGGTTGGCCGCTCCCATGGTTCTACGTAATCGTCTACCCAGGTTCACCGATCTCCGTTAATTGGCTCAACTTAATCGGTGATATCATCGTCTGGTTTGTCATAGCCCTCGCAGTTGTCTTAGTGATCTCTAAATTCAAGAAGACGTCCAAAACCTAGGATACATTCGGTGTAACGATCGGAATCCGCTGCGCGCGCGCTAAGTCTACTATTTCAACAAAGTAGGCAACCTTCTATGGAGCATCAATATTGATTTTGCAGATAAGCTCTCGATCTCTGGTGACAGTGGAACACTTGCAGTCGGAACTGGTGTGCCCAATACAGCTTACCTCTTAAGCACAGGCTACGGAAGCGGCCCAAATCCTGTCGCGCGCGCGTTGGATAACATACGCAGGTTTATTCAGGGTATACATTGAGGAATTATTGGATTTTAACGTACCAGGTTGATTGAGGTT
>JALHSQ010000070.1 GCA_022865885.1 Candidatus Bathyarchaeota archaeon | reverse complement strand
TAGTTCAAGCTGAAGGAGCCCTCGCCGTCGTTGAGATTAGCGCTGACGACACTGTTTTTGCAGGTTTTCTTATCGAAGGATTGAACCAGAGCTCTTCAGGTGTGTATGTTCACAGTAGCGGCAATGTCGTCGAAAACCTCACTGTGAGGAACAATCGTTCTAGTGGGATCTATCTTCTGCGAGCTTCACGGAACCTCTTGCGAAACAACAATGTCTTGAACAACCTTATGTATGGCATTCATATCTACGATTCAGGGAGCAACAGACTCCAAAACAATAGCATGTGGAACAACAAGTACAACTTCAGGATTTGGGGTCTTTACACAGAGCATTTTCTTCACGAAGTTGATGACACGAATATGGTGAATGGCAAACAGATCTGCTACTGGGTGAATCAGACTGCCCGGACTGTTCCACCCGACTGTGGTTGCGTTGTTCTCGTCAATTCGACCGACATTATCGTGAAGGATTTGTCCCTAGCTGACAATCCATCTAGCTTAGTCATGGTCGCCACAAAAAATTGCTTGATCTGGAACAACAGCTTCTCAAGATGTGAGCGCGCGATATATCTTATTTCCTCAAATAGCAACTATCTATTGAGCAACACTCTGAAGGGAAACTACTGGTCAGGTATCTCGCTCGTGTCGTCATCCTACAACGTGATTGCTGGAAACCTGATCAGTCAGAACAGATACGGGATAGTATTGTCATACTCTCCACTGCTTTCTGTCTATTCGCAACAGAATCTCATAGGTGGCAATACGATCTTGCACAATCACGTGTCTGGGTTATACTTTGACGGATCATCTGAAAACTCTGTATATAACAACGAGATCGACAATAACTACGCGGCTATCAATCTTGGAGATTCAGATGGCAATGTTTTCTTCAGGAACATCTTCGGAAATAGCTCCGTGTGTACCGTGCGGATTGCCAGTTCATACAACAACACTTTCTTCTATAACAACATAGCAGATGAAGCTGTCGTCGAGTTTCTTGGATCAACATGTCAAAACGCGTGGGATAATGAGACTTGTGGGAACTATTGGCGTAGCCGTCAGTGGCCCGACTTAGATGGCGATGGCGTTGGGGACATTGCCTATCAACTAGGGCCACAGAATGAAGATCGTTTTCCTCTTATCAATCCTCCGAGAGGAAATACTGCGCCAGTCGTGGATTTTGCCCTTCATCCCTCTGTTCCAAAGGTGCTTGAGCTTGTGGAATTCCATGCAAGTGCGGATGACGTCGAAGGAGGCATCCTTCTGAAATTTTGGGTGTTTGGGCCGAGTGAGGTCTACTTGGGTGATGATGTCTACTTAGGCTTCGTAGATAGTCAGTATTATTCTGCGACTTTGTTTGCAGTTGATGGAGAGGGTAGCATCTCCTCTATTGAAAAGAGTTTTTATGTGCGTAGAATCTTGACTAATCTTACCGTCTCTATGTTAGACGGGTTTCAAGTATTTCAGAATGCGTCGATTGTTGCCAAGCTTACCGATGAGACAGGTCTGCCAGTGAGGGGTGGCGAAGTGAGATTCTATCTCGTTGATGGCAGTTCATTGGAGCTGTTGAGATCTGCGAGAACTGATTTTTTTGGGGAAGCAATCATCTGCTACGTGTTGAATGTGACTGGTGTTCAATCGGCCTATGTTGAGTATGATGGTGACTTTTGGCACGGTTCATCTAACGCTAGGCATGTTTTTAGTGTTTACTCCAATCAACGCTTTGAATTGACTGTGGTTTTCGCTGTCCTACTTGGTGGCATTATCGTTTTCTGTATTTTCTTGGTGGCGTCTATTATGAATAGACGAAAGAGGCGTCTTAACAAGCGAGGAAAGGTCAACGGGGGGTGCCCAGGTGTTTCTTCTCGGTCAATTGTATTTGACAAGAGTCGTGTCCTTTGTGTCTTATCTCGTTGGAAGAGTCAAGTGGTTTTTTGGCGTTGAAACAAAGTAGCCACTGCGACTAGTCCGGGCTGAAAACGCGCAGGAATGAACAGAGTCAAACCTTATCTATTGCTGTGATTAATCCATCTAACGTAGATTGGTTTGTCACTTGGTGCATAGTATGACCGAAAGCATCATCCATGACAAATGGTTTTGGTTCACTATACTTTCAGTCATAATTATAATTGTTCTGCCACTCATTATCGTTTTGTTCCTTATTCAGCTTCCAGATGAATTGAAGCTCGTATCAATGATTGCCCTTATTGTGATTTGGGGTGTTGTAAGTGGATATAAGGATTGGGTTATTGCGAGAAGGAAAGAGACATAACAAAGAGCGATGTAGTTAGAGTTGTCCTGGATTGAAGTGGCGATTTTTGGGTCGGCTTGAACATCCTGCGATCGCAGGTATACTCACTCTTTTTTGAATGTTCCTAAGAGCATCGCGAGCAACAGAAGCACTGAGATGGCTCCGAGAACCCCTAAGCTTGACTCAGTCGTGAACCGGACTCCGAGGCCTGGAGCGTTTAGGATCGGGTATAGCATTTGATTCATTGTTAACCAGTATAAGGATCCAGAGAAGAGGGCTATCCCCACTGCCCTTTGTTGGAATACATCCAGTGCTTTTTCGATTCCGAGGGTGAGTATGGCGAATCCCCAAAGATGCGAAGCGTAGTATAGAAGCAGGGGCCATGATATTGGCAGCATGAGGCTTGCGGAACTTCCGACAGACAGCATCGGTTCGTTGGAGAATACGAAGGGCAGAAAATACATCAAGGCTTCTGGAACAAAAGCAAAGGCTGCAACTCTCAACATAGTATCAAACGTCGTGGTTCTCCCTGTGATCTTCACACCAATGACATAGACGAAAACGGTGAGAACTAGCCACTTGATTATGGCAACTGCGATGTATGCTATGCTGGCGATCCAAGCTGTCGCGTCGACGAAAACCCGCCCCTTCAGCAGAATCTCGTTTGCGGCACTAGCAGCGAATGAGGTTTTTTGTTGCGCCGTTACTTCATCTATCGTAGCCAGGTGGTCGTATGCAAGGGGAACGTCGAACTCCAAATAACCTGCACCAACGGAGACGATCTGCCTAGTCTCCCAATTAGCCCGTTTTCCTATTGTCACAAAGGTTCCGATATCGAAGCCTGCAGTGGAAGTCACATTAGCTATATAGCTTCCATGAAGTGAATTCACATTCAGAAGAGTCGATGGTACTGGGTAAATCTTGCTTAAATTGAGCGTGTAGAGGCTAGTTCCGATTCCGGCTAAGATCGCTGTAAAAATCACCACTATGACGGCGGCCCTTATGAAGCTTCCATTTTGGGTCAATTTGACAAAGAACTTTGATCTGAGCGTGACTGCCTGCAAAACCCCACCCATCCAAGTGTCGTTGAAAGGTTTCGGCCATTCGAAGGCTACAAAGCCGGTGATCACTGCAACGGTCGCTCCGATGAGGAACCCTCCCCCTATGGGCATGGTCAAGAGCGAAAAAGCCACAATCCAGCTGCCCAGTTTCCTGCTCCGTCTCGGCTTCCTGTAAATCGCCACAGCGCATGCCAGTATACATATTGCCCACACAACCCAAAAGTAAGACCAGTAGTTCTCAACATATCCAGGGAAGCCTAGCACCATCCTTCCCCAGTAGGAGTTTTGGGGCAGTGGTGCCTTTGACCAGATCTCAGCCAGGCTTGTGGCCCGAGAAGAGGACAGGATTATTGGGGCGTTTGCCTGGGCAATCAGCAGACCATTTGCAATCATTAGCAGCGAGCATATGCATAGTATTATGGGCAAAATATTGCTCCTGAGCTTTAACATCGGGACTAATTGCTCCTACGTGTTTTGAGTTTTGTAATCTTTGAGCCATCTATTTAAGCCTTTGTTCCGGGAGATTTCCTTTAGATTCTTTCTAGGCAAAAGCTTATTTTCCCCTGCTGATCTTACTCATTTCAGGTGGAATAATGGGCCTAAGAGGGTTTATTGCGAAGAGAATTGTTTACTCATTCATTTTGTTGCTGCTTGTCATAGGTGTTAATTTTCTTATTTTCACACAGATGCCTGGCAACCCTATAGACCTTCTCATGTCAGGATTCAGCAGGGAAAACCCTGAAGCGAGGCAACAGCATATTCAAGAGTTGAAAGATCTTTGGGGTGTAGGGGAACCGTTTCATCTTCAGTTTCTGAAGTATGCTCGCAACCTCTTAACTTGGAATTTGGGACTTGAGATGGCAGGTAGGCGCCCCGTGATCGTGACCGTCGTGGTAGCACCGAAGACCGAGTCCACGACGACGAAATACTTGACCGTGGTCTGAGTGAGTTTGATCCGGGTGCCCTTCGAGAACACTGCCGTCCGATCGCCAGTGACGGTAAAGGTCGTGGCGCTCGCATATGTCCAGGTTGCAGCGGTGTCGTCAGTCCAACCGTCTGTTGCCAGAGCGCTAGCGGATGAGTTGATGAAACCGCGCATGTTGAAGATCCACCCTGACGGTCCACCGTCCGCGATAAAGAGCGGC
>JALHSQ010000069.1 GCA_022865885.1 Candidatus Bathyarchaeota archaeon | reverse complement strand
ATCCATACCTCAAATCCCCTTTGACTCATTTCTTTGGCTATTTTCATGTTATAGTCCTTCTCGGCTTTGAATAGCTGGATTCCGAAGTGTGAGGCTAAGAAAAGGTTATTGGGGTGTATCGGTTGGCGAATGGTTGCTTACCAGTTCTCTTGATGAACTCATGTATGAGCATGCTTTCTTCTTTTATCGGATTATCATTGGATTTATAGCCGACCTCGAAGTGTTCATATCCTCTAAGCTGCCAAAGTATCTCTCCACCTCGGTGGTTCCTTGTCTTACCCTGAGAATGGCGAACCAATTCAGTGATCCTCTCCCTGAGGGTGCGAGACTTTCTTGAGGTCCCAGTTTTTCCAAAATAGAGCACTTCTACTTTCTGCACCCATCTCTCTTTCAGTTTCTCTTCAGGGTAAGGATTCTTGACATTACCGTTCCTTAATGCCTCCTCCTTTCCAATAAATGAAGGATGATAGGTCTGCGAGCATACGATAGCGTAGATTCCGCACTGATTCAGTTCTTCCGAGCGCGCGCGCTATGAGAGTAAAACGAAATAT
The DNA here is from genome assembly GCA_022865885.1 of Candidatus Bathyarchaeota archaeon. Classification (GTDB taxonomy): domain Archaea; phylum Thermoproteota; class Bathyarchaeia; order Bathyarchaeales; family Bathycorpusculaceae; genus DRUK01. Next base: position 2,795 of record JALHSQ010000069.1, on the reverse strand, counting down.
GTAATAAAAAAGCGAAACAAAGAATAAATTGACGCTTTGTTTGCAAAACGTCTCCACGGTTGGACGAAATAGCCAAGGATGTTAGGCTTGACTCAAAATCAGCCAAAGCGGTTCGAGGAGAACCCGTACGGCTGACATGTGGACAATGCTCTTTTGAGAAGAAGATTAATAATTATTTTTATAGTTGTCTATACCTTTGCGCGCGCTAAGTTCAGATCCTCAACCATCGAGTTTCTTATTAATTGTTCTGAGGTTCTTTTGTAGTTGTTTGATCATGACTTGAATATGTTCGCGTTGCTCCTGGAGTCTTTTGATCATATCTTCTTCTATTTCATCAGTCTCTAACAACAAATCTGAGAGGGGAAGAGGTATGTTCAATGGCGAGTTAGGTTGCGTATTCACCTCTAACACATCTTTCATGTATTCTTCAAAAAGATTTCTCATAGTGGTAGCGAGCTGTTTTTCTTTTGCTAGGGCTCGACTGAGAACAGTTCTGCCTGACTCCGTAATTCTATATGTTTTTCTTCTTCTTCCGGTTTTGGCATCCCATTCCCCTTGAACATACCCTGACTCCTCCAAGTCTCTGAGTACAGGATACAAAGCCCCTGCTGTTGGTTTCCAAAAGCCTCCTGTTTTATCCTTAATTTCCTTCATGACTTCGTATCCATGATACGGTTTCCTACTGAGCAAGATGAGTGTTGCTATCCGAACGTAGCCTTTCTGTGTTTCTTTGAGCCAATTTGAGGCAGAGGCTTCTTCATCTTGCATTATTGTCACCTTTTGAGCATGAGCGTATCAGGAATATTTATATTTTGATTTGATATATCGGCGTTGTTTATATTTGAGGTATTGCCTTGGACAGCGAATCTATGGTCACAGTCAAGGATTTGACGAAGCCCTTTTGTGACTTCATAGCAGACACGCGTCCTCTATTCTAAGAAAAATCAAATTTGGTGTCTCCTATGGTGCTGAAAGCTAGTTTTATGATTGCTTGGAGGGCTTTATCCAGAAGGAAGATCAAGAACCTGAGCGCTGTTCTCGCGATTACTTTAGGAGTCACCTTGCTCGTAGGCATTCAAATAACCACAGATACCTTGCAGAATTCGTTTCTGACTAGTCTTCTTCAAAGTGAAGGGGAAGTGGACCTTCGTGTCCTTAACAGCACTCGAGGAGGCTACCTTAGAGCTGCGGATCAGGAATTGATAACAACTCTGGTTCCTGACGCTGTTGGAGTTATGCCCGAGCTGACCAGCCGGATCTCAGTATTAGCGGCGAGCCAGTTTGACCCTAACATCGAAGCTGCGGGCATATCCCCTGATTATCCAGCAGCATTTGGCATGTTCTATGATTGGAAAGACGGAAATCCAATGGACATAAACCTTCTCTTGGATGATAATACAAGCATCTTCCTATCTAGCAATCAAGCCGAGGAACTTGGGCTAAGTCAAAATACCCCCTTACCCGTTACAGTAACAACGGAATTCACTAACTTTACAGTAACTGTCACCCTCAATCTGACAAGTGGTCAACCAATCATCACGCCTGTACAAAAAATCCAGAGGATTGAGTTACATATTGTTGGCTTCTTCGATTCCAAACGACCAGGAATAAGTTCCCAGTTTTCTGGAGTGGTATTCAGCTTAGAACATCTACAGAATTGGGTTAGTTTGAAAGACCCTCAACGGGTAACAGATATCGTTGGCGCCTATTTGGTAGCATACAAAACGGACCATTTTGTCCAAGAAATAAACGAAGAGTACCTGAAAACTAAAGTGAAGTCACTGGAAGCCTCTATTCCAGAAGAGGCTAACCCTCAGACGGGGGCCATGAAGAAGATCTATGCCGTCACTTCGGATCGAATAGATTTTTTTGGCCTTGCAAATTTCTTCATCACGTTAATGAGCACAATGTTGTCTTCTTTGGGTTTTCTTATCATGCTTACTGGTGTTTTGCTGATTACTAATGTCCAGCTGATGAGTGTCGAAGATCGGGAGTTTCAAACAGGCGTTCTACGAGCTGTTGGTGCTAATCGTCAGGGAATCTTCCAGTCCATTATGATTGAAAACGTATTTCAGGGAATAATCGGAGGATTTGTTGGACTGCTCGGCGGATTGGGGTTTGGTCAAGCTGTTGCTTGGTATCTTGTGGGACTATTTGAAACAGGCGCACAAAGTGTTAAACCTGTCATTTCTCAAGAAGCCGTCATACTATCTGTCATTGTGGGTGTCGTCTTAAGCATAGTAACGGGGATTCTTCCTGCACTGAGAGCTTCCCGAGTTAACATTGTTGAAGCTCTTCGTGGAATCAAAGTTAGATTAAGGGCAAAATCTAGTCGTAACTTGGCAGCCCTTGGTGTGTTATTAGCGATTGCTGGCATCGTTCTTCTACTCTATAACGGGGTAATTGAGAAGACCTATCAGGTTTTTTGGAGTAGTGAAGGATGGGACAGTCTCGGCGAATGGAGAACCCTTATGATGGGCGTCGGTTTATTCGCGGGAGGGATCGGTCTTGTCCTCTCGCGTTTCGTGGAGAGGGTGAAAGCGTTCAACATAACAGCGATCATCCTCTGGGCCTTCCCTTCAGTCCTGTTTGTTGTAGCGATGGGTAACTGGGTTACTGACATTGCTGGCTTCTCCATTGAAATCTTGATCCTAGGAATAGCTGAAATCCTCGTTGGGTCTATCTTGTTCGTTGGTTTCAACCTCCCGATTCTGATGCGAGGCTTAAGGAATGTCTTGACCAATATTCGAGGTATCAAAGGGGTTGGTCAGATATCCCCCTCATTGATATCTTCT
>JALHSQ010000068.1 GCA_022865885.1 Candidatus Bathyarchaeota archaeon | reverse complement strand
CGGCTGGACCGCTGTTGGTGTCGGCCATATCCACAACCTGTCCCACCAAGCTGATTTCTTTATCGCCCGCCGCTTCGATGACGGCATCCTGCTCTCGGCTGAGGCTGATTTTAATATTCAGGGAGGCGTCTTTTGAGCTCGAGATATGGACTGCGATGATATTGTCCGGTGCTGAGACGAAAACTTCGCGTCGAAAATTGACGCCATCGATGAGGTAGCTGACCGTAGAAATCCCGGTTTGAAGGTCAAGCTCCCGTCGGTAGTTCTCAACCTTTTGGCCGGCATCAAATTCCAGCCATAGGTCGCCCAGGCTCTGATAGGACCGGACGCGCGGCGGCGTGCCCAGCAGTGATTTTTCCGCGAGCCGGACGGCTTCAATATTTTTACCGCCGAGCAGGAGCTGCTGGATTTCCTGGAGATCCTTGAGGGCTTCCGGGTTGTTATTGCTGATCTTTTGGCCGCTCCAGAGGCTTTCTTCGTTAAGCTGGATGCGCTCCTTATTGACTTGGCCGAAAACCATGGCGGCCAGTCGCCCGTTGCCGACGGGAAGCGCTTCGTTCCAGTCCCGTGCCGGCTGTTTAAACCAGATCTTTGATTCATCATCTGCGGCCTCGAGATGAACCGAAATGAAAAATAATCCGAAGACTAAGACTAATGGAAAGCCGGATTTTTTTAAAAGGGGGTTTTCCACGGCATACTCCTTTTCCGGTGTCGCTCGCAAGGGGAATTATAATATAAAAAGTTGAATCCTGCATTCGTTGGAGAATCCTTGATGAAGGGCTTTTCTAAACTCCTCCTTGGTCCGCAGTCGTCCAGATAAAGGCGTGGCTTTAGGATTTCCTCGGAAAGGGAAATCTCCATCTGAAGGAGGCAATGAGGGTCAACTCTATTTTATTTTCGGATAATTATTTTTGAGGTTTTCCGAGATTTTTGCGGCCGATTTTTCACTTTCTTTGGTGCGAACCAAAGCGATACAGTCTTCGAAGGGTTGGCCGAGGATGGTCATCCCTTGGCCGTCCATGGTCTCGAAGTGATCCGGTCGGACAGCTTTGAAGTTTTTGTAGGCCGGGTTTTTCTCGAAGGCCGCTTTCACCTCTTGAAACCGCCGGCGGCATTCCTCCTGGCTCGAGTATCGAAAAACAAAGATCGTGAATTTCCCTCCGTTGATTCCGCCAATGACCGCTTCCCTAAACCGGAACACATCTCGGGCAAAAAACGAATAGTTATTGTAAAGCCCCAAGACGCCCTTAACGTATTTCAACCGCGTGATGGGGAGCCATTCTTTAGGAAAAATCTCGACGAGCGACGGTCGCCTGCCCGGCGTCTTGACCTTTGCATCCACGGATTTGGCGATGAGGAGCAGGCCCTGGATAACTTCCGGACTCGCCTCGAATCCCGTCAACGTCACCAAGAAATTTCCCTTCCAAAAATTCAGATAATACTCTTCGAGCTGGCCGTCTTGCCCGACGGCGATCGGTTTGCCTTTGCCGCTGGATTTAAACGTGTAGATCCCGAAGGCGCATTCGAAATTGGCCATCTCAAAAATTTCCAGGGTCAGGGATTTTCCCGCGGCGCTCTTGTAGTCCTGGACGAGGACCTGCTTGAAACCGTATTCGTGGTAGATTTCGGCGCCTCCGTCGATATAGAGATAGAGGTCCTCGCCCTTATAGAGCTGCGGGGCATTCTCGGCCTTCCAGTTTTGAAGCCCGCCTTTGTCCGGTAGAAATGCCTCGAGCTTCTGGAGGGGAGGGGAGGGCCTGATTTCCAGATTCTGCGTCCCGGCCAGAGGGCCGCCCAGACCGTTACAACCTAGGGCCCCCAGGACGGCCAAAAAAATCCAGGCCCTTTTCAACTCTAGACCTTAATTTCCTGGATTTTGACTTTCTTTAGGTCGATCTCGCCCAATTTTTTCTCATAAGCGCCGCGGATATGGACGACATCTTCGCCTTTCAATCCGAGAAGCGTGGCGCAATAGGAGTCGATGGCCACCCGGTCCACGCCCGCGATCACCTTGAGCGGCTTGATCAGCTCGCCGGGGCCCATGGGGCCGTTGGTCTTTATGATTTCCGTGGCGTCCACGATGCAGAGCGAGGGCTTGATAGCCGTGTTTAGATCAACGATGCAGCGATCCAAATGTTCGATAGCGGCCGGGTCGGTCGTCCAATTGGGCTTGT
>JALHSQ010000067.1 GCA_022865885.1 Candidatus Bathyarchaeota archaeon | reverse complement strand
TTGGTTAAGAACTTCATTTGCGATCTTTTCATCAGGTTCAATAAGGAAACGCACGGCATCACCCAGGCCCGCCTGAAAATTATTTGTTACCACAGGGCGCTGTGAAAAATACAAGATCCAGTTCCCGTTATCCCAGAAGCTCATGACACCATATTCTGGAGTTTTATCAGGATTGTCATAATAACTGGTAGGTAAAGAGTTGTTTTTCAACCATTTGAAGGATTCCTGCAGATCAGAAGGTGGTGCAGGGATATCATCGGTTGCCATTGATTTTATGATAATTATATCCGGGATCGCAATAATGGCAATCATTAATATGCCTAAAATTAATCCTTTATTGAATTTTGGATCAGATATTCTGCTGGCTTTTCTCCTTATGTTTGAGGTTATTTTTTTATTATCTGGTTTTGGCGAGAAGAAATTCATTGTATTCACGACAAAATATCCTGATAATATTGCAACATTTACAGCAAGAAGGTAAATAAAACGCCTTTGAAAAATGGTAAGTGTCAGGACGATCAGTGTCCATATTATAAAAAATACATATTTAAAATTATATTTATCTTTGAGCGCTTCCCTTGTTATAAATAGAATTGATATGAGAGCTATGAAAAAGCTGACGGAAAAATCATTCCATACATGATCCAATGTAAACCCTGTACCAGGATCGGTAAAAAGCGGTTGTGCCTCCTGTACCATGGAAACTCCTTCCCCGAAAATATAACCAACCCCGCTCATTGCGGATTGATAAAACTGCGGATATAAAGATCCAAGTGAATATAATGTCGCTTCAAACATTAGGATCAATAATAACGGGTAATACCACCATTTTTTAAAATGGATCTTCTGAATTAATGCCAGCATAATACATAAGGAAACAAAAACTGCCAAAAATCCAGAATGGAACAGGGACGGTGAATAGGAATTATACTCAAAACCCATCCCCTTGATCAAAGCGACAGGTGTGATTATCAAAAAGGAGACAAAGTAGGCAATACCTCCTGTTATGACAAGGTAATCTGAATTTCGACCTGACATCTTGTCAAGCACAAATTGTACAATAATGAATACTCCGATGAGCCCTACAAAAATTGGAGCACCGTTCCATGTGAGTATCGAGATGGCAAGTGTAATACCTGTAAGTATAGGAAAGGATAAAATTTTGGAAAGTTTAGTTTTAGGGTCGATAGAAATATTTTCTTTTTGCAGGCGTTTGAGGGCAATAATAAAGAATAGATACGCAGTTGTAGAAAGGAAGGTTTCAGCAACATGGTGGTCGGCATATCCAAGGAATGAAACGTATACATGAGCAGGAGTTATTGCAAAAATCCCTGCGCTGAAAAGACCTGCACGCCAATCAAAGATCTTTTCTGCAGTAAAAAATACTAAGAGCACGGTCATCACACCCAGTAATGGGGGAACTATTGCTGCTGTTGCTTCTATAGTAAACAGGGACGGTTTGCCAAGCCCTGCAATGAGGGCTATTAACGCAACGAACTGGTCATATAAAGGCATCCAGCCAATCTTTGTCCCATAAGGGAAGTCAACATATATATCAAAATTCAGAGTATTTGGAAAATGTGAAGCTGTGAATAAGATACGACGCACATGATAGTATGTGTCAGCTCCAAGAAAAGTTATACTTCCATTAGAAAAGACATAAGGTAAAACAGATATCCTCACAACCAGCGCGAGGAGCATTGTAAATAGCAGGAGTTTTATTTTATTTTTTTCTAAAAGCATTTGTACATTCATATCTTTTCCTGAACTTATTCTTTTTTAGGAAAAGATGTTTAATAAAAGACCTTTTTAGAATACGAAAATTTAGCTTTATAAAAAAAAGAAAAGATGAAGGGATTTCTCCCTTCGATTTTGTTTATTTTACTTTCTCTGCCTCAACACAAGGAATGCCACTGCGAGCAAGCCTGCAATTGCAACGAATGCCTCAAATCCAGGCTCTTTCTTTGGTGTTGCTGTTGTGGTTGCTACTGCTGGGGTTGTTACCTGTGCTGCTGGTGCTTGAGTTGGTGGTGCTGTGGTTACATTGGTTGTTGTTGGCTTTGCCGGGGCTGTTCCTGTTGGGGTGGGAGTTGTTGGAGTTACTTCTTTGCCGATCTGGTATTCAACCATTGGGTAGAATCTCAGGGTATCACTGTCTGCTACCTTGAAATTCATGCTGCCCATGAGGTTTATTGTTGAGTCACGGCTAAGACTGACAGTTGTATCTGTGTTCGCTACACTGAGTGTCTTCTGGTTAACGTTTGCGTTCTTGAACACTCCATAGGTGTC
>JALHSQ010000066.1 GCA_022865885.1 Candidatus Bathyarchaeota archaeon | reverse complement strand
TTGCCGACGCCCGCCAGTATAGCTGTTGGCGTAGCAATGCCTAAGGCGCATGGACAGGCTATCAAGAGAACTGCCAACAAAACCAAGAATGCTTGTGAAAAGCCGCTTGTTAAATACCAGTAGCCGAATGAGACGACTGCGACTGCGAAGATTATCGGAACGAATTTTGCGACCACACGGTCTGCGAACTTTTGAACTGGAGCACTTGAGGCTTGAGCTTCTTCAACTAAACGCACGATTTGAGCGAGCGCGGTGTCTTCGCCGACCTTCGTGGCTCTGAACTTCAAGAGGCCGGTTTTGTTGACAGTGGCGCCGATCACTTCGCTTCCGACGTTTTTCTCAACTGGAATGCTCTCGCCTGTAATGAGCTTTTCGTCAACCGATGAGTATCCTGCGATTACAACGCCGTCGGTGGGGATCTTTTCGCCTGGTTTCACAACAACCGTGTCGTTTACTTGCACTTCGTCTATTGAAAGTTCAACTTCTTCGCCGTCCCTGATCACTCTGGCCATAGTTGGTCGAAGTTCGAGCAGTTTTCTTATTGAGGCGGCTGATCTGCGTCGTATGGTTTCTTCGATGTATTTGCCTAATAAGACGAAGGCTAAGATGCCGATTGATATTTCGAGGTAGGCTGTCCCTTCGCTCGCGATTGTGGGCAGAAACGTGGTGATGGCTCCATATGTCCAGCCTGCGAGGACGCCTGCGGAAACTAGGACGTCCATGTTTATGTTGCGGTTCCTGAGTGATAAGTAGGCGCCTTTGAGTATGCTGAAGCCTGCGATCCACACAACTGGGGTTGAGACTATGAAAATTGCCAGACCATACACTGATAGCCCGCCGACGATCTCAAAATACATTATTGCTGCGATAATCCCAAAAAGAGTGAGCATGCGCAGTCCAACTGCAGCCACTACTGCTATCAGGGTTATGGCTACTCTGCGTTTCATTGCCTTGAGTTCGCGTTCGGGCTGTTCGTACACGTCCGCACACGACTGGGAGCAGAAGTAGTAGGTTCTGTCGCCTATTTTTCGTTTGATGCCTGTTTCCTTGTCGACTTCCATGCCGCATACAGGGTCTCTTGGCATAACACTTCGTTTCTCCTATAGGTATTCTATACATAGTTCTTATTCTGCATTGTATATAAATATATCTGTAAAAGACATATCTTTCCCGACGTGCCAACCCTTCAAGACAGAAAAACACCCATACCTTTTCTCCAAAAAAAAGAAACAGAAAAAGAAACTTGGGTGATTTTTGGCGCGGGTGCGTCAATCGTTTCGATGCGGTTAATCGCCGCGTAGATTAATTTGGCTCTGTGTGCTAATCTCTTAGTTTGAAAAATCTTATAAGGACAGCCGTTATATAACAGAAACGTTCTTGCGTGAATCACGTAAGAATTAAAATAAAGGAGAAAGAAGAAAAATGCAAATTGTAAGAGATAAATCTAAGGCTACTTTGATTGCTTTGTTTCTGATGTTAACTATTGCTTTTACGCTTGTTGCTTTACCAGCTGCAACCGCCCAGGTGCCTGAACATACAAAGGCGACTTATGCCGTCTGTGGTGTTAAGCCTAACCCCGTAGGGGTTGGTCAAGAGGTGTTGGTTTGGCTCGGGATTTCAGACCCATTAGCACTAGACGTACATGGTTGGCAAGGTCTGACAGTAACAGTCACAAGGCCCGACGGCACCACCGAAACGCTGGGGCCGTTCAAAACGGACAGTACGGGATCGACGGGTACTGTGTACACACCTACCAAGGTCGGCAAATACACTTTCCAGACGCACTTCCCTGAACAAACCTACACATGGCCACCCACTGCGCCTAGGCGTCCCTTCACCGGAACTGCATTGTATAAGGCTAGCGACAGCGAGATAGTGGAACTTGTCGTGCAGGAAGAGCCAATAACATATTATCCTGGCGTGCCGCTTCCCACTGAATACTGGACTCGCCCGATAAATGCGCAGTTTAGAGAATGGTCGGCAATTGCAGGCAACTGGGTCACGATTCCGCTTAATCGGTTCGCTCCTTACAACGATGCACCAGAAAGTGCTCACATACTGTGGACAAAACCGCTAACGACAGGGGGCCTAGTCGGAGGGGACCTTGGTTTTAACGGATACCAAACCGGAGATGCATACCAAGGCCTATGGGCCAATTCAGTAATCATCAACGGAATACTCTATTACAACAGATTCCAGCTTGGATTCCAAGGTGGAATTCCGTCGCAGGGAATAGTTGCTGTAGATCTGCGTACCGGTGAGGAGCTATGGTTTAGAAACAACACCAGACTATCACATGGTCAAGTAGTGTATTGGCAGTCGTTTAACCTGTACGGCGCTTATCCATACCTGTGGGAAATCGACGGTCTTGTTCCTACTACTTGGCGTGCGTACGATGCTTACACTGGAGAGCTCGTGTATTCCATGATCAACGTGCCTGCTGGCGCACAGATTTACGGTCCAAGAGGCGAAATCCTCAGATACGTGGTTAACAATGCGAAGGGCTGGATGGCTCTTTGGAACACAACCAAGGCCGTCTCACTCGAAGGTTGGACCGTGAACCAGATAATGCAAGAAATTAAGCCTATGGCGACGGATATAGCTAGAGCTGAATTCGCACACGGCAGTTGGATACCTTTCGGGCGCACGATCAACGACACAAGAGCATACTCATGGAACGTGACAATCCCCGTGGGCTTACCTGGAGCCGTCATGGCAGTTCTTGACGACAGAGTAATCGGTTCGAACCTTGGGGCTCTTGTAGCACTAGCGCCTGACCCCATCGTGATGTGGGGCATAAGCACGGCACCAGGGCGCCAAGGGCAACTGCTGTTCAACACAACTTGGAAGAACCCGCCAGGCAACCTAACCATAACTTTTGGCGCTGCGAGTTTGGCAGAGGGCGTTTTCATTATGCGATCAAAAGACACCAGACTATGGTGGGGCTTCAGCCTCGACACAGGAGCTCAAATTTGGGGTCCAACTGGGTCGCAAGTGCAATTGGACCTATTTGACGTCATTGGCGCCATCGCCGACGGAAAATTCTTTTCAATGGGCATGGGCGGAGTATTGTACTGTTACGATGCCAAGACTGGTGATAAACTGTGGACCTACGAAGTTGACGATCTTTACTCGGAAATCTTGTGGAGCAATAACTGGCCCATGCGCATATTGTTCATAACTGATGGAAAAATCTACCTCGGTCAGACGGAACACTCTGGCAATTCGCCTTTGCCCCGTGGTGCGCCGTTCATTTGCCTCAACGCCACAACCGGAGAGGAAGTATGGAGCTTAGAAGGTGGCTTCCGCCAAAGCTACTGGGGCGGTCTCGCAATCATCGGAGACAGCATAATAGCCACTGTGGATACATACGACAACCGCATATACGCTATAGGTAAGGGTCCAAGCGCCACCACTGTCGCAGCATCACCGAAAGTTTCAGTGCACGGCGACAGCGTACTAGTAGAAGGCACGGTGATTGATACGGCTGCTGGCACGAAGCAAAACGAACAGGCAGCACGTTTTCCAAATGGAGTTCCCGCCGTGTCTGACGCTAGCATGAGTGCTTGGATGGAGTACGTGTACATGCAATTTCCACGTCCAGCAAACGCTACAGGCGTTGAAGTAACATTAGACGCGGTTGATCCCAACGGCAACTGGATCCACATCGGCACAGCCACAAGCGACACAAGCGGCACGTTCAGCTACCAATGGACACCAGAAGTTCCAGGCAAGTACACTGTCATCGCGACGTTCGCAGGCTCTGAATCCTACTATGCCTCGTACGCAGAAACCGCCGTGAGCGTAGACGAAGCACCAGCAGCACCAGCAGCACCTGAACCAGCAGCACCGTTGCCTCCGTACGAAACGTACACGATAGGCACAGGAATCGCAATAATAATCGCAGTCGCCATAGTTGGCTTAATGCTGCTCAGGAAAAAGCCTTAGCACCACCAACAAAAACCACACAGCACTTCACCTTCCCCTTTTTTAGTTATGCATCAACAATCCTAAATCAAACGCAACAAAGCGGGGCTGAAAAGGACTCTGGACGAGCTAAGCGATGGCAAGCTAAATCATCGAGATTTTCACTCTCTTTCTCCCAAGTTTCTTCCGTGTCCAGAGCCTCAGCAAACCCTTCTTTCAGGGATTAAAACGACTTTAGCGCGCGCGCTTGGTTAAAAGATGGCAAAATCCCATAGAGACCCAATCGAAGTTTTGCACGAAAGCATTAGAGAGAACTATGAAGTTCTCAAAGGCCTTAATGGCGGCTCTAAGAAAATTAAAAAATGCCGATAACTAGAAAACTAAAATTCGCAAAGATTCCAGGGAGTCCCTGAAAAGATTTCGATTACTACGTACATCATGGGGCAAATAACCAAACTTAATATCGTCTTATTATGTGACATCCAAACTTTGTCTTCACAACAACTGAAGTCTCGCCCTTCTTAAGCGCAAAAGCAGCATTCTCAAATTCTTTAACCATCTTCCCCCTCGTGAACGTCCCAAGGTCTCCGCCACGCTTCCCAGAGGGACAAAGCGAAACATCTTTAGCGATAGCCGAGAATTTCTCACCCTTATTCAACCGCTCCAACACGTCTTTCGCTTCGGTCTCGGACTTAACAAGGATATGGGCACAGTGCACTTTATCTGGCATAAAACTATGCTAAGCACACTCTCAGCTAATAACTCTTACTTGCCAAATTATGCCATGTCCCCAATCGATGATTTAAGCCTTCCAAGCTTGCGATCCCGGGTTCGAATCCCGGCGACCTGTACCTTACCAAGCGC
>JALHSQ010000065.1 GCA_022865885.1 Candidatus Bathyarchaeota archaeon | reverse complement strand
TATTCCCTGTTGGTATTGCTCGCCGGAATAGGCCACTCCCCGGATCCTGCCTGCAAGCTCCTCGTAAACATATTTTCCTTGACTGGCGCGCTCTGATGTGAAGAAAGTTATGGGCCCTTCGACTGCTCCAACTTGGGTTGCCGTAGAATGAACCCTGAGAACAACGAGACCGTATCCATGCTCAGGCAAGCTTCCGAAGAAATCCACTGTAACTTTTTCCCCGGCGTAGTAGTCTACCGTGTATCCTGCTTGTTTCAGGGTGTTCGCCGCTGTTTCCATGAAGGCTTGATTGGGCATCGTGAGGCTTAGTTGGTCTATTATGGCTGCTTTGAGTTGAGAGCTTGGGTTTTCGGGTTTGAACTGTAGAGTTGGCTCGATGAGACTCTGGCCAGAAGCTGGATTCAGGAGCGTGTAGGCAAAATAGGCCGACACGATAACTATGAGCAGGATGAAGACGAGAAATATGGCCGTGGCTACGCGTCTCCCCTTTTCCTTTTCAGCCCGAATCTGGGCCTTGATTCCTACACGCTTTTTCTCAGCCTTCATAAGGAGTAACCTTGACTCTTGAGCAGACAAAAAAGAGGAAAATGAGGCATGTAGCGAATGATGTTCATTGCTTCTCTTTTCTATGCTTAACACGCTTGACGTAGATGGCTGTTGCAACTACTGCAACCATGATTGTTGAAGCGAAGCCAAAGTAGGGAGCCAACAAACCAAACTTATCAACTGGAATCGAGACACCGCCTACAAGTTTCCAGATGGTCTCGTATGTAAAGCCATTATAGGGGTTGCTTGCAGTCCCATACGCAAGACTATTAAGTGTTATTTCAATGATGATCCCTGGCTCAATATGCCACATCATTCCTACCAATCGTGCCACATTGATTCCACTTGGATTCATGATAAAATTGTTGAGATATAGTTTTTCCTCGTTCAAAATGAACCATTGACCTGCAAAGGGGGATGTGGGTGTTCCTCTAAGAACGAATTGGGAATAATCATGAGCTCCTTGAATAAATGATATCATTTGGGCATCAGTAGCGTTTCCAAACATAGAACTTTTGAAGATGAAATCAAAATAAGGATTGCCATCGCGGATCCCGCCGTCAGTATCTTTCCCTAAGACGCCAAAATCGAACTGAGAGCTATATAAGCCAGAAAATCCAAACAATGTATCCAACGCACCCAATTCATTCGGCTTGTTGGGCAAAGTCGGCTCTCCCCAGTAGTGAGTAACGAGCACTTTAAAGTCATAGTCGACAGCAGTTGCACAAGGAGGTTTGCCCCAATTACTCTTGAGCACATTTGCGCCATGCTCGTCGAAATTGAAAAGACTGTTGGCACGATCAGTAGCCGGGATGTTATTGCCTTTGGTCATTTTGCTACGCTCGTCACCTGCCTTGGAATTATGCCCAATAGAATACGAATGGCCAACTTCATGGCCTGCTGTGTGGCCTATGGCTCTGCCTAGTTTGTCAGTGTCCCAGCTCCCTCCCGTCTTAAAAGCGTCTGCCACATTGGGATCGTCCATAAATTCACCCAAATAAACATCGACAGACTTGCTTCCAGCCGGCCATCTACCCCATGCAGGGTTCGCTGTGTTTGGATCGCGTCCAGCTTTTATATTTACAACCCGATCAGCTGTTGCTTTCTTTGATGGGTCGTCTGTAACCTCAACATTCTCAGAACCGACTTTTACCCCAAAATTCCCCTTTATGTCACCTAAAATGTATCCCTTCAGGGCCGCCTTCTGCAAAGCGGTCAAGTCTGTTCGAGCATTAATTGCCGAGGTATCAACGTAGATCGTCTGTTTCGGAAGCGGTTGAGCATGTACGATTATGGGCACTGCCACTACAAAAACAGCAACAAATATCAATGCACATAGGATCATTGTCCATACTTTTCCTATTTTTATGGGCGAAACAAAAGAATTCACTGAAAGGTTTCCAGATTGATCGCATGTCAAGTTGTGTTTCTCCTTTTTTATATTATATATATTTGTTCATTGCACTTCTTTTAGTGCTTTTGAAGGGTGCAAACCCTTTGTGGTAATTCTATTCATTGAGTCTTTGATGCTCTCTGCTTGGATCATTCATGATAATGCCGAAAGTTTGCCTTCCCCTTCACCATATAGTTAGCTTCATGAGTCCTTTTAAGATTTATGGAACTTTGTTTCAGTCTTCGTGAGCCACTTATAGATTCAACTCTGAAGTCATCAGTAGTCACAGCTGAAACGATCCAGCATCTGGCTCGCATGCCTGTTCCGAAATTGGTCTAAAATGGTTTCTGTTCCCCTCTTGGTC
>JALHSQ010000064.1 GCA_022865885.1 Candidatus Bathyarchaeota archaeon | reverse complement strand
CGATGCCTGCAGCCTGCTGCAGGCGCACGCTGCGCAAAGCAGTTGGAAAGTGGGGTTCTACCACAGGCGGAAAGACCAGAGTATCTTTCCGGTTTCGCTGTCGCGGTCGGTCATCAAGGACTCAAAGGGAAACGAAGTGGCCGTTGTCGGGATAGCGCGTGACATTTCAGAACAGACCCTTGTGGAGGATGAGCTCAGGACGGCGAATATGGAATTGAGCAAACGCAGTCAGCAGGAGAGCGCGCAGACTGTCCTGACCCTGGAAATGATAGAGACGTCGCTGGCTAATGAACGGTTCGACCGGGCCAAAAACATTGCCGAGGATTTTCTTACTCTTGCGAGAATAGAGGCCGGCAAGATGAAGCTGGAGCGGACCGAATTCGATTTTGCTTCGGCGGTTCAACGGGCAGTCGAAGCCGTGTCGTTTTTGGCGGGTGAAAGGGGCGTTGAATTGAAGAGTTCTATGCCTGGCTGCGAGCTCCGCGTCAATGCTGATTGTGAGAGGATAGTTCAGGTGTTGACCAATCTGATTGAGCGAGCGGTGAGATATGTTCATCGGGGCGGCCATGTGACTATGCGTGTAAAAGATACCGGCAGTCAGATTGCAGCGGAGATTGAGGATGACGGTACGGCCATCGACAGTAAAGAGATGCTGAAGACCTTCGAGCGTTCCGCCTGCATTACACAACAGCTCGCCGACGAGTATGAGGAGCTGACTCTAAGCTTGCCGATAGCCAGAGAGTTGGTTGAGATGCACGGCGGCTGTCTGTGGGCCGAAAGCAGGGACCACCAGGGAAACACTTTGTGCTTCACCCTGCCAAAATCTCGCGTGCGGCGAGAAGTGTCTGTCGCAGGCGCTTCGGTAAATGTGGAGTAGTACTCTGTCAAACTTGATTTTATGGACATCGTCATTGCGAGGAAGCCTGCCCTGAGAGCAGTCGAACGGGTGGCAATCTCATTCTAAGATTCGCCCTTCGGCAATTCGAATTTGTCTCGAATTCTTGTCCGCCAGTGTTCCGGCGGATCGTGCTTCGGATTTCGGACTTGCTCGATACCCGCTTGCCGCTTCACGAGATACGCTTGCCGCTAATGCTCCTGAAGCCAGTGCAACGCTATCAGTCGAAAGTCCTCGAAATTCACCTCGCAGTCGCCGTTGATATCACCCGCGACAATTATCTCGCAAGGCGGCGTGCCTAAATACGACTTGCTTGCCTCGCCCGTCCCGCCGTAGGCACCCATATTGACGATGCCGCCATTAGGGAACGGCTCGAGGCCGATTGGGTCGAGAGGGTCGCCGGCGTCAATACAGGGACTCGTCACATGGTCTATCATCCATCGTCCTTCGCTCGCATCCCATCTTCCCGCCTGGGACTTCAGGTGATAGTCGCCATCGACCCAGAAATCGTCTTTGGCGTCTTGGGGTGTTCCGTTGGGGTCCCAATGACCGGGGCCGGCAAAATGCGGGTTGGCGCTAATGTTTCCTGTGTCCGACCAACCACCTTGAATATTACTATAGGTAACTGCGGCCCCTCCGTTTATCTGGTCAGGCGAGTTCTCCCAGACAGTGCAGTTGGTGATTTCGCCAGTACCATAGAAGGCAAGGATGCCGCCCCCGCCGGAGCCGGCTATGTTATCAGAAACGGTG